>JAYOAM010000003.1:0-212106 GCA_038104255.1 Flavobacterium sp. | reverse complement strand
AATACGAGTCCTAAAAAGCAAAACGAAGAACTGCCTGGAAGGTTAGGTGATAAAGACTTAACAGTAAATGATGATAAAAGAATCAACCAAAAACTTCTTCAAGCCATGATAAATATTGGTTTAGATGGAGTATCACCTGCCCCTCCTGTAACTTATAATTCAAGTAGAGAAGAAATTCAAGAATTTAATAACAGTTTGGAGCCAGTTTATACAGACGTATTTAAAGCAATTTTCTCAAATGTAGAACTACCTGATGGTTTAACTAATGAAACAAAAACGATTATTGGAGATGACGGTAATGAAATTAAATTATATATAACTAAACCTGCAGACGTAAGTGAAGAAATGCCAGCCATACTTCATCTTCATGGCGGAGGGATGGCAATAATGAAAGCAGATGACTCAAATTATATTTATTGGAGGCACAAACTCGCATCTACAGGGCTTGTTGTAGTAGGAGTTGAATTCAGAAACACAGCTGGTGTTCTTGGAAATCATCCTTTCCCTGCAGGTCTGAATGATTGTATTTCTGGTTTAAAATGGGTTTATGAAAACAAAAAGGAGTTAGGGATTTCAAAAATTATAGTCTCAGGTGAATCAGGAGGTGGTAACCTTTCAATTGCAACCGCTTTAAAAGCAAAACAAGACGGGATTGTAAACTACATTGATGGAGTCTATGCTCAATGCCCATATATTTCCAACCTCTATGGTAAGGAAAACAAAGAATTAAAGTCGTTAATTGAAAATGATACATACTTTCTAAGAGGGGATATGCTAGGCTTAATGGCTTCACTTTATGATGGGATTGACAGTAAAAATCCTATTGCATGGCCATACCATGCTGACAATAATATGTTGGAAGGTCTTCCTCCGCATGTCATTACTGTTAATGAATTAGACCCACTTAGAGACGAAGGGTTAGCTTACTCAGATAAATTAAAAAAGGCAGGAATTAGTGTTACTACTAAAATAATTAAAGGAACCGTCCATGCTGCTGAAAATATTTTTCCTAATGATATACCTGAAATTCACAATCAAGCAATTGAGGACATTAAAACCTTCTCTTACAGTCTAAAATAGATATCTAAAAGGATACAATTAATGTAATTAAATATGGGTTTATTTTATAATAAGAGTCAATGTGATGAGTTTCGATTAAATCTCCCGCTACCATTATAATAAACCGGTGGGATCTCTCAATATTGTAAATTTAATTTTTTATATATTTAGTTAATTAATCATATAAACTTAAAATTATAAAAAATGAAAAACATTTATTTAACTTTAGTAGGTATTTTATTATTGGCATCATGTGGGCAAGAGCCAATCAGTGAGATAGAAAATAAAATCAAAGTAGGATCTTTAGGATTTCATGTGTCATTTGTAGTGCCGAACGATGCCACAGAAAGAATGGATCAGTTTATTGAGACACATCAACAATTTATGCGTGAGACTCATCACTTATCTGGTGATCAAGAACCCATTGTTTTATCTTATTCTGTGTTTAAGTCTCCAGAATTGAATAATCCTTTCGATCCTAATAGTGGTGAAACAGGAAATACACTTTATGGTTTGACTGAAATTTATAATGGTCCTGAGGGTGTTCAAGCTCATATGACTTTGGGTCAACAACGTGAAGCTATGTTTGCTGAGTTGGTGAGCTTAACAAATACATACTGTGTTGCTGGAATTCTCGGAGCCCCAGTTATTGGAGCGATGTCTGATTAATAGACTTTATCAATAGTTATATTCAATATCACTTGTTTGTAGAGGTTAAATCTAATAAATTAGTTGTTTTTTGAAATTAATATAAATTAAATTATATTTGTTTTTATTAATTAAATCTTACAACATGAAAAAAATAGTTTATTTATTATTTCTTATGACCTCTTTAGCTTTTTCTCAAGATATTAAATGGGATCCATCTACAACATTTGAAGCAACATTTGATATAGATGCTGTTCACACAAGGGATGGAGTTAATTATGAACTTTCTGCTTCCGGAGATGCTGGTCCTTATGGAAAAGCATACCTATCTTATGTTTTTACAAATCACAATGATAGTACAACCAGTGGAGAATTTACGGGTTTTGCATGGACACAGATGGGTGAAGATATAGTGAAAGCTACGCTACAAGGTGTATATAAAAAAGAAGGTAAAATTTTTAAAATGTATTCCTATGATAATGTTACAGATGGGAATACGATGATTGTTAGTGGAGTAGTAGATTTTGTTGCACAAACCATGAAATTTAAAGTAGCTCCCTTAAAATAATTTAAGTGTTCTTATTAGAATCATTAAGCCTCCTATTTAGGAGGTTTTTTATTTCTTAACTAATAATTTCCTTCACTTTTTTAACAACAACTCTTTGAGAATAATTTATAATTTTGAAATCATAAGTGTATTTTTTAAAATTTTAAAAAGTTTAATTACACCATAAATGTTGTACATTTCAGTCATGAAAAAAAAATCAATAATTAAATTAATTATAATTTTATTTTTACTCTATCTATGGGCAGAATTAGGTGTAGGTATTTTTTTTCAAGATAGCTGGGGTGGGAGTTAAAATTTACATCCTATACCTTTAAAAGTTAACGTTTAGTCTCTACAGAGGAAATAATTTAATTATTTATCAATCATAGTAATGAGTGATCTTAAAACAACTGAAACAGAACTTAGTGTAAATGCATTAATTAATAATATTTCTGATGAAAATATTAAAAATGATACTCTAGCGATTCTCGAATTAATGAAAGAAGCAACTAATAAACCTCCGAAAGTTTGGGGAGATAATTCTATAATAGGATTTGGAAATTATAGTTATTTCAGAAAAAATAATAAAACTGAATTTAAGTGGTTCAATATTGGTTTTGCTCCAAGGAAGAAAAAAATTACACTTTACTTGACTTGTGATTTAACAAAAAAGGAGGAATTTTTAAAGAAAATGGGTAAATGCAAATGGGGTAAGGGATGTTTACATATAAATAAACTCAGTAACATTGATATGCAAATGCTTAGGGAACTTGTAATAGAGGTTAAAGACAAGGCCTACTATTCTTAGTTCATTTCCCTAATTTTATTTTAATCATATCGCCTTAATTATGAAACACTTTTTTAAAATAACAGGAATGACATGCAAAAGCTGTAAAGCTTCGGTAGAAAAATACATCTCCCAATTAAAAAGTGTAATTGATGTTGAGGTCGATATAGACAAGGAAGAAGTTGTAATAGAAATGAGTGATTATATAGAGATTGATAGACTTCAAAGAGCAATTCCCGAAAAGTATACAATAACTGAAATAAATTCTCAGAAATTAACTATAGAATCCTCGACCTCAGGTTTTAAGGTTAGTGAAGATTCAAAGTTTAAACAACTAAAGCCGCTTTTTCTAATAATTTTTTACATTTTAATATCAAGTGTATTATTAAACTATAAAAATTGGAATTGGATAGATTTCATGATAGATTTCATGGGGTTATTTTATATTATTTTTAGTTTTTTCAAAATGTTAGATTTAAAGGGGTTTCCAAATTCATTTAGGATGTATGATCCTTTAGCTAAAAGGATTCCAATCTATGCAAAAGTCTATCCTTTTATAGAAACAGTACTAGGGTTAATGTTCTTGATGAGGTTTGAAATAACCATCGCTTTATGGCTTACATTATTTGTTTTAGGAACAACTACCATAGGTGTTACAAAGGTTATTTTATCAAAGAAGTCTTT
This sequence comes from Flavobacterium sp., assembly GCA_038104255.1. Lineage (GTDB taxonomy): Bacteria > Bacteroidota > Bacteroidia > Flavobacteriales > Flavobacteriaceae > Polaribacter. Next base: position 208,381 of record JAYOAM010000003.1, on the reverse strand, counting down.
GAGATGTGCTTGTCTAGGGACAACCCTAAAACTTCCCATGACAGAGGCTACTTTTATTGAAAACACTATTATGATTGTAATGGCAACTTTAATGTTAATTGATGGCCTATAGGAATCAAAAAAATTCTTATTTTTAAAAAAATAAAAAGTTGTTATTTAAATTTAATTCCAATGATTTATTATTCAAAAATTTCCTATGGTTTACTAATCGTAGTTTTTATTGTTTTTTTTTGGCCATTAATTCCTAACCTACTAAATGAGGGATTCAATAGAAATATGGTTGTGATTATTTTAGGGCTAATTATCCTGTATGGATTTATTTTACATATGTTTTTCAATACTACATATTCAATAGATAAAAAGATGTTACATATTAAATGTGGTTTTTTTCGCTACAATTCTATAAATATTATGGACATGAAAAAAGTTTCAAAATCAGGATCTATAATTTCATCTCCTGCGGCGTCATTTGATAGAATTGAAATTAGTTATGGTAAATTTGATGAACTCATTATCTCTCCTAGGAATAAATTTAAATTTATAAATGATTTACAAAAAATTAATCCTAACCTTATAAGTACATTAAACAAATTAGACAAATAATTAAAAAAAGCTATAATTTTAAAATATAAAACATAAAAAATTAATTTATAAATTATGAAAAAACTAATACTATTTTCCGCTTTAATAATATTCGCATGTCAAAGTCCAACTAAAATTACTGAAAATGAGGTCATGGATTCATTTGAGGCTTTCTTTGAGGTTTTAGATCATGATATAAGTAGCTTTGATACTGTGGTTACAGAAGACTTCTTTATCTATGAAAATAGTAGACACTATACTAAAGCAGAATTTATTGACTTTGTAAAAACCTTCGATATCATCAGTAGTAAGCGTAAATTTGAAGATGTAAAAATAGATGTTGATTATAATTCTGCACATATTTCTTTAAAACAATTTGGAGAGTTTATCATAAACACTCCAGAAGGAAAAGTCAAGTTAACATTTGAATGGCTTGAAAGCACTTATGCTGTAAAGGTAGATGGGAAACTGAAGTTTAAATTCTATTTTTCTGAGGCTATAAAAACAGATTCCACAACTCTAGAGGAACCAGCTGACCATTAATGATGTGGTATAAATTTATTTATACGTTTCATAAGTTAGCTATTTACGGCTTATATCTAGATGTGAAAATTAGTTCTAGAAAATATATTAGGATACGTTTTTGGTAGTAACAAAGTTTAAATTTATGGAGTTTTTTGAATGTAGATCTTAAAATTAATTTTTGTAAATTTAGGTAATCACATAATCTGCCAAGCATGCAAAAAAAAACATACTATTCTATTAAATTCCCTCTTGTAATTCTATGTAGTATACTTTGTTTATCTGGGTTAAGATGGCTAATAAGCTCTGAACCATGGATGTTAGATCAGGTAGCTAATGAGGAAAGGTTAAAAATGACGTTTACAGATTTATTCTTAATTGAGGGCAATGCATCGTTAGGGGGGTATTTGACTCAAGTTTATCGTTTCTTAGGACTCTATGTTTTGGGTATAGGTTTTATACTGCTGTCTTTTACTTCTGATAAAATCTTAAAAATTTTTATAGTTAGAAAGCGATTTTTAATTGTACTTGGGGTTTTACTCGTCTCAAATTTAATTTTAGGATATGTTTGGATTCCTTCTTCACATTTTATTTATGTGATGTGGGGGGCAATAGGCTTATATGGTATTAGCCTCTTCAATCATATTAGAGCATAGTTGCTTTTTTATATATAAATAATTTTTTAGGAAGTTATTTTATGAAATTAGTTGTAACTATTTTTTTGTTTCTCAATCAATATTGTCTTATTTAAATTAGTTTTATTAATTTTGTAATGAAACTAATTAAATTAACTTTACTTATGAAAAAACTTTTTTTACTACTTTGTTTATCAACTTTAATAGTTGCTTGCAATCAAAATACAAATCAATCAAAAGATGATAATCCAATGTCTGGATATATCAAAGGTGATGATCTTTATACACAAGGGGTTCATAAATTTATGAAAGCTTATACTGATAATAATATTAATGCAGCAGCTGATATATTTGCAGAAAATGCAATTTTTGCTGTTAATGATGCTAAATTGAGTATTGATGATATGATGAATGGATTTGCAGCAGGTCATCAGTTTTTTGATAATATCTCGCACAATAATGTAGATATAGCCACTATGTATTACAACGATGGAAAGATTTTTACAAATGTTTGGTATGATTGGAGTGGAATATCAAAATCATCCGGAGAAGTACTAGAACTGAGAGGTTACGGATGGTTTAAATGGGAGAACGGTAAAGTTGTTGAGGCCTACAACGCTTTTGATCCAACAGCTTATAATTCTATAATGAACGCACAATAGTGTAGCATTCAATTGGCATAAAAAATTAAAACCTTTGATTATTTATTTAATCAAAGGTTTTTTGTTTGTGAATTGTTAATATAAAATTTGCAACCTTACTTTTTGTATTTTTTTCTTAGTTCTCCAGGTTTAATTCCAAATCTAATTTCAAGCTAAGTTTTGCTTTCAGTTCATATATTTCTTGAAGTTCAAAATCGTAACCTTTTTTCTTTAGGTTTTTTTTCCTTTGTGCCCTTATATAACTCTTTTCAATGGAGTTTAATTTATTTAAGTATGATGAGCTAGTTTAGAAAATTCTTTAGGGCTTACTTTATAAATATGTTTATAAATATTAATTAGAGAATTGTTTAGAGTATCTAAAGTTTGAGACTTAGATTTTTGAGCTGTTAGATTTAGGAATACAAATAAACAGAGTAAAGACAATTTTAGTCTAGTCATTTTTTTTATGGGGATAATTATTAATTTATAAATAATTTTAAAAATACAGCTAATAGTCAAATTAGCAAACTTATAGCTAAAAAGAGAGTTTATTTGGGGTAAAAAAAGAATGTTTTAAATTATTAGAGATTATTAATGTTCTTTTTGTTCATCATTAAATTCCAATAATTAATTAGTTTTATAATGAAAATTTTACCCTATAATTGAATTGATAATGTTTATGTAAAAAACATTATATCAACCCCCTAGATTAAGAAAAACCAAGGAAATTTTCCTTGGTTTTTTAATGTACTTAAAATCCATGAATAATAATTATTTAGGACTCATTTAATAATTTTTGAATTTATATTAAGAATTATTTTTAAAATTAGTCGAATAATTCTTTGGTGTTACACCAGTTTCATTTTTAAATATTCGATAAAAAGAATTTGTAGCATTAAAACCAGATGCTTTTGCTAGTGCTTCAATATTGTAATTTTTCAAATAGCCCTGCTTTATTAATTTCTTAGCCTTTTTTACTCTTAAATAATTGGCAAACATTTTAAAATTGTCAAATTTATTTTCAATTAATGTCACTTTAATATATTCCTCTTTAATCTCTAATTCATTTGCTAACCAACTTAATTTGAACTGATCATTCAGGAATAGTTGATGCTCTTCAATTTGACTTACTATGTACTTATATATCTCTTCAACTTTAATTTCTTCTTTTATCTTTTCTCGTTTAAGACTATTATCATTCATGAATGATGGCAAATTGTATAGTACAGTTTTGTTTTTGTTTAGAAAAATTAGAAGGCCAAAAAACAATAGAGCAAAAATGTTTGATGCTATATGTTGACCATTAAAATAAACTTCTTCGTCTAATGATAATCTTGCACTAAAGTAAAGAACAGATAGTGACATTATAGTTTTAATATGGGTCAAATTATATAGCCAAGTCCTAACTTGTTCAATCTGTTTTGAAGGAGATTTTACATGGGTGAATTTGTTTAATAATCTTTTTATCGCACCATCATCCTTTTTAGAGGTTTTATTTTTAAAAGTGTTAAGAAGCAGTTTGTAGGTTAATATAAGATACACTACATTTAAAATATTTCGGAGTAAAAGCAACCAATTTGGATTTTTTTTTGCATTAAAATAATTTGCCCAATATATATCTTCTTGGCTTAAGTTTATTAAATCAGATGCATCTGGTTTAAAAGGTAATTTAAGGAGGATATAAAAAACAAATCCAACAAGAATATGTATGGTATCCTCTGAATTGAAAGTTTTTTCATTTGAGATTGTATTTTTTACATACAAAAAAAATAAAATTGGAACAAAGCCGATCAAAGAAGTATTGAATATCAGTCCAATTGGGAAATTAACTTCATAGACCTTTTCTAACAAAGCCATAGAAATGTGTCTACATATTCCAAATGTGTAAATTCCAAAAATAATTAAAAGTATTTTATTAGAATTTAAGTGAAGATTGCCTGAATTGTATATAAGTCTAGAGATCACTATTAGAGCCAAAATCCAAACTGCAATTAAAATTCCATCAAATAATAGCATTTATTAATAATTTTGAGGTCGCAGGCTACAAACATAAATATCTTTTTTTTACTTATTTCTATAAACTAAAACAATTATCTCATTTTGTTTTTGAGACAACTTTTTAATAATATCAACAAAATATTTGAAGTATAAAGTTTAAATTTATAGAAAATTACTAAGTAATTATTATAAAATACCCCCTATTTTATAATTTATTTTTAAATCGGGATCAGATAATTCTGATTCCGTTTTTTTTATTAATTTTGTAATAAGTTACTCATTTATAACCCCTAAAAATGATTACCACATTACTTTTTGCATTTCCTGCAACATTACTCACCGTTATTTCATTTTTTATTGCCTGTAGTTTTTTACAAACAAAAATTAGTTATTCGCTTCTGTCGGGTGCTTTACACAAAAATTCTAAAAGATTAAATAATCTTTACGGCATGGGTTTCTCTATTTTTATTTTAGGCTCACTGTTACCCTCGCTTTTTTTCATCAAATTTTTTAATATTGAAATCGATATGATGGTGTTGGGTGCCTTATTGATTTTAATTCCAATTATTAAATTAACATTTGAAAACAATAACTTTTTATTTTCAATTTTAGTAAATTTAATGATCTCTTTTGTTATCATTAGATTACTTAATTTCCAGACCGAAAGTATAATTGATATTTCAATCATCTGTTTTATTTTAGTTTTAATGTTATTGTTAAATCATTTATTGAGAAAACTATTTGTAGGTGAAATTAATCTCCTTTTTATTAATGCTATTGTTACTTTTTGTGTATGTTCACTCGCTATAATCTTAAGAGAAGAAACTCTTTTTTTTATAAATCTCTCGGTTTTTACATCCTCATGTTGTTTGTTATTTTACAATAAAATAAATAATAAACATAAAATTTTAATTACTCAAAGTGGTAAATCAGTTATCGTTTTTTTCCTGATTTCTTTAGCATTGTATTTGTTAAAATCTTTCTTGTAAATTAAAATTACAAGAACTTATATCTAAATAATTAACGGAATTATTTATCTTTATTATAAAGATATTAATAGGTAGTTATTTTGAGTAAAAAGGTATGTGTTATAGGAGCTGGTCCTTCAGGACTTCCTGCTATTAAAAACTTAATAGATTCAGGAATCTCTGTAATTGCCTTTGAGTATAATAGTGATGTAGGGGGGAATTGGATTTATAATGAAAATGAAAGTCATTCAAGTGTTTTTGAGACCACTCACATCATTAGCTCAAAAACCTTATCTCAATACGAAGATTTTCCATTTAGTCCTGATGTTTCTGATTATCCCTCTCATAACGAACTCAGAAACTATTTTCAATCTTATGCCAAATACTTTAATCTTTACCAATACATAAAATTTAATACGCTTGTGAAAAGCTGTGTAAGGCTTGATAATGGAGATTGGGAGGTAACTACTGTCAAAGATAAAAAAGAGCATGTAGATACCTTCTCAGATTTGGTTGTTTGTAATGGCCACCATTGGGAACCTAAATATCCTATTTATCCTGGGAAATTTTCGGGGAACTTCTTGCATTCTCATCAATATAAAAAAGCAGCTCCATTTATTGATAAAAAAGTTTTGGTCATAGGCGGTGGAAATTCTGCTTGTGATGTAGCTGTAGAATCAAGTCGAGTGACCGCTAAGACTGTCATTAGTTGGCGAAGAGGGTATCGAATTATCCCTAAATTTTTATTGGGTAAACCAACTGATGTTTTTGCTACAAAGATGAGTTTTTTACCTATTTTTTTGAGAAATATTTTAGCAGGCTTAATAGCTGATATTACTAATGGATCAAATAATATCTATGGTTTACAAAAACCTAATCACAAATTTGGAGCTACCCATCCAACTATCAATAGCGAGTTATTGTATAAAATAAGACATGGTAAAATAAAACCTAAGGTAGACATTGAACGTTTTGAGGGAAGAAAAGTATTTTTTAAAGATAATACCAACGAGGAGTTTGATGTAATAATTGCCTGCACAGGATTCGAATTAGCACATCCTTTTTTTGATAAAAAATTTTTAAATTACAGGGAAGGACCGGTACCACTTTATTTAAAAATGTTTCATCCAATCTATGATAATCTTTTTTTTATAGGGATGTTTCAACCACTAGGATGTATTTGGCCGGGTGCAGAACAGCAAAGCAAATTACTAGCTTTAGCATTAAAAAAAATATGGAAACGACCTTCAAATATTAAATCTTTGTGTGAACGAGAGGTTAGTCATCCTCACATGAAACAAATCAATACCAATAGACATAGAATTACTGTAGACTTTCATCGTTTTATGAGGGATTTAAGAAGCCAAATTAAAAAAGCAGTTTAAAAAAATAGTATTATTTTTATCTACCGTAAATAGTTTGAATATCATAATATTAAAGTTCAAACCTGGATAAATTTATGCTCAATTTAATTCTTAAGTTTCTTTATTATCCTATTGTGAAAAGGCTTCCAGTTGCCTTAATTTTATTATTCACATATAGCAACTTAATTTCTAGTCAAACTATTAATGAGCTTGGGAGTCCCTTTGTAAAAAATTTTTCAAAAAAGGAATTTAAAAATGGGTTCAAGGTATTTGATATGTCTCAGGATGATAATGGTGAAATCTATTTTGCTAAACCAGGATCTTTAATGCAGTATGATGGGTTTTCTTGGCATAATTACTCTACCAAAGATCAATCTGATTTAAGAGCCGTTCTTTATGATAATCATCGAATTTACACTGCCGGTATAGGCGGCTTTGGATTTTGGTTTAAAAATGATAAAGGAATATTAGAATATTCAAGTTTATACTTTAAATACCCAACAAAAAATGCTCCATTACTTCCTGTATTTTTAAATATTGAGTCAATAAATGATATTCTTTATTTTCAGTCTTTTCAACAAATTTATATTTATAATCCAAAAAGCGGTCAGTTGAATACACTTCCTGCAATTAAGGGCTTTAGTAAACTTTTTTCCTCTAATGATAGACTTTTTGTTCAAGACGTTTCTATTGGTCTATTTGAAATTATAGATAATCAAAAAAAAATAATTAAAGGTTCAGAAAATATATCTTTCGATATTATTGATGTATTTGAAGTTTCAAAGAAAAGCTTAATTATTGCCACAAAAAATAATGGTTTTTGGCTTTTAGATGACGGTTTATTACAAAAGAAAAAATGGAAGGTAAATATCGAAATTGAAAAATCTATAGTCACCGATGTAGAAAAATATGTAAACGATGTATTTATAGTAGGGACCCTAAGAGATGGGTTTTATATAATTTCTAAAGATGGATTAAAATTAGCACATTTTAATAAGAATAATGGAATATCAAATAATGCCATTCGTAAAATTTTTGTAGATAACAATCACAACATATGGTTGGGAACAGAATCTGGTATTAGTTATCTAGAATTAAATAGTAATACTAAATATTTACTTGACAATAAAAGTGGTTTTGGAACTGTATACACAAGTTTTTTAAAAGGAAAATCATTATATCTTGGAACCTACCAAGGGCTCTTTGTAAAAGACATAACAAATTCTTTTTCAGAGCCAAAACTTGTTAATAACAGTACAGAGCAAATTTGGAATATAGATGAAGTTGATGGGCAATTAATTGTTGGTAGTGATAAAGGGCTTTCAGTTGTTCGTGATAATTCATTAGAAACCATTCATTTGGAGGGTGGAGCTTGGACTTTTATTAAACATCCTAAAATTGAAAATCTAATGTATGTAGGTTTTTATTCTGGAGTAGCTGTTTTTAAAAAAATAAACAATCAATGGAAATTCATAAGAAAATTCGAGAATTTTGGAGAATCTTCAAGGTTTTTAGAGTTTGATCAATATAATCAATTATGGGTTGCTCATCCCTCTAAGGGATACTACAGACTAAAATTAGCAGATAGTGCCACAGAATTGATAGATGTTGAATTTTATGGTGTAGAAAATAAAAATATATCAACTTATGCTTATTTCTGTAAAATTGATGGAAATTTGGTTTTTTACAATCCTGAGGGCTTCTTCTACTACGATGCCATAGCTAATGAATTTACAAAAGCTAAATATCCATCAGAAATATTTAATGGTCTTCTTGATATTAATTTTATTTTACAAGATGAAAATATTTTTTGGTATTCTACACCAAATCATATAGGGTACGTCTTCAGAAGTGGTAATGATTTTAATAAAATCCAAGAGCCTTTTTATGCAATTTGGGATCGTCATTTAAAAGATTTTAATAATGTTAAAAAAATTAATAACTCTATTTATGCATTGGGTGTAGATAATGGTATGATATTTCATGACATTGATAAAATTTTAAATAAAAAAACTCCAGTATCTCCCATAATTAAATCATTACAATTTATCAGTTCAAAGGATACGATTAATGCTCCTTTAAGTTTGAAAAATGATTTAAACATTCCCTACAGTAATAATTTTTTAAAAATAAAAGTTGCATTACCCAAGTCTCCAATAAGTAATTCAAGACAATTTCAATATAAATTAACTGGGTTAGAAGATAAATGGTCTCATTGGGATAATCAATCTGAAATTAAATTTCCTTCACTTAATTCAGGTAATTATGTACTAGAAATAAGAGCAAAAGTTGAGGTTAATCGTGTAACTGAAAGTATCAAAATACCTTTTTATATTTCTTATCCATGGTATATTTCAAGAACTGCAAAACTTGTTTATCTGTTGTTATTTTTCATAATATTTATTGGATATAGAGCATTCTTAAAAACAAAGAATAATAATTATGTAAAAAAACTAAAACAATTAGAAAAACAAAAAAGAGAACGTCAAAAAGAAAAGTTTGAGTTAGAAAAATTGGCTACAGATAAGGAACTGTTGTTATTAAAAGAGAAAAATTTGAATTTAGAAATTAAAAAGAAAGATTTTGCATTAGCCTCTTCAACTTTAAACAATATAAAAAAGAAAGAACTTCTTATAGACTTAATTAAGGATATCAAAAATATAGATGAAGCTAAAGAAGATAGTTCTCTTCATTATTCTCTAAAAAAATTAATAAAAAAAATTGACAATCATATTGTTGATAAAGAAGATTGGTTGGCTTTTGAACTTCATTTTAGAAACTCACATTCACAGTTTTTTGATAATCTAAGAGCAAAGCATCCAGATTTATCTTCGAATGAAATTAAATTAAGTGCCTATCTTAAATTAAATCTTTCTTCTAAAGAAATTGCATCACTTATGAATGTTGCGATTACAAGTATAGAACAAAGTAGATACCGATTAAGAAAAAAATTCAATCTATCTAAAGAGGTAAACTTGTCAATATATATACAAAGTTTTTAATTTTTTTTAAAAAACTGTTTATCAGTTATTTATAATTTTTAACAAAGTTTTTGTAGAGGTTAAATTTCTTTTTTTATAGCTTTTGTAAAGGTTTCTTTATTGTCGTTTGTTGGTTTAACAATTACCTTTGTTTTATTAGTGTCAATTATATTTTATCAAATATTTGTTTTTGACTAGGTACATTAAATCATTAATTATAATTCTTTTACAATGAAATCAAAATTACTACTCATTCTTTTATTAAGTTCATTTATGATAAATGCTCAAGAGGTTACTCACATAGATTTTGATGATTACAACGCTAATATTGTTTTTAATAGTTGGAATACTTCTTCAACTTTTTCTAAAGTTGCCAATCCAGTTTCTGATGCTACAAACCCCTCTGCTTTTGTTGGTCAGTTTACTGCAGGTGATAATAATGATATTGGTATAGGAGTGATTGATCCTACATCTGTTTTTACATCGCCTTTTAATTTAGAGTCAAATTCTATCTTTAAGATGAAAGTTTTTTCTACGGAAGAGATAGAGGTCACTTTTCATTTAGAAAACTCACCAGATTGGGGTAATTTCATTGAAGTATCTGACTCTGTTGAGTCATCTGATGTAAATCAATGGGTTGAGTTAACTTTTGATTTTAGTAGTTATTCTAATATCTTTATGAACAATATTGTTATTAAAATTGGCGGACCTAATACGACCCAAGGCGATATTTACTTTTTTGATGATATTAAAGGGCCAGAATTATATACTTCTCCTGCTCAAGAATTTTCTCCAGCAGATGGTGAGGTAGACACCTCAATATCTTCAAATTTAGTCATTACTACTAACGATTTTTTTAGAAATTTAGATGATTCTGAAATCACAGACTTATCAAATAATGTTGCAGTTAGAATTGGAAATGAAAATGGTGATGATGTGTCTTTTTCAGCTACAATAAATCAAGATAAAAATACTATTACAATAAGTCCTTCATTAGATTTAGAAAATTCTACAACCTATTGGTATGGAATTTTGGATGGTTCCATTGAATATTCAAATGATACTCCTGTAACAGGAGTGTCTGCAAGTTTTACTACAAAAGAGGCAGTAACTGGAGATATTAACGAGATTCTTTTTGATTTTGATACCACAAATACAAATATTGGATTTGAATCTTGGGGTGGAGTTGGTTTTGCCGTTATTGAAAACCCTGATCAATCTGGAATCAACATTTCAGATAATGTGGGCGAATATACATACAACGGTGGTAGTGCTGGATTAGAAAATTCTTTAGTAAATGGTGCAACTCCATTAACTCCTTTAGATTTTGCTGAAACCCCATTTATAAAGGTAAAAGTATGGGTAAATAAGCCTGTAGGAGTCTCAGTTAGACTGCAAAACTACCCAGATTATGGTCAAGGACACGAGCAAAAAATTGAAGTTACAGAAATTAATACTTGGGTAGAGTTAGTATTTAATTTTGGAGCAATTACTGCTACAAATTATGATAGGGCTCAAATCTATTTTGATAAAGATGGTACTGGAGGATCCTCTATAGGTGATACTTATTATTTCGATGACTATCTCAAAAGTAATGTAGCACCAGTTGTTCAAAACACGTTAAATCCAGAAAATAATGCATCAGATGTAGCATTAACAACAAAGCCAGTAATATCCTCTAATTTTCAATTCAGAAATATTGACAATACCTCTATTGAAGATGCTACTAATGTTGTAGAATTGAGAGAAAATGATTCAAACGGTGCTTTAGTAGCAATGACAGCTTCTTTAAGTTCAAATAATTCTGATATTACAATTAGACCAGATGTATTACTTACTCCAAATACAACTTATTGGTATGGTATCAAAGAAAATACTATTGAATATGCTGAAAATGAGGATGTAGTTTCAGGTGTTTTTGCAACTTTTACAACTACTTCCACAGCTATTAATTTTGTTACTTATGATGATTTTGACGGAAATTCATTAACAACTATTATTGAGTCTATGGGAGATCCAGCAGCTCCTTTCACTTCTGTTTCTGATCCAGCTGGAGGAACTAATATGGTAAAAAAATGGGAAAAAGGTAACTCATGGGGTGGCTGGGAAAGAATTCACCTACAACTTAACGCCCCATATGACGCAACTAAAGATGATATATTTTCTTTTAGAGTGTATTCACCAGTAACAACAGGAATTAGATTTAAAGTTGCTGATGCCAGAGATGATAGTGAAATAACTGCTCAATATGAAACAGATGAAGAAATTATATTTGAAAATCAATGGCAAACGGTATATTTAAATACTTCTGAACTTGCAGATGGAGTTGAGTTTGATCATGTATTTATTTTTCTAGGAAGAGGAGATACCACAAATACAACTTTTTACATAGATGATATAAAGGGACCTCAATTACAAGGCACTGCCTCAGTGAATGATTATGATAAAGTAGGTGTAGAATTTTTTCCAAATCCAACAACAGAAATGATATATTTCTCAAATTTAGATGGGGAAAAAGATATTCGTATTTTTGATATTAATTCCAAAAAAATCTTTGAAAAAACAATAGATTCAAATGAGTTGTCAATTAGAAACTTAAAACCTGGTTTGTACTTTATACAAGTTAATGGTCAGTTTAAGAAACTAATAAAACAATAACATTAAATTATATACTAAAAGTTTACAGCAGGAAGAATTGTCCTGCTGTGCTACTTTTTTTAAACACATTGTATGAATAAATTAACCGTTTTATTTTTAAAAATTATTCCATTTTTATGCTTGTTTTTTCCAAGTATTTTACTTTCTCAAACTGTTATAGTTTCAGGTGAAGTAGTAGATGAAAAAGGGGATGCACTTCCAGGTGTATCAATAATTGTTGAAGGAACTACAAATGGAGCTGAAACAGATTTTGATGGAAATTATGTTATAAATATTACTACTCCAAATGCAGTATTACAATTTTCTTATTTAGGCTTTGAAACTCAAAAAATTAAAGTTCTAGATCAAAAAAAAATTAATGTAATTTTAAAAGAGAGTTCAGATCAACTAGACGAAATTAGGATTGTTGCTTTTTCAAAGCAGAAGAAGAATAGCGTTATAGGTTCAATGACATCTATTAAAGCTTCAGAATTAAAACAACCAACTTCAAACATTACCAATACTTTAGCGGGTAAAATTTCTGGTTTAATATCCTACCAAAGATCTGGTGAACCTGGTCAAGATAATGCTGCTTTTTTTATTCGAGGAGTTACAACATTTGGATTTAACAATAGTCCTTTAATTTTATTGGACGGTTTACAAATTACTACTTCAGATTTGGCTAGAATAGAACCAGATAACATTGCAACTTTTTCAATTATGAAAGATGCAACAGCAACATCTTTATATGGTGCTAGAGGAGCAAATGGTGTTGTATTGGTTACTACAAAAGAAGGAAAAAAAGGAAAAGCTAAGGTTTCTGTTCGTTTTGAAAGTGCGTTTTCAAGTCCTTCCAAGATAAATAGTTTTTTAGGTGCTGTTGATTATATGGAGCTTTATAATAGAGCGCAAAGAATGAGAGATCAATCAGCAATTTTATTGTATTCAAAACCCAAAATTGAAGGAACATTAAATGGATTAAATCCTAATTTGTATCCAGATGTAGATTGGTATAATGAATTATTTAATGATGTTGCACTTAATAAAAGAGTAAATGTTAATATAAATGGAGGTGGAGAGGTAGCTCAATATTACTTATCTGTGTCTAATTCTAATGAGAAAGGATTGCTTAAAATAGATCCTTTAAATAATTTCAATAATAATATTGATATTAATCGATCTAACTTGAGAGCAAATATTAATATTAATTTGACAAAAACCACAAAAGTAGCTGCTAAATTTTATTCATTATTTGAACGCTACAATGGGCCAATTGTAAGTGCTTCAGATATTTTTAGACAGGTAGCACAGGCTAATCCTGCAAATTTCCCAAAAGTTTTTGAGGCCGATGAGGCTTCAGCTAATTTTAATCATACACTTTTTGGTAACAAGGGGAATGGCGGTTTCCCAAATCCATATGCAGAGAGTGTTAGAGGGTTTAAAGATCGATTTTCGAACACGACATTAGCTCAATTTCAGATAAATCAAGGTCTTAATTTCATTACAGAAGGATTAAAATTTAGAGCACTAGCCTCAGTACGAACATACACAGAAAATCAGAATGAAAGAAGTTTTACTCCTTTTTATTATGGAATTTCAGAAGTTGAAACTTCAGAGGGAATCATAAACTCATTATATCAAATACAAGAAGGAACAGAGTTTTTAAATAACCCAACTGTAAATAATTATGGGAATAGTAATTTTTATTATGAGGCCGTTTTAGAATATAATAAAACACTTAATGAAAAACATGATTTTAGTGGTTTATTAGTTTCCTATTTTCAAGAATCATTAAATACAATTTCTGGGAATACCGCATTTTCTACTTTACCATCAAGAAACATGGGGATTTCAGGAAGAGCTTCTTATAATTATGATTCACGATATTTTAGTGAATTTAATTTTGGGTACAATGGGTCAGAAAAATTTGCTGAAAAAAATCGTTTTGGTTTTTTCCCATCAGTTGGTTTTGGTTGGATAGTCTCTAATGAAAGTTTCTTCCAAGAAAATATTCCATCAGTTAATTTATTGAAACTTAAATATACCTATGGATTGGTTGGTAATGATGGAATTTCTGGCCCAAGTGATCGATTCTTTTATTTGTCTGAGGTAAATCTTAATAATGGAGGAACAGGATATTCATTTGGAACCAATTATAATAATTACTACAACGGGTATATTATTAATCGATATGCTAATGAAAATGTAACCTGGGAAGTTGCCACAAAATCTAACATTGGTTTAGAGCTCGGCCTCTTTAATAAAGTAAGTATCCAAGCTGATTATTTTACTGAGCATCGTAGAAACATATATATGGAACGAGAATACATCCCTGAAACTTCTGGACTTACAGCTGTAATTAGTAGTAATATTGGAGAAGTTAAAGCAAAAGGGATTGATTTCTCTATCGACTACAACCATGCTTTTAGTGGAGATTTTTATATTACTGGTAGAGGAAATTTCACATATGCAACCAACAAAATATTAGTCAATGGAGAACCACAATTTCAAAATCAAAATTTAAGTAGAATCGGCTACCCAGTAAATCAACAATGGGGTTATGTTGCTGAACGATTATTTATTGATCAAGAAGATATTGATAATTCACCAGAACAGTTTAACGGATTTTCAACGGTTAATTCGTATTTGCCTGGAGATATTAAATATACAGATATCAACAATGATGGTGTCATAAATGAAAATGATCAAGTTCCCATTGGCAAACCAACAGTGCCAGAAATTGTTTATGGTTTTGGTGTCTCCGCTGTGTATAAAAATTTTGACTTTTCTGTGTTTATGCAAGGTTCAGCAAGATCATCTTTTTTTATAAACCCCAATGATATTTCACCATTTGTAAATGAACGAAATGCACTAAGTATTATTGCAAATAATCATTGGTCTGAGGATAATCCAGATCCCAATGCTTTTTGGCCAAGGTTATCAACCTATGAGATACAAAACAATCAAAAAACTTCTACTTGGTGGTTAAGAGATGGAGATTTTTTACGTTTAAAAAGCCTTGAGATTGGCTATACAATTCCTGAAAACTGGGGGAGTATATTTTCCACAGCTAATATTAGATTGTACCTAACAGGATTAAACTTATTTCATTTCTCAAAGTTTGATTTATGGGATCCAGAATTAGCAGGTAATGGACTTGGTTATCCACTTCAAAGAGTTGTAAATGTTGGTGCCCAAGTAAAATTTTAACAAGAAACAGATGAAAATTATAAACAAACATATCGCAATTTTATTAGGTAGTATTTTTATTTTTACTAGTTGTGAAAATTACTTAGATATAGTACCAGATGGCACACAAGAATTAAGTTTACTCTTTAATAGGAAGGAAACAGCTTATAATGCTTTAGCAAATAGTTACAGTTATTTACCTCAAAATGATGGAACTTATTCGAGTTATGTTTTAGTTAGTGACGAAGTTGCTGTTCCAGTATCAAAAGAGCCAAATTCTATCAAATTAATGAAAGGTCAGCAGAATATTTCTGCTCCTTTAATGGGGTATTGGTCTGGTTTCTTCGCAAATGGAAGAGGTCAGGGATCTTTATGGGAAGGGATTCGAAGCTGCAATACACTTATAGACAATATTGATTTGGTCGTAGATATGACTCAGGAAGAAAAAAATCAATGGAAAGCTGAAGCGAGTTTTTTAAAAGCCTACTATCATTTTTTATTAGTAAGTAATTATGGCCCAATTCCTATAGTTGACGTTAATCTACCAATTAGTGCTTCAGACGAGGAAGTAAGAGTAGAAAGAAACTCAGTAGATGAATGTTTCACTTACATTATTGAAACTATTGATAATGCTATAAATGATTTGCCTGAGAGAGTTATTGGAAATAATGACTTGGGTAGAATTGATCAGGTCATTGCAAAATCAATAAAGTCAAAGGTTTTATTGTTTAGTGCAAGCCCTTTATTTAATGGAAACTCTGAATTTTATGCGGGATTTGTCAATGCAGATGGTCAACATTTCTTCAACCAAAGTTATGATGAGTCTAAATGGCAATTGGCATCAATTGCTGCCAAGGAAGCAATTGATGCTGCAATTGCTCAAGGAACTACCATGTATTATTTTAATGATACTCCACCTGCTTTTGACACAAATAATTTTCAATATCAAATTATTAGAGATCAATACAACAGCCGATATGTAATTACTGACCCATGGAACTCAGAGTTAATATGGGGAAATTCTAGCCCTGTTTCTAATGGCCAATATTGGCAAATACAATCTCCTGCAATGATGAAGAATCCTGCATCTTCATCAGTAGAGGCTGCATGGCAATGGTTAGCTCCTAGTATTCGAATGGTAGAAACCTACTACACAAAAAATGGTCTTCCAATTAATGAAGATTTATCTTTTGATTTTTCAAATAGATTTGAACCAACAACAATTGCATTTAATCAAAGATTTTATGCCCAATTTGCACAAAGAACTGCTAAGTTAAATTTAAATAGAGAACCACGTTTCTATGCATCTATAGGTTTTGATAGAGGTGTAAATAGAACTTGGGGAAGTATTTGGAATTTAAAAATGCGAAAAGGAGAACTTCATGGAAGAATAGCCAATACATCAGATTATTTAGTTACTGGTTATGCATTAAAAAAATTAGTGCACCAAGATTCAGAGGGAGATGCTTACAACAAATCTATCACCTATCCATGGCCAATAAGCAGATTAAGTGAATTGTATTTGAACTACGCTGAAGCATTAAACGAATTTAGTGGTCCTTCACCTGAGGTTTATGAGGCTCTTAACATTATTAGAGATAGAGCAGGTATTCCTTCCGTTCAAGAAGCTTGGACTAATACAACTTATGCTGCAACACCAAATAAACACACAACAAAAGACGGTTTAAGAGAGATTATACGTCAAGAAAGAATGATTGAATTAGCATTTGAAGGTCATCGATATTATGATATTCGTAGATGGAAATTAGCAGAAGATTATTTTTCTACACCAATAAGAGGTTGGTCTGTAGATGAAGAATCAGAGAATAATTACTATCAAGTTATGGATGTTAGTCCACGTTCTTTCTCTTCTCCAAGAGATTATTTACAACCCATCAGTTTTGATGAAATCTCCAGAAACCCAAATTTAATTCAAAATCCAGGTTGGTAAAAAATTTATTATTATGAAAACACTAATAAAAAAAATAACTTTTTCGATCCTATTTGTAACATTAATCTTTTCGTGTTCCAAGAATGAAAATGTAGACACCACCCCTCCAGGAATATTGTCTGATATCTCTGTAGTTCCAACTAATGGTGGGGGTATAATTTCTTATTCACTGCCCTCAGATAACGATATTTCTTATGTTAGAGCTGAATATACCAATTCTCAAGGAGAAGATGTTTTTAGAGTATCTAGTAGATATAATAACTCTATTGAAATCAATGGTTTAAATCAGACAACTCCAATTCAGATAAGATTGTATGTAGTTGATGAAAATGAAAATGTCTCTGAAGAGGTGGAGATAGAGTTTACGCCCTTAGAGTCGTTTATTTATCTAGTTCAACAAAGTATTGAGATATCTCCAGATTTGGGTGGTGTAAAAATTACTTGGGAGAACATTGCTTCAAAAACAGTTTTTGTTTATGTACATATCTTAAACGGAACGAATGAAACGATTAGAATTCTTTCCTCTGATAATGCCCAAGAGAGTCTTTTTATTAGAGGTTTAGATGCCGTAGAAATGACATTTTCAACAAAGGTGGAGGATTTTGATGGTAACATAACCGACCTTCAGGTAGTTGGAAATTATACACCTTTATTTGAAGAAAAAATTGAAAAAAATACATGGACTTTGATAGCTTCTCAATCAATGAATGGAAATGCTTACGAGGGTAGAACTGTTAACTTTTGGGACGATATTGTGGATACTGTAGAAACAGATTCTGACAATAGCTATTTCATTGCAACTAGAGAAAATAATGGTGGAAGTTTAAATTTTCCACTAGATATTGTTATTGATTTAAACAAAAATGTTAAAATTAAAAGGTTTAAAATATGGCAAAGAGCCTACTGGTATCAGGGTGGAGGAGTCACCTATCATTATCAAGAAGAGAATTTAAAATCATTTAATCTTTACGCCAGTAATGATGCTCAATCATGGGATTTATTAGGAGAATTTGACATTGGAGATCCAAGAGATAGTGCAGGTAATATTCCTGCAACTGCATTTCAAGAAGCTATCGATGGGCATGATTTCACTTTAGATAATACTTCAGAGCAATTTAGATATTTAAAATTCTCAATCACTTCAAATTATGGAAGTACAATAATAACTGTTGGATCTGAGATTACTCTTTATGGTTTAGATAATTTATAATAACTAAGAAACAAATGAATTTAATAAAAAAATACCTTGTTTTTCTTTTTATTTTCTTTTCAATTTTATCACATTCTCAGGGCCTGAGAACTTTGGGTAAAAATATTATTAATTCAAATGGTGATGAAGTTCTCCTCAGGGGAGTTGGCCTTGGAGGTTGGATGCTTCAGGAAGGATACATGATGAATTCTTCTGGAGCAGCAGACACACAACACGAATTCATAGAAAAATTAACCCTTTTAATTGGTGAGGAGGAAACCGAAATTTTCTATGATAATTGGCGTCAAAATTTTATAACAGAGCAAGATGTTAACAGTATAGCAAATCATGGTTACAATAGCATTCGATTACCAATGCATTATAACTTGTTCACATTACCAATAGAGGAAGAACCTGTAGAAGGAGAAAATACATGGTTAGATACAGGTTTTGATATGGTAGATGAACTCTTGACTTGGTGTGAAGCCAACCAACTTTACCTCATCTTAGATTTACATGCTGCACCTGGTGGACAAGGTATGGATGCTGCAATTAGTGATTATGATGATTCTAAACCCTCTTTGTGGGAAAGTACACTTAATCAAGACAAAACAGTCGCTTTATGGGGGAAACTTGCAGACAGATATAAAGATAAAGAATGGATTGGTGGATATGATTTACTAAATGAAGTTAATTGGCCTCTTGGAACTAATGTTCTACGAAATTTTTACATAAGAGTTACTAATGAAATAAGAGCGGTAGATTCTGATCATATCATATTTATTGAAGGGAATGGTTTTGCCAATGATTTTAGTGGTTTAACTCCACCTTGGGATTCTAATATGGTTTATAGTCCTCATAAGTATTGGACCTATAATGATATTTCGTCAATTCAATGGGTTTTAGACATCAGAGATCAGCATAACACTCCCCTTTGGTTAGGAGAATCTGGTGAAAATTCTAATGCATGGTTTACTGAAGCAATTAATTTATTTGAAGACAATAATATGGGTTGGGCTTGGTGGCCTTGGAAGAGGATTTCAACTATTGTATGTCCTTACTCCATAAACTCCAATGCAAATTATGAGTCTATTATAAATTATTGGAAAAACGAAGGTCCTCAACCCTCTGTAGAAAATGCTATACAAGGATTAAGTCAATTAACTACCGATATACTTTTAGAGAATAATGTTTTTTACAAGGATGTTATAGATGCGGTTTTAAGACAGCCTCAAGATGAGACCCACATCCCTTATGCAAACCATACCATACCAGGAATAGTCTATCTTTCTGATTATGATCTTGGAACCAACGGAATTGCTTATTATGATGTAGACTACGCAAACTACACATTATCTACAGGTGAAAATTTTCAACCCTGGAATTCTGGTTGGACTTATAGAAATGATGGAGTGGATATTCAAACCAATTCTGATACCTCTAATAGTAATGGCTATCATATTGGTTATGTTAATAATAACGAATGGATGAAATATACTGTAGAAGTCTCTGAAACAGGCTTTTATAATTTAAAACTTAGATATGCAACACCTCAGTCTGGATCAAAAATAAAGTTTTACATAGATGATGTTGATATTGCTGGAAATGTTTCTTTGGGTAACACAGGCGGGTGGACAAACTTTGTAAATCATTTTATTCTCAATTCATATATAGAGGCTGGAACCCATGTTTTAAAAGTTAAAGTAGATGGAAATTCTGAGTTTAATATGAGCAGTATAGAATTTACTAACTCTACAGATCAAATTCCAGATTTTGATGTTTTAAGTGCCAGTACGAATGATGATGAGAAATCATTAAAAATTATTTTTAACCATCCTATAACAAACCAATCATTATCAAATGATTTATTTGAAGTTACAGTTAATGATGATCTTAGAACACTAGAATCTGTAGAAGTTAGTTCTGAAAATAACAGATCAGTTACTATTAATTTAACAGAGTATTTATTTTATCAAGATCAAATAGAAGTTAGTTATGATGGTACAGTTATAACCTCAATATATGATAATGTGCTTAATGGATTTGAAAATTTATTAGTTGATAATAATCTTCAAACTAGATTTTTAATCCCTGGGAAAATTCAAGCTGAAGATTTTGACTATCAATATGGGTTACAAACCGAAAATACTTCAGATGTTGGAGGGGGCTTAAATATTGGATATACCGATGTAGGTGACTATGCAGATTACTTCGTTTATATATCAGAAAGTGGTAATTATAATTTAAACCTAAGAACTGCAGCACCATATAATACTGGTAAAATTCAGTTTTTACTCCTAAATAACAATTCAACAGCAAGTATTGCAACTGTAGACCTACCAATTACTGGAGGTTGGCAATCATGGCAAACAACCACAACAGAGACAACATTAAACGCTGGAGTATATTCATTAAAAATGAAAGTTTTGGAATCTGGTTTTAATATTAATTGGTTTGAATTTGAGTTCTTAAATTCTTTGAGTGTTGATAGTCAGATTAAAACGATTACTTCAATTTACCCTAATCCTGTCGATCAAAACTTTAAGATTCAATTTAGTGATCATCAAGAAGTAAAAGTTTTAAAAATTATTGATATCAATGGGCGCTTAGTTAAACAACTAAATCCTAATGTAATAAACCAGTATAATATTTCTGATTTAAAATCAGGGATATACATATTATTTATTGAAACAAACGAATTACAATATCAAAAGAAATTAATTAAAAACTAATTAAATTATAATTTATGTTAAATGCCATTTAATCAAATTTTTGATTTTTAGGGAATGAGAATTAAATATTTAGCATAAGTAAAAAAATAAATCATGAAAAAATCAAGCTTACTTTTATTATCAGGAATTCTTGTAATAATTGTTGTTTCAACTGCATTTCAATACATCAACAAGAATCACACAAAATTTATGATATCTTCCAATTCGTGGGAAATAGATTTTCTTGATAATTTTGATAATTTCAATTCAGACAATTGGCAAGATCAACGTATTTGGGTAAATAATGAAACGCATTGTTATGTTCCAGATAATGAGTTTGGGACAAGAGAGGTAAGTGATGGTACTTTAAAATTGAAAGTTGTTAGAATTGATAAAAAACGTCCTTGTGATAATTTTGATAAATATGGGAAACAACACCCAGAAACTGAGTATGTATCTGGTAGAATTGCTTCTAAGAATAGAAAAGAATTTATCAAAGGTAAATGGACAGCCAGATTAAGACTTAGTAGTAATGGAGAACCAAGCATGTTTCCAGCTTGGTGGATATTAGGTGCTCAAAACAATGAGCCTCCTGTTCAAGAACCTGATGAAAATATTTGCTGGCCATTAGCCGGTTCTGGTGAGATTGACATTTTTGAACATCATGGAGATCATCATAAAGACCACTTTACAACAGGAGCGATTAAAAGTTTAGATAATTGTGATAAAGGAGATTGGTGGAGTTTGCGTAAAGGTTTTGATGCCAAACTTAATGATTATCACGAGTATTCTGTTGAATGGGAAGGTTCAGATCTTGTTTATCGTGTGGATCAAAAAGAAATATATCGAAATATCGGAGAAGGTGACAGATACAACGAGCCAATGTTTGCTATTTTAAATTATGCTAAAATCACAGATTCACCAATGGAAGGTGAATGGGTTATGGAAGTAGATTGGGTAAAACATGAATATAGATTAGATAATAACTAAAAATCATACATGAGACTAAAGAATTTTAAATTGGTATTTCTTTTTTTACTTGTAGCGGCTTGTAAAGATTCAAATACACTTCAATCAACTTTACAAATGAAGTCTTCAATTTCAATTCAAAAAAATTATAATAATAAAACACTTCAGGTATTTGCAACAGCAAAAGACACAGAATTGAGATTAACAAAAATTAGCGAAAAGACATTTAAAAATAAAATTCAACCCTTAGAGACTGAAATAGCTGTTTTTGTAAATCCTAATAAAACATTTCAAGAGTATTTGGGAATAGGAGGAGCTATCACCGATGCCTCATCTGAGGTTTTTTCAAATCTTAATAAAACCCAACAAGACAAATTACTTAACTCTTTATATGGTAAAGACGGTATTGGGTACAACATTATAAGAACAAGTATTCATAGTAGTGATTTTGGATTAGGAAGTCATACCTATATTGAAGAGGGAGACGCAGATTTAAAGACTTTTTCAATAGAAAAAGACATGAAAAAAAGAATTCCTTTTATAAAAAGAGCTATAGACTTAATAAAAGATGATTTAGTTTTTTATGCTAGTCCTTGGAGTCCACCTGCATTTATGAAAACTAATAATAACATGTTGTATGGTGGAAAATTACTCCCAGAATATAGACAGTCTTGGGCAGATTATTACGTCAAATTTATCAAAGCTTATGAAAATGAGGGGATTCCTGTATGGGGTCTAACAATTCAAAATGAACCCATGGCTGTTCAAAGATGGGAGTCTTGTATATACACGGCTAGTGAAGAGCGAGATTTTTTGAAAAATTATTTAGGGCCAACCTTAGAAAAAGCTGGATTAGGTGACAAGAAAATTGTTGTTTGGGATCACAATAGAGATTTAATTTCTGATAGGGCTAATACTATCTTTGAAGATTTAGAAGCTTCCAAATATGCCTGGGGAATAGGTTTTCATTGGTATGAAACTTGGACAGGAGGTTTACCAAAATATGACAATTTAAAAAATATAAATGAATCTTTTCCTTCAAAAAAAATGTTGTTCACTGAAGGATGTCAAGAAGGTTTTAATTCGGAAAGAATGCATTTTTGGCCAAATGCAGAGCGATATGGGAATTCCATGATAAATGATTTTAATAGTGGTGTAGTTGGTTGGACAGACTGGAATATTTTATTGGATGAAAGAGGAGGTCCAAATCATGTCCAAAATTTTTGTTTTGCACCAATCCATGCTGATACAAAGACAGGTGAATTAACTTTCACCCCAACATATTATTATATTGGTCACTTTTCTAAATTTATAAAACCCGGTGCATTACGTGTAAGCACTTCTTCCAGTCGATCATCTCTGGAAAGTACATCTTTTAAAAATAAAGATGGAAAAATTATAACAATAGTGATGAATAAAACTGATAACAATATTAGTTATAAACTTATTGTTGGTTCAGATGAAACTCTAATAAATATTAGACCACATGCCATGCAAACTTTAATTTATTAAATTTATAAAAAAACTACAATGAATAATAAGGTATACACAATTTTTATAAGTTTTATAGTTGCACTTGGCGGCTTTTTATTTGGTTTTGATGCAGGAATTATTTCTGGAGTAATGTCATTTGCTGGTCCTGAATTTAACCTAAATGAAATTCAATCGGGTTGGGTTGTAAGTGCTCCATCTTTTGCAGCGATGTTTGCGATGTTATTTTCAGGAAGACTTAGTGATCTATATGGAAGAAAAAAAATGTTAATTTTTGTTGCTTTCTTATATGCAATTTCTGCAGTATTATCTGCTTTAGCTTCATCATATGAAATGTTATATATAGCAAGAATTATAGGTGGAATAGCTTTTGGAGCAGCATTAGTATTAGCGCCCATGTATATTGCTGAAATTTCAACGGCAGAAAATAGAGGTAAACTTGTTTCTCTTCAGCAATTAAATATTGTTTTTGGTTTTTTTGCTGCTTTTTTAAGTAATTATTTTTTTAACAAATACAATACACCTGAAAGTACTTTTCTTAACGATCAAAATGTTTGGAGATGGATGCTTGGAGTAGAGTTTTTTCCTGCACTAATTTATTTTATACTTTTATTTTTTGTCCCTAAGAGCCCAAGGTGGTTGTACTTAAATGAAAATTTTTTAGAGGCAAAAAAAGTTTTAGTTAAAATTCATGGAAATGATAGAGGTGAAAGAGAAAATACAGCAATTGAAACAAGTGTACATGCTGAAAAAAACAAGGAATCATTAAAACTTATAGATTTATTAAAACCCTCTCTACGTTTTATATTAGGTGTTGGTTTAGTAGTTGGTGTTCTTCAACAAATTACGGGAATAAATGCAGTCTATTTTTATGCAACATCAATCTTTGAGCAAACAGGTATTGGAACAGACGCTGCATTTTCCTCTGGAGTTTTATTAAGTTCTACCTCAGTAATTTTCACTTTTGTTGCCATTTATTTAATAGATAGAATGGGAAGAAGACCTCTATTACTATTTGGTACAGCAGGAATTGCATTTAGTTTATTGTTGTGTGCTTATGGTTTTAATCAAGCAACCTATCAATTAACCTCAGAAAATATTAATCAATTAGAATTTTCAGAATCTCAGCAATTACTTTCATTAAAAGATAAAGTATATGAAAGTGATGTTGCTTTTAAAAATGATTTAAAGAAAACTTTAGGCAATAAGATTTACAGTAAAAATGATGGAGCAATATTGGAGGTAGCAACCTCAATTAATGCATCACTAATATTGATAGGTATATTAGGCTTTATTGCCTGTTTTGCTTTTTCGTTAGGTCCAGTAATGTGGGTGTTATTATCTGAGCTATATCCTCTAAAATACAGAGGACTGGCCATGGGTGTTATTGCGTTTGTAAACTCATTAATTAGCTCTCTAGTTCAATTAGTATTTCCTTGGGAATTATCAACTTTAGGAAATTCACTTACGTTCCTGATTTTTGGTATGATAGCAGTAATTGGTTTTTTATTTATGATAAAAGTAGTGCCAGAAACCAAAGGAAAATCATTAGAAGAATTAGAGAAGAATCTGGTGAGGTAAAATGAGATCAATATTCCTATTTGTTTCATTAATTTTTTAACTTTTTTCATTCCTCTTTTAAATGAATGTTTTCATATGATATTGTTAAATTTTTTGATACTTCTCCAAGGTTTCATATAAAAATAATATATTTACCAATCACAAGTTTAGTGAATTTTATGAGGCTATTTAAAAGTACAACTATATTAATTGCATCTATTTTTTTTATTTTAAAAAGTAATGCTCAAGAAACCTTACCTATTTATTCAGATTATTTATCTGATAATGTATACCTAGTTCATCCTTCTGCAGCCGGTATTGGAAATACGGGAAAACTTAGATTTACTGCAAGACAACAATGGGCTGGAGTCAAAGATGCTCCAACACTCCAAACCTTAAGTTTTCATAATCGTTTTACTGATAAAGCAGCTTTTGGTTTTATTTTGTTTAATGACAGTAATGGTTTTCATTCTCAAAAAGGGATTCAAGGTACTTTTGCCTATCATTTAGATATCAATAGAAGTTCGGTTTTTAATCAAATTTCTTTTGGTTTATCTCTTTCAGCTGTTCAAAATCAAGTAGATCAAACACAGTTTTTTGGAGATCCAACAGTAGCGCAAATTATTCAAAGTTCAGCCTATTACAATGCTGACTTTAGTGTTGCCTATCACAAATCAGGTTTTTCTTCCTATTTTACAGTTAAAAACCTTTTATTGTCTGCAAAAAATAATCTAAACAACAATTTAGAGCCTTTAGATATTAGGAATTATGTTGTATCCTTAGGATACTATTTTGGTCAAAGCAAAGCAATTCAACTTGAACCCTCAATCATGGTTCAATTAAGAGAATCAACAGGTGAAAGAATAGCTGACTTCAACTTAAAAGCTTATAAAGACTTTAATAAAGCTCAATTATGGGCAGCAATATCATATAGAAAAAGCTTTGATATTAATCCTATAGAAGATTTAACATACATAACACCTATTATAGGGGTTAATTACAATAAATGGATGTTCTCATATACTTATACCAATCAATTGAATGATGTAGTTCTTACTAATAGTGGATTTCATCAAGTTTCTGTTGGGGTGAATTTATTTACAAGAAAGCCTAGAGCTTCTGCATGTCCTAATATTAACTCATCGTTCTAAAATTCTTTTTCCATTATTTTTACGAGGTTGAAATTTTTCAAGAATTTCACCAGAATTTCACTGTCTTTATTGATGTAAAAATGATGAAAGTTTTCGTTCTCAACAGTTGAATTTATCAAGTCATACGCATGTAAAACTCTTTGAGTTTGTTTTGCTACTGCTAGTCCTGAATCAATTATCTGAATATTCTTTCCAATGATTTTTTTTATTTGAGGGATCAAGTAAGCATAATGAGTACACCCTAAAACTAATGCATCAATATTTTCTTTAAGCATAGGATCTAAGCACTTATAAATAAGCTTTTCCATTTTTAAAGAGTTTATCTCACCTGCCTCAATAAGTTCTACTAATCCATAACCAATTTGTTCAATTATTTTGATTGAACGGTCGATTTTTGTCGAAGTTTTTTCAAAAAGTTTACTATTTATAGTTCCTTTTGTTGCTAAAACTCCAATCTTATTGTTTTTAGTGACTACTCCCGCTTTTTTTATAGCAGGCTCTATACCAATAAATGGGATATCATAATTTTCTCTTAGATAAGATATTGCATTTGTAGTTGCAGTGTTACAGGCAACAACAATTATTTTAGCATTATTATTTAAGAGAAGTTCGGTATTTTTAATACAATATTCAAGTATCTTTTCTTTTGATTTTTCTCCATAAGGAGCATTTTTACTATCTGCTAAATAAATTGTATTTTCTTTTGGTAATAAATTAGTTACTTCTTGCCAAATAGAAGTTCCTCCAATACCTGAATCAAAAAAACCAATAGGATTATTAGCAGTAGTATTCATAAAAGTAAAAATAAAAAAATCCTACTTCTGAAGTAGGATTTTTGAAAAAACTGTGTAAATATTTTTTAATTTTGACCGGGTACAGTTGGTTGCTTTTGGTCTGGTAAAAGCCCTAGTTTAGCTTTCACAGCCTCATATAAATCTTCACCTTCTGCTACAAGTAAACCTCTACCTGCTGATGCATCAAATACATACAGGATTTGTTTTTCTTTGGCTACTTCATTAATAGCCTCTCTAGCCTTACTTATGATAGGTACTAACTTGTTATTCTGTTTTTGTTGAATGTCTTGATATGCAGCTTGTTCAGCTTGTTGAACTCTAGAATTATCAGCTTTTACCTCTTGTCCTCTTTGAATATTAGTTTCTTCATTTTGTTGAGATTGTTCAGCTGTGTATTTTTTAATCTTATCTTCTAGCTTTTTCTTCATACCATCGATATCGTCTTTGTATGTCTTGGTAATTTTAGCTAATTCTACTTGTAGAGCTCTAGTCTCAGGCATATTTGCAATTACTCTTTCGTAAACTATATGCCCAACTTTTTGAGCATTTGCTACACCACTCATCCCTAAAGTTAAAATTGCTACTAACAGTATACTCTTCAATTTTCTCATTTAATTTAATTTAATTATTATCTTGTTCTGTGTTATTTTTCTTTTTGATAGATTCTTTTTTTTCTCTTAAAATTCTTCTTTTCTCTTCAATTTCAGCAATTCTTTTCTTTCGTATCTCCTCACTTCTTTTTTGTCTGGCTTTTCTCTCTTCTTCTTTCTTTTTTCTTAAAGCCTCTCTGTCTCTTAATACTTTTTTCTGTTTTTCTGTTCTTTCTTTACTAGAAGCAGATTTTTGCTTTCTCTTTTCTTCGTTAGCTTTTATTTTTCTCTCTCTTACAATTTCATTTAAAATGAATTCGCTAATATCGTATTTTTTATTGGAATATAACATTACTAAGTCACTAGATTTGTCAAAAACAAAATCATACTTCTTTTTTTTAACAATGCCTTCGATAGAATTGAATACTTGATCCTGAATGGGTTTAACTAATTGTTTTCTTAATAAAAACATATCTCCTTTAGGCCCAAAATATAAAGACTCTAGCCTTCTAAGCTCCTCTTGTTTCAGCGTAATTTCATCTTCTTTATCAAGAATTAAGTCATTTGTTAATATAGCTCTCTCATTAGCCAAATCAGTTTTAATTTTATCTATATATCTACTTAATTCATCCAATTTACTGCGCCATTTAGTTACTTTGGCATTTAGCGTATTTTGAGCTTCCAAATATTCAGGTACATTTTCTAAAATGTATTCCATATCTATGTAAGCGATTCTTTGTGCTTTTTGGGCACTAACAAGAATACTAGAGGTTAAAAATAAACACAACGTAATGTTTAATAACATCTTATGTTGTTTTATAAACCTCAAGTTAGATAAATTAAGTTTCATTTTTTAAATTAAAATTGTTGACCTATAATAAAATGAGTTTGCCAACCAGATTTAATATTTGAACCTGGTAAAGGATCAAAACCGTGAGCAAAATCTATTCCAAGCAAACCAAACGCTGGCATAAATATACGAATACCTACTCCAGCAGACCTTTTTAAGTTAAACGGATTAAAGCTGTCAAAATTGTCATAAGAATTTCCAGCTTCCAAAAACCCAACTGTATAAATTGATGCTGAAGGTTTATCAGTAATAGAATATCTCATTTCTAACTGAAATTTATTATAAATCGTTCCACCTTCAATGGACGATAATCTATTATTTTCATAACCTCTTAAACCAATGCTTTCTCTACCATCCAATTGAAATTGAGCAATTCCGTCTCCACCAACAAAGAAACGCTCGAAAGGAGTACTTCCCAATTCATCATTGTAAAATCCTAAATATCCAATTTCTGTATTGGCCATTAATACCAGCTTCTTTGCAAGACTATTGTACCATTTTCCTTTAAAAATCAATTTGTAATATTCAAGCCATTTGAACCTTTCTGCTGGATCTAAACTTTGATAATCTCTATCATTGAAAAGAGAGTATGGTACTGTAGCTTTAGCACTAATACTAAAAGTAGACCCGTAAGTTGGAAAAATTAAACTTGGACCCGCTGAGTTTCGACTTAAACTGATATTGTAAGCAAGATTATTTAAGTCTCCTTGACTTAATATATCATTACCAACTCTAAATTGATAATCATTTAAGCTAAAACTTTGATAGCTTAATGTTTGCGATAGTGTAAAAAAGTCACTTGGCCATGTAAGTCTTTTTGCGATACCAATGGAGGCACCAGCAATTCCTAAACTTCTATCTCTGTCAACATCAAAAGTTTGTCTGTTGAGTTGAAATTGCTTAGAGGAATAGATAGAGAATGATAAAGATTGAGGTTTTTTACCCCCAAACCAAGGTTCAGTGAAAGAAAAACTATAGGTATTGAAAGTTCTACTGGTTTGCAATCTTAGGGAAAGTGATTGCCCATCACCCATTGGAAGTGGTTTATAAGCTTCTTTATTAAATATATTACGTATTGAGAAATTATTAAAGGATAGCCCTAAAGTACCTATAAAAGAACCTCCTCCGTATCCACCTTGAAGTTCAATTTGACTTCCTCCTTTTTCAATAACAGTAAACTCTACATCAGCTGTTTTGTCTTGGTAGTTTGGTCTTACATCTGGTGTAACATTTGTATCAAAAAAACCAAGCTGACCAAGCTCTCGTATAGAACGAATAATAGCATCTCTACTGAATAACGAACCTGGTTTTACTCTTAATTCTCTAAAAATTACAAAATCATTAGTTTTGTCATTACCAACGATGCTTACCTTATTGATGGTTGCTTTTTCATCTTCTCTAATTCTAACTTCTACAGTTATAGAATCATTTACAACTTTTGTTTCTACAGCATTAACAGATGAAAATAAAAACCCACTATTTTGATATAGTGTCTGAATATCCTCAGAGGTTGGACTTCCATCACCAGAAATTCTTTCTTTTAATACAGCACCATTATATACATCTCCTTTTTCAATTTTTAGAATTGAATTTAATTGTTGATCAGTATAGCTTTTATTACCAACGTATAAAATGTCTCCAAATATATATTGTCTTCCTTCTTCAAGTGAAATATCAATATTTATTGTATTGTCTTCATTCCAAGTTATGGTATCAGATAGAATCCTAGAATCTCTATAACCAAGTCTACTATAAGTATCTAGAATACTAATAAGATCTTCTTTAAATTTTTCATCAATGTATTTAGATCCCTTCCAAAATCTACCAGCAAATTTTCTTTTAGTATTACCCATGGCAGCTCTTAACTTACTTTCTGAAAGAGCTTTGTTACCAGTAAAGTTTATATTTTTTATTTTTATTTTAGAGCCTTTATCTATGAATATATTCATATTAACAGCATTGGTGTCTGAGGAATCTTTTTTAGTATCAATACTAACCTTTGTCTTTAAAAACCCTTTATCGGTATATTTCTTTTTAAAGTAGTTTTTTGTAGTAACCAGAAGGTTATCTGTTACCATGGCGCCAGTTTTAAGTTCGGCTTCAGTTTTAAGTGCTTTTGACTTGTTTTTCTTAATTCCTGCAATACTTACCTCATTAAGTTGAGGGAGTTCTTTTACATCAAACTCTAAATAAATGGTGTTTCCATCTACTCTAATCAAATAGACTTCTACAGTACTAAATTGTTTACTTTGATATAACTTTTTAATTGCACTTGTAAGTTTGTCTCCAGGTAATTTGAGAGGTTGACCAATTTTAAGCCCTGTAAATACTTTTACTGTAGATTCTGAAAATTTTTGAAGACCAGAAATTGAAATGCCGCCCAAAATATATTCTTTACCTTTTTCATAGACGATATTTTGTTGCACTGTAATACTATCTTTTTCAACAGTAATCGTTGAGTCTTTCACTACTTGTCCATTGGTAGTAAAATTAAACGTTGAAAATAAAAAAATGAGAATTAAAGCACCA
Source organism: Flavobacterium sp. (assembly GCA_038104255.1). GTDB lineage: Bacteria > Bacteroidota > Bacteroidia > Flavobacteriales > Flavobacteriaceae > Polaribacter. The sequence continues at coordinate 177,079 of JAYOAM010000003.1, read as the reverse complement.
AAATTAATGCTATTCTGCTTGTATAGTTTGCTCGCTAGTTTTTCCAAATCTTCTTTCTCTATTCTGATATTCTATAATTGCATCATAAAAATGCTCTTTTCTAAAATCTGGCCAAAGGATATTTGTAAAATATAATTCGGCATAAGCCATTTGCCATAAAAGGAAATTACTTATTCTTTGTTCTCCGCTGGTTCTTATCATTAAATCAACGTCGGGCAAATTAAACGTATATAAATGATTATTTATAATTTTTTCGTCTATTTCTTCTATGGTAAGGTCGTTATTAACAACTTTTTTAGATATGTTTTTGATTGTATTAATAATTTCCTCTCTTGCTCCATAACTCAAAGCCAGTGATAAAACTATTTTTTTGTTATTTTGAGTTTCCTGAATTACTTCTTTGAGTGTTTTTTGGGCACCATCTGGAAGACTTTCAATGTTTCCAATTGCATTAACCTTTACATCATTTTCTTTAAAAGTAATTGATTCTTTATTGAGTGAACTTATTAATAAACTCATCAAGGCATTAACTTCAATTTTTGGCCTATTCCAATTTTCTGTAGAGAAAGCATATAATGTTATTGCTTCTGTTCCTAATTCTGCTGCAGCCTCAATAGTTTCTCTTACTGCAGTAAGCGCATTTTTATGCCCAAATATACGATTCATTCCCTTCCCTTTAGCCCATCTTCCATTACCGTCCATAATCACGGCAACATGTTTAGGAATATTATCTGAGTTAATGAGTAATCGTTTATTCATAAATCTTATGCTTAATCAGTAAAACATGCTGGCCTACCAAAAGTGTATACTAGTGAAACTCCCGAAAACATATACCAATCATTAGATGTGCCTCCAAAATTTAATTGAGGAAATCTATTAGTCGTATAGTCTAATTCATCAGTAAAAGTGTATCGTATTGTGGTTTCCACTGCAAAAGCTATCTTTTCAATTATTTTTGTTTTGTATCCAATTCCAAGGGGTATAGAAACAGATGTGTTTCTTGTGAAATTGAAAGTTCTATCGGCATTTAAGATTCTTGGTGTTTTATAATCCACTGCTGCAAGTTGAAATAATATATAGGGTGTACTTGTTTTATCTTTAGAAGATAAATCATATTCATAAAAATTATATTCAATACCAATTGCATATTCATTTAATGGATTCTTAAACTTAATTCCTCTCTCCTGTCTTATTTTATTTTCTGAGTCTGCATCATCTCCCGTAATAGTAAAAGAGCTAAAATTTGCTCTTATTGCTATTCTTGGATTCAAATTATATTTATACATGAAACTATACCCAGTATTTTTTGGATAAATGTAATTTGTTCGACCAATATCTCCAACATAATTAACACCGCCAGCAATGAATCCAACTTCATTTATTTGAGATAAACAATTGCTTGAAATACAAATAAATAATAACAAAATTAAATGTGTTTTCATCATAAAATATAGCGTGCAAATATAAAAAAATCTATTTGCTTTATAAAGTTAAAACGTGAGTCTTTTTGAATAACAATAATTTTAGTTTTTTATTGTTTTTACACCTCTAGTTGTTAGCACCATTTCGAGTGTCCTCTCCCCATAAAAGTTTTGTTCTTAGTGTTGTTAAAAAAGAGTGGTTAGAGGGGATCATACTTTTTATTGTGAAGGGTGATTTCTCTATAAAAATTTTAGTATTCTTAGGAACGGATATAATTCTAGAATCAAGAGAAATTAAAAAACTTTTCTCTCTTGAGTCAACCTCTAATTCAATTTTGATTTCATCAGGAATTACCATAGGTCTTGCATTGAAGTTGTGAGGAGCTATTGGGGTTATAATAAGATTTTTAGAATTTGGTGATACTACGGGTCCATTACAACTTAATGAATAGCCAGTAGAGCCAGTCGGTGTGGCTATAATTAAACCATCAGACCAGTAATTCGTGAGGTATTCCCTGTCTAAAAAGGTTTTTACACCGATCATAGACGTTGTATTTTCTCTTGAAATAGTAATTTCATTTAAAGCAAATGAAAGTTCATCTAAAGAATCTATTTTAGGACTAGTTTTTATACTTAATAGGGTTCTTTCTTGAATGGTGTATTCTTCAGCGATCAATAAATCAATAGATTCTTTGATTGCATTTTTTTGAATATTTGCTAAAAATCCGAGTCTACCTGTATTAATTCCTAAGATAGGAATATTTAAATCTCTGATATAGGAAATCGCCCTGAGAATTGTTCCATCACCACCAAGGCTAAAAAACACATCAAAAGAACTATTTAGATCATAAAAACTGCCAAAAGTCGAATATTCTTTTGTTAAATGGCAGGATTCTTTTAATGCACTATAAAAATTTTCTTCAAAAAACACGAGTACATCGTGCTCTTCCAATGCTAATAGTAGGATTTTAATTTCCTTTTCAGCATTGACAGAATATGTCTGACCAAAAATAGCTACCTTTTTTATCATTACATTTCTAGGTATTTCTGTAAATAATCTGATCTGTCTTTTAGATCTTGTAAATAAAAATCATCTTTGTGTTCCGATATCAGTTCATAATTATACCTTCTAAACGTTTGGATGACTTTGTTGATATCCTCTGAATTAATTTTGACAGTAACTTGAATAACATCTGCAGTTTGATTCGATATATATATACCAAGTATCTTTGCGTTATTGCTTTCTACAATTTGACTTACCTCACTTACAGAAAAATCTTTTTTGCTTTTTTCTATCACTATCATAATTCCATCACTAAAGAGGGAAGAATTTGAGCAAAAAAGCTCTATAACATCGTTTAATTCGTAATAACCCACATACTTTTTTTCATCATTAAGAACAGGTAGGATATTCGTATCGTTTTCTGAAAATAATTTAACAGTATTAAGTAACGGAATAGTTACATCTGTAAAAAAGAAGTCTATCAAATGAGAATGTTCTGAGATTTTTGATGATTTATCATCTATAGTTTGGAGATCGCTCTCAGAGATGCTTCCAAGTAACTCATCATTTTTAACAATGGGTAAATGAGTTATTGGAAGTGATTCAAAGATTTGTTGAGCTTTTTTCACCAAACTTTCTGGAGTTAAAACTTCTAAATCGTTTAGTATGTATTCTTTTATATTCACGCTATACGAAGATAGTTTAAAATCATTTAATGATGTACTTTTGTGTTTTATTTTAAACCAATGACAAAGTTAAGTGTAAATATTAATAAAATTGCAACATTGAGAAATTCTAGAGGTGGAGATGTTCCAAATCTTTTAGAAGTTGCTAAAGATATTCAGGAATTTGGAGCTCAAGGGATTACCATACACCCAAGACCTGATGAAAGGCATATCCGCTATCAAGACGCATTTGATCTTAAACCCATAGTTACTACTGAATATAATATTGAAGGAAATCCAATTCGTAAATTCATGGATTTAGTTTTGAAAATTAAACCCACACAAGTAACCTTAGTCCCAGATGATGTCAATCAGATTACTTCAAATGCAGGTTGGGATACTATCGTTAACCAATCTTACTTAAAGGATGTAATTAGTGAGTTTAAAAATGCAGGAATTAGAACTTCTATTTTCATAGATACTGATTTTAAATTAATTGAAGCTGCGGCGAAAACCGGAACAGATAGAATTGAATTGTATACAGAATATTTTGCTAAAGCATTTGATAAAGGGGATAAACAAGCCATAAAAAGCTATACAGATGCAGCAAATTTAGCTCATGAATTAGGTTTAGGAATTAATGCAGGACATGATTTAAGTTTACATAACATCGCATTTTTTAAACAAAATATTCCACATTTAGCAGAGGTTTCAATAGGTCACGCTTTGATTTCTGAAAGTTTGTATTTAGGACTTCAAAACGTAGTCAATATGTATCTTCATAGACTTCAGTAACATGCAAATATTACATTCTAAAATTAGTGGTAAAGGGACTCCTCTTCTCATTCTTCATGGGTATTTTGGTATGAGTGATAACTGGAAGACTTTAGGGAAAAAGTTTGCTGAAAGTTTTGAAATTCATTTAATTGATCAACGAAATCATGGAAGAAGTTTTCATCAAGATGAATTTAATTATGCTCATTTAGCAGACGATTTATTTGCATATGTAAACTATTACAAGCTCAATAAAATTATAGTTCTAGGACATTCTATGGGAGGAAAAACAGCTATGCTATTTGCCGTTAAATACCCAAATTTTGTTGATAAGGTAATTATAGCAGATATTTCTCCAAAGTATTACCAACCTCACCATAATGATATTTTAAAAGCACTAAATTCAGTAGATTTTAAAATCCATAATACCAGAAAACTAGTAGATGAAAAAATAGCTGAAATAATATCTGATGTTGGAGTTCGCTCTTTTTTATTAAAAAATGTCTATTGGAAAGAAAAAGGGATTTTAGATTATAGATTTAATTTAAAATCACTCACAGACAATAATGCTGAGGTGGGAAAAGCACTTCCTATTCATACTTTGTTTGAAGGGAAAGTTTTATTTATTGCCGCTGGAAACTCAGGGTACATATTAAATGATGACCATGCGTTAATAAAATTACATTTCCCAAATTCTAGTATACAATCAATAGCAAATGTTGGCCATTGGTTACATGCGGAATCTCCGGAGCTGTTTTATAAATTAGTTATGAAATTTTTGAGATAAAAAATCAATATCCTGAGTTTAATACTATCAGTAAATAAGTGATCTTTTTATGCGTTGAGAGATTAGGGTTAAGATTTCATAGGAAATCGTCTCGGATATTGAAGAAATATTCAAGATATCTTCTTGGGTTTTAAAAATAAAAACATCATCACCCTCACTACACTCTATGTTGGTAATGTCTACCATAATCATATCCATACAAACATTTCCAACTATTGGAGCTTTCTTTTTATGAATGGTTACATGACCCTTTTCTTTGCCTAATCTTCTAGACAATCCATCCGCATGTCCAATTGGAATTGTAGCAATTGTAGTATTTTTAGAAGCTTTAAAAGCTCTATTGTATCCTACAGTTTCACCTTTTTTCACACTGTGAATTTGTGAAATGATAGATCTTAAAATATGTGAATTTTTTAATTGAGAAGTAATTTTTTCATTATTTCCAAAACCATACAAGCCAATTCCAATTCTAACCATGTCAAATTGACCCTCAGGGTAGTTGATCACACCAGATGTGTTGAGGGTATGTGCCATGGGTATATAATCTAAATGACTGTAAACCTGCGAAATGATTTCTCTAAAATTTTGAAGTTGATTTAAAGTAAATTGTCGTTCATTATTGTCTTCACTTGCGGCTAAATGCGATAGAATAGATTTGATTTTGAGATGTTTACTGTTAAGGATCATCTTCATTATGTTTGGAATATTTTCCTTCGAAAAACCAAGTCTATTTAATCCAGTATTAAATTTTAAATGAATAGGATAAGAATTAATTTTTTTTTCCTTGGCATACGCTAAGAATGCGTTAAGTGATTTTAAATTATAGATACTAGGTTCAAGTTGATTTCGTATAATTTCATCAAAATTTTGAATTTGAGGATGTAATACCAAAATAGGGGTTGATATCTTGGTTTTACGCAAAGAAGTTCCCTCATGAGCATATGCAACAGCAAAATAATCTACCTTATCTTTTAAGAAATAAGCTACTTTGTTAGCATCACTTCCATAACCAAAAGCTTTTACCACTGCTAAAATCTTTGTTTTTTTATGAAGTTTGTTTTTAAAGTATTGAAGATTATGCTCAATTGCCTTTCCATTAATTTCAAGAACAGATACGTGATTATTCATAGTATTAGTTGAAACTAATTTTTAGAATTATTCTCTTTTTTCATTTCCTCTTTTTGAGAAAGAAGTGCTTTGTAGTATGCGGCTCTGCTTAAAGGTTCATATTCTTGAGTTTCTCCCAAAAAGACAATATCATCATTTGTTGTTTTTCTGAAGCTATAATTGGCTAGATTTCCAGTTTTAGCACAAACTGCATGAACCTTTGTAACGTATTCTGCTGTGGCCATTAATGCTGGCATAGGACCAAAAGGATTTCCTTTAAAATCCATGTCTAATCCTGCAACAATTACCCGAATTCCTCGGTTCGCTAAGTCATTGCAAACTGCTACAATTTCATCATCAAAAAATTGAGCTTCATCTATACCAATTACATCCACATCGTTAGCTAGTAATCTAATATTTGAGGCTACAGGAACAGGAGTTGACCTAATTTTATTCGAATCGTGAGAAACAACCATTTCATCATCATATCTTGTATCTACGATTGGTTTAAAAATTTCAATTCGTTGTTTTGCAAATTGGGCTCTTTTAAGTCTTCTAATTAGCTCTTCAGTTTTTCCAGAAAACATTGAGCCACAAATAACTTCAATCCAACCAAATTGTTCTGTGTGATTTACTGTATTTTCAAGAAACATTTTGTAGTTTTAAGGCGTCAGATTGGTTTGTACTTATTCGGTGTGAATTTAGGCAAATTTATTAATAAATGAGATTAAAAAATAATTAAACAATACAACTTATGCACAAAAAACTTGAAGCAGACCTCACCAGTTTAGCACACAGTATTTTACAAATGAAAAACAAAGAAGATGTTTTTGCTTTGAAATCTAAAGCGTATGAAGTTTATGAGAAATTAGCTGTGTTGGCCTATGTAGAGGAATATCTTACAAATACTCCCAATCCAGAATATACCAAAGAAGAACTTTTAGATTTAGTTGAGAAAGCAGAAATAAAAGCAACGAATGAATCTACTTCGCAAAGTCTTGAAGAAACTGTTGTTTCTTTAGAAGCAACTGAAGAATATGATCAAGAAAAATCCGAAGATCGAGAATTGAACGATTCTGAAGATGAAGATGTTGAGGCTGTTAAAGAAGATGCTGTTAGTGAAGGTATAGAATTAACATTAGAGGACTCCTCAGTTAACTCTGAAGTTCATGAGGAAGTAGAGGATCTATTTTCTCAGTCTGAGGAAAATACAGACGAAAGTTCTGAGGGTGATTCAGAGATTGTCGAGCCTAGTGAGGAGGAAACTCCAATCTCACTTGAAGATGAATTAAAAGATACAATTGCTGTTGATGTAGTTGCTGATTTATTTGAAAATGCTCCTAAAAAATCATTAAATGATAAAATACGGAATGATATTCAAATTGGGTTGAATGATCGTATTGCTTTTGTGAAAAATTTATTTGGTGGAAGTCAAGAAGATTTTAACCGAGTTGTTTCTCAATTAAACTCATTTAAAACTGAAAAAGAAGCAAAAAAGTTCATTAATAAAATGGTAAAACCAGATTATAATTGGGCAGATAATGAAGAAATTGAACAACGATTTATGTCTATTGTAGAACGTAAATTTTTATAAACTATGCATTTGGCATTAAAAATAACTTTGTTGTTGAGTGTCAAAATATTACTAACAGATAGCTCTTTAATTGATTTATAAAATATGAAAATAGAAGTTTCAAACGGAGAAATTATTGACAAGTACACCATATTAGAAATAAAACTTTCTAAAATCAAAGATGCAAGTAAAATTACAAATATTCAACATGAGTACAAGACATTAACTCCAGATGTTGAATATATTTATGAGTCTTGTAAAGACCCTAATCAATTAAAAAAATTACATAATAATTTATTAGAAGTCAACAAGAAGTTATGGAAAATTGAGGATGACATTAGAGAGTGTGAAAGAGCTAATGATTTTGGACAAACATTTATAGATTTGGCACGTGCAGTTTATTATGTAAATGATGACCGATCTGATGTCAAAAAGGAGATTAATATGTTTACTGGATCAGATTTGGTTGAAGAAAAATCTTATGAAGAATACAAAAAGAAATAAGATGAAGTTAAGGCTTTCATGTATAGTTTTTTTTATTTTATTAAGCAGTTGTAAAACTACATACGAAACTCAAAATTTTACTTCAGAAAATTCACCTGAGACACCAGATTATAACCTAAGGAGTTCATGGGCCGTTCTACCATCTAAATATTCTCAAGAATTTCAGAATTTTGCTTCTAATGTCCAAGATACTCTCCAAGCAGATGTTTTTTATGTCTACCCAACTTTAAATTTGGATAAAGAAGACCTTCGATGGAATGTTCCTATTGATGATGTTATACAAAATAAAAAAGTTTTAGAAAAAGCAGTTTTAATGCAAGCTTCTGCTCTAGCCATTATAGGTAAAGTTTACACTCCCTTTTACAGGCAGGCACATATAAGGTCTTATAAAATGTTTAATGAAGGTGGGAGGGAAGCTTTAGAATTGGCATATCAAGATGTAAAAAAATCTTTTGAAATTTATTTAAAAAAATATAACAAAGGAAGGCCAATTATTATACTAAGTCATAGTCAAGGGTCTACGCATACTTCAAGATTACTAGCCGATTTTTTTGATGGAAAAGAATTGCAAAAAAAACTAGTTGCTGCCTATATTCCTGGAATGAGAATAAAGCCAGATCAGTTTAATTCAATTCAACCCATGACAAAACCCGATCAAATTGGGGGCTTTGTTTCTTGGAATACATTCAAAAAGGGGCATTATCCCAAACTGAATAAAAATTGGTACAAGGGAGGTGTCACTAGTAATCCGGTTACTTGGGACAATGCAAAATCAACAACTTTAGAGGAGCACAAGGGATTTTTATATACCAACAAAAAAATATATGAAAAAGCACTTAAAGTTGAAATCACCGACGGATTGGTCTGGTCTAGTAATCCAAAGTTTTCAATGCGACTTTTTATGTCATTAATTAAAAATTATCATTCAGGGGATATAAATTTATTTTGGCAAGATATTAGAGAAAACGCTATGTTAAGATTAAAAACTTATTTAGAGCAAGCCAAATAGTTTTGTTTTCAATCGCTCAATTTCTTTTTTACTATTTCCAATAAAAATATCTTCATCGATTAAAAATACAGGGCGTTTTAAAAAAGTATATTCATCTAAAATCAATTGACGGTAATCATTTTCATTAATCATTTCATTTTTTAATCCCATGGCTTTATATTTTTTAGCTCGTTTATTAAAAAGGGCTTCATAGCTTCTTGATAATGAATACATTTCTTCTAATTGAGCTACGGTTATTGGATTACTTTTAATCTCTTGTTTCTCAAATCCAATTAAATTTAATTCTTTTAAAATTCTTCGGCAGGTGTCACAAGTTTGTAAAAAATATACTTTCTTCATTTATAAAAAATTATCTTTGATAAAATTACATTAAAAAACATGAAGGTACAATTTGATATTTTAAGAAAAACAAGAGCGATAGTTTTACATTATATAAAAGGATTGAGCTTAGATCAACTCCATGTAATTCCAGAGGGTTTTAAAAATAATATTGCTTGGAATATTGCTCATCTAGTTGTTACTCAACAATTATTACATTATAAACTTTCTAATAAAGATTGTCTTGTTTCTGACGAGTTGATTACTGCTTATCAAAAAGGAACAATACCAACTGGTCAATTCTCACAAGAGGCTTTTAATGAAGTTTTAGAATTATTTCAAGGGTTGTCAGACACCTTAGAAGAAGATTTTGAGGCTGGTGTTTTTAAAGAATATTCAGCATATAAAACAAGTACCGGTTTTGTTATTGATTCTATGGAAAAGGCAATTGTTTTTAATAATTTTCATGAATCTCTTCATTTAGGCGTTATTATGTCACTTAAAAAACTGGTTTAATTTTTATTAAGTTTTTAGACAGTAAGCCCTACAAATCTTTGATATTTAAAACAATAGGTAATAGCCAATTAGCTCTAACTTCTTGTATTTCAGGAAAATATTCTACGTGTTCTGGTTGCTTTTTATCTAAATAATTTCCTGTATCCCATATTCCATTTTGGTTTGTATCGTATATAATTCTGATTTTATATTTTTTAGGAATTAATAAATTAAATAAGATTTCTTCATTTTCAAAAGAAGCTTTTTGAGCAATTGTGACATCATTAATGTCCGTTAATTGTATAATAACAGGTATTTTTTTTGGATTTTGAATTGTTAATGATATTTCACCATAATCTTCAGTTCCTCGGGTTCTAAAGATTGAACTAATAGAATCATTGGTAGTATTAAAAATATCTGTTAGTGCCTTTGGATAAAGGTCTATTTTGTAGGGTTTGTTATATTTTTTTTCAAAAAGAAAGCCAATCTTACTCTCTTTTTTTGAGATAAATGCCTTGTATGGAAAATTAATACTATCTGTATGTTTAAAATTGATTCTGGAAGTATCTATCTCTATAATAGGGTTGTTAGTAACAAAAAATAAAGTGTCTTTTAAATTTAACACACCTCCAGTATTATCGGTAACTTTGAGTGAATCTAGTTCTTTCTTTCTCAACTTAATTGTTACTGTATCAGAAATGGTATTGTTACTTATTTTAAAAATTAAAGAATCTTTTTCCACTAATGTATGCCAAAGATTTAAAGTGTCTTTTCCTTTTTCAGGATAGGTGATTGTTTGAAAGTTGTCAGGAACAACAGATAGGGTTTCTATTTTAAGATCTTTTGGATTCCCTTGATAACCAAAAATTAATTGTCCTTTTCTGATTTCTTTACCGCGTCTGAAGAGGTAGGGTAATTCTTCTTTAAATATTGAAAGTACATCAGTAACAATACTATCTCTAGGTAAGGTAATGGTGTCATTTAGAAAACCAATTTCATCAGTTTTAGGATTAAAAATATAATCACTCCGTAAATCTTTTAGACCAACCAACAGATAGTTGCCTTTTTTTAAATTTGTGAATTGATAATTTGAGGAATCTAAAGAACTTGTTACATAATCTGGCTTTCTTTTGTAAACAGCAGAATCTGTATAAGAGCTATCTAATCTATATAATAATAGCTTTATATCTTCAACACTTTCAGATGAGAAGGAATTTTTTGCATTCCCAGACAAGGTTAGTGAATCAATATAGCCTCCTGTAGAAAACACATATTTAAAACGCTCAAGAATATTTGATTCATTATTGTCTTGAACACTATTTCCAAAATCAAAAATATAGGTTGAGTTTTCTTTAAGCGTATCTAAAATTTTGATACTGATGAACTTACTGGGGGTTCCTTGGGGTGAAATAAGTGAAGGGTTTTCAGGATTTAAAGGAGGAGAAATGATGAGTTGTTTCGTAAGATCTTTTAATTTAATATATTCATTAAAATAGATATTGATTTCTTTTTTATCAAAGTTAATGGTTTCATAAGGAGGGTCAGCAGTCACAAATAAAGGTGCATCCTCATCAATAGGTCCTCCATCGGGTCTTCCTTTCTTAGCACATTGTGAAAAAGATAAAACGAGAAAGATTAAAAATAAATACTGTATTCTTTTCAACTCAAAATAATTTATACAAATAAACAATATATTTTTTGGAATCAAATGTCAGAAAATTGTTAATTTTTATTCAGTTAAAGCTATGGTGACTATACTTATTTTCATCCCCTCTACTTTTAATAATTCGTTACAGCAGGCTTCAAGTGTAGCACCTGTAGTTACAACGTCGTCTATCAAGAGCACATGTTTATTTTTAAGAAGGTCAGCGTTTATAATGCTAAAGTTATTTACGAGACTCTTAAATCGGTCTAATCTTTTTTTTAAAGTTTGTGTTTTTGCCATGGTGTTTCTAATCAAAACACCTTCTAAATATTCAATATTTAAAATAGAGCTTAAAGTTTCTCCAAATTTCGTTAATTGATTATAACCTCTTAGCCTCAACTTATCTTTATGAAGTGGAACAGGAATGATATAATCAATGCTATTGTAGGCTTTCGTTTCCAATAGTTTTAGGCCAAGCCATTCTCCTAAAAAAATACCAACTTTTTGATTGTTCTTATATTTCAACTGATGAATTAGTTTTTTTACTTTTCCTTCAGGATGATAATATAAAAAAGAAGTGCCTTCTTCAACAAAAACCTTTCCTTTTAAAGTTTCTAATAATGGGTTATATGTAGAATTACCAGTTTCGATAAAAGGGAGATCCAATCTACATTCTATACAAATTATTTTTTCTTGATCTAGTAAATACTGATCACAACAAACACATGTATCCGGATAGAAGAGATTAAAAAGATGTTGTAATCCTTTCATTTTCATAGCGTTTTCCGTGAAGATAGTAAAAAACAAGAATTTTAAATTTAATTACTTAAAGTAGCAATGATTTTTCTTGAAAAATTTCTTTATTCCGTTATCTTTGCGAAGATTATGGCACAAAAAGAAGATCAGTTTAAAAAGGTATTATCACACGCAAAAGAATACGGATATATTTTTCAATCTAGTGAAATATATGATGGTTTAAGTGCGGTATATGATTATGCTCAAAATGGAGTAGAATTAAAAAAGAATATTAGAAATTATTGGTGGAAATCAATGGTACATATGCATCAAAATATAGTGGGTCTAGATGCTTCTATATTAATGCACCCAACCACATGGAAAGCATCGGGTCATGTAGATGCTTTTAATGATCCTTTAATCGATAACAAAGATTCAAAAAAAAGATACAGAGCAGATGTACTAATCGAGGATTATTGTGCTAAAATTGAGGCTAAAATCAATAAGGAAGTAGCGAAAGCTTCAAAACACTTTGGAGAAGCTTTTAATAAAGAAGAGTTTTTAACTACCAATGGAAGAGTTTTAGGATACCAAGAAAAGATAAAAACAATTCTTTCAAGAATGGGAACTTCTTTAGAAAAAGAAGATCTTTCAGATGTAAAAAATCTAATTGAAGAATTAGGAATATCAGATCCCTTAACAGGTTCAAAAAATTGGACAGATGTAAAGCAGTTTAACTTGATGTTTGGGACTCAGTTGGGTGCTTCAGCAGAAAGTTCAATGAAAGTATATTTACGTCCAGAAACTGCTCAAGGAATTTTTGTTAATTTCTTAAATGTTCAAAAAACAGGAAGAATGAAAATTCCATTTGGAATTGCTCAAACTGGAAAAGCTTTTAGAAATGAAATTGTTGCAAGGCAATTTATATTTAGAATGCGGGAGTTTGAACAAATGGAGATGCAGTTTTTTGTGAAACCAGGAACTCAAAAAGAATGGTACGAGCATTGGAAAGAAACACGTTTAAAATGGCATAAATCGTTAGGAATGGGTGATGAAAATTATCGATTTCACGATCATGACAAATTAGCTCATTATGCAGATGCAGCCTCAGATATTGAATTCAACTTTCCATTTGGATTTAAAGAATTGGAAGGCATTCACTCTAGAACAGATTTTGATTTAAAAGCTCATGAGGAATATTCAGGAAAAAAATTACAATATTTTGATCATGAAGATAATTCAAGTTACACTCCATATGTAGTAGAAACCTCTATAGGTTTAGATAGAATGTTTTTGGCGGTATTTTCCAATTCATTGGTTGAAGAAGAATTGGATAACAATACATCCAGAACTGTATTAAAACTTCCAGCTGTTTTAGCCCCTATTAAAGCTGCTGTATTTCCTTTATTAAAAAAAGATGGATTACCTGAGGTAGCCAAACAAATTATAGAAGACTTAAAATGGGATTTCAATGTATTTTATGATGAGAAAGATGCTGTAGGTAAACGCTATAGAAGACAAGATGCTGCTGGAACACCTTTTTGTATCACTGTAGATCATGAGACTTTAGATAATAATACAGTTACTATTCGTCACAGAGATACTATGAACCAACAGCGTGTAGAAATTTCCCAATTAAAAGAGATTATTAATCAGGAAGTTGATGCAAAAAATTGGCTAAAAAATATGTAATAAATTTAAATTCTTGAATATAAAAAGAGCCTCATTAATGAGGCTCTTTTTATATTTTATGATACAGTTAGTTATTATCCGCTATTGCACTATATACAATCTTCTCAAGTTTAGCATTAATATCATTGTTGAATGGTGACGATAACACTTGTCTTAATTGAATAACAATTAATTCGTTCATGGGATCAATCCAAAATACAGTGCTAAAAGCTCCTCCCCAACTGTAGGTCCCTATTGGTCTTCTAGGATGACTTTTTGCAACATCAAAACCGAAACCAAAAGTCATTGGACCCCAAGGGTAAGGGATAGAATCAAGTTGATCTTGATGCATAGACTTTGCAGTTTCTTTTTTCAAGATTTGGGCACCGTTTAATTCACCGTCGTTTAACATGGCTAGACAGAATAAAAGATAATCTCTTGCAGTACCGGTCATTCCACTTCCTCCTGACATATAGGTTTTGGCACCATCAGTGGGATAATCTGCGATATACATTTTGCCCATTTGACTAACTTGCATATTCGTACTGTCCTTCATGGGTATGAAGACCTTAGTTAAATTCTTTTTTTCTGAAGCATCAAAATAAAAATCTAATTTTTCTATTCCTAAAGGGTTTGTAATATTAGTTCGGATATAATCGTCGAGTCTTTCACCAGAAGCTACCTCCACAACACGACCTAACACATCTGTGTTTAAACCATACATCCATTTTTTTCCGGGTTCATGCATTAATGGTAAATCACCCAATTTATAGGCTACATCTTTAATATCCATATTAAGATTTGTACTTAAGTCTGGGATATTGTTTTTATCATAAATAGCTCCATTTACTGGTGGATTCATAAAACCATATGGAACCCCAGCAGTGTGAGTAAGCAGTTGTCGAATGGTTGGAGTCGATTCTGAAGGCTTAGTAGTATAAGTACTGTCTGCAGGATTAAAATTAGTTAAAATTTCAGTTTCATTGAAAGAAGTAATGTATTTTCCAACAGGGTCATCCAAATTAATTTTTCCTTGTTCAATTAATTGCATGGCAGCAACAGAAACAATAGGTTTAGTCATTGATGCCATTCTAAATAAATGGTCTTTTCTATAGGGTTCTGTTCTTAATGAGTCTGACCAGCCTACCTCAGATTCATAGACAATTTTACCATTTTTAGCTACTAAAGTAACAGCACCCGGATACTTTCTAGCATCTACAAAATCCATTACCATTTTTTCAATTTTTACAAGACTATCAGATATCATACCTGCTTCTTCAGGTGTTGCAAATTGAAATTTATCTGATGATTTATTTTTTGGTTGTTCTGAACAAGAACTTATTAAAAAACAAACAATAAGAGATAAGATGAGCGTAATTTTATTCATTGTGATTAATTTTTTAAAATTAAATTGTAGGGGAATTTAATGATTTTTCCCAAAAGTGAGGCAATATACATTTTAGGTTTTAAAAACGCTTTCCAATTGACACCCCAACTCTACCAGCTATTTTAATTGGATCATAAGAATCGTTACCATTATTTAGAATGTTTCTCCCAATTCCTCCAAAAATTTCAGTAACAAAGCCACTTTTTGTTACCCATTTTCCTCCAACTGCCACTCCAAGAGAGAATTCCATAACATTTTTTTCATTAGCATAACCCGTACCGTAGTCATAATCGTAATAAAAATCTTTATAACGATGAAGCATCCCAAAACCTTCTATAAAGAATCCTTTTGCATATGTGTTGGAAAAATAAACCCTGTAGTTAGGGGTAATAGAAAAATTTCTATAGGAGTCAAAGTCAGAATTTTCATCAAATCCAAATTGTAGATCAACCCCAAAAGAGGATTCTTTATTAATTAAATACTCATAGGATACATCAATCCATCCGGATGCTACAAGGGTTAATGCATTTAATGTAATTTCATTTTTTTTATTGGAATCTTGTGGTATTGAATCCTCCTGTGCATTTGTGATAAATGTACAAAAACACAACAATACTAAAGCGATATTTTTCATGAGTTTAATTTTTTTGTAAATATAATTAATAAAGTTTCACTCTTTACAAATTCATTTAGATTAATTTTAAATAGTTTATTTTAACTTTTTTAAAACTTCAATAGTTATGCCAATTAGAATACAGCTTTTAAATTGATTGTTCCTATATGAATCACTTTAGAATTTAAACTTTTTCTTCCCCTATAATTTAGACTTAAGTTTAAGTAAGAATTTATTTTTTTACTCCATAAAATAGCCCAAGTATAGTTAGTTCCTTCTTGAAGTCCTTCTAACATTTGATATCCAACAGGTGAGTTGGGATTTCCTTCAAAATTGTTAAAAAATGTTGTGAAATTTGCATTAAGTTGAGAAGTTGACTTTCCACTATAAAAGTATTCTATTCCTATTTTTTGCTGATTTAATGTTTCAAATTCTTCAAGATTATTTTTTTTGACTTTTAGGTCATAGAAAGCTGAAAATTTATTATGATCACTTACAAGATAACTGATTTTTGGTTGGAGAGCATGAGTTTTTATTTTATAATTTCGATTGGTAAAATTTTCTGTTTCTAAATTATTTTTAGAAACTTTTCCCTGTACATCAATCAGCCAAAATTTTCCAAGTTTATGTTGAAAATCTATTTGTTTATAACTGGTTTCTGTGGCTTGGCTTCCTATGATATATTGTTGTTTGTTTTTTGCATTGGCAAAAGTATAGGTTGTGCTAAAATGCTCTAATCCACGATTGAAATAAAGACTATTTTTAATGTTAAAATTGATACTTATTTGTTGCGCTCTATTTACATTAAACGGATTAAAATTAAATGTATTACGGGTTCGTTCTTCCTCATTACTACTGTTCAAATAAAACTGATTATAGAAGTGTGATAATATTTTTTTAAGTCCTTTTTTTGTACCCCATTGACTTGCATTTATGGTAATTGATTGATTAATCTTAGCACTTTGTGTTGGTATAAATTGAAGATTTGGTAATGGCACACGTAGGAAGTTCGCCTGATCTAGAAATTCAGCAATTTCAAATTCATCAAATTCTTGAATCCCATTGTCATTATAATCAATCCATGTATAATAACCCTGTCCTGGCTCTACCTCAACGTAAATAAAATCTTGTTGAGCTACATTACCAGAGGAGGTTTCATAACGAGTCCCTAAAGTGATAAAATTTTTAAATAAGCGCTGATTAAATAAAATTCTAGAATTTAAAGCCTTCTGATTCTCATTAAATCTATTTTCTGTTTCCCTATAATTAGCATATACTGATAAATTAGTTTGTTTGTTTTGAATAAGTTTAGTGTTCAAATAGTATGTTTTTCTATTATTAATTTGAGTAAAAGAGTTCCCTCTTATACTATCATTGTCTCTGAAATTATAACCAATTTTTGCATAAACTTTAGTGGTATCTCCAATACCCATATAACCTTCATATTCTTTAAATTGGTGGTTGGTAAGAATGGCTGCTCTTGAGGGTATTTCAATTCCATTATTTGATTCAAGATTTAATAACCCTCCAAACCATACGGTATTAAAACGTTGTTCTATCCCTGATTTAATTCTTAAGAATGAGTTTTCTTGTATATCAGAATTATTTGTTAGATAGCTACTGTTGGTGTAAAATAGAGTATTTCCAAAATTTAATTTAGAACTAATAATATGTTTATTCCCTGTAAAATTATTTGAAAATTTGAGTTGTTGAAAAGCGTAGGTTAAGTAATTATCTTTATTTTTCTTTAAATTCAAGTCAATGCCTATTTGTTTCTGATTACCAGTAGGGTTGTTTAGATTCCAATCTCTATTAAATTCTACAGACTGAAAACGTTGAATTGTATTAAAATTTTTATGAATAAAAAGATAGTTTACGTCGCTAATAAGTTTCCAATTGTTATCTATTAAAGTTTGTGCCCAAGAAAATTTAGTTGCTATTCCCTTGTTTTGATCATTATTGATAGTGGAAAATAAATTTTGATCACTATTGCTAAATGCTACCTCTGTTGAAATAGAGGTTTTTTCACTTGGATTATAGGCAGAATTAAGGACAGCTATTTGTAATTTAGTAGGTGCGGTTAATTGAGTAATCGGGCTATAATTTCCCAGATTTGTTCCCACATAAACAAATACATTTCCGTTGGCATAGGTTTCAGCTAATGAGTAATCTCCTTGATTACTTCCAACATTAGTAAAAGTTACATTAAATAAGTCATCATTTTGATTGGTAGAATATTCAAAATATTCCTCATTTCCAGCTTGTATTTTTTTGTATAGAATTCTATTAGGATCATACACATCAGGATAAGCACTTTCACCCACCATTAAATCAGTATTGTTTCCAGCATTAGCTAAAATTAGCTTTTGTTCTTCTGTTAAATTTGCTTGTATGGGTTGGTTTTTAACATCATTTTCATTGTAAAAATAACCTGATAATTCAAGCTTATCAGTTTTATACTCTGCTTTTTCATAGCTAATAAAACGGGTGTAATTTCTATTTGAATATTGAAATTCTACCCGAATACGCATATCGTTGGTTATTGGGAATGTGGTATTGAATCGTATTTCTCCAATATTATAATCTATAAGATAATCTTCATTTATTCCTTTAGTAATTTCAGAACCATTTACAAATACTTTTTCACTGCCAGAAATGATTACAAAGTTTGGTTCGTTGTTAGGACCAAAAATTTTATAAGGCCCTTGATTCCCTTCATTTCCAATGAAATTATAGGAACTAAATTGCCCTCTAACTATAGCTCCAGAGGCAGCAGCTTTTGTATTGTCGTTTATCGAAGCTTCAACTTCAAGCCCAGACACCTGTTTTTCAAAAGCTAAAAAAAAACTATTTTCATTGGTTAAACTTACATCTCCAGCTTTTACACGCCAATCAGTACTGTAGAGTTCAATAAAAATTCGATCAAAATCTGTTATGCTTTGTGAATACCCATTTTCTTGTAATGGAATATTAGTGTCAAAGATATTTGCTCGAATAGCGACTTTATCTGATAGTTTTCCTTCTATATTTATATCCATAGAAGAATTTGCAACCGTGTTTTGATTGTTACCTGAGGTTATTCCTCTATTTATATATCCACTGGTCTTTAAGCCATCAAATAATTTTAATTCAGAAGGTTTTTTATTGCTGGTTAAGCTATATAATTCTCCTGTATTACTACTATTGGATATAATAAACCGTTTATCAAACGGGCTATAAGTTTTAGTAATAAAAGAGGGGAAATGAAAATATTCAATAGTAATTTTTGAGTATTTATTTGAGTCGATAATTAAAACGGCGTCGTTATATAAAATTTCATATTCTGAAGGATATAGTATCTTTTGTTGAGCAGAAACAACTCTAAAATTTTGAGGGTTTATAGGGACAGAATCAAAGCGTATAGTATCCTTTACAATTTTAATTGTTTTTGATCTAAAATCTGATGACATATTTTGAGAATTGGCATAAAAACCAACTAAGAATAGGAGTAAATACAAGCCTTTTTTTGTCATAGTATTATAAACGTCTAAAACTTAGAAATAGTTTAAAAAAGAGAAAGTTGTTTTGAAGGACTCTCATGATTTAATAGCCATTTTTTTCGCCAAATACCACCAGCATAACCAGATAAAGAGCCATCTGAGCCGATTACTCTGTGGCATGGAATTACAATCCAAATAGGATTTTTTCCATTGGCAGAGGCTACAGCTCTTACAGCTTTTGGATCACCAATTTGTTTACTTTGAGCTAGGTAAGAACTTGTTTCTCCGAATGGTATAGTACAAAGATGCTTCCAAACAATTTTTTGAAATTTAGTGCCTTGAGGGTTCAACAGTAAGTTAAAATTTGTTCTTTTTCCCTTAAAGTATTCTTTTAGTTGAAGTACACATTCTTTTAGACATTCCGGAATATCTGTTTGCATGTCAATGAATTCATCATTTCTATCATGTAAAGAATCAGTTATGAGTGTAATGGTTTGAATTCCATTATGATCTCCGGTAATTTTGGCAGTACCAATAGGAGTTTTACAATATGTAATTTTAAATTCCAAATACTTCCTTAGAATTTTCCGTGGTTATATTAATAATTTCACTAGAGGGTAGCTCATAAATAGAGGCCAATTTTTCAATTACAAATTTGATATAGCTACTTTCATTTCTCTTACCTCTAAAGGGAGTTGGTGATAGGTAGGGAGCATCGGTTTCTAAAACAATATGTTGTAATGGAATCTGATTAAGGAAGGTATCTATTTTTCCATTCTTAAAAGTAACCACTCCACCAATTCCTAGCTTCATGTTATAAGAAATGGCTTTTTCAGCTTGTTGTAAAGTTCCAGTAAAACAATGAAAAATACCATATAAATCTGGTCCTTTTTCTAGTTCTAATATGTCAAATATTTCATCAAAAGCATTTCTACAATGAATAACAATAGGTAATTTTTTTTCTTTAGCCCATTTAATTTGTGTTTGAAAAGCCTTTTTTTGTTCTTTAATGTATGTTTTATCCCAATACAAATCAATTCCTATTTCACCTATGGCTACAAATGATTTTTTATCTATCCATTCTTTAACATGGAGCAATTCGCTTTCATGGTTTTCTTTTACTGATGTAGGGTGTAAACCCATCATTAAAAATACATCACTTGGATAATTTTTTTCTAAAGAAAACATTCTTTCGGTATAACTACTATCAATTGCAGGAATAAAAAACCGTTGAACCCCAGTGTTTTTGGCTCTTTGAATCATAGCGTCTCTATCTTGATCAAATTGCTCAGAATATAAATGAGTATGTGTATCTGTTATCATTTTATGATGACTATGCTTATTGAACTAAACAAAAAGTATTGTTTGAAAAAATCAATTTATTTAAATGTATTTTTGACACGTCTAAAATACATTTAAATGAGTGGTATAAAAAAACTATTATACAAAAAGAAATATATAAAAATACCTTTGAAAAAAATGGTTACGAATCATATGGAATTAAACGCTAAAATTAATGGTATAGCGGGAAGGTTTATTTTAGACACTGGAGCCTCAAACTCTTGTGTTGGTATAGGAATGATTGATTATTTTAAAATTGAAGCACAAAAAAGTGAAACTAAGGCTGCTGGTGCAGGTGCAACTGACATGGAAACTCAACAATCTGAAAACAATTATTTAGAGATAGGTAAGTGGAAGAATCAAAATTTTAGTTTGGTCTTATTTGATTTAGTTCATGTAAACAAGGCATTAACCATTCACAAAGCAGAAGAGGTACACGGAATTATTGGAGCTGATATTTTACAAAAAGGGAAAGCTGTTATTGATTACAACAAGAATGTATTATATCTAAAAAAAATAAAAAAACAGGATTAGAATTGTATCTTTGACCTGCTAAAATAATATACCTATGAGCTTGCAAAAACAAATAATGGAAGAATTAAAATTGGCAATGAAATCGAAAGATTCTGTTGCTCTTCAAGCATTAAGAGCTGTTAAATCTGCTTTTTTACTCGCAAAAACTGAAGCGGGTGCTGGTGATGATTTGACTTCTGAACAAGAAATGAAAATTATCCAAAAGCAAGTCAAACAACGTAAGGATAGTGCAGCTATTTTTATAGAGCAAGGGAGGCAAGATCTTGCAGATCCCGAATTAAAGGAAGTTGCTATATTGGAAAAATTCTTACCAGAGGCTTTGTCTGAAGAGGCCATTGAAAAAGTTGTTTTAGAGACTATTTCCAAACTAGGTGCAGAAGGCATGAAAGACATGGGAAAAGTTATGGGTGTTGTTTCCAAACAATTGGCTGGTCAAGCAGATGGTAAGACCATATCTGGAATTGTCAGAAAAAATTTAGCATAAACACATTAAAAGGCCTCGTGGCGCAACTGAATAGCGCACTGGATTTCGGCTCCAGCGGTTGTAGGTTTGAATCCTACCGAGGTCACTAACTGATAATCAAAGAGTTAAGCATAGTTTTAGCTCTTTTTTTATGCTCTAAAATGTGTAATCGGGTGCGGTTGTAGGTGCGGTAACGAATGTATACAGGTAATTTTTAACCTCTTCATTAGTATTTTCTTTCTCTACAAACACCAATAAAAAACCCCTACATCTCTGTAAGGGTAATTCAAATTATAGTTCTTAGATATTAATTTGGGTTACAATTAGGGAAAGTAGGTCTTGAAATTTGTGGTGAGCGATACGAAAATTTAGTACAATTAGTTACATTATTCACATCCCAATTTCCGATAGGTTGATTAAAATATGGAGTATTATTAAACATCTCTTCCATACTAGTCACATTACTCACATCCCAATTTCCGATAGGTTGATTAAATACCCTTCCAATTCGAAACATCATTTTCATATTAGTAACATTACTAACATCCCAATTTCCTATTGGTTGATTAAATTCAAAAGTATTATTAAACATACATTCCATATCAGTCACACTACTCACATCCCAATTTCCGATAGGTTGATTAAAATATCGAGAACCTACAAACATATAATACATATCAGTTACTTTGCTAACATCCCAATTTCCAATAGGTTGATTGAATCTAGCATTTCTAAACATATTTCTCATATTAGTAACATTACTAACATCCCAGTCGCTAATGTCTTCATTAAAAGAGGTTGTGTCTTCAAATAAAGACTCCATAGTTGTTACATTGCTTACATCCCAAGAACTGATATCTTGGGCAAAGTTAACATCAGCTAATCCAATATAATCAGTTAATGATGTAATTTTAGAGGTGCAGACTTTAGATACATCTTCTTCAGATAAAACCATCTCTCTTAATGTTTGTCTGTCAACAATAGTATAAATTTCTCCATTAATACTTCCCATATCGCCAATTTGAGCTCCCTCAGCAGCCATAACAGTAACACCATTTGGAGCTAAATAAACCGCAGAATTATTATCTGAGTTGGTGTCATCGTCTCCACCACAAGAAAATATTAAAATAGTTAGCGATAGTAATAGTAGTTTTTTCATAATAAACTTATTTTAGGTTGATTCACAAATATAATGAAAAAGAACTCAGCGAGGCTAATCCTATGAGTTCGTAAAGTTTATTTTCTAATGAACAGTTCTTTTTTTATTTAATATGGTGAGCTTAGGGATTTAGTTATTATTTTAAAAACTGAAATCAGGTTCTGTACCTTTTCGATTATCTCCACTTGTAACCTTTTTATAAAACTTGTTCAATTTATTTTCTATTAAATTATCATCTGGTATAGAAACTAATTCTTCTTTAAACAGTTTATCCAAATTATGATTTGATAGAATTACTTCAGGGTACATTTTCCTTATTCTAGTTTCTAATAAGCCTCTAACTAGTTTCAAATCTTGTTTTGTTACCAAAATACAATCGTGAATAATTAAAGCGAATTTATTATCAGGTATATCTTTATATGATTCAACGAAAATTTGAGCCTCAGCTCTTTGCCCTATATAGCTAACTTTTTTATGGTCAACTTTTTTAATTTTATTTATCCATTTAAAAACGTTAGGAAATAACTTACTTAATTCAATCTCCTGTTTTGTTGGTATATATTCAGCATTTATAACGGTAAGAACACTTTCTTTGAGTTTATCATATTTTAACCCCTTAAAGTATTCAGAATTATTTTCAATATACTTATAGATACCACCATCTAATAATAATTTAAGACACAATTCGTATTCATCTTTAAACTTATTATTGAAGTTGTTTTTAGCCCATTTAAGCCACTCTAAAAACATAATTGATGGTTGTGCAGAGCTCATATCAATTTCCCAAATCAATTCATTATTTTTAGTTCTTAGACACTTTCTAACCTGTTTTGGCATAGATGCAAAAGTGTGATAAATCCTTCCTGTATTAGCAACAGATGGTTTGTAATTGACATAAAGTTTTAATAGTTGATTCATGATTATAGAAGATGCATCAAAAACATTATGATAAATTAACTTTCACAATAGTTTCAGTATATATTATTCAGATACATACTTTAAGATACCTAACAAACCAAGCAATAAGACATAAACTCCTAAAACAATAATAAATAATTTCAAATTTGGTTTTCTGCTTATGTATTCAAAGATTTTAGTGCCAATATTTCTATTGTCTTTTATCCCTAATTTTCTTTTCGAACGATTCATAAGTCTATACCAAGAGTCGGAAAGTAATTGTTTAGATTCTTTTAACTCATCACTATCATCATTCCAGATATTGGGTTTGTTCATTTCATAGTTTTCTGAGGCTATTTCTACCAACTCTTTCAAAACTTTAGGATTAGATGGTAAAATAAAGCTATTAATCAATTTAGATTGAAGTTTACAGATTCTTTTTGTTAGTTGTTTCTCATGTTTTTTATCCCATTCATCTATTTTTTTAGTTCCAAAAAGCTTATCAAAAGTTGAGACACTATTATTGTAATTATTTACTCTTGATAGCATTTTTTCTCGGAGATTTTGTTCAATTTCCATTAAATCATCTTGTAGTTTTATTAAGGGGTGATTTTCATCCTGACTGCTGTATATAATTAATTCTGCACCACACCATTGACAAATGGTGTCAGTTTCTTCAACTGGATTTTTACATTGGTTACATTTCATCCTTATTTTGTTTTAATTCACTAATCTCTGTTCTTAATTGTCTTATTTCTTCGTCTTGTTTCGCATTCTTATCATTACTGTAAACAGAGTCGTAATTTTTTACGACAGCAGCAATTATGATGTTTAGAAGGAAAAAAGCTGAAAAAATCAACCATGAAACAAAATAAATATTCACCACCCAAAAGGGCGCATCTGAACTCAACAAATCATATCTCAAATCAGTCCAATCTTCTCCAGTAGTCACTCTGAATAATGAAAATAAAGCTTCACCAACATTTCCAAATGGATCAAATATTTTATTATAGTTATTAAGTATTTGTGTTTTACCTTTAAATAGAATTATTCCTACCAATGCATAAAAATACATTAGTATTATCAGCAGAGAAATAATTCTAAATAGGGCTCCAAATGAATTTTTAATGACCTTAAACATGGCTATTGTTTCTGGAAAAACTTTTACCAGTCTGATGATTCTAATTACTCTTACAATCCTAAAGGCCGTTAATAAATCTGAATTTTCAAATAAGGTTTCTGGAACGAGTGAAACCAGAATCAGAACTAGGTCGACTAAGTTCCAAATACTTTTAAAAAATGTTGATATTGATTCTCGAGCAAACCATCTGAAAATAATTTCTACAACAAAGAGAATGATGCAAAAATCTTGAATCCAAGTGATAATTTCGGACTGATAAGATTGTTCTACTCCAATTAGTACACAATTGACAAGTATAATAAGGGCTACAGTCCAATTAAAGCCCTGGGAATTAACTATTTTTTTGAAAATAGAATTCATTTATGATTTTAGATTTTTACCACAATTTGAACAAAATTTAGAATCAGGTTGGCATTGATTTCCACATGAACACATGAAGGGGAGAACATATTCACAAGCGTGGCATATTTTAGCATTAGCCTCAAGATCTGTTTTACAATTTGGACAAGGGTTGTACACATCACCGCAACTAGGGCAAAATTTGTATTGTGTTGAAAATTCTTTATTACAATTATTACATATTATTTTTGGGACAGATATTTCTTCTTTTGTACCTGAAGACGTATCTTGTTTCAAACCACATGAAGAACAAAACAAACTATTGGTTTGTATAATAGAATTACATTCAAAACAAGTTTTTTGAGATTGATTTAATCCACTGGTATTCATTTGGTTTTGGACCATTCCACCCACCTGATTAGCCAATGGCATGGCCATACCAAGACCTACCATAGTTCCTAGAATGCCAGATGTTCCAGATCCGTCACTACCGCCTTCTCCACCACCAATATTCGTTGCCGCAGCTTCAGTAGTGTCAAATGTACGCTCTACTTTATAGACATTTAGCTGTTCGGCACGACGTTTAAGACGAAGTTTTTCTTCCATATCTTCAGACATAATCCTATGATAGTCTTCAACAATTTTTTTAACTTTTGGATCCTCATCAACCACAGAAATTCCCTCAACACTAAATAGATCAATAGATATACCAAAGTTTTTCATAGCATCTTCAATTGAGGGTTGAATACTATTACTCAGTTCTTTAACCATATATTCTAATTCTAGAGGCCCCAAGTCTAATGCTTTAGATAATTTCCATATGGAATCTTTGGTTGATTGTGTTATTATTCCCCTAAACATATTTTGAAGTTCAGATTGATTGTATTGTTTTGTAACACCTACTAGTTGAGTTAAAAACAATCTTGAATCTTCAACTTTAACAGAATAACTTCCCCTGCAAGTTATTGGAATGGGAACTTTAAAATTTGGTTCGATAAGATTAAATGGGATGAGGCCCCATTTTGAATCTTGTGACAAGGCTTTATTTACATAAAAAACCTCTGCCGTAAATGGACTATCACCACCAAAAAAACCTCCAATCAAGTCAGCCAAATATGGAAGGTTGTAGCTCGTCAGGGTGTGTGTACCAGGGCCAAAAGCATCCAAAAGTTTTCCCCCTTTGAACATAAAAGCCTCCTGACTTTCATTAACTACAAGTTGAGTTCCAATTCTTAGTTGATTTTCTCGTTTGGAATTTCCATTTTTTGGACTCCATTTCCATACTAATTCATTATTTGGTCCCTCATATTTTAGTACATCAATAATTGCCATAATTCTATTTTTTTGGGATGGGGATGTTTAAACTACCTTGATTTGTTACTAGCAGAATATCTTTTAAATCATCAACTTTTTTCCGAGTTCTAAATTTATAGACTAGTTGATTTCCATTGACAAGTTTTTCTGTAGGTCTAATAGGATTTATTGAGTTGATATTATTTATGGTCACGTAGGGATCAAATTCAATAATTTTTTTCGTAACAGAAAATGTAATATCGTTATAAACATAACCTCTGTCTACTAGAACTTTTGCTTGACTTAATGATTTCAGTATATCATCTGAAAAATTAGTATTTTCAGTACCATACTTGCTAAAATTCTCCTGAGCTTCCTTGAATTTAAAGCCCTCCTCATCAATCCAAGATACGATATCGTCAGTAATGATAACTCCGCGTATCCTTACAATATCTCCAGGAACTTCTTTTTCGTTATCCAACCATTTGAAATTAACAACTAGAGGATTATCAAATTTTTTCTCACTAAAAGCATCAAGATTATTTAGGGCATCAGGAACTCTAAATACTTGATAACTGTCTTTGTAGGTATCTGTAAAATGAATACATAAAAATAATCGTACATTTTCGATAAAACGGTCAGAGTTATTAATCATTTTAACACGTAATGAATTTTTAGGATCAATTATTGAACCCCCTGATACTTCAATATCAACAAAGGGATGCTCTACAAACATTTTTGAAAATATATCTGTCAAATATTTGTTGCAAAAATTTAAGTCTCCGGGTAAATAGTCTTGAACAACTTGGTTACCACGTCTAAAGAAATGACGTCTTATTTCTTCAAGTGCTTTGTCTGAATTACCAAGATTATTATGAATTATTGCTTTTTGAAAATTTGGACTGAAATTTCCAAAACCCTCCATCATACTCATATATGATTTTGAAATAAACTCCGATTCAACCGATCTAAAAATTGAACTCCTTATTTTGAAAATATTCGCAAGATCAAGTAATTCTTCAGCTTGTTTGGGATATAATATTGAGGCCTCATCAAATGAGGTCATTGCTGATTCAATGTTTCCCTTTTTGTACTCGAATATTCCTTTTAGAACAAAAGCTGGTGCTGTTGATTTAGGAAATCTATTGAAGTAATTATCCAATAAGTTTTGAATTTCTGTATTTGACAATTGGGCTTCAGAATTACCGGAATTAGTATTGTTTAATTTAAGTAATGCAAAGCCTTTCAATAGAGTTGCCTCTCGATCTGTTGAAGATATTCTTAATGCCTCCTCAGAAAACTTTAAAACTTTGTTGTAATTTGAGTTATATAACGAAATGTAGGCCTGGTCTCTTTGAGCACAAAGCTTGTCCCACTCCGTCATATATTTCAAATAAATTGGACTGGAAAATTTAATGTAGTCAAGGTATTTGTTTTTTACCTTATTAATTCTTTTTGTAATTTCAACCTCCTTCTCATATCTTGCCCCAGCAGTATCAAGAGCATCAGTACCTGCTTTCACCAAATTTAGTCCTCCTTTGATGTAATCTCCTGAGTATATTTGCAAACCTGATGCTAGTGCAACTCCAGTTATGCTTCCAAAATCAGAAAAAGCAGTCCAAATGGATTCATTAATTTCTTTTTCAATTTCAGAGTCATATAAATCGTCTAAAATTGGAATTAACTTTAGGAAGCAATCAATAACTTCCGGTGCTACACCACTTTTATCAAATTTATAGAGATATTCTTTAAACTCGTTAACGTCTTTAACATTTTTAATAGCTTCATCCAAGACAAATATGGTTTTGATCGTTGCCTCTAGGTTTATCGCTTTTGCATTTTCTTGCTTTGCCTTTTTTAAGCTTTCATTCAAAGCATTGTCTGTTTTATTTTTTTTGGTATCACTATTACAAGCTAATAGTAGAGTAATAAAAAAAGTACTAATAAGTTTCTTCATTATGATATAATTTTATACCAATTTAGTTTAATTGAATTTTAATATTTGTACATATTTTGTACATTTATAATATGATAAAAGTTTTAAAAATAATTACTCAAAAAAAGGTAGGATTTAACATTGAAAATTATAACTGTTCTAAGCGGTTAAGTGAGATTGTATATTTAGATACAGGGATCGAAGTGAGCTATAATACACTTAGACGATTTTTTGGTGTTGTAAAGTCTGTTAAGCCTAGTAACCATACTCTTAATGCGCTTGCTATTTTTAATGGTTTTTTGGATTATAACGATTTTATCATGAATTATCACTTGAGAAATAGATGGATGCAAGAGTTTGAAATCGCAGATTTATATAACCAGTCAAATACTCAAATTCTAGAATTTATAAATACCAATTTAAATTTTAGAAGACAGTTTATACAGAAATTGGTTCAAATTATTAGAGAACTTATTTTGATTAGAAATTATGATTTACTAAATCAGATATTTAATCTACCAAAAATGGCATTCAATCAATTCAATTTTGATGATGTGGCTTATTTTGGAAATTGTGTGGGTCCTATCATTAAATCCATAAAGATGAGCTCCTCAGAGGCTCAATCACTTATTTTAAATGATAATTTTATCGATCTAATTTTATGTATTTATGTAGATTATAATAATTTAAATAAACATTATGGTAATTGTTTAAAATTAATTCAAAGTCGAAGTAAAAGAAAAGACTTAATTCAATTTTCTAGAGCTGTCTTGAATTTAAATTTCTTTCTAACACACAAAAAAAATCAATTTTATACACCCAATTTTGACAAAGAATTTCACCCCATCCTACAAAGCAGAATCATCGCTCAATCACTATTTATCAAACCTTTAGAATCTATAGCTAGCCTAAATAATTACAGTCAAAATCTTAATCCAAGTGAAAAAACTAATATTGATTTTTATTTTGAAATTATCACAACTAGTTTAGTGACTAAAAATTTTGAAGTTATGAACTGGATTATAAAACGATTTGAATCTAAAACAAATTATACTAATTTTTACAAATTTGAGCATTATGAGCACTACACCCTTATGCTAATGATTTTTTTGAAATATCAACAGGATATAAATCAACTAAATCTTTGGTTAAAATCTGTTTCATTTGATAATTTTTATCGCCCTTACAAGATACTATTAATGCAATATGTTTACATATTAAAATATCACACATCAAAAAATGACAAAGATTCTTTAAAATCAAAATATATGGACGTTTCGAAATATTTTTATCCAGAATTTTTTACAGAGGATTATTTGTTAAGTTATTTTAGGATATGATTATTCTTTGGGTGTGATGTTTTGGATTTACTTATTTTAAGTTTACAAAATACTATTTTTAATTTATGAGCACAGAGCTATTTAATTGAACTTGGTCTTTTGATAATTATTAAATCACTAACAAATTATTAGAAAAGCTCTTTTCTAGGTTAAATGAATTCTTGTTTAAATTCATAAATCTTATTATTATATTTGGATTATGAATGATAAAAAGTCCTGGTCTTTATTTATAATATCTCTTTTTTCTTTGGGTTACGGAGTTGTTGCCTACGGATCTTCTGAAATTTTTCTTAGACCCGTAGAACAAGCCTTTATCTGTTTTTGTGTAGGAATCTTCATCATTATAAACGTATTTCTTTTGAAAAATAATTTTTTTAAAGGGAACGATGAATAATAATATCTAGTCCATTTTTAACATTTGAATTTTAAACAATATGTTTATAAATAACCACAATAAACTTTATAAATACATCTCCATTTTTGCTATAGCATTATTATTATCTGGAAGAATTATTCGTAAAGTTTTTGATATTGACTTTATGTCTAGTTATGCGAAATTATTCCTGATAATTATAGCCTTAATATTTGGAGCTATATACTGGTATAAAAAAGATAAAAACGTCCCTGAATAAGCGGATTTATAATAATTTTATAAGTGAGTTCCCTCTAATACGCAAAATAAAGTATCTAACTTAGACGATAGCTACTTTTATTTTTATCCAACATTTAAGAGTAGTAAGAAACTTAATGATAAGGATAGGATTAAAAAATCATTTAAATTAAACCAAGATTTAGGCATTGTGAAATTTGTTTTTGAATTTTTCATGTTTACAATTTATTTTTAATTACACTACAAATGTCATTTGAAACTCCGTAAAAATAAATTGTTAAATACTGTATCGTAGAATTTTAACGATGAGTTGTTTTTTTAATAAAAAGTTTTTTTTGACATTAATTAAAATCAAGTATTTAAGCTTTGTAACTCAAATTTTAACCCTTATTTTTTGTCTTAACTAAAAAATAAACTATTTTTGTTACAGATTATATCCCCTAAATAAAGAAAAATGAATAAAATACTAGTAATACTCTTCATTGCCTTTTACTCTAGTATATCAGCCCAAACAAATCTTAAAGTAAAAAATAACACCTCTTTAACTGTTTTAGAAGGTTCAAATATAGACGTAACTGGAGATTTCCAAAGTGAAGCCACAGCAGATATTGTTCTTAAGAGTGGAGCCTCAATTATTGTAAACGGGTCCAAAACAGGAAACATTACCTATAAGAGAAATTTACTCACAGATAGTTATTTTCTTGTGTCTCCTCCCGTATCTGGCCAAGATTATGATGATACCTATGTTTCAACTAATGGAATAGCTCAGAGCATTACAAATAATCTCAACGCCATAGGGCCATACACAACTTCCTCTAATACCTGGGATTATATGACAATAGGGGAGTCAAATCTTTCATTTAGTTCTGGTGTTGGATATTCTGTAAAAAGAACTACAGGGACTGGTGCCGGAGAAATCCCTTTTACTGGAGAAATCGCTGGAGATTTAGAAACTCAAAATGGAGGTGTAAATTTCACATTGATTTATGATCCGAATTCTGAACCTGATGGTAATGATCAATATCTTGGATATAATTGGAACTTAGTTGGAAATCCTTACCCAGCCTATATTAAGAATTCTGAATTTTTGACTACCAATTCTTCTAATATTCTTGCAACCATTTGGACATGGAACTCCGCATCTGGGGCTTATGAGGATAGAGTCAGTAATATATCTGATTCTGGTAATGCAAACTTTCCTATTGCTCCGGGACAAGGTTTCTTTGTAAGATCAAGTGCATCAGGAAATATCAACTTTCCAGAAGCCAATCAATATCATCAAATTGAAATCGGAAATGCAGATACATTTGAGAGAACTACACCTTTAACAAGCATTAAATTAATCATAAATAATGGTTCTTCATACAATAGACATTGTGATGTCTATTATTTAGATAATGTAACCTTAGGGTTTGATTATGGCTATGAAGGTCAAATATTTGGAAGTGGAAACCCTAATTCTCTTGCCATCTATACTCAACTTTTAGAGAATAATGAAGGCGTTAACTATCAAACACAATCATTACCCAACACCAATTATGAAAGTATGGTTGTACCTGTTGGAGTAGATGCACTTGCCAATGCAGAAATCACCATTTCTGCAGAGCTAAATAATTTTCCTGCCAATATTAATGTATTCTTAGAGGATAAATTAGAAAATACCTTTACTCGATTAGACGCGACTTCAAATTTTTCAACTACGCTTTCAACCAATATAAATAGTACTGGTCGTTTTTATTTACATACAACTTCAGCTAGCTTAAGCACGGGTAGTGTTTTAAACAATAATCCTGTAAGTATATTTACAACCACAAGAGATAATTTACGAATTGTAGGTATTCAAAATGGAACTGCAAACGTTAAACTCTTCAATATTCTTGGAAAGCAAGTAGTTAATATCTCTTTTGAAGGAACAGGTTCCAACGATATTCATCTTCCGGCTCTTAGTAATGGTGTATACATTGTTCAAGTTAAAAATGAAACCGGTACAATTAATAAAAAAGTAATTATTGAATAATAATAAGTAGATAATTTCAAATAATTGTTTAAAAAAAACCTCCTTATTGGAGGTTTTTTATTTGAGGTAGAGGGTAAATAAATTTATAATTTTAGTTCATATTTGCTGGAGAACTTAGTTCAGGTATAAGTACTTGATGTCTAATCTTTCTTCCATTAGGCATAAGACTTTCATCAACTTTTTTAGAATCTTGCTCATATGCATCTTTTCCAAAAAGTTCATCATATTTAGCAATCATATCACTTAATGGTTTACCATAATCATTACTTTGTCCTGTAAAGTTTTTGTGATGGAATCTAACTTGAACCATATTTCCATCACAACCAGAATTACAATACAACACATTCATGTTTTGTTCATAATTAGAGGCTACCATTGCTTTTTTTACACGTTCTCTAAATCTCCAAAAATCTTGTTCTCCAGAGTCTTTGTAATTATAGTAGATAATTCTACGATGGTTAACCCTTTCTGTGTTTTCATTATAGTAAGACATGTCTTTATTCATAGACCACATATAGTTTCCAGTAGATTTGTGTAATGCACCTACTTTTTTCCACCACCAGTTATTTCCTTCTGTATCAACATTGTCTAATTCTTGAATAGAGTCTGATACCTGCATTCTTATAAAATTTTGAGCATTTTTTCCTGTTAAGATTTGAAAGGTTAAGTACCTAGCTTGCCCTTTTTTACTGTTGTACAATTTTGTTTTTTCAGCAACTCCTTCCATGAATTTTTCCATGTTATCTTGATCAACTGTTAGCAGTCTAGATTGAATAATTTGCGCATTCATTGCTGTAGCTATCAAAATAAATGACAGCATAAAAATAATTTTCTTCATTGAATAGATATTTAATTGTTAATAATTTCAAATATAACAATTATTAATTTCATTTTGCAACTATTTATTATACTATGCTTTTTTAATAGTTGTTGGTTAATGAAGATATATAAGGTTATGTTTTAAGGTTTTTTTTATTTTTAGACAAATAAGCGTTTAAAATTCGTTGTACATCTCTATTGTCTTTTTGAGGTTTTATATGAGCTAAATACTCTTCTAAATTTTTGAATTCTAGGTTTTTATTTACATAGCCAAAACCTTGATATATGCCATTTAGAATTAAAACAAATCCAAGCTCTTTATCATTTCTTCCATTTTCTGTTATCACAAGGTTATCTGTCTGTAATCCCAATGATTTTATTGCTTCCTTAACGCGTTTATTGTAGCTTTCTATTGCTTCTTTGTCAGAGCAAATTCCCTTACATTGCTGTAATTGATAATGGAAACATGCATTTACATTGGTTTGCAAATGACAATATTTTGGACAGAGTTCGAAAGTTGAACATATTTTCTCCAGCGTGCTTCTACAGGTAGCCATTGAATAAAATTTCATGATTGGATTAGGGATTAGCTTTAATCTATTGAAGGCTAAATGTAGTATCCCTTTTTGATCTTCATAGGAAAAAAGCCCAACAGCTTCACCAGCTTTTCGTTGTGCCCTATTAAACTTTGGATATAAGTGTTTTATTTCTGATGATTCATGTAAAAGTGCAATGAGTTCATTTCCAGTTTCTCTGTACGAAATATCAGCTATTTCAAGACACATTTTTCTTTCTTTTTTCTTCTTATCGTAAAAATGACTGATAACTCGTTGCTTTATGTTATTAGCTTTTCCAACATAAATCACTTCCTTTTGTTGATTTTTAAAATAATAAACACCGTGTCTTTCAGGTAAGGTATCTACCACCTGTTTATCTAATAAAGGGGGGAGTGTGGCTTCTCTAGACTTGACATTTAAAAAACTATTAATAGTAAACGAGTCATCTCTTTTTAGTAATCTTCTAAACAGCTCTACTGTAGCCTCTGCATCTCCTTTCGCTCTGTGTCTGGCTGAAATTTTTATGCCTTCAGCTGAACAGATGTTTCCTAAACTATAGGATGCTAACCCAGGAATTATTTTACGTGAAAGTCTTACGGTACATAGTTTTTTTAGTTTAAAATCAAATCCTAAACTTTTAAATTCATCTCTAATGATATTGTAATCAAAGTTTACATTATGAGCTACAAAAATGGTGTCTTTAGTTATTTCTGCTACTTTTTTTGCAATCTCATAAAATTTTGGAGCAGTTCTTACCATGGCCTCTGTGATGCCCGTAAGGTTAGTTATAAAATGGGGTATTTTTTGCTCTGGATTTACTAAGGAAGTAAATTCATCAATTATTTTTTCACCATCAAAAATGAAGATTGATATTTCTGTGATTTTTTGACCTTTGAACCCATTTCCAGTGGTCTCTATATCAACAACTGAGTACAAGCTTATCCAATTTGATTTTTAAGATTAGCTATGGTTTCAGATGGATTCGCACTTTTAAAAACATAACTACCTGCCACCAGAACATCAGCACCAGCCTCTATAAGCTCAGTGGCGTTTTTATTAGTAACTCCTCCATCTATCTCTATTTGGCAATTAGAATCAGAAAATTCAATCAAATGTTTTAATTGAGATACTTTTTTGTAAGTATTTTCTATAAATGACTGTCCTCCAAAACCCGGATTAACACTCATGATACAAACCAAATCTAAATCTGCTATTACATCCTCTAAAACAGCAACAGGTGTATGAGGGTTTAAAGCTACACCAGCTTTCATTCCGGCAGCTTTAATGGCTTGAACAGTTCTGTGAAGATGCGTACATGCCTCGTAATGAACAGTTAAAATACTAGCTCCTAAATCTGCAAAAGTTTTGATATATCTATCAGGATCAATGATCATTAAGTGAACATCAATTGTTTTAGTGGCATATTTTGTAATTGCTTTTAGAACCGGCATACCAAAAGATATGTTAGGAACAAAAACACCATCCATGATATCGATATGAAACCAATCGGCATCACTTGCATTTACCATTTCTATATCTCTTTGCAGATTAGCAAAGTCAGCGGCTAATATTGAAGGTGCAATTAGTTTACTCATTTTTTAAAAATTTAAATTTCTGAGGTAAAAATAAGGATATAAAAAAGAAAACTCTCGAAGAATTTTCGAGAGTTTTAAATCTTTTGTTGACAACATCTTATTATCCTAGGTAGGTCATTAAGATTTTGCTTCTAGAAGTATGTTTTAGTCGTCTAATGGCCTTTTCTTTAATTTGACGAACACGTTCGCGAGTTAAATCGAATGTTTCACCAATTTCTTCAAGTGTCATGGGTTGGTGTTCTCCCAATCCAAAATATAACTTTACGACATCTGCTTCTCTTGGCGTTAAGGTTTCAAGAGCTCTGTTAATTTCTATGCGTAAAGATTCATGCAATAACTTTTTATCTGGGTTTGGAGATTCTCCAGAATTTAAGACATCGTATAAATTTGAGTCTTCTCCCTCAATTAAAGGAGCATCCATAGATACATGACGACCAGAGTTCTTCATAGACTCTTTTACGTCATTAACAGTCATATCTAACTTTTTTGCAATTTCTTCTGCACTTGGAGGTCGTTCGTTTTCTTGTTCTAAAAAAGCAAACATTTTATTAATCTTATTGATAGATCCAATTTTATTTAAAGGCAAACGAACGATACGAGATTGTTCTGCTAATGCCTGTAATATAGATTGACGTATCCACCATACTGCATAAGAAATAAATTTAAACCCTCTGGTTTCATCAAAACGTTTTGCCGCTTTGATAAGCCCTAAATTACCTTCATTAATTAAATCGGGTAAGGTTAATCCTTGATTTTGGTATTGTTTAGCAACAGAAACCACAAAACGTAAGTTTGCTTTTGTTAATTTCTCAAGCGCAGTCTGATCACCAGCTTTGATACGTTGAGCTAATTCTACTTCTTCATCAGCAGTAATTAAATCTACTTTTCCTATTTCTTGAAGATATTTATCTAGTGAGGCAGTTTCTCTATTGGTTACTTGTTTTGTAATTTTAAGTTGTCTCATCTCTATTGTGGGATTACATTATGTTTTTTGAGGATATACTTATTATACGCATCGAATTGTAAAAATGTTACAATTTATTTTAAAAATTAAAATAAACCGTTAATCTGTGAATCAATTCTATCTATTATGTATCCCAAATCTTCTTGTTTTTCAACAAAATCAAGATGATCTACATCTATAATTAAAAGTTTACCTTTTTGGTAAGTTGAAATCCAAGCTTCGTATCTTTCATTTAATCTACTTAAGTAATCTATGCTAATAGAATTTTCATAATCTCTTCCTCTTTTGTGAATTTGGCTAACTAGGGTAGAAATGTCTGCCCTTAAATAGATGAGTAAATCTGGGGGTGTTACTAATTTTTCCATTAATTCAAAAAGGGAACTATAATTATGATAATCTCTATTCGTCATAAGTCCCATAGCATGGAGGTTAGGAGCAAAAATGTGGGCATCTTCATAAATGGTTCTATCTTGAATGATGTTTTTACCACTTTTTCTCAACTCTAAAATTTGACCAAAACGACTATTTAAAAAATAGACTTGAAGGTTAAAAGACCAGCGTTCCATTTCTCCATAAAAATCGTCTAAGTAAGGATTTTCATCAACGGATTCATAATGTGGCTTCCAACTGTAATGTCTTGCTAATAATTTGGTTAAGGTAGTTTTTCCGGCGCCAATATTTCCGGCAATTGCTATATGCATAGGGTTAGTTTCAAAAATTAAAATGGGGACGTTAAAGATAATTAAAATTTAGAAACTTGACCTAACTAAATGATTAGTTTGTTGTCAAAAAATTCTGATATTGTAAATTATTAGTTTTTATTTAAAAATTATTAAAATTACCTTCTCGTAAAATCTTAACAGACTATTAACTAATTAGTATTATTGTTTATTTCATTTTAGCAGAAAAAAAATGAGAATTAGATTTTTATTACTGTCTTTTCTAATGACAGTATCTATTTTTGCTCAAGACTTTTCAGGAAGAGCTACCTACAGAACCCACAGAAAATCATCAATTAAGTTAGACAGTACTACCATGGCTTCATCTCCAGGCATTCAAGAACAATTGGAGGCTCAAATGAGAAAAATGTTTCAAAAAACGTATACGTTAGATTTTACGAAATCAAAATCTGTATACAAAGAAGTACAAGAATTAGATGCTCCAAAAGTACCCTCTTCAAATGGAGTCATGATTATGGTTCAAGGTTCAAATGGAAGTAATGATGTATTGTACAAGAATATTGCAGAAAATAGAATGTCCAATAAAAAAGAACTGATGGGAAAAGTTTTTTTAATAAGAGATAAGCTTGTTGCTTATGATTGGGAATTAATGGGAGAAACAAAAAATATTGGAAACTATACTTGTTATAAGGCAAAATTTGAAATAGAGGAAGAGGATATTCAAATAAATATGATTGATGGTGAAGTAAAAGAGGAAAAAGTAACAAAAAAAAGAACCTTAGTTGCTTGGTATACTCCAGAGGTTCCAGTTAGTAATGGGCCAGGAGATTATGGAGGTTTACCAGGATTAATATTAGAGGTTAATGATGGAAATCAAACCATTGTATGTTCTGAAATCGTATTAAACCCAAAAGAAGTCAAAGAAATAAAAGAGCCAACTAAAGGGAAAGTAGTTACTAGAGAGGAATTTAGTAAGATTTCTTTTGAGAAAACAAAAGAGATGATGAATCGATATAGGAGTAGAGATGGTAAAGGAATTGAAATCAGGATTGGAGGATAACCAAGTTATTTAAAGACTTCATTAAACTTTTAAGTTTTTTTTAAGTCATATAGTCTGTTAATAAAATTACTTTTACTCTGTTAAATTAACTCAGAAAAACTATGAAACAACTAACTACTTTAGTATTACTTTTATTCACCATCTTTACTTTTTCTCAAAAAAAGTTTGAAGGAAAAGCAACGTATATGTCTAAAAGAACTATGGATATGTCTCGTTTTGATAAAATGAGTGAGCAGCAAAAGAAACAAATAAAAGCGCGTTTTAAAAATTTTTTAGAGAAAACATATACGCTTAGTTTTAATAAATCTGAATCCTCCTTTAAAGAAAATGTAACTCTTGATGCTCCGGGTACTTCTGGCCCAAGTTGGGCTAGAAGCAATGGACAAGGTTCTATTTATAAAGATTTAAAGTCTAAAGAAATGATTGAGGATGTAGAACAATTTGGCAAACGTTTTAGAGTCATAGAAGCTATGGAATTTCCTCAATGGGAGATGACAGGAGAAACTAGACAAATAGGACAATATACTTGCTACAAAGCAACCATGACAAAGATTGACAAGGAAATAGATTGGGGAAGTATTTTTGGAAGAAGAGGTAGAGGTGCTAAAAAGAAAGATTCAACCCAAACAAACCAAACCAAACCTCCTGTAAAAACTCAGTTAGTTACTGCATGGTACACACCTCAAATTCCTGTAAGTGCAGGACCAGAAAAGTATTGGGGCTTACCAGGTTTAATTCTAGAAATTAATGCAGGAAGAACAACTATGCTTTGTACAGAAATTGCTATAAATCCTGAGGAAGTCGTAGAAATTAAAAAACCTTCTAAAGGTAAAGAAGTTTCACGAGACGAATATGATGTAATGATGAAACAAAAATCAGAAGAACTAAGAGAACGCTTCCAAAATAGAAGAGGTGGAGGAAGAAGATTCTAAATTAAAAAATCAAAAATGAACATTAAAAAGATACTTACACTAGTCATTTTCATGACTACCCTAATAGTCAATGCCCAAATTAAATTAACCGGTGTTGTTAAAGACAGTATTGGACCTTTAGAAATGGCAAATGTTATTGCCTTAGATACAGTTTCAAAAAAAATTGTTTCCTACGGATTTACAGATGCCAATGGACAATATAAATTAGATTTACAAAAAAACACTACATATAATATTAAGATCAGTTATATAGGTTTGAAATCTGTTGATGATTT
The DNA here is from genome assembly GCA_038104255.1 of Flavobacterium sp. GTDB lineage: Bacteria > Bacteroidota > Bacteroidia > Flavobacteriales > Flavobacteriaceae > Polaribacter. The sequence continues at coordinate 137,941 of JAYOAM010000003.1, read as the reverse complement.
TGTAAAAACATCAACCGTAGATCTAGTTAGAAACTATAAAATGTCTAATGATAATATGCTAGATGAAATTACGATTGTATCTAAAATGCCTGTTCGAATTGAGGGCGATACTATTATCTATAATGCAGATTCCTTTAAGAATGGAACAGAGCGAAAACTTGAAGATGTTTTAAAAAAGTTGCCAGGTGTAGAGCTCAATGACGCAGGAGAAATTGAAGTTGAAGGTAAAGTTGTAGAAAAAATAATGGTAGATGGAAAAGAGTTTTTTAGTGGCGATACTAAACTAGCCACAAAGAATATTCCTTCTAATGCAGTAGACAAAATTCAAGTGTTAAGAAATTATGGAGATGTTAGTCAACTTAGAGGAGTGCAAGACAACCAAGATAGGGTAGCCATTAATATAAAGCTTAAAGAGGGAAAGAAAAATTTCTGGTTTGGTGACGTTACCGCAGGATTAGGAAATGCCACAAATGATGATTTATATCTTTTTCAACCTAAATTATTTTATTACACTCCCAAATACACCATTAATATTATAGGTGATTTAAACAACCTTGGTGAAGTTGTATTGGATAGAAATGATATTAGAGGTTTTGGTGGCGGTTTTAGAAGTCAAAGCCCGTCAAATGGAACAAATTTAAGTTTAGGAAGTGCAGGCTTAGGATTTTTAAATGCAAATTCAAGAAACGCCAATCGTATAGAAACCAAATTAAGTGCTATAAATTATAGTTATTCACCAACGAAGAAACTAGATTTAAGTGGTTTTTTAATATGGTCTAGTAATAGCAATGGTCAAAAAAATAATGTTACCCAAAGTTTCAATGACAACCCTGATAGAAATGATTTTGTTCAGAGCCTTACAGATCAATTTAGCAATACAGGTCTATTTAACTTTAAGAGTTCTTACAAAAAGAATTTTAACAGTCAATTAGATTATGGTGTAACAGGGAGGTTTTCTAATGAACGAAGAACAGATGATGTAAACTCACAAGTTTTAAGTGATATTTCGGAATTGGAAAAATCTACACCTTACAAAATTGATCAAAACTTAAGTTATTTTTACACTCTGGATGAAAAGAATATTTTCGCATTAGAACTAAAGCATCTTTTACAAGATGAGGATCCTTTCTATGTGGCTTTATTAGAAAATGATCCCACAAACAACAATACACCCGAACCTGATGGTTTTGATAGTACAGCAAATGTACTAGGCTTAGATACAGGCCTAGATGTATATGAATTAAACCAGAACAGGCGTGTAAAATCTAATCAATTAGATGCTAAGTTAGATTACTACTATATTTTAAACGAAAAGAGTAATTTAAATTTTGTTGGAGGTACGATATTAAGCAAACAAAATTTTGATTCTAGATTTTTTCAAGTATTAGATAGCCAAGGTACGACCTTAGATCCAACACCCATTTTTGGATCAAACCCACTAACTGCTAATGATATTGAATATAAATTCACAGATTTATATCTTGGTTTAAGATATCGTGTTAAGTCTGGTATTTTTACTTTCAGTCCAGGTTTTACTGCTCATGCTTTCAATACTAACAATTCTCAATACGGTACAGATTTCTTTAAAGATACTTTTCAGAAAATCTTACCTGAGTTTAAGATGATCATGCAATTTAAACGTAGTGAGAGTTTAACTTTTGACTACAGACAACAGGTAAATTTTACTGATGTAAATCAATTAGCTAAAGGATTAGTAGCAAATGGTTACAATGCATTTTTTGCAGGAAATTCAGATATTATGAATGCTAGTATTCATAATGTAAGTTTATTTTACAGGAGTTATAATTTATACAACGCAAGTAATGTTTTTGCTAGAGTAGCATATACCAAAACAATTGATCAAATTAGTACAGATTTTAATTTTGTACCTCGTTCTGTTGTATCATTTAGAACCAACTTAAATTCACCTTTTGATAATGAAACACTTACAGCTTTTGGTCGTATTGGAAAAACATTTAAAAAGATAAGGACTTCTATTGGTGGTAATTTTACGTACTCTAAAAGCTTTCAATTTTTACAAGGAAATGTAAATGAAAACCTATTATACAACCATTCCTACAACACTAGTGTAGGGACTAATTTCACAAAGGCACCCAACGTAAGGTTGAGGTATCGGGTATCTTTTACAGACCAAATTAGTGGTAATCGAGATGATTTTAACACAGTTACTCATGTTCCTTCCCTAAATTTTGATGCTTACATTTGGGATTCTTTAACTTTTAAAAGTGATTTTTCTTTCAATGAAGTAAAACAAGATGGTAATGTTACCAACTCTTTTAAAATTTGGGATATGTCCCTTGCTTACAGAAAAAATAAAGATGCAAAATGGGAATATGAACTCATAGGAAGTAATTTATTAGGAACAGATTCCAGAACAACTGTTAATGCAGGAAATATTTCACGTTCTATAAATGAAACGTTTATTTTACCAAGATTTGTTAGCCTTAGATTACGTTACCAGTTGTAATTTAGACAAAAATATTTTTAAAAAAGCCCCTCTTTTTAGAGGGGCTTTTTAGTTTGATTTGTATTTTAGCTCCATGTCTGTGGCTACCTCAAATACATTTCTACCAGCTTTTTTGAAAACTTTAGGCATACTCTGGAGTTTTATTTTGACAGGGCTTTTTCTAGATAGTTATTTTATTCAACAATGGATAGCTGAACCTCAATGGATAGCAAATATTGTAATGTTGGTAGGTTTCTTTCTGTGTTTTAAGAGCGTTACTCCCAGAATTAAAGAACAGATGATAACAGCTGTTATTATTGCTATTATTGGTGAATACTTGTTTTCAATAGCATTAGGGATGTATACTTATCGTTTAGAAAATGTGCCCCATTATGTTCCACCTGGTCATGCTTTGGTATACGTAGGAGTTTTATATTTTACAAAAACAACTTATGCTAAAGTTCAAAAGCACTTTTTAGAAAAAATTTTAACAATCATCATAATTGCTTACGCTGCGGTATTTTTAATTTTTGAAAATGATGTTTTTGGTTTTTTAATGACCCTATTAATAGTCTTTATTTTAAGAAACAGGCCAAGGGAGCGTTTGTTTTACTTAAGCATGTACCTAACAGTAGCCTACTTAGAGATTATTGGAACCAATTTTTTATGTTGGGAATGGCCAATTACAGCCTTTGACTTTTTTTCTTTTTTACCAAGTGCCAATCCTCCAAGTGGAATTAGCTTTTTTTACTTTGGATTAGATTTGGGGTGTCTTTGGTTGTATAAAAAACGTCATAAAATGGCATGGAAACGTATGAAAAATCTGCGATTATTGAGACTGAAATAGAAAAAGCTAGAGTTTAAATGCCTCCTTTATTTTATCTACATAATCTAATTTTTCCCAAGTAAATGTTTCTACCTTTTGAGAAACTATTTCTCCCATAGGGTTAGAAAATGTCACTGTTTTAATTTCTGAGGTTCTTCCCATATGACCATAAGCAGCAGTTTCTGAGTAAATGGGTGTTCTTAATTTAAGACGTTGTTCTATAAAGTATGGGCGCATATCAAAAATAGTTTCTACTATTTTACTTATTTCACCGTCGGTTAAATCTATAGTAGCTGTACCATAAGTTTCAACATTAATGCTAGTAGGTTCTGCGACACCAATAGCATAAGAAACTTGAACCAATACTTCCTTACATAGGCCAGCAGCTACCAAGTTTTTTGCAATATGTCTAGTAGCATAGGCCCCAGATCTATCTACTTTAGAAGGGTCTTTTCCAGAAAATGCTCCACCACCATGAGCTCCTTTTCCTCCATAAGTGTCTACAATAATCTTCCTTCCAGTTAAGCCAGTATCTCCATGAGGTCCACCTATTACAAATGTTCCTGTTGGATTAATATGATAGGTAATACTATCTGTAAATAATTGTTGCAAATGCGTTGGTAATTTAGCAATTACCCTTGGGATCAAAATAGAAATAACATCAGATTTAATTTTGGCTAATATTACTTGATCACTTTCATTAAAAGGATCATGTTGTGTAGAAAGAACGATGGCATCAATTCTTTGAGGTTTATTATCATCAGAATACTCTATAGTCACTTGAGACTTTGCGTCTGGGCGTAGATATTTAATCTCGTTATTTTCTCTTCTTAATTCAGCCAATTCAATTAGTAATCTGTGCGATAATTCCAAAGCCAATGGCATGAAGTTTTCAGTTTCATCGGTAGCATATCCAAACATCATCCCTTGATCACCAGCACCTTGTTCTTCTTTTGAAGCTCTATCTACTCCTCGATTAATATCTGGTGATTGTTCATGGATAGCTGAAAGTACCCCACAAGAACTTCCATCAAACATGTATTCGCTTTTAGTATATCCAATCTTATTAATCACATCTCTAGCTATTTTCTGTACGTCTAAATAGGTTTTAGATTTTACTTCACCAGCCAAGATAACTTGTCCGGTGGTAACCATAGTTTCGCAAGCTACTTTAGATTCAGGATCAAAGGCTAAAAAATTATCAATTAAAGCGTCAGAAATTTGATCTGCAACCTTATCAGGATGTCCCTCTGAAACAGATTCTGAAGTAAATAAATATGACATAGTTTCTCTTTTAAATTATTGAGAAATTTGGTCTGATTGGTCCATGAAAGTAGTAGTGAATTACTGCTTTAGCATTTTTTGTTTCCTGAAATTTTCAGTACAAAGAGGTTGCAATCAGTCAAATTTTTCCTCCAATTAAGTCGCAAATTTACACTTTATATATAAAATGTGCACTTAATTATAAATTTATTTCACAGATAAGTCATTTAAATAGAGAACTCTTTTAAAGATAATTTAATATAAGAGCATGAAAATTATGAAATGCATAAAAATTTAAAAAAAATAAGGGAATAGTTGGAAATTAAATTTTTCTGACTGAATATTTGTACATCAAAAGTTCAAATACTTACTGAATATTGTTATCAAGAAAGGTTGAGGGATTAGACCCAGTGACGCCTTAGCAACCCTTTGTTTTTTTAAACATACTTAAAATATAAAGAAGGTGCTAAATTCTACTTCATACCATTAGCTATTGTAGTTAAATGGTATTTAAGATAGATAACTCAAGAAAAATTACATCCAGTAACTTTTCTATGATTTCTTTTTAACATTTTTCTTATAAGCAACTCTTTTAGAGTTGGTTTTTTTGTCTTTTAAATATAATTATTTAATCATTCAAACTAGAAAAATGAGTACACAAAAATTTTCAACAAACGCATTACATGCAGGTCATGACGTAACACAAACCTCAGGAACTAGAGCCGTTCCTATTTATCAAACATCTTCGTATGTTTTTAACAATGCAGAGCATGCAGCTAATCTTTTTTCATTAAAAGAATTAGGGTTCATTTATACCCGTTTAAACAATCCAACCAATCAAATTTTACAAGAACGCTTAGCTACTTTAGAAGGGGGTACAGGAGCTGTTGTTTTTGCTTCAGGTTCTGCAGCAATAGCAACAGGCTTATTAACCTTACTAAAATCTGGTGACCACATCGTAGCTTCAAGTAGTTTGTATGGTGGAACCTTCAATTTATTAAATGTAACTCTACCTAGGTTAGGCATTACAACAACTTTTGTAGATGCTTCTGATCCTGATAGTTTTGCTGAAGCAGTTCAAGAAAACACAAGAGCTTTCTTTGTAGAATCTCTTGGAAATCCAAAATTAGATATTCTAGACCTAGAGGCAATTTCTGAACATGCTAAAGTGGCTAGAGTTCCATTTATTGTAGACAATACAGTAGCAACACCAGCGTTGTTAAATCCTATTAAGCATGGAGCTAATATTGTAATTCATTCTCTTACAAAATATATTGGAGGACATGGAACCTCTCTTGGAGGAGCTATTATAGATGCGGGTACTTTTGATTGGTCTAGTGGAAAGTTTCCGGAATTCACAGAGCCATCTGCAGGATATCACGGTTTAGTTTACCATGATGTTTTGGGCGCGGCTTCCTTTACTTTTAAGTTAATTTTAGAAGGGCTGCGTGATTTTGGTGGTGCTTTAAGCCCAACAAATGCATTTCAAATTCTTCAAGGTTTAGAAACCTTAGAACTGAGAATTGATCAACATTCAAAAAATGCATTAGCATTAGCCACTTGGTTAGAAGCACAGGATGAAGTTGCTTGGGTAAATTATCCTGGATTACAGTCGAGTAAGTACAAGGAATTGGCAGATAAATACTTGCCGAACGGACAAAGTGGACTTGTTACTTTTGGAGCAAAAGGTGGCTATGAAGCTGCAAAAACTATTGTAGACAATGCTAAAATATTTTCTCTTTTAGCTAATATTGGTGATACAAAATCTTTGATAATTCACCCAGCTAGTACTACTCATCAGCAATTAACTGAAGAGCAACAACTTGCAGCAGGAGTTTCAAGTGATTTGATAAGACTATCTGTTGGATTAGAAAATATTGATGATTTAAAGCTTGATTTAAAAGAAGCATTTTCTAAAATTCCTAAAGAAGTTTTAGTGTAAAAATTTGAATCAAGGACTCTCATACATACAAGTCAAAGATTTTACAACTCAGAGTGGTTTTCATATCTCTACCCTTCAATTAAGTTATGAATTGTTTGGGTTAGAACTGGGAACCGCTCCTGTAGTATTAGTAAATCATGCCTTAACTGCAAATAGTAATGTGGTTGGTGAGACTGGTTGGTGGAAAGACATTATCGGAAGTGGAAAAACAATAGATACAACAAAATTTACCGTCTTAGCATTTAATATTCCAGGAAATGGATATGATGGTTTTTTGATAGATAATTACAAAGATTTTGTTGCTAAAGATATCGCAAATGTATTCTTGCTAGCTCTAAAAAAAATGAGCATTTATAAATTACATGCTATTATTGGAGGTTCTCTAGGAGGAGGGATTGCATGGGAAATGGCGGTTTTAGATCCTGTTATTGCCACACACATTGTACCGATAGCTTCAGACTGGAGATCTACAGATTGGTTAATTGCCAATTGTTGTATTCAAGAACAGTTTTTATTAAACTCAAGCAATCCAGTTCATGATGCTAGAATGCACGCCATGATGTGTTACAGAACACCAGCATCCTATAAGGCTAAATTCAATAGATCTATTTATAAAGACCTCAACATCTTTAATATAGAAAGTTGGTTATTTCATCATGGAAAAAAACTACAGAAAAGATTTCAGTTAAGTGCATACAAAATGATGAATCATTTATTACGAACAATTGAAGCAACTGATTCTGAAAATTACTTGAATAATTTGAGTAAAATAAGAGCGCAAATCCATATTGTTGCCATAGACTCTGACTTATTCTTTTTAGCGGCGGAAAATAAAGAAACCTACAAGGAATTATTAAAAACATCTGTTGAAGTATTCTATAATGAAATAAAATCTATTCATGGGCATGATGCTTTTTTAATAGAATTTGATCAATTGGATAATATTCTGAGACCAATTTTTAGTTTGACAAATAATGCAGATAAATAACAGTATTTAATTTTAAATTAAAACCATTACTAAAATAAACTTCTTCGATAGACTCATAGCAAAAAGTAATTTTAAGACCTTAGTAAAGAGAATTATTTAATTACTTTTGTGATAGTAAAAATTTTTAAAAATAGAAAGTTATGGCATTAGAAATTACGGATGCAAATTTTGAAGAGGTAGTGTTACAATCAGACAAACCTGTATTGGTAGATTTTTGGGCTGCTTGGTGTGGACCCTGTAGAATGGTAGGACCCATTATTGATGAAATTCACGGAGAGTACGACGGAAAAGCTGTTGTGGGAAAAGTAGACGTTGATTCAAATCAAGAATATGCTGCTAAATATGGTGTTAGAAACATTCCTACTGTGTTATTATTCAAAAATGGAGAAGTTGTAGACAAACAAGTAGGAGTTGCTCAAAAAAATGTCTATACAGACAAAATTGACGCCAACTTATAAAACTTAAAATAATAATCAGAGATAAAAGGTTTGGCTAATGTCAAACCTTTTTTTATTTTGGGTGTCAATGATTGAGCTTTCAAACATACAGAATTCAAAGATTAAAAATCTAGAATTATTAGCTAGACAAGTTGTAGAGGGATTTATTACAGGAATGCATAAAAGTCCTTTTCATGGCTTTTCTGTAGAGTTTTCTGAGCACAAGTTGTACAATAAGGGAGAAAGCACGCGCCATATAGACTGGAAACTCTTTGCAAAAACTGAAAAGTTATACACCAAGAAATACGAAGAGGAAACCAATTTACGCTGTCATATTATCATAGATAATTCTGCCTCTATGCATTATCCTATTGTAAAAGAGCAAAACTTAAATCGATTAAATAAAGTTGGTTTTTCGGCGGTAGCCTCGGCTGCTTTGATGGAAGTTTTAAAAAGACAGCGTGATGCTGTTGGCCTTAGTATTTTTGCAGACTCTTATCAATACTATGCTCCAGAAAAAGGAAGTGATCGTCATAGAAAAATGCTTTTTCATCAATTGGAAAATCTTCTCACAAGCGTATCTAATGCCAAAACACAAACCCATAAGTATCTACATGAAATTGCTAAAAAAATTCATAGACGCTCTTTAATTTTTTTGTTTACTGATATGTTTCAAAACCATGTAGGTAAGGAGGAAATGTTTGAAGCTCTGCGACATTTAAAACATAATAAACATGAAGTTGTTCTGTTCCACACCTATGACATGGAAACAGAATTGAATTTTGATTTTGATAATACTCCAAAAAAATTTATTGATATTGAAACCGGTGAAGAGATTAATTTATTTGCTCAAAATATTCAGGAAAAGTACAAAGAGATGGTAAATTCTTATTTTAAGGAATTAAAGAATAAATGCCTACAATATAAGATAGATTATGTTCCTGTAGATGTTAAACAAGGTTGTTATCAAGTATTAACTAGCTATTTTTTAAGTAGACAAAAAATGCTTTAATTTTCACTCTTTCTGTTTGGATATACAAAAAACTGACTTATATTTGCAACCGCTTTAAGCAACGGTCTGGTAGTTCAGCTGGTTAGAATACCTGCCTGTCACGCAGGGGGTCGCGGGTTCGAGTCCCGTCCAGACCGCGAAAGCATCTCAAATGAGATGCTTTTTTTATTTTTATTACCTTAAGCTTTTTATTTTTATTCATTATGAAAAAAGGTTTTCTAGTTTTTTTATTTGTTATTGTTTCATGTAAAGATATGAGTACAAAGAAGTTTGAAGTAGGTCATATAAACACTTCATATGGAGATATGTATTTTTGGCTCTATGATGAAACTCCATTGCATAAAGCGAGTTTTATAAAATTATCGAATGATAAGTATTGGGATAGTTTGAGTTTCAATAGAGTAATTGAGGACTTTGTTATTCAAGGTGGATGCCCAGATGTTCCTGAGGGTTTTTCAAACTCTCCTTATCTTATTGAACCAGAATTCATAAGTAAAATTAAACATCAGTATGGTGCTATTGGTATGGGAAGAGACGATAATCCAGAGAAACTCTCAGCAGGATGTCAATTTTACATAGTTCATGATGCTGAGGGTATTCCTAGACTAGACAATAATTACACTGTTTTTGGTCAATTGTTTAAGGGCTTTGATGTTTTAAATAAAATTGCAACACTACCAACAGATTCATTGGATAATCCAAAAAACAGAGTTTCGATTAAAGTAAGAACGCGCTTATTAACTAAAGAAGAATTAACTCAATTTGGAGGATTAACTTTTTTAAAATAATAATTAACTTTTTCTACATTATTATTAAAAATCTGTTTTATTGTGTGCTTTATGTTTAAAAAAACAGAGCTAACTTTATACAAAATTTGTTTTTCATTTCATTTTTATGAAAAAAAAATATATTTTTGTTTTGTGTTGTTTAGGTAAAAAAAACATACACAGTAAAAAGAAAACCCCTAATCTCCTCATTAAATGGAAACTAACCTTTCTATAATAATACCTCGTGTAAGTAAGCTTTCACAGAAATTTGACAATACTTCTTTAATAATTAGCCATCATTGGGTTTTAGTTGATGAAATTAATTCCAAAAAGAAACTATATATTTTTAGAAAAAATAAAGAACTTTTAATCTCCGAAGATGGTAAAGTAAATATTGCATCTTGGAGATATTTAGGAAAAAACACACTTCTTATTGAAAAAAAGAGTGTGAAAAATTTATATAAACATGGATTTTTTGATGAGAATTTAATTGCGATAAAAATACAAGATGAAGAAAATTATTCATTTTTTGTCAATGAGGAAAAATATGATCATGGTTTAAATTCTGAAAATAAAATTGTTAAATACCTTTACAAAAAGTACCTCAATAATACCATTATAAATAAAGTATCTAGACGTAAAAGGAAATCTTATACAAACCGAAAGAATAGTGGTTATTATAATTATAATTTTAACTATAACTATGAATACAATGTTTTAGATAAAATTAACAACAAAAGCGCTATACGAAAGTTTAAAATCTTCTTAATCAATTTTTCTCTAGTTTTTTTCGTCTCTGTTTTTGTTTTATTGTTCCTTCAATATGCACGTTTGTTTTAAATAATTTATATATTTTTTAAAATGTACTAAACTTGTACTAAAGTAAAACTAACTTTAGTTTAAATTTAAAATTCAAATTTATCTTTACCCTCAAAAAAGATTTCTACCCCAAACATATTTACTACCCGAAAATAGGTTATTACCCCAGTAATATCAGTACCCCACTAAAATTTTTTATTTTTTAAATTCATGTAGTGTGAATATTTATCAACTAATTAATTAAAAACCAAAAAACAAACATCATGAAAAAAACAGTACTAATTTTATTATTGGTTATTCCTAATTTACTATTAGCTCAACAAAAAAAAGATTTTGTGCGAAGTTCACTTCACATGCATTTAGTTGATGATTTTAGTTTTGACAATGGAGACAAAGTATTAAATTCCTATAATAAATTTCAATTTCCTCAAAATTATAATGACCATCGCATAGACCTAAACAAAATTAAATTATCTGAATATGAACTAACAGATGAAGAAAAAGCTGCTTCTGGTAAGAAAAAAAGTTTATTAGGTGATGCTATTGCTGATGCAGCTAAAGGAGCTGTTGAGGGAAGTACAGGTGGATTAGTAAAAGTTCAGGACAATTCTATGGTTAAGTTACAACTTAACAAGTACAACACATCCAATAAGATGGCTCATGAAATCATTAAAAAGTGGTTCAACATAGAAGAAGATGGTTCCTATAATATGGCTACAGTCCAGTTAAGAGCATTGCAAACTAAAACTATGGAAATGGCGGCAATAGCTGGCGCATCTGGAACAGGAGGTATTGATCAAATGAATTCGTTAATTAACAATACGTTTGTAGTATACACTCGATTAAATTATGTAAGTAATGCTATAGCTGCTGAAGCGATTAGACAGGTTGCATATCAGCAGGTTACTAAATTACCTGCAATGTTACAGGCTAAAGCTTACAAAGTAGCTGATAAAATATATGAAAAAACTTCTGAAGGGTTTTCTGTTTGGACTACAGCTTGGTTGTATAGATTAAAATGGGACCAAGATGTATTTAATTTATTTTTAACTACAATTGATCAAGAGAAGAAAAAAATTGACTTAGAAAAATTTGCTGCAGCTAATTTTGAATTGGAGTTTATAAGTCAAGAAAAAGCAACATCACTTGTAACTTTTTCATTAAAAAAAGAAGATAAGGGCAGAACTGAACAAGATGTTTTTGACTTGTCTACCATAAGAAATATGGATAAGGTTCTGGTTAAATTACAAAAGAAAAATGATATATTTAAACCAATTTTTCCTTTAAGAGATAATTTTTCTTTAGCTGCTGGTAAAAAAGAAGGTATTGAGGGCGGAGAAACCTTTGAAGTATTAGAAACAAAAAATGGAAAATATAAAAGGATAGGTACAATGAAAGTTGACAAAAAAAGAGTTTGGGACAATACTTGGACTGGAGAAGACATTGAACCTGGGCTAACTTATTTCAAGAAGGGTAGTAAAAAATTTGTACCTGGAATTCACTTTGTAAGACTAATTAAATAATAACATATGAAATTTTTAAAAATCTGTATAATAGCTCTATTAATAGTTCCTATTAATTCTCTATTTTCTCAAACAAATAGTAATAGAAGAGTAACTGAGGAAAGAACAAGAAACTGGCAATATGAATCTATATGTAGCGAGTCTGGAGGAACAGGAAGTTCCTACTTAATTCAAGTTACTTCTTATGTTGGTGATGTACGATTGGCACTCAATCAAGCTAAAAAAAATGCCATCCATGCTGTTTTATTTAAGGGAGTTGCCGGAAATAATTTAGGATGTACTGCCAAAGAACCATTAATTAAAAATGGAGTCTACAATGACAACTTTGAATACTTTGAGGATTTCTTTTACAATACGAGACAATACAATCAGTATGCAACTGCGCCCTCTGGTACTGCTGAATCTTCAGAAAAGTTAAAAAGAAAAATGAATAAAGTAACATTCATCATTTCTGTAAATGTAGACGAGCTAAGAAAAAAATTAGAGTATGATAAAATTATAGAACCGATGGGTGCTGCATTAGGTGGAGGCAGTGGAATGAAGCCTACGATTATGATTTTTCCAAGTGATGGATGGTTGAAAGATAATGGATATGCTAAGTTTGTAGACAATCAAGGTGTGAAAACTTTAGTGCCAGATTATGCATCAGCCCTATTAGACAAAAACTTAAACATAGCCATTAGTACTTTAGACAAGATGGTATCTGAAAGAGGCTACCCTACTGTGAGGTTAGCTGAAACTATGAAAAGTATAAGTCAAGGAGATGCCATGGATAATGCAGTTGAAGGTAGAGATGGTGGAGCTCAAGAGACCAGTATCTTAGATGAATTATTAAATGTAGCAAAAGCTGATATTACATGGAAAGTAACTTGGTCTGTTGAGACCAATGGTATTCAAACATGGGTATCTTACGGAATAGACGCTTTAGATTCCTATACCAATAAATCTATTGGTGTTGCCAATGATGATGGTCCAAAGTCTATGAGTGCATCTGTAGGTGCATTACTTAGACAAGCAGTAACAGATAAAATGGATGGTTTCTTAGCCAGACATCAAGATCATTTCAAAAATATAGCTGAAAATGGTAGGGAAATTGCTTTAGACTTTAGAAGATTTGATAGTTTTGAATATTATTTCAATGATGATGTTGAGTTTAAAGGTAGAGAAATGGAGTTTTCTTCATTAATTAGAGGTTTCGTAGGTTCAATTGCTAAAGACAGAAATTTCTCTTTCAATCCTGGTGAAAATAAAATTGGAATTACGCAATTAAGAATAGAAATGAATGAAGAAGTTGAGGATTTATTTGGTGGAGGAGATCCAGTAATTGAACCCATGGATGCCACGAAGTTTGCAAAGAAAATCTCTAGTTTTATAAAAAAGCAATTTGGGTATCCTTCTAAGGTAACCACTATAGGTTTAGGTAAAGCAAGAATAACAATAGGAGAAAAATAAATATTATGAGAAAAAGTTTAATAATAGTTTTTTTATTATCATTATCACTTTCCATTCAATCGCAAAATGACTTAGGAAAGAGTGATGACGAAGCAAGAATAGTGTTAAATACATTTGTTCCAGATGACATTCTTGAAAATGCACCAAGTGCTCGAAAATTATTTGTTACTAAACTAGGGCAAATTGCAAGTAGAAATGGTATGGGTGGAGGTGGTGCTTCAGGGAATAATAGATTTATTATTTCTGGAGATATTAATATTTTAACCAAAGATATTACTGCTACTGCACCACCTAAATATTTAGTTACCATAGAAACTACTTTAGCAGTTGGTGATGGAATAGACGGGAAAGCATTTAGTTCAGAATTTGTCGAATTTAAAGGAATTGGAAATTCAGAAGACAAAGCTTTTATTTCTGCTATCAGAAAAATTAATCCAAGACACAAATTAATTAAACAAGCCATAAAGGAAGGAAAAGAGAAGATCATTGAATACTACAATTCTAAGTGTGATTTTATTTTAAAAGAAGCTTCGGCTTTGGCTGATTCTAGGAAGTTTGATGAAGCTGTTTTTTTACTAAATCAGGTACCTGAGGTAACTAAAGAGTGTTATGATAAATCTATGGATTTAGCGGTAGAAATTACCAAGAGAAAGTTTGAATTTGAATGTCAATCAAAAATTGCTGAGGCCAGAGCTTTAATTGCCAATGGAGATTTTTCTGGAGCCTCTCAAATTTTGAATTTTTTCACTCAAGATATGGATTGTTACAGTGATGTAGCAGCACTGTTAAAAGAAATTAATGTTGGTCTTTGTTCTAAATATTTAGGAGAAGCCAGAGGACATTGGGCAAATAGAAATTCTTCTTCTGCAGCAAATGCACTAGCAAAAATTAATGCCAGCTCACCCTGTTATCAAGAAAGCCTTCAAATAGCTCAAGAAATATCTAGTTTATTAGATGAGAGAGAGCAACGAGAGTGGGACTTAAATTATGAAAAATATAAAGACAGTCAAGCGATTGAGAACAGAAAATTAGACAATGCAGCTGCCATGATTCAAGCAGCAAGAGATGTAGGGGTTGCTTATGGGAAAAACCAACCTAAGACCGTAACCTATACCCGTATTATTAAATAATAATTCACAGGTTTAATAGCTTTAAAGAGTCACCTTTTTGGTGGCTCTTTTTAGTTTTATTAGTCATGTTTATAGGTTTAATTCAAACCGGACTTTTCGAACCCCGTGATCTGTATCCCATTGTCTAATCTCTTTGAAACCAAAATTTTTATACAAGGTTGATGCAGGTATATTTTCTAGGCCCGTTTCAACGGTAAAAACTTTGGATGAAAAGCGTTGCAAGACATGTTGTATGAGTTGTCTTCCTATACCTTGTCTAAAAAAATGAGGACTCACTACCAAACTATTAACGTGTGTAGTTTTTTCATTAGAACTAACTTCAATAATTCCAACGATTTCATCATTATTGTGATATCCAAAAAAAGTAGTAGTACTTTTCATATAATTTTCCAGAGTTCTTTGTAAAGGTGGAAAATTGACAGCTTTTAGCAATGCAGCCTCAACAGCATATGATTCCTGAAAAATAATACGCATTTTAGTAGCAATTGCAACATTATTATGGTCTAATTTTTTAATCATAGTAGGTTTTACTTGAACTAGAGTAATTCGAATATAAGGAATCCTATAAAAATAAAACTGAGGCACTACTCAACACAAACAACAAAGTCCAAATGATGGTTCTGATCCAATTCGTTTGTACTAATGTTTTTAGGAGTTGAATTTGAGTATTTCCTTCAGAAATTTGCTGATGCATAGGCGCAAACTTTAATAAAGTGATGCCCCATAGAAAAACCACCAATACAATGCTAACTAAAGTATAGCTATTTTGTACAAGGAACACCTGATATATGGCTATACCTAACTGCCCAAGCATAAGAGGAATCACAATAAAAGCAATAGCTTTGGTATAGGTTTTATGCCACGTAAGCAATTGGGTATTATTATAAAAAGCAAAGCTTGGATAGACTATTAATTGCACCATCCATATCAGAATACACAAGCCAAAGTCTAGAAGTAAACGCGTAATTTCAATCATATGAAGTCTGTAAATTAAAAATTTATTTTAGAATTTAAATAGTAATTTTACAAATAACTTTTTAATTGTAGACTGTTGGATAAAAAAGATTTTAAAATTTACATAGTTGGGGCCGGAGTCAGTGGTTTGATAGCAGCTCAGGTGTTGGAAAACAAAGGCTATCATCCAATTATTCTGGAAGCATCAGACAGAGCAGGAGGAAGAGTGAAAACAGATATTACAGAAGGTTTTCAATTAGATCATGGGTTTCAAGTGTTACTATCTTCGTATCCAGCAGCTCAAAAATATTTAGATTTTAAAGCGCTTAAACTTCAAGAATTAAAACCTGGTACCGTTATTTTTAACAATGGGAAACAACAAATTATTGGAGACCCTTTAAGAGATATTTCTACACTTTTTTCTACACTCTTTTCAGGAGTGGGAACCTTTTCTGATAAGTTTAAAATTTTTCAATTAAATATGAAATTGAAAAATAAGTCTATTGAGGCTATTTTTTCATCTGATGAAATAAGTACCAAAGCGTATTTGCAAGAGTTTGGGTTTTCTTCCCAAATTATAGCTCAGTTTTTTACTCCATTTTTCACAGGAATATTTTTAGAAAATGAGCTAACAACCTCTAGTAGAATGTTTGAATTTGTGTTTAAAATGTTTGGAGAAGGTTTGGCGGTTCTTCCTAAAGGAGGTATGGAAGAAATCTCGAAACAGTTAGTATCAAATTTAAAGCACACAACTTTTCAATATAACACCCAAGTAAGTTCGGTGTCTGATGATGAAATTGTTCTGCATACAGGAGAAAAGTTGGCAAGTACTGCAACAATTATTGCTACAGATGCCAGTAAACTGGTAAGCAATGCGCCTCAAAAAAATCTTATCTGGAAATCTTGTCAAACCCTTTATTTTACCGCTAAACAAAGGATGATAAATAAACCTATGATTGGTTTATTGTCTAATGCACATGGTTTAGTTAATAATATTTTTTATCATACGAGTGTAGCTACTGATACCAATAATACTGAAGAATTATTGTCTGTAACTGTAGTTAAAGCACATCAGTTGTCTGAAAAACAATTAATAGCTGCTGTTATAAAGCAATTAAAAGAAGAGTGTACTATAGACCACCTTACTTTTTTGGCTATTTATCATATAAAAAGAGCATTGCCAGATTTAAAAGATATTAAATATGAAGTTTTACCCTCAGAAACACAGCTATCTTCTGGTATTTATTTAGCAGGTGATGTACACTTAAATGGCTCTTTAAATGCGGCAATGATTGCCGGAGAAAAAGCTGCGTTGCAAGCTATAGCCTCTCTCAAATAAAAAAGGCTTTCTACACATAGGCATATTGTTGCAACAATTCTAATGAGGCATACTGTAATGATTTTTGATGGGTAGCTTCTAAAACAATAGGCGGCGCTTTCCCTACTTTTTCAGCCTCTAACCATCTAGAAATACACAAACACCATTTGTCTCCAGGTTGTAAGCCCGGAAAGTTCCAATGCGGTATGGGTGTCATTAAATCATTTCCTCTTGATGCAGAATAGGCCAAAAATGCTTCAGTTACTACAGCACAAACCGTATGCGTTCCGGTATCTTCTGAAACGGTTCTGCAAAAACCATCTCTAAAATATCCGGTCATGGGATTGGTGCAACACGAAATAAGTGGTTTTCCAAAAATATTAAGCTCCATAGTATTATAAATTTTATACCCTCTCTAAGGTAATAAATTTACGAATTAAAAAGCATATCCGAGACCAACACTAAAGATGCCCAAAACACCAGCTTTAAGCTTAAAAATTAAGCCTCCCTCAGGTTTTTGGTATCGGTATCCTACATCTAATAAAGGGAGTATAAAAGGATCGTTATTATCTTTTCCAGAAAAAATCCCTAAATTAAATTCTATATGAGAATTTCCTTTTCCAGTAAGCAGGGTTGCCGCACCTAAAACGCCACCACCTCCATCACCTAAAATCATTCCGGCATAGCCAAAACCAACTCTACCATACAAAGAAACAGCATTAGATTCATGAATTTTTCGTTCATAATTCATAAGAACATGAGCACCAGGAAAAATTCCTGTATCAAAATAAACATTGTTTTTTGCAGGTATAGAGATCATGTCTGAATTGGTTTGCGCAGAGGTATTCATACACAAACACATAAGAATTGTGAACGTTATTGTTTTAAAAATGGAGTTTCTTTTTTCTTTTTCAACGTTTTTCATTTTTTTACATTAAGGATGATTATTGTTTTTCAAATTTATTAATTTTTGGGAGTTGGTATGTACCATTTAACTCATTTTCACCAGGCCCATAAATACGCAAAACAGTATAGAAAGGCCCGTTAGGAGTAGGTAACCAATTTCCTTCCTTTTCTTTACCGGGAGAATCTGTTTGAAAATAGATTGTTACAGCACCCTCTTTTCCTTTTTTTAGTGATGTAGATAGACTCCCAATACTGTATCGATTTATTGGGTTTTCTATCAAGAATCGATCAGGAAGATCATACATGGTAAACGACCAAAAGTAATCTGCTTGCGGCAATGCTCCAGGTGGAAAGGTTAAGGCATAATTGTATTGGCTACCATCAAGCAAATTTCCCTCACTATCTTTTTGAAATCCTGGATACATGGCTTGAGATGGATAATTGCCAAATTGACCAACAATTACACCCACGGTCCTATTCAGATAATCTTCACCAATAACTTCTCTTGTATTAAATAATTTCTTTCCGTCTGAGGTCTTTGCTACCTGCTGCTCAATTTCTTGAAGTGCCTCAACTATTCCCGTGTTAACCGCCTTTACAAATACACTATCCACTCCATTTGGAGGCCATGCTTTGCCAGCTTCTACTCCAATTTTCTTAGCGTTCAGTAACATGGTTTTGTCTGCTTCATCAGGTAGGGTATAGTTGAGCATAAAATTGGCATACCTAAAGAAGTTGATGTTTTTAAGATCAGAATCATTATAATGGATCCAATTAATCCTCTCTATTTCTTTTTTAGGTTCAGCTCCAATAAAGCTACTCAAGGGCTGTAAAACATATCCGTTTTGAATTTCTTTCATGGCTTGTAGGTCTGCTAAACCATTTACTCCAGTTCTTGTTAAGGTTCCAACAAATTGAGATTCAGAATAAATAATGCGTTTTATTCCTTGAGGCATTTTTTGATCATAATCTTTAGTTGCCAATAAATAATTGCCTCCGCTTTGTCCGTCGATGATAGATCCTGGGGCATCTATTACATAGCCCCACATGTCATCCCATTGACAGACATAATAACGGTTTCCATCAGATGGGGGCATTGTTAATACCCAGGGTTATGCACGTAAATCAACCCATGCCCAAGAATAAGGCGTATTATTGTTTGGTGTTGGAATGTCTCTGTTTTTTGGAGATGATAAGCCATAATGTTTGTAGACACCAAAACCACCAATGTATTCCGGTGCGTTCTTATTAATTGCTTGCTTGTACATGGTGCCATAGTTATATACTAAGGGGAATAAGGCAATGTAAGTCTCTTTGGCAATCTGCTTTATTTCTTCCTGATTTAAAGACGAATCTTCAAGTTTTTCACTTTTTTTATGTACAGCATCTTTACAGCTTACTATAAAAAATAAGTTTATGGATAGGATGATAACTAAGGATCGCATAGGGGTTCAATTTTTACAAATACTTCGTAGAGTCTAGCTTATATTTTTGTTACTAATTTAATAAATACAAACCGAATAGAAAATAGGTAAACATTTTTTTTAAGTAGACAGGCGAGGATTAGCAATTACTCATAGCCATTGTTGTAAAGCGTTTTTTTAATTCCATTCTACATTCAGTTTTCCCAATACTGCATTTAACTCAGCGAGTGAATTCGGGTCAATTATTTGGGTATTAATGGTTAATTCTTTTTTGTCCGTTTTTAGGATATAATCTCCAGCAAACTTTTTAATCCGTTTTATTTCAGTTAGATTTAGCTTTTTCCCAATAGGTCCGTTTACTGTTAGTATTCCATTTTCAATACTCACATATTTATATTTCTTTTGATAGAAATAAATAGATAAATACGCTATTGAAATCACAAGCCAACCATAATCCGTCCAATTCATTTCTTCTTTATTGAAGTCAAAAACGAAAAACCAAACTAACCATATAATACCTAAAATAAAGTTGATATTTAAATGTCTTTTTTTATATCCTATTTTCATTTCTCAAATGTTTTACAACGGTCCCGTATAACCGCAGTTGTTAGTTATTATAGTTTGTTTTACTCGCTAAGTTTAGCAATTTCGATTAGATTCGGGCGAAGTCGAATCGGTCGTTATTGCGGTTATACATTGTTGGCAACAGTTTTATTTTTTTTAAATATTAGCGAAATCCAATAGATAATAATTGTCAAAATTGAACCAATTCCGATTCCATAACTTAAGCGCCAAAACCATTTCATTGCATTCTGTCCACCTTGAAATGTTTTTTTTTCCGAAAATGAGAATGAGAGATTGCCGGCAAGTAGATATGATATTGGTACCCAAAGAATTCCCAAAATAATAATGATTTTAATGAATCCAGCGAGAATTCTGTTCAGTTTTTTCGATGGCTTTCGTAACTCTTTTATTCCCCAATATACAGATAATGGAAGTGCAATCATTCCAGCCCAAGTTATAAAAGTTCCAAGAGGAATTGAATTAGAATCATCTAATGCTATCATCAATAATGAAGAGCCCGTAACTAAAGATATAATAATGAAAAAAGTCACGATTAAAGAACTAAAAAACCAAATTTTTCTTCTGTTCATTTTTGTAATTATTGCCAACACTGGCTAAACAGCAGTGCGGTTTATATCCTCCTTATGTAACCTCTACTAAACACCTGACTATTAAGTTTTTAGGTAAAAAAAGTTAGGGTTGTATTTTGGTAGAGATGAATTACAATTTTTTAATAAAAATCTAAAAAATATAGCACCCATACAATCCCCATAATTAGGGAAATGTGTAGCTCCCTATTTTTAACGAGAAGAGAAGATTTTAGCGTTGCGTGTTTAAGCTAGAAAAAACATGAGTTACAGAAGCTTCAAGCAATTGAGCTGCATTTTTAATGGCTGCTTCTAAACTCATAGGTGCATTAACAATAGAAAAAATACTGGTAACCCCTTGGTTATAGATTTCAGAAATACCGTGGCCAATGCCCCCTGTAAAAACCAGTACGGGTACTTTTTGCTGTTTAGCTATATTGGCGATACCCATAATGGTTTTACCATGGAGTGTTTGTGCATCTATTCTTCCTTCTCCTGTTACTACCAGTTGCGCTTCTTTTATGTGTTTTTCTATTTGTAACAGGTCTGTAATGAGTGCAATGCCCGGGGTAAGTTTTGCATCTAAACAGGCTAGTAAACCCATAGCGGTGCCTCCTGCTGCACCGGTTCCAGGTACATGTTTTAGGTCTTTTTTTAAGGAGGCCTTTATAACAGCAGCATAGTTGCTAAGATTACGATCTAAAACTGGTAACATGGTGTCAGAAGCTCCTTTTTGTTTGGCATACACATAGGAAGCTCCTGAGGTTCCTGTAAGTGGGTTAGATACATCACAGGCACAGCAAATTTCTACCTCTTGTAATCTTTTATCTAAACCGCTAAGATCTATACTGTAGAGGGTATCTAAGGCTCCTCCGCCTTCTCCAATTTCTTGTTGGTACTGGTCTAAAAACAAACCGCCTAGGGCTTTTATCATTCCCATTCCACCATCATTGGTAGCACTACCGCCAAGACCAATAATTAGTTTTGTACATCCTTTGTCTAACGCATCTTTTATGAGTTGACCAGTACCATAGGTAGAGGTCATAAATGGGTTTCTTTCCTCTGTTGATAACAGTTCTAGCCCAGAGGCTTTAGCCATTTCAATAATGGCAGTTTGTCCTTGGTCTATAAGACCATAGCTAGCTTCAATCGTTCTATGCAATGGATCTTTTACAGTTAATGAAACTAGAGTTCCTTGCAAAGGAGTTACCAACGCTTTTAACAAGCCCTCTCCACCATCAGAAATGGGTATTTGACGAATTGTTGCATCAGGGATTACCTTAGAAATCGCCTTTGAAATGATACGAGAGACCTCATGTGCGGGGAGGCTGTCTTTAAATGAATCTGGAGCTACTAAAATGTTCATATGAATATCATGTAAAAACGAGTTGTAAAATGTACAATAAAACAATGGCTACAATGCCTTGAAAAAAAGTAGCTAGGGTATGACTTTTTAATGTGGTTTTGGTTGTCATCCCAGAAAACTGAGAGACCACCCAAAAATAGCTGTCATTAATATGAGATACGGTCATAGAACCCGCTCCAATAGCAAGCACGGCAAGTGCTTTAGCTATTTCTGTATCTAAGCCTAACGAAGGTGTTAATGGGGCAATAATGGTAGCTGTAGTAATAATGGCTACGGTAGATGATCCTTGGGCTGTTTTTAAAATGGCTGCCAAAATAAACGGTAAAAAAAGACCTAGTTGTATTTCTGAAAAATGAGTTTCTATAAGGCTTCCTAATTCTGCAGCTCTTAAGATATTTCCTAGTGCTCCTCCAGCTCCGGTTATTAAAATAATAACACCTGCATCTTGCAATGAACTACTGATCCATGTTAAACGTTCTTGACCCTTTGTAGTTTTATACACCAAGGCAACTGCAAATAGAATTCCTATAAAAAGAGCAGGTATTGGGTGGCCTATAAATGCCAATGCATCTACAAGTGTTCCAGTTCCAAAAGGAGCAGTTGGATAGCTAGCAATAGACCGCAAAGCAATGAGTAAAATAGGAATAAGAATTGGAGCAACAACGGCTAGTAAAGAGGGAAGCTCTTCAGTGGGTTCTGCTGTGATGTCTGGGGTAATGTCTTCGATTGCAGGCAAGGGTGTATTGCAACGCAATGCCCAAAAATACCCTACCAATGCAGTAGGAATCGCTAGGATACTTCCTAAGAGAATCACCAAGCCCAAATCTGCTTCTAGGGCTGCTGCTGCGGCAAGTGGTCCTGGCGTTGGTGGTATAAATACATGAGATACGTAAAGTCCTGTAGAGAGGGCTACAGCAAAAACTACCAACGAGATCCCTGTTTTTTTGCTTAAGGCCTTGTTTAATGAAGATAAAATAATGAAAGCAGAGTCGCAAAATACAGGTATAGATACTATTATCCCTGTAATATTCATAGCCAGTGGAGATTTTTTTTGGCCAACTCTATGCAACAGGGTAGTGGCAATCTTTTTTGTGCCTCCAGATTTTTCTAAAAAAGCACCAATCATGGCTCCAAAAGCAATAATAATACCAATTGAAGACAATGTATTGCCAAATCCTTGACTGATAGTCTTAAGTATAAATTGGCCTTCTAAACCCATTAAAAAACCAACCAGTACAGCGGCTAGCAATAGTATAAGAAAGGGATGAATTTTAAACTTAGCAATGGCTACTATAATAAATACCAATACCAATAAGATAATAAAGAGGATATGCATATTACTATAATTGAGCTAGACTTCTAAAACAGAGTACCAGTTAAAAATAGTATAATTTATTTAGGTTCTAAAATAAGAGTCACTTTATTAAAATCTGCTGCGCTATTAATTACGGTTCTGTAGGCTTCAAATATTTCTGGAGCTACAATACTTTCTCTGTAGTGCTCATCTGCAGTAACCGTTAATACATTGCCATCTAAAGTATAATAAGAGTCAAAAATAAAGAGTTCTTTGCCTTTTGCAGTATAGCTATTTTTAATGGTAATATCCTCTAAATTAGAAATTTGATAGCCTTCAGGAATATGTATTTTTATAGTTCTATAATAGCTCCTGTTAAATTCTGCTTCTAAAGGTAAAATTCTTTTTTTCTCTTGATACATTTCCATTTGTGGGCCAATAAGATCTCCGAGTTTAAATAAATATTTATTCCCTGCTTTTTCTACAAAATATTCTGAGCTAATGTCAAATTTTACTTCAAAGGGTTGTACCCCAAAAAGACTAGGGTCTTCATTAATGAACTCACTTTTTAACACTTTTGCATCTTTGTCTGTATTTTGAGCAAAAGATTCATCAAGAACTTCATTTTTTCGGTTGGCCGGAATAAGATTCATAAAGGGTTGAATATTCATGGCATAATACCCGTTTAATTTTCTTTTTAATGAAATGGTGTTTTGGGTAAAGTCTTCCTGATTAAAGTAAACTTCTATAAACATTTCATCAGTTGAGGAACTGGCTGGAACACCCTCTATGTATTTAACCTCAGAAAAAGCCTTTCTTTTGCCATTAATATCATACCCCGTAACAAAGAGCCCGTAATTGTTCATATAGAAGGGAGGTGGAAATCCAAATCGAGTTCCAAATTTAGTAGGCGACAGGTATTTTTTAGATGCTGGAAAGTAAAATAAAAATTCTTGTAAAAAATTTGTGGCCTCAAATTCTTTGTCAAATTTTAATTTTGTTCGGTCAGAAGTCAATACCATTTCATGGGTAATATTAAACTTTTTAAATAAGGCAACGTATAATTTTACAATGCCTGTTTCATTGGCAGTTTTGGTGTTTAGAACGTTGGTAAGATTTTTTAAATTTTCAGAATCGTTATCTGTAATGTAAATATTTTCTTTAATGTATAGGTCTATAGTTCTTGCCTTGTCTTCTTCCTCTTCGTCCTCATTTAGTTTAATGTTTTTAGCAAATTTATGAATGAGTTTAGTTTCCTCTTCATTGTAGGCTGGATAATAAAATGCATATAAATTTTGAGCTACTTCATGGTATGAGGTAATAATGGTATTGTTGTAGGTGTTTTTGTGAAGTTTGTACATTAGATACCCTAATGAGGCATAGTAGGGTGCTTGTTCTTCACTGTCTACACCTTCTATATTTTTAGCAGAAAATTGCCAATGCATTTTATCTAAGGAGGTCTCATCTTTGGCAACTGTTGTCTCAAGATTAAAACTTTTAAAAGTAAAGAGTAAGTTCGATGGGGCATACAAATCAAATTCTACGATTTGTTTATCATAATCGGTTTGAATATCGAGTCTTGCACCTTGGTATTTTGGTCTTCTTTTTACCACATAATAATACTCTACAATACTTCCTTTTTCTATCCCTTCAAGGGCAAAATATTTGTATTTTCTACCCGTTTCTTCGTTTTCTGCAGAGAGAATTTTTGATTCATCTAATTCTATAACTTCTCCTGTTTTTTGGATAACTCGGGCTTTGTTTACTTGAAGCGAAGCATTGCTAGAAAAGGGTAAATAGATTTTATTGTATTCTTCAATTCTATCATCTGAATTTAACAACAAAACTTTATGTTCTAAATAATACTCTGTTAAGTCTTGATCTTCAAAGTAAAACTCAGTAACTACTTTTTCTTTAAGGGCAATCATATCTGTATCGATTGCTTCAATTGCATAGTTTGGACTTTTTTCCCAGTCATAGCTTTTGTAAAAAGGTGCTGTTTGAGCAATGCTGTTACAGGTAATGCATAGAAATAAAAGGAAACTTTTTATGGAAGTCATGAAAGTGGTTATTTTTTCTTTAAAATGATAATTTCTTTTGAAGCTTTTTCAACTTTGATTACAAATGTATTTACTTTTTTCTGTTGTTCTTTATTTAACTTAATAAAATTCAAAACAACATCTTGTTGACATACAACCGTATTATTAACCCTTGAATAGGAAAGATGAATTGATATTAAATCGTCTAAAAAAGATACAGATTTTGGAATATAAGATGCAGAATAACCTTCAGGAATTTCTATAATATTAGTATAGGAGAACTGTTTCTTATAATCAAATTCAATGTCATATTGTCTGTCTTCCTTTGTTTTTACAGAGGATACAATTTTATTGAAATGAGGGTTTATAAAAATTTCTGAGCCAATATTTTGAACATAATCTTGAATACTAAAGTCATAAGATACCGAAAAGTCTTTTTCATAACTAAACTTATGCTTTTCTGTAAATGAAGTAATTAAAAACTTATTGCTGCCTTTTAAAAAACGCTTGTTGTATACTTCCTTAACATCAGCCTCTTTTCTGGTATTTTCTAGATTATAAAATAAATTATTTTTGAGGTAACCCGATAATGTGGTATTAGATCTTCCAAGAATATCTTTTCCAGATATTTTAATGTAAGTGGTATCCACAACACTGTTCATTTGGGCAGGAACTACGGGAACACGTTTAATATTAAAATTATTTCCATCACCTATCAAGGCTTCTTTCCCTTGAATAAAAGATGATGGATATTCTATTTGAATATATCTTCCAGTAGCATCAAGATAATAGGTTTTTCCTTTATTTTGATAGGATAAAATCATGTGATTGTCTGCAGCAGGAGTAGGAACATCTTCATAGGTGTATGGTATTTTTCGAGTTCCAATCCACGTAAGATTACCATGCAATCCTGCTATTTCTAACATTTTAAAAAGAATGCTTGAATTGTCTTTACAATCTCCATATTTTTTTTGAAATACTTCATTGGCTTCTCTAGGAATAAACCCACCCAAAGCATACTCAAAGTCAATGTATTTTATATTTTGTTGAGTCCAATAATAAATAGCTTTCACCTTTTCTAAATCAGTTGTTTTCCCCTGGGTCAGTTCTTCAACTAATTTTATAAGTGCTGGATCTGTTTCTTCAGTGTTAACATTTTCTACCAAAGAGAGATACCATTGGTAAAGACCCTCAACACTGCCTAATAATTTTTCAGTTTTTTTATTGACTTTGAATGAAGTTATGATAGGAACTATATGCGGTAATACTGCCCTAAAACTTGGTGCATTTTTTTCAAATTCAAACTTTTTACTGTTTAATTTTTTCCAGGTATAAATAGTATTGTCTCCTTTTCTTTTCTTGCTGAAAGAGATTTGAGTATTTTCTGTGTGAAAAGGCTTAAATAAAAGCTGAATGTCTTTATGAGCAATGATGGTAACTTTATTCTGAACAATAGGGAAGAAATCACCAAAATAAAAGGCACTTAAAAATCTAGGATTTTTTATTTCATATGCAACATTTAGTTGTGTTTTACTTCCTTGAGAAAGGTTGGGGTAAATAAAACTCACTTCTTTAGAATCATCATAAAATGAATCTTCTAAATTGTTCTTTTCATTAAAATTAGACACAATTGTTTCCTCATAAGCTTTACCATTGTAGTTAAATGTTGATGCTTCTATGTTATCTAGAGAAAAGAATGTAGAATAACTAAGATTTCTCTTAGAATTTAAATGAGCAGTGTTGTTTAAATAAAGATCTTCTTCAAAAATTGATTTGTTTATCGAAATCTTTCCATCATTAAGTTTTATGTTAATGATAATTTCTTGTTGAAGTCTCACTACATCCTCTGATGGATATAGTTTTTTATATTTTTCTAGCTTTTGGGCGTTTGCTTTACAAACCAGGATAAAAATAAGTAATAATGCATACCTTTTCATAAGCGCAAATAAAGTTAAAAATTAGCAATATATTAGCTAACAAATTCATAATATTATTTTGGCTTTAGTATCCTTGTTTTATCTCTAAATTATTAAAATGTCAAAATAATGCCTACTAATTTGTTAATTTCATATTTATTTTAAAATCAGGACACTATTATTTGTTTATGTAAATTTAATACTTAGATTTGTGTCCTTATAAATTAAATACAATTATGCAATACGTTTGGAACAGTTTCTTTTTCTACTTCTACTTTTTTAGTAAGAGTTGAGACTCCATGTATATTGTAAAAAAACTATATAACAGAAAGTCTCGAATCTAATTCGAGATTTTTTTTTGATATAAATGAATAAAATTATTGCCATACAAGGAGCAGAGGGCTCAAATCATCATAAAGTTGCTAGAGACTTTTATGGTGAAAACATTCAACTCAAAGAGTGTATGTCTTTTGATGCGCTAGTTGCCCATTTGATGGAGGGTTCTGCTACTGATGGAGTTATGGCTATTGAGAATACAATTGCGGGTTCCATAATACCAAATTACGCACTTATAGATTCAAATAATTTACATATTGTAGGGGAACAATATTTAAATATTCACCATCATTTAATGGCATTACCCAATCAAACTATAAATAGTATAAATGAGGTTTGGTCTCATCCTATGGCCCTATTGCAATGTAAAGAGTTTTTTAAAAAACATCCTCATATTAAATTGGTTGAAGATGTAGATACAGCAGAAGTTGCCAAAAGAATTACAAATAAAAATTTAAAAGGGATAGCGGCAATTGCTCCAAAAATTGCTGCTGAAATATTTGGGTTGCAAGTGCTTGAGGATGATATACAGACTATGAAAGACAATGCTACAAGATTTGTGATTGTTCAAACAGAAAAGCCAAAAGTTGTTCCAAGTCAAATAAACAAAGCGTCATTAAAATTTCAATTAAATCATAAAAGAGGAAGTCTAGCTGCAGTTTTAAACGTGTTGAGTGATTGTAAAATGAATTTAACAAAAATTCAATCCTTGCCTGTCATAGAAACCCCATGGAAATATTCCTTTTTTGTAGATGTAACCTTTGAAAAGTATGCAGATTATCAAAAGTTAGTGAAAATCATCAAAATTATGGCTGAAGAATTCAAAATTTTAGGAACCTATAAAAATGGTAGAAAATGATGAAAGTAGCCAATAGATTAAATACGGTTCAAGAATATTATTTCTCTAAGAAATTAAGAGAGGTTAGAGCACTGGCATCTGAGGGAAAACCCATTATAAATATGGGAATAGGAAGTCCAGATTTACAGCCTCCTAATGAAGTAATTGAAGCCATTAAAAAAGCTGTTGATGTTGAAGGAGCTCATAAATATCAAAGCTATCAGGGGCTACCTGAATTTAGAGAAGCTGTGGCAGATTTTTATAAAGCAAATTATGAAGTTGAGGTAAGTCCAAATGATGAAATCTTACCATTAATGGGTAGTAAGGAGGGAATTTTACACATATCTATGGCTTTTTTAAATAAAGGAGATCAGGTATTAATTCCAAATCCAGGATACCCAACCTATACCTCTGTTACTAATTTGGTAGAAGCTACTCCTGTCTTTTATGAGTTGACTTCAGAAAACAATTGGGAGCCAGATTTTGAGCAACTGGAAAAAGAGGATGTTTCCAATATAAAAATGATGTGGGTAAATTATCCACATATGCCAACAGGAGCAAAAGCTACTGAAGCCTTATTTGAAAAATTAATAGCTTTTGGTAAAAAACATCAGATTTTAATCATAAACGATAATCCTTACAGTTTTGTGTTAAATAATAATCCTCAAAGTATTTTAAAACTAAGAGGTGCAAAAGAAACGGCTTTAGAGTTAAACTCGTTAAGTAAATCTTTTAATATGGCAGGATGGAGAGTAGGGATGTTGTTGGGTGCAAGCTCTTTTTTGAAAGAGGTTTTAAAGGTGAAAACACAAATGGATTCTGGAATGTTTTATGGTATACAGCAAGGTGCTATAGCTGCTTTAAAAGTGAGTTCAACTTGGTTTACAGCAATAAATACTATCTATGAGAAAAGAAGAAAGCTTGTTTGGAAAATAGCGGATACTCTAGGATGCAGTTACAGTAAAGATACTACAGGTATGTTTGTTTGGGCAAAAACTCCCAAAGGTGTGGAAGCGGAAAGCATGGTAGATGATTTGTTGTACAACAAATCTATTTTTATAGCCCCAGGGTCAATTTTTGGAAGTAATGGAGAAGGGTATATTCGATTTTCATTGTGTGTGCCAGAGGATAAAATTAAGGAAGCATTAGAAAGATTATAACATGAAAGTTTTTATCATTGGAACAGGTTTAATTGGTGGGAGTTTTGCACTAGATATTCAACAAGAATATCCTGAAGCTGTTATTTATGGCATAGATAAGAATGCTCAACACCTCAAAGAGGCTATAGAATTTGGGGTCATTCATAAAGAAGCTAGTTTTGAAGATATACACAAAGCAGATGTAGTCTTTTTAACTATACCTGTAGATGTTGCTTTAAGTGTGTTGCCAAAAGTTTTAGATATTATTCATGACAACACCCTAGTCATAGATGTAGGATCTACCAAACAACGTATTTGTGAGGTAGTAAAAGACCATCCAAAAAGAAGAAATTTTTTAGCGGCTCATCCAATAGCAGGAACAGAATTTTCGGGACCTAAAGCTGCATTAAAAGGTTTGTATAAACAAAAAACCAATATCATCTGTGAAGTAGAAAAAACAGCGTTTAAACTGCAAGAAAAAGCGCTAGAAATTTTCTCTAAAATAGGGATGAGGATTCGATATATGGATGCAGTTTCACATGATAAGCATATTGCTTATGTATCGCATTTATCTCACATTAGTTCCTTTATGTTGGGGAAAACCGTTATAGATAAAGAAAAAAATGAACGAGATATTTTTGATATGGCTGGAAGTGGATTTGAATCTACCGTAAGATTAGCCAAAAGCTCTCCTGCCATGTGGACTCCTATTTTTGAACAAAATAAAGAGAATATTGTAGAAACGCTTGATGAGTATATTGGAAATTTAAAGCAGTTTAAAAAATTAATGGAAGCACATAAGTTTGATCAAGTTTTTGAAGAGATGCAAAACACTAATCACATTTCAACAATTCTAAAGGGGATCAAATAAAAAGATATAAATAATAAATAATTAAGTAAAAGAAGTAGCAAAAATTAATAAGTAAAGATGAAAAATACAAAAGAATTAAGAACATGGTTGGATGATTTAGGTTTAGATCACCCACTCGTAGTAGCAGGGCCTTGTAGTGCAGAAACAGAAGATCAAGTATTAAAGATCGCGCACGAATTAAAAGATTCTGATGTAAGTTATTTTAGGGCTGGAATTTGGAAACCAAGAACGCGTCCAGGAAATTTTGAAGGCGTAGGAGCCTTAGGATTAAAGTGGCTTCAAAAGGTGAAAGCAGAAACTGGAATGAAGACGGCAACCGAAGTTGCGAATGCTGCCCATGTAAAGTTAGCCTTAGAACATGATATTGATTTGTTATGGATAGGCGCTAGGTCTACTGTAAGTCCATTTATTGTCCAAGAAATTGCAGATGCATTGGAGGGAACAGATAAAATTGTACTGGTTAAAAACCCAGTAAATCCTGATTTGGCCCTTTGGTTAGGTGGAATAGAAAGACTGTATTCTGCTAATATTAAAAATTTGGGAGTCATTCACAGAGGTTTTTCAACCTATGAAAAAACTAGATATCGTAATAATCCAGAATGGCAAATTGCTATTGAATTACAAAATCGTTTTCCAGATTTACCATTAATATGTGATCCCTCTCATATCACAGGAAAAAGAGATATGATTTTTGAAGTATCACAAACGGCTTTAGATTTAAATTTTAATGGCTTAATGATTGAGTCTCATGTAGATCCAGACAATGCATGGAGTGATGCTGCACAACAAGTAACTCCAAATACGCTTATTCAAATGATGGAGGATTTAAAAATTAGAAAAGAAACAGATACAGAGGCAGAATACAGAAATTCATTAAATACCTTGAGAACTCAGATTGATGTGATAGATCATCAATTGATAGATATTTTAGGGAAACGTATGAAAATAGCTGATGCCATAGGAGCGCTTAAAAAAGATAAGAATGTTGCGGTACTTCAATCTAAGAGATGGAATGAGATATTAGGAAAAATGATTTTAGAAGGAGAGCAGAATAAACTTAGTGAAGAATTTATCTTAAGAGTATTTAAAGCCATTCACCAAGAGTCTATAAACCATCAAGAAAAAATAATGAATGGATAAAAAAAAAGCGGCTTGTAAGCCGCTTTTTTTATTCTTTTACTCTTTTAAAGATATATCTAGTAATAAATATACCATTACCATCTTTATCACCTGCATCACTCTCAACAGCACTCGAAACAAAAGCTAGTTCCCATCCATTCTCTGACATGGTGTTTATTTTTGAGCTAATTACTGCGTCATTAGCTGCAATATTTTGAAAACGAATACCAGCAATATTAAAGAAGTTTAATAATTTAGTTTCATCAAAATTTTTAACTCTAATGTCAGATCGGTCAGATTTATTTCTCTTATCTTTTACTTTTTTTCCATCTGTTCTTGTAGTAGTAAAGTCTTTGTAATTTCGGTTTTCATTAGAAGAGATCAATCTTGATCTACCAAGACCACTTGGTATGATAGATTCTACACTTGTGATTACCTGATATTCATAAACTTGAGCTTCAGAGGTGAGGGCACTTGCTAACAAAGCAATGATTAAATAAATTTTTTTCATAATAATTGGTTTTATTAAATTACACTTTAAATGTACAATATTTTTATCAAGAATTGATTTACTTTGCTAAATGACAGGAACTATTTATAAATCTACTGGAAGTTGGTATTTTGTAAAGTCTGAAAAAGGAGACCTTTACCAATGCAGGATAAAAGGTAAATTTAGAATAAAAGGGATAAAAAGCACCAATCCTATTGCAGTTGGTGATACTGTAGAATTTGATGTTGAAAGTAAAGGTGATGAGGAAATTGGAGTAATTAAGTTTATTCATGAGAGAAAAAATTATATAGTTCGTAAATCTGTGAATTTGTCTAAGCAAACCCAAATTATTGCTTCAAATATAGACCTAGCTTTTCTGTTAATTACCATTAATAATCCACCAACCCTAACCACATTCATAGATCGATTTTTAGTTACTGCTCAAGCTTATTCTATACAAGTAGTTTTAGTATTTAATAAGATAGATAGTTACAAAGCAGAAGAAAAAAGCGAAATTTTATACTTAAAAGGTATTTATGAAGCTATCGGGTATACCTGTGTAGAGGTCTCTGCCATTAAAAATATAAACCTAAATAGTATAAAAGACCTAATGAAAGGAAAGACTAGTTTATTTTCTGGACATTCAGGAGTAGGTAAAACAACATTATTAAATTCTTTAGAGCCTGGATTAAACTTAAAAACAAAGGAAATCTCATATCAACACCAACAAGGACAACATACCACAACTTTTGCAGAAATGTTTGATCTAA
This sequence comes from Flavobacterium sp., assembly GCA_038104255.1. Taxonomy (GTDB): domain Bacteria; phylum Bacteroidota; class Bacteroidia; order Flavobacteriales; family Flavobacteriaceae; genus Polaribacter. Next base: position 105,384 of record JAYOAM010000003.1, on the reverse strand, counting down.
GTTTTGATGCTAAAATTATTGATACACCGGGCATTAAAGGTTTTGGTGTGGTCGCTATAGAAAAAGAAGAACTAGGGGATTATTTTCCTGAGTTTTTTGCCCTAAAAAATAGGTGTAAGTTTCATAATTGTATACACGTTAATGAACCTCAATGTGCTGTAAAAGATGCTTTAGAGGAAGGAAAGGTTTCATGGTCTCGTTATAAAAGTTACCTCCAAATTATAGAAGGTGAAGAAGAAAATTATAGAACCGATATTTGGGATTAGTTAGTTGGGTTTTAAAATCATAAAATTTAATGAAAGCAGTTATACAAAGAGTATCTAAAGCAAGTGTGACTATAGAAGATAATAAAGTTGCAACTATTGATCATGGTGTTCTTGTTCTGCTCGGAATTGAAGAATCAGATACTCAGGAAGACATCGATTGGCTTTCCAATAAAATTATAAATCTTAGAATTTTTAATGATAAAGAAGGTATCATGAATGATTCTTTACTCGATTGTAATGGAGATATAATTGTAGTGAGTCAGTTTACTTTATACGCTTCTACCAAAAAAGGGAATAGACCCAGTTACACTAAAGCTGCCAAACCTGCAATAGCCATTCCTTTGTACACTAAGTTTATAGATACTTTAGAATCTAAGCTTGGTAAAAATATTCAAACTGGAAAGTTTGGTTCTCATATGGAGTTGGAGATTCATAATGATGGTCCTGTAACCATTATCATAGACACAAAAAATAAATTTTAACATTTTTTTAGTTTCCATGGAAAATAATTAATATATATTTGCCATGGAAACTAATTTAAATTAATTAAAAAATGAAAAAAATAATGATTGCGGTAGTAGTTGTTTCTACTGTTTTATTTTCTTGTAAAGGAGAAAAAAAAGAAAAAATTGTTGCAAAAGAGGAGGTTAAAGTTGAGGAAACTAGCATGGTAAACAATGTAGATTTAACGGCCTCTATTATGACATGGAAAGGAACCAAACCCACAGGTTCTCATGACGGAACCGTAGCTTTTAAAAGTGGAGGAATGCTATTAGAAAATGACGTTTTAAAAGGAGGAGAGTTTGTTATAGATATGAATACTATAAAAAATTTAGACATGGTAGGTACTGATGGTGCTGCAAATATTGAAAAACATTTGAAAGCTCCAGATTTTTTTGATGTTGAAGTATATCCAACCTCAAAGTTTGTAATCACTTCAGTATTAGAGGTTGAAGGGAGTTTAGCAGTAACAGGAAACTTAACAATTAAAGATGTAACCAAAAGTATTACTATTCCTGCATCTGTTTCAACAGTAGAAGGTATAACTACTTTTAAAAGTGAATTGTTTAATATAGATCGTGCAGACTTTAATGTAAAATACGGTTCAAAAAGATGGATTGAAGGCTTAAAAGACAAATTTATTGATGATTTAGTAGAGATGTCTTTCACAGTAGTAACTAAATAATATCAAAATTAATACATATGAAAACTTTAAAAATCGATAGACCAAAATGTGGATGTGGAAACACCTCAGATTCGGAAGGATTTTGTGACGGATCACATTCAAACAAGTGATAAAAAGCCCAAAACTATGTTTTGGGTTTTTTTATACTTGAATTTCTGTAGTATTTTTTACTTGTGCGATATTAAAAATACTATGTGTACTGCCAATATGCTTAATGGTAGTTAGTTTAGTGACCATAAATTCACGATACTCTTTCATGTCAGAAACATGAATTTTTATGATGTAATCATAATCTCCACTGACATGAAAACACTCAGAAACCTCATCTAGTTTTAGAATTTCTTTTTCAAAATTTGACAAAAACTCTTTAGAGTGTTGGAGTAGTTTTACATGGCAAAAAATAAGAAAAGATTTATTGATTTTTTCTTTATCTATAATAGCCACGTATTTTTTTATCACACCTTCTTTTTCCAGTTTTTTTATTCGTTCATATACTGCTGTTACCGATAAATTTAATTGTAAAGAAAGTTGTTTGCTGGTTTGTTTACTGTCATTTTGAAGTAGACTAATTAACTTTTTATCAATGTAATCCAATTTCATAAATATGATTTAATGAGGTATTTATTTTAAAAATAAGTAACCGAAAAATTTTCTAAATAATTCAATTAAAATATAAAATTAAAGATTTTTTATTTATTATTAATGTTATTTAATTAAAAATATTCTGTTATTATGTATTTTAATTGATAAATTATCTATTTATAATTAAATTTGATAAAAATACTTCACATATGAGTTTTAATCCAGCAGACAAAATTCAAGATCTTCAAAATTTTGGAGAATTTGGAGGTGTAAATCCTTCAATATCAGATTCATCAACCTATACTTTTATGGCAGCCAAAACCATGGCTGACACCTTTGAAGGGAACACAGATGGATGTCATTTATACTCTCGTCATACGACGCCAAGTAATTTATGTTTAGGGGAAGCACTTGCTGCTATGGAGGGAACAGAAACAGCTAATGTATCTGCCTCTGGAATGGGTGCTATTACTCCTGTATTATTGCAATTGTGTGGTGCAGGTGATCATATTGTTTCTAGCAGAACTATTTACGGAGGGACCTATGCATTTTTAAAGAACTTTACACCTAGGTTAGCCATTCAAACTTCATTTGTAGACATTACAAATTTAGAAATAGTGGAGGCTTCAATTACTGAGAATACTAAGGTTTTATACTGTGAATCTGTAAGTAACCCTTTATTAGAAGTAGCCGATATCAAAGGATTAGCTGCTTTGGCAAAAAAGTATTCTTTAACGTTGGTCGTAGATAATACCTTTTCACCATTGTCTATTTCTCCTATTCAACTAGGAGCAGATGTTGTGGTGCACAGTTTAACAAAATTTATAAATGGTTCTTCAGATGCAGTTGGTGGTGTGGTTTGTGGAAGTCAAGAATTTATAGACCAACTAAGAAGTGTTATCGATGGTGCTAGTATGCTTTTGGGGTCTACCATGGATAGCTTTCGTGCCTCTTCAATTCTGAAAAATTTAAGAACGCTTCACATTCGTATGAAGCAGCATAGTTATAATGCTTCTTATTTGGCCAATAAGTTTGAAGCTGATGGAATTAAAACCGTGTATCCAGGTTTAAAATCACATCCATCTCATGAATTATTTACTGCTATGATGAATATTGAGTACGGGTACGGAGGTATGTTAACTATAGATGCTGGTTCTTTAGAAAAGGCCAATGCACTCATGGAAACCATGCAACATAACAATGTTGGATATTTAGCGGTAAGTTTAGGTTTTTACAAAACATTATTTTCTGCTCCAGGAACGTCAACTTCTTCAGAGATTCCTGAGGATGAACAAGCGGAAATGGGATTATCAGATGGTTTAATTCGTTTTTCTATAGGCTTAGATAACAATATCGAAAGAACATATCAAGTTATAAAAAAGTGTATGAAAGAGGTTGGCGTTTTAACAGGTGAATCTTTCGTTTCAATTTAAAAATCTCTAAAAGCTCTGTAGAATAAATCTTTTGATAATTCTTTCATGTTGCTATCTTTAAATCTTTCTTTTGAAAGGCTTTTGGTATTCCATCTATTCCCTTCTTTGATCAATTCAAAACTAAATAAAGAGGAAGTTGAATCTCTTAGATCTAGTAATGGATAGCGTAAATCTTTATAAATAATTTTATTGTTTAGAATACTTAATGTGTAAAATTCATTACTGAACCAACGTAAAGTTTTTATATCCTGATGATCTACATCTAATAACTTATGATTCTTAGGAATATTTATAAAGTTGGGAGGTGTGTTGGTGTCATCAAAAATTGAATAAAAACTAACTGTATAGTTTTTATCAGTTTCTGCAACTGCGTACCATAAAAAATTGTTCAAAATTGTAGGTTGGGCACTAAATCTGGAGTAATTTATTTTAGCCTGATTAAAGGAGGTCTTAAAAAAATGATCTACATATAATTTATTACCAATGGTGAAGATCATGTATGCAGAACTAAGATAAAGGCCAGCTTTTGTCCATGTTTTTCGTTTAGAGTTTTTTCGATTAAAAAACATAGTAATACTCACACACATTAGTAAGGGAAGGGTGTAAAGTGGATCTACAACAGCTATATTGTTAAAAGCAACTCTGTAATCTGAGAAGGGTAAAAATAATTGTGTCCCGTAAGGAGTAAAACTATCTAAAATGGGATGAGTTAAAATAGATAAAAAGAACAACCAGATCCAATCTTTTAGACTAGTAGTTCCTCTTCTCAAGTAGCCGTAATCATATACTTTATAGGATAGAAATCCAAAAATTAAGGCTCCTACTATGGCAAAAGGTATCGAATGCATGATTCCTCTGTGAAAAGCAAGGCTATCTATTTCATTGGTGTAAAACAGTTTTCCAATCAGTACATCTAAATCTGGAATTGTACCTCCAATAGCACCGAACAGAATGGCTTTATTTCCTATTTTTTTTCCTAAAGCTATTTCGCCACAAGCGGCCCCCAAAACAATTTGAGTAATTGAATCCATCAGTGCAAATGTAACTAACTCATTTCACTTGCACAGCTTCATCTAAAATCGTAACATTACAAAAACAAAAACAAAAAAAATGCAAGACCAAAAAATTACTAAGAATAGTGAACTTTCAATTTTTGAGGCAATAATTCCTGTTTTTATTTTAGTTGGGCTGTTGGCCTATAATGTTTTTATTTTTGGAGATGATTCATTAAGTGGTTCAAATCAGTTTATACTTTTAATGGGGGGTGCCGTAGCTTCAATAGTTGGTTTTAGAAATAAGGTTTCCTTTTCTAGAATGATGGATGAGGTAGCAGAGAATGTTAAGTCTACCTCAGGCGCTATATTTATTCTATTGATGGTTGGAGCTTTGGCGGGTACCTGGCTAGTTAGCGGTATTATACCCACAATGATTTATTATGGATTACAAATTTTGAACCCCACAATTTTCTTACCAGCATGTTTAGTTATTTGTGCGGTTATATCTGTTGCAACGGGAAGTTCTTGGACTACATCAGCTACCGTAGGAATTGCTTTAATTGGAATAGCAGGAGCTTTAGATATTTCTTTAGGAATGACAGCAGGAGCGGTTTTATCTGGAGCTTATTTTGGTGATAAAATGTCACCAATGTCAGATACTACAAACTTAGCCCCAGCAATGGCAGGAACTGATTTATTTACACATATAAAGTATATGTCCTACACTACAGTTCCTACATTCTTAGTCACTCTAATTATTTTTATAATCATAGGACTTACGCTCACTGTTAATGGTAATGCTGATACTTCAGCAATGTTGTTAGATATTGATAAGGCATTCAATATTAGTCCTTGGTTGTTTTTAGTGCCAGTTATTGTAATTGTTCTTATTGTAAAAAAGACACCACCTTTAATAGCTTTATTAGCAGGAACACTTTTAGCAGCAATTTTTGCCTTATTTTTTCAACCACAAATTATTATCAATATTGCAGGTGCAACTGAATTAACATTTAACTCAGCCTACAAAGGGTTAATGACTGCAATAACGGTAGATACTGCTGTGGCAACAGACAATGAAATTTTAGCAAAGTTATTTACAGCAGGAGGTATGGCAAAAATGATGGGAACTATTTGGCTTATTTTATGTGCCATGGTTTTTGGAGGAATTATGGATGCCATTGGAGCCTTGGCTAAGATTAGTAGCTTTATGTTACACCTTTTTGATTCTGTTTTTGGATTGTTTGCCAGTACAGTATTTACATGTATTGGATTAAATTTTACTGCTTCAGATCAATATTTAGCTATAGTGGTACCAGGTAAAATGTACTCTAAAGCTTTTAAAGAAAAAGGTTTGGCTCCCGAAAATTTAAGTAGAACCCTAGAAGATTCTGGAACAGTTACATCAGTATTAATTCCTTGGAATACCTGTGGGGCCTATCATTCTGGTGTGCTTGGAGTAAGTGTTGGAGAGTATTTTATTTATGCAATTTTTAATTGGTTGTCTCCATTCACTACCTTATTATTTGCTGCATTAAGAATTAAAATAAGACAGTTAACCACTAAATAAACCAATTCCAAACTAATCCAAATCTTATGGTGAAATCTCTGTAAGGGTAATTAGGAGCAGAAAAATAATTTCTTTTTCCAAAGTCAGAGAGTGCGTTGTCTACTCTGAAAAAAATTCGTGTTCTTCTTATTTGTGCGTTAAAAAATAAGTCTACAGTAGGGAAACCAATATCTTCAGAATTTTGCAGCGTAAATTCTGCTAACACCGGATTGTAAGCATTGGCTTTATAAGTTGTAAAGTAGTTAAACGTAGCACCGATTTGAACCTGCATAGGTTTTCCTTTAAACCAATAATCTGAATAGTATAATGTATTTCTAGTGATGAAGTCAGGGACTCTAAAAACAGTAGATCCTCCACTTACATTTTGGTACATAATGGTATTATCTAGTGCAAATTTTTTATATATAAATTCTCTTGATGCTTTAACTTTTAAGTAAGTAACATTTTCCGAATATTGTTGAGGTTTATTATTTTCATCAAAATAGGTGTAGTTTTCAATATTTGTCAAATTTACGGCTGCATTGAACCATCTTGAATCCATCTGAAATCCTAGATTTTGAGTTCTTATATTTTCAAAATCATTTTCCCAATTGTATGCATCATAAGTGCTTTGGTGAAGAAGATAATTAAAATTTGGTGATTTAGAATTTAACAAAACACCGGCCTTTATGTAAAACAGACTATCTTTTTTGAAAGATAAATTCCCGCGAAGATTAGTTCCAGCTAGCCTTGCAGATCCTGGTGTAATTTCACCACTAGCATCTAGTTGAAATTTACTCACTTTAGCTCTCCAGTCAGCACCAAAAGAGATGGCACTTCCTCTCAATTTCCTGGTATTTATATTGCTAGTTTGATTTATGATATTATCATATCCATGAGAATAATTCATGATACTAGTCTTTGCTTTGAAGGTTCCCAGGACGTATTTTGAGTTAAATTCTAAAAAAAACTGATTTTTTAAAAACGTATTTTTAACATCATTTCTAATGTTTCCAGAATAATTGGTAGCACCTATAAAATTACTAGGAGCGTTTTGTCTAAATTCATATGTGTTTTTACTACTAACAAGGATATGACCAATCTTTAGGTTTGTAAAGTCTTTTTGATTAGCCGAGTCTTTGGAAGAAAGAAGTTGATAATCTTGTTCTAAATATACTCTAGAGCCCTGCAGATAATTTTCTGTATCATCTAAATTTACATCAAGTCTAGCCCTGTCTGAAAAATTGGGGTCATTAGTCGTAAAAGCAAGTATAGATTCTGCAGTAAGTCCTCCGCTTTCTTCATTTAAAATATCCTGTGTAGCAATATGTCCTCTAACGTTATATTGATTATTTTTTGTTTCATAGTGGAATGTTGTTCTGAAGTTTCCCTGACTCACCAAAGCTGAGCGGTATTTTCCAAGAGAGCGCAGCCCAGTGTAGGCTATTGAAACATTAAGCCTTCTAGAGAAATTTAAGGTGAAAAAAGAATCTAAAAACCTACCTTGTTCAAGTGTAGTTAAGAACATAATTTCTGAAGTTGGGGTAGGAACTTCATAATAATTAATATCTCTTGTAGTATTGAAAGAAAACTGTTTGGCAGTAAAACCAATATTTGGAGTAGTATTAATCTCATCAAAATCGTACGTAAGTCGATTAAAAGTCTGACCAATATTATGAAAGGGTAATAAGCCAAAATTATCCTTTCTCAAAAAATTAAATTTGTAATGTTTATTTATATTTAGAGTTGTATCTACATAAGAAGTATCTCCGAGGAATGAAAAAATTTTATAATCTGTATACTTAGTTTTAGCACTCAAATTAATTTTCTTAGTTCCACTATTGTCTTGTACAACACTATCATTAAATACCAAGTTTGACATATTCTTTCCTTTTCTTTGCTTACTAAGGCGAATGTCTTTTTGACCATAGCTGTAAGTGGTAGATAAACATACTAAAAAAACGAAGTAAATAATTCTTTTCATTTAAAATGAAGATTGTAAAAACAAAAGTAAACTTTTAAAGGAGAAGAATTAAAATAATTGTCTTCAAAAAATGTTAATTTGCACTATGTTAAAAAATAATTTCAGTGGATATCAATTTGAGGCAGGTACAGATGAGGCAGGGAGAGGATGTCTTTCTGGACCTGTTGTTGCCGCCGCAGTAATTCTACCTTTAGATTATCATAACAAACTATTAAACGATTCTAAACAGCTCTCTGAAGTAAAGAGAAAAAAACTCAGACCCATCATAGAAAAGGATGCTTTAGCATTTGGTGTTTCATTTATAAATGAAAAGGAAGTAGATCAATTAAACGTATTGCAGGCATCAATAACAGGAATGCAGCGCGCTATCTCAATGATGTCAATAACTCCTGAATATATTATTGTTGATGGAAATAAATTTAAACCCTATAAGGATGTCCCTTTCGAAACCATCGTTAAAGGCGATGCTAAATACTTGAGTATTGCTGCAGCATCTGTGTTAGCTAAGACATATAGAGATGATTTTATGGAAAAAATACACAAAGAATTTCCATTTTATAATTGGAAAAATAATAAAGGATACCCAACAAAAGAACACAGAAAAGCAATTCAAGAATATGGAATTACAAAGTATCACAGAAAAACATTTAAACTCTTACCCTCTCAATTAAAATTTGATATTTGATTCGAATTTTTCAACCTCAAAAAGTGCTTTAAAATGAATGAGTATTTTTTTCTTTACTTCATTAAGTTCAATTTTTTTTCCAAGCTCAACTTCTAAAGACGTGACTGCTTTCCCTTTTATTCCACAGGGTATAATATGATCAAAAAATCCAAGATTAGTATTTACATTTAAAGCAAAACCGTGCATAGTAACCCAGCGACTACTTCGAATCCCCATGGCACAAATTTTTCGGGCAAATGGGGTGCCTGTATCAATCCAAACTCCAGTTTCTCCTTCACTTCTTTCCCCTTTTATACCATATTCAGCGAGTGTTTTAATAATTACTTCTTCAAGAAATCTAAGGTATTTATGTATATCTGTGAAAAAGTTCTCAAGGTCTAGGATAGGATAGCCTACGATTTGACCGGGTCCATGATAGGTAATATCTCCGCCTCTATTTATTTTGTAGTAGGTTGCTTTTTTTTCTGCTAATTGTTGTTCATTAATTAATAGATTGCTAAGGTTTCCACTTTTCCCTAAAGTATATACATGAGGGTGTTCAACAAAAAGAAAATAATTTTTTGTGGGATGTGTTGTACGCTCTTTTCTGTTTTGTCTTTTTACATCAATAATACTTGTTAATAAGGTAGTTTGGTATTCCCATATAGCTTTGTAATCCCTTAGTCCAAGGTCTTTTAGCAAAATATTTTTATTAGTTTTCATTGCATGTAAAGATAATTATTTAATTATCTTTGAAGAGCTTGCCCCTTAATATTTAAATCTTTAAAAACATGAAAAATATTATTTTTATTTTAACGGCGCTTTTTGTCACCTCTGTTTGCTTTTCTCAATCTAATTTTTGGAAAAAATCTAAGTTAAATTCACCAGGGCATTCCTCTTATGTAAAAAATTTACAAAAAGATAAATACCAAATATTCTCTTTAGATTATGATAAATTAAAAGCTAAGTTGGTTAATGCTCCCTCAAGAATAAATCAAAGTTCTAAATATTCAGTGGTAGTTAATTTTCCTGATGAAAAAGGAAATATGGAGCGTTTTAAGGTTTATGAAACCCATTTGTTGGCTCCAGCTTTTGAAATCAAATATCCAAATATCAAAACATATATAGGTTTTAGTTTAGACAATCCCGGAGCTAGAATTCGCTTTAGTGTTACTCCGCAGGGTGTAAAAACAATGACCTCCTATTTAAATAAACCTACCCTGTTTACAGTTCCTCTAGGAAAAGGAAATACATCAGATTACATTACATATGACAGGGGAGTTCGAATAACCTCAAAAAAAGACTTTGAATGTTTAACTGAAAATGAACTTATACCAATTAAGGAGATCAACTCTTATTCAAGAGATGCTAATGATCAAATTTTAAGAACATTAAGAATTGCAATTTCAACAACAGGTGAGTATACAAATTTCTGGGACGATGGAGATGATACAAATGGAGACGCGCAGGAAGACGCATTAGCCGCTGTGGTTTCTACTCTTAATAGATCAAATGAAGTTTTTGAAGTTGACATGGCAGTAACCTTTCAGTTAGTTTCAGGAACAGAAATTATTTATCCTATAGCAGCTACAGATCCTTATACTGGAAGTTTCAACAGTCAACTCCAATCAACATTAACCTCTGTTATAGGAGAAGCAAACTATGATATAGGACATTTATTTAATTATGGAGGTAATAATGGGAACGCTGGTTGTATAGGATGTGTTTGTGTAGATGGTCAAAAAGGAAGTGGTTTTTCATCACATTCTTTTACTGATAATGATGGTGGTCCAAACATGGATGATTTTTTTGATATTGATTATGTACCCCATGAAATTGGTCACCAAATGGGTGGAAATCACACCTTTTCACAAAGTAGTGAAGGTACTGGAGTAAATTATGAGCCAGGGAGTGGAACTACTATTATGGGTTATGCTGGTATTACTGGATCTAATGACGTTCAAGATCATAGTGACCCTTATTTTCACTTTGGAACTATTAATCAAGTTTTAAATAATTTAGATAATAGAACCTGTTGGACTTCTACTGAAATTTCGAATAATCCACCAATTGCAGATGCAGGAGACGATTACACAATTCCACAAGGAACTGCATTTAAATTAGTAGGTTCAGCCACGGATGCAGACTCAGGAGATGAATTGACATATACTTGGGAACAAATAGATTCAGGGACAACCACCAGTAGTAATTTTGGTCCTACCAAAACATCAGGTGCTGTATGGAGATCTAGACCTCCCAGTACTGACCCTATTAGATATATGCCAATAAAGTCTAGAGTTTTATCTGGACAATTAACAGAAACAAATCCTGTAGAAACCGTAGATAATACCTCATGGGAAACTGTATCAACAGTTGCTAGGTCTTTAAATTTTGCACTCACTGTAAGGGATAGATCAGAGGCTAACGGAACAGGGCAATTTCCACAATCAGATTTTGATTTTATGACTGTTACCGTAGATGGAAGTTCTGGACCCTTTGCAGTAACATCTCAGACTACAAATGAAACCTGGAATGTTGGTGAAAGCCAAACGGTAACCTGGGACGTTGCTGGTACAGATACAGGTAGTGTAAACACTCCTACTGTTAATATTTATCTTTCTACTGATGGAGGGCTTACTTTTCCTTATTTAGCAGCAAGTAATGTGGCGAATGATGGAAGTCATACCTTCTCAGTACCCTCAGCTGATGGAGATTCAGATGAACTTAGAATTATGGTGGAGGGGAATGATAATATTTTTTACGCTGTTAATTCAACTAACTTATCATTACAACAATCAGAATTTTCAATCTCCATAGCTGAACCTTCTGTTGAAGTATGTTCTCCTGACAATGTAACTTATGACTTTGTATACAACACTTATCTTGGGTTTACAGGAACTACACTCTTTTCTGTAAATGGACTGCCGGCAAGTGTAAATGCATCTTTTAGTTCAGATTCAGCAGATCAAGATGGAACAAACGTTTCATTAACACTTAGTAATATAGGGTCTCTAAGCGTAGGGACTTATAATTTTCAAATCACAGGAACTTCAGGCGCTATTGTTAAAAATGCCGATGCAAGTTTCTCAGTATTTTCAACTTTAACTGAAATTCCAACCTTAACCTCACCAGGAGATAGTGCAACTGGAGTAGGCTTATCTCCATCTTTTTCTTGGGATATAATTTCAAATGCAAGTTCTTACGACATTGAAATTGCTACAGATTCTGACTTTAATTCTATTGTGGTTAGTGAAAATAGTACATCAAACTTTTATAATGGAGTTACTTTAAATCAGTCTACCACGTATTATTGGAGAGTAAAAGCAAAAAATAGTTGTGGAGATGGAAACTTCTCTGCGGTAAATTCATTTGTTACTCAAAACTGTTCTGTCTGTGCATCTACAGGAAATACTGCCTATGTTACCAGTACAACAAGAGTTATTTTTAATACAATAGACAACTCTTCTGGAAAACCAGGAGCATACAGTGACTACACAGATATTAGTACGACTGTAAAACCTGATGAAGTTCATGATTTAACTGTCCAGGTCAATACAGATGGAAATTATACTGTTCATACTTTAGTTTGGATAGATTGGAATCAAGATTGTGATTTTGATGATGATAACGAAGAATATGATTTGGGAACAGCCAATAATGCACCTGATATAGCAACAACTTTAAGCCCATTGTCTGTAACAATTCCTTCGGATGCTTTATTAGGTTCAACAACGATGAGAGTATCTACGAAATATAATTCAGATCCAACTTCTTGTATGACTGGTCAAGATGCCGAGGTAGAAGATTATACTATTGAAGTTATTGATGATACCGCTTCTTTGGATAATGATACTTTTGAAGGATTCAATTTGTATCCTAATCCTTCCAATGGAAATTTCAATTTACAATTTGACACTACATCTCCGGACCAAATAGAACTTCAGTTATTTGATCTAACCGGTAGATTGGTGAAAGAATTGTTGTTTACAAACACAGCTACAAGATTTTCTGAGCGTATTTCATTTGAAAATACAGCAAAGGGTGTCTATGTGCTTAAAATTAAAAACGGAAACAAACAAACCGCAAAAAAATTAGTAATTAAATAATATTTTATTGAAGAATTAAAGGTTGTCTGAAAAGACAACCTTTTTTTTTAAACTCGTATTAAATAGTTCATATTAAATAAATACTTTTGTTGTATGTCCATACAAATAAACTCTGTTACAAAATCTTATGGTACTCAATTGGCGTTAAAGGAAGTTAGTTTTTCTGCTAATAAAGGAGAAATTATTGGACTTTTAGGCCCAAATGGTGCAGGAAAATCTACTATAATGAAGATTATAACAGGTTATATTTTACCCACCAAAGGAGCTGTTTATGTTTCTGGTATTGATATCTTAAAAAGTCCAATAGAGGCAAAAGCTAAAATAGGATATCTCCCAGAACAAAATCCTTTATATCAAGAAATGTACGTTAAAGAATATTTAGAATTTCAAGCGTCTATTCTCAAGATTGCCAAAAAAACGATTAATACTGTCATTGAAACTGTAGGTTTAACCCCTGAGATGCATAAAAAAATTGGTCAACTTTCAAAAGGATATCAACAAAGGGTAGGTATAGCAGCCGCTATTATTCATAATCCAGAAGTTTTAATTTTAGATGAACCTACAACAGGCTTAGATCCAAATCAGTTACAAGAAATTAGAACTTTAATTAAAAAGCTTGGAAAAGAAAAAACAATTTTATTATCTACTCATATTATGCAAGAAGTAGAAGCTTTATGTGATCGGGTTATTATTATAAAAAAAGGGGAGTTACTCATAGATGAATCTATCAAAAAATTAAAAGGAAACAATGAACAAATTATTGAAGTTACTTTTGATTACAAGATTGAAGAACAGTTCATTAAGAGATTACCTAACATTATATCCTTTAAGAATAATTTTGATAATACATGGCACATAACCTTCGACTCATCAGAGGATATGAGAGGTGTAATTTTTGATTTTGCTCATGATAATGGATTAAAAATTTTAGAATTAAATTCTAAGAGTCAAAGCTTGGAAACCCTTTTCACTAAGTTAACATCTTAATTTAATTTAAAATTAATATGTTGATCCTCCAGTATCTTCAATAGGTCACTACTAATTTTTATCTTAGTATTTCTACTAGGGACTTCTAACTCAATTTCTTCTTCAACATCGTAAATTACAAATTTTAGAGCTTGTTTTCCTTTGTGTTTACTGAACAAGGTATTAAAATTTTGAATTGACTTTTCATGAATATCTTCAATGGATATCTTGATCGTCATTTTTTTACATAAATCATCCATTACATCGTGTAGTAATTTAAATTCGGTAAATTTAAGTCTAGCATCTCCTTCCACCCCTTCTTTATTTGTCCATCCTTTCTGAACTGTAGTTCTAACAAATAAAAAGGAATTTGAGACTAAAAAATGCTTAAACTTTAAGTAGTCTTCTCCAAATATTCTGAATTCAAAACTATCTGAATAATCCTCAATAAAAAAGGAAGCCCATCCTTTTCCAGCCTTCGAAACTTTATGTTGAACTTCAGTGATAATCCCAGCAAAAACTAGATTAGAGCCAACGTATTTTTTTAAGTCACTTTTAAAATTCCCCACATTTGCATTACAGAATTTTAATTCATTTTTAAAGTCATCTAATGGATGAGCAGAAATATAAATACCAACTACTTCTTTTTCTTTAGCAAGCTCCTCCATGTTTCCCCAGGCTTCACATTCTGGTATTGCTGGTTCTGGAAATTGAACATCTGATGTTTCTCCAAATAAAGATACTTGAGCAGAATTTAAGTTATCTTGATATTTATTTCCATAACGAATTGCTTTTTCAATAAAAGTTTGTCCTTTTTCATCCTCTGCAAAATATTGTGCTCTGTGTGTGTTAGAAAAAGAATCAAAACCTCCTGCTAGTATTAGGCCATCAAAAGCTTTTTTGTTTGCAGCACGTAAATCTATTCTTTTAGTTACATCGAAAATAGATGTGAAATGGCCATTTTCTTTTCTTTCCTTAATAATTGCTTTTACAGCTGAACTTCCAACACCTTTTATAGCACCCATTCCAAACCGCACCGCACCTTGTTTGTTAACAGAAAATTTTAAGTAAGATTCATTAATGTCCGGGCCTAGAACTTTTAAGCCCATAGATTTACATTCTTCCATAAAGAATGAAACAGATTTGATATCATTCATATTATTAGACAAAACAGAGGCCATGTATTCTGCAGGATAATGAGCTTTGAGATAGGCTGTTTGATAGGCTATCCATGCATAACAAGTTGAATGAGATTTGTTAAAGGCATAGGATGCAAAAGCTTCCCAATCTTTCCATATTTTTTCAAGTTTATCAGGTTCATGACCATTTTCTTTTGCTTGATTGATAAATTTAGGCTTCATTTTTGCCAAGACAGCAGCCTGTTTTTTCCCCATAGCTTTCCGCAAAACATCAGCCTCCCCCTTTGTGAAGTTGGCAAGTTTTTGAGAGAGTAGCATTACTTGTTCCTGATATACAGTAATTCCATAAGTTTCCGCTAAATATTCTTCCATTGCAGGAAGGTCATATTGGATATCTTCTTTACCGTGTTTTCTGTTAATGAATGATGGAATATATTCCATTGGCCCGGGTCTATATAATGCATTCATCGCAATTAAATCTCCAAAAACGGTAGGTTTTAAAGAGCGCATATGTTTTTGCATGCCTGGAGATTCATATTGAAAAATTCCAATGGTTTCACCACGTTGAAATAATTCATACGTTTTTTCATCATCAAGTGGGAAGTTTTCTGGATCCAGTTGGACTCCATGCCTAGCTTTAACAATTTTTACAGTGTCTTTTATTAGGGTTAAGGTTTTTAACCCTAAAAAGTCCATTTTTAACAAGCCAGCGCTTTCAACAACAGAATTGTCAAACTGAGTAACATACATATCTGAATCTTTTGCAAGCGCTACAGGAACAAAATTGGTGATGTCTGAAGGAGTTATAATCACACCACAAGCGTGGATTCCAGTGTTTCGGACTGATCCCTCAAGAATAGCAGCTTTGTTGATAGTTTCAGATTCTATTCCTTCCCCTTCAGACATGGCCTTTAATTCATTAACCATTTCTTTTTCTTCTGAACGTAAAGCCGCAATTTTATTTTTGCTCTTTTCATCAGTTCCAAAAATATTTTTCAGTTTAACATTTGGAATTAATTTCGCAATCCTATCGGCTTCAAATAATGGTAAATCAAGTACCCTAGCTGTATCACGAATAGAGGATTTTGCTGCCATGGTTCCGTAAGTGATGATTTGTGCTACTTGATTGGCTCCGTATTTGTTAATTACATAATCCATTACTCTTCCTCTTCCTTCATCATCAAAATCGATATCAATATCGGGCATGGATACACGTTCTGGATTTAAGAAACGCTCAAAAAGTAAATCGTATTTTATAGGATCTATATTCGTAATCCAAAGACAGTAGGCAACTACAGAACCAGCAGCAGAACCCCTACCAGGACCAACAGAAACATTCATTTTTCTTGCTTCTCTTATAAAATCCTCAACAATTAAAAAATATCCAGGATATCCAGTGTTTTTAATTACTTCTAATTCAAAATCAAGACGCTCTTTGATAGATTCTGTAATTTCTCCATATCTTTTTTTTGCACCAATATAAGTGAGGTGTTTTAGATAATTATTTTCTCCCCTTTTTCCACCATCTTCCAAATCCTCATGAGATTGAAATTCAATAGGAATATCAAATGCAGGTAAAAGAACATCTCGAGCTAGAGAGAAAACTTCAATCTTGTCCACAATTTCTTGAATATTAGATATGGCTTCAGGAATATCTGCAAACAATGCTTTCATTTCATCACTTGTTTTGAAATAATATTCATCATTGGGTAAACCATATCTGTACCCTCTACCTTTTCCTTTTGGAGTTGCCTGTTTTTCCCCCTCTTTCACACACAATAAAATGTCATGGGCATTAGCATCTTCCTTATTCAAATAAAATATATTGTTGGTAGCAACAACTTTGATTTCATGATTTTTAGCAAATTTAAGAAGGGTCTCATTGACTATGCGTTCATCTTCTTGATCATGACGCATTAATTCAATATAGAGGTCTTTACCAAATTGTTGTTTCCACCATAATAATGCATCTTCAGCCTGTTTTTCTCCTACATTTAGTATTTTATTTGGTACTTCTCCGTAAGTATTTCCTGTCAATACAATAATATCCTCTTTGTATTGCTCAATAATTTTACGATCTATTCTAGGTACATAATAGAATCCTTCAATAAAAGCAATGGAAGACATTTTTGCTAGATTATGATATCCTTTTTTTGTTTTTGCTAACAAGACAATCTGATATCCATTATCCTTTCTTTTTTTATCTAAATGATCTTCACATACATTAAATTCACAGCCTAAAATTGGCTTTAAAATGGTTTCTTTTGGAGTTTCTCCATTTTCTTCAGAAATCTCATTTTTAGCTAATGCTTGCTTGTTGTGTTTTAAGATGGCACTCACAAAATGAAAAGAAGCCATCATATTTCCTGTATCAGTTAGAGCAATTGCAGACATGTTGTCTTTAGCTGCAGCTTTTACAATATTTTCAATTTGGATGGTAGATTGTAAAACTGAAAACTGTGTATGGTTGTGAAGATGAGCAAATTGTACATTCTCTAATTGAGATAGTCCAGCAGAGGTATCGGATGTTTTTTTATTATCTGTTAGAGAAGCTAGACGTTTTCTAATTTTTTCACTCTCTTTCTTAAGATTAATATGTTTTAAGCCTATTAGCTCAATGGGTTTTGGGTTAGCTGCTGAAAAGTTTTTAAAATAATCTTCCTCAACATCTAATTTTTCTTTTGAAAATTCTCCTAAACGAATTAATTCTAAGAAACATCTTGAGGTAGCTTCTACATCTGCAGTTGCATTATGAGCCTCATCAAAATTTACACCAAATAAATGGTTGTGTAATTCTGTTAACGTAGGTAATTTAAATTTTCCTCCTCGACCCCCTGGAATTTGACATAATTGTGCAGTATGTTCAGTACAAGTGTCCAGAACAGGAAGTTTATTTAAATTGGTTGAAATATTCAAGCGGTGAAATTCACAGCCCATAATATTCAAATCAAAATTTACATTTTGACCAACAATAAAAGTTGTTTTTTGCAAAACTTCATTAAATAATTCTAAACATTCATTTAGTGAAATTCCCTGCTCTTTTGCTAGATCTGTTGAAATACCATGAATTTGTTCTGCATCGAAAGGTATGTTAAATCCATCGGGTTGAACTAGGAAATCATTGTGTTCAACTATATTACCCATGCTGTCATGAAGCTGCCATGCAATCTGAATGCATCTTGGCCAGTTGTCAGTATCAGTTATAGGAGCATTCCAGCTCTTAGGTAACCCAGTGGTTTCCGTATCAAAAATCAAGTACATATTTGCGGATTTCTTACCTAGAAATTAGTTTAATAAAAATACTAAAAAGAGATAGAAAACACTTGAAGAGTTATTCGGTTTTATTAACAATGTTAGTTCCTGTAATAAATGCTATTGTTTTTTCAAGAACAAAGATGAAATCTTTAGGAAGTTTTTTATTTATCCAGGGTTGAGAAGCACCAAAGACATGATTGGATTCTGGTACAATAATTAGTTGACTTGTTGTATTCCACTCGTGAAGATTTTGTGCATGTATAAACGGTACTGATATATCTTTATCTCCGTGAATTATGAGATGAGGTATACTCATTTTTTTTGCAGCATTTTTAACATTCAGACGATTTTTATTATGGATAAAATTATGGTAGAATTGAATGTAATGAGGCATTTTTTGTTTTGTTCTTCCATTCATAATATACATTACCCCATCTTTCTTCCATTGTTCTAATTTTGCGCCTTCATGAAAAATAAGGCTATTGAGATTGCTTACGGCAGCCCATGTAACAAGTTTTTTAATTCTCGAATCTTCAGAAGCTTTCAGTAATGAGATGGCTCCACCTCTTGAATGGCCAATCAATGTGATGTTATTTACGTCTATTTCATCTTGATATTCATGATGAGTGGATATCCAGTTAATAATACTATCTAAATCATCTAGTTCTATACTGTAATTGTTTTTTCCAAAGGCATCTAAATCAGGAAAATCAATAGGTTCATTTACTGTTCCTCCATTATGAGAAAAATTAAATTTTAGCAAAACTAATTCAGCGTTTACAAAAAATGACGACATCAAATCAAATGCTCCCCAATCTTTATATCCTTTGTAGCCGTGACAAAAAATAACTAATGGTTTTTTATGAGATGTTTTATTGAAATATAAATCTGTGACAATTGATTTGTAATGCTTACCACTGACAGGAAAGTTTTTAAGAATATTCATAGTGGTATTAAAAATAATTAAAGTTTATAAAATTTGAAATTTTATTGTAACAAATATGTATTTTAGACGTCATAAATAAATAACAACTAAAAAAATATTAAAATGAAAAAAATCATATTATTTGTAATTGCCATTTCAGCAAGCTTTTCTGTTACTTCTCAAACGGCAGATGAAATTATAGCAAATTATTTTGAAAATACTGGAGGTATTGAAAACTGGGCAAAGTTAGAAGGAATTAAGATGAGTGCAAAAGTAAATCAGGGAGGTATGGAAATTCCTTTAGAAATCACTCAGCTTAAAAATGGTAACCAAATGACCGTAATAAATTTTCAGGGATTAGAACTCAAACAAGGAGTTTTTGATGGTGAGGTATTGTGGAGTACTAATTTTCAGACTCAAAAAGCAGAAAAAAGCGATCAAGAATCTACAGATAATATGAAACTTGAAGCTCAAGATTTTCCTGATGCTTTCTTTAACTATAAAGACAAAGGATATACTGTAGAGTTATTAGGTAAGGAAGATTTGGAAGGAACAGAAACCTTTAAAATTAAATTGACAAAAAAACCAATGACTGTTGATGGTAAAGAGGTGGAAAATTCAAGTATTTATTTTTTCGATGCTGAAAATTTCGTTCCTATTGTTGTTCATTCTGAAATAAGAATGGGTCCTGGTAAAGGAATGATATCAGAGGTGAAATTTAGCGATTATCAAGAAGTTGATGGAATGTATTTCCCATTTTCTTTAACACAAGGGGTAAAAGATGGTGGTGGCCAGCCTATTACCATGGATAAAATTGAATTAAATCCAACTGTAGATCCAAGTGCTTTCAAATTTCCAGAAGAAATTACTGAAGAAGAAAACAAAAAATAATCATATCAAAAAAAAAAGAGTCTACATAATTTATTTAGGCTCTTTTTTTTCCATTTAATCAAAAAAATTTATAGACATGAAAAAACTAATAATCTTAGTTTTGAGTATGCTATTTCTTCCATTTAGCAATAACGCTCAAAACAACACTTCTGTTAACCTAAAAAATTTATTAGGAGATCTTAGAGCTCGACATATAGGGCCTGCATTAATGAGTGGTCGAATAAATGATATGGAAGTTCACCCAACTAATAATCAAATTATCTATGCTGGAACTGCTGGTGGAGGTGTATGGAAATCCAACGATGCAGGTACTACTTTTAACCCAATATTTGACGATCATAGCCAGTCTATCGGTGCTGTAGCCATAGATCCTAACGATCCAGATAATGTAATCTATGTTGGAACAGGTGAAACATGGACAAGAAATAGTGTTTCATACGGAGACGGTTTATATAAATCAACCGATGGAGGTTCTAATTGGAAAAAACTTGGTTTTGATAAATCAGAGCGAATAGCAAATATTATTGTTAATCCAAAGAATTCTAATGAGGTATATGTGGCTGTATTGGGAGCACTGTGGTCAGATAGTGATGAACGTGGTGTTTATAAATCTTCAGATGCAGGAGAAACTTGGGAAAAGATATTGTATATAGATGAGAAAACTGGAGCTGCAGATATGACTATGGATCCTAAAGATCCCTCTATTCTATATGCATCAATGTGGGAGTTCAGAAGAACAGCTTGGTCTTTTTCTTCAGGTGGAGATAACAGTGCATTGTACAAATCTTCTGATGCTGGAAAAACTTGGAACAAAATTCATAATGGTTTTCCTGATGGACAATTAGGTAGATTAGCTATTGCAGTAGCTCCATCAGATGCTAATATTTTATATACAGTAATTGAAGCAGAAGATCCAAAGCGAAAAGGATTGTATAGAAGTGATGACGCAGGAGCTAACTGGAAACAATTAAATAATGATTTTGGAATTACGGTTCGCCCTTTTTATTTTTCAAGAATTACTGTAGACCCTAGAAATCCTGATGTTGTTGTCAAAGGAGGTTTATCGGGTTCAATTTCGAAAGATGGTGGTAAAACTTTTAAATCACTAGGAAATATGCATAGTGATATTCATGACATTGTTTTTGATATTCATGATTCAGACAGAATATATGCTGGAACAGATGGAGGTGTATACCGTTCTTGGAATGGTGGTACAACAATGGAAATTGTGGAAAACTTACCCTTATCACAGTTTTATCATATAAGTGTAGATAATGCAGAGCCCTATAATATATATGGGGGTCTTCAAGATAATGGTTCTTGGTATGGTCCATCTTCATCTAGTGGAGGAATAAATGCTGGTGATTGGAATTCTATTGGAGCAGGTGATGGCTTTAGAGTATTAAAACACCCAACTAAAAATATCATTTATTCAGAAATGCAAGGAGCAGAAAATGTTTGGAGATATGATGTTGACAATAAATTAGTAAAGACAATCCAACCTCTTGAAAAAGCAGGGTATGAAGATTTGCGTTTTAATTGGAATGCACCCATGGCAATTAGCGCTCATCAACCCGACCGTTTTTACATGGGGAGTCAGTTTCTTCATAAATCTGAAGATATGGGAGATACATGGGAAATTATTTCTCCAGATTTATCTACCAATGATCCAACGAAACAGCAACAAGCAGATTCTGGAGGATTATCAATGGATAATTCTGGTGCAGAAAACCATACCACAATCTTTACAATAGCAGAATCTCCTCTTGATGAAAATATTATATGGGTAGGTACAGATGATGGAAATGTTCAAGTAACAAAAGATGGGGGTAAAAACTGGCAAAATGTTGTGGGTAATATTCAAGGATTACCAAGTAATACTTGGACTTACCATATAGAAGCAAGTGTTCACGGTAAAGGAACAGC
Source organism: Flavobacterium sp. (assembly GCA_038104255.1). Taxonomy (GTDB): domain Bacteria; phylum Bacteroidota; class Bacteroidia; order Flavobacteriales; family Flavobacteriaceae; genus Polaribacter. The sequence continues at coordinate 83,520 of JAYOAM010000003.1, read as the reverse complement.
ATATGCTGTTTTTGATGGCCATAACAATGGTGATATGAAGCCATACGTTTTTAAAACCACAGATTTTGGAACAACTTGGACTAATATTATTACAGAGAATATTGTAGGTACTTCAAGAAATATTCAAGAAGACTATGAAAATGAAAATTTATTATTCCTAGGAACAGAATTTGGACTTTATATTACCGCTGATGGAGGTAAAAATTGGGAAAAATTCACTAAAAATGTGCCACCAGTAGCTATTCATTTTATTGATCTTCAAAAACAAACCAATGATTTAGTTCTTGGAACTCATGGTAGAGGGATCATTATTATTGAGGATATTTCACCTTTACGCGAAATCACATCTGAAGTTTTAAAGTCTAAACTGCATTTTTTTAGTTCTAAACCGATGAAGTTATCTGATGAAAGTGGATTTGCAGGTAGTTTTGGTGCAGAAACTCAATTTGTAGGAGAAAATGCTAGCAGATCTCCTAAAATAAAATACTTACTACCAAAACGACATACTTTTGGTAAGATGACTATGGAAATAAAGGATAGTAAGGGTGAGGTTGTTTCTAAATTATCTCCTGGAAAATCTAAAGGGATCAATATTGTGAGTTGGTCAGGAAATATCAAACAACCCAAAGTTGCTAAGGGAAAAACTCTTGCATTTGGTGGTTTTGCTACTCCAAGAGTTCAGGCAGGGACATATACGGCAGTTATAACAAAAGGGAGAGAAGTTTATGAACATGACTTTGAAATTATTTACGATAAAAGGTCGAGTTTAACGTCTGAGGATAGAAAGATGAAACATGATGTCATATCAAAGATGTATAAAATGACTGAAGAATTGGCCTACATGGTTTATCAAATCGATGCTTTTATTGAAGCACCAGAAACAAAAAGTAAACTAAAATCAAAATTAAATGAACTCAAGAAAACTTTGGTCATTACAACTGGAGATAATTATGTTGGAAGTGCAGAACCAGAGTTAAGAGAAAAACTAGCAGATTTGTTCAGTAAAATTGTTGGCAGTTATGACAAGCCTTCGAATTCTGAATTAGATTTTTTATCCATTGTTGAAAATCGTTTTTCAAAAGCTAAAGAAGACTTTGATAAAATGTCAAAAAAAGTAAAATCTAAGAACGATATGGGGTTAAAAACCTTTGAAGAATTCACTAAATAAAATTAAAGCCCCATGTGGGGCTTTTTTTTGTAATTAGTAACTTTTTATGATATTGTAAAATTAGTTTATCAATTTCAAAAAACTTCGTACATTTGCGCCCACTTATCACGAGATGGTAGGATTATTAATAACCAAGGTCGAGAACCTTAAAAAATTAAAAAAATGTCAGTAAAAATTAGATTACAAAGACACGGAAAAAAAGGAAAACCATTTTATTGGATTGTTGCAGCAGATGCAAGAGCAAAAAGAGATGGACGCTTTTTAGAGAAATTAGGAACTTACAACCCTAATACCAATCCAGCAACTATTAATTTAGATGTTGATGGTGCTGTAAAATGGTTGCAAAATGGTGCACAACCAACAGATACTGCTAAAACTATTTTGTCTTACAAAGGAGCTATGCTAAAAAACCATTTAGTTGGTGGTGTGAGAAAAGGTGCTTTAACTGAAGAACAGGCTGAGGAAAAATTCCAAGCTTGGTTAGAAGAAAAAGCTGGAAAAGTTGCTTCTAAAGAAGAAAAAGTAGCTAAAGCTAAATCAGATGCAAAAGCAAAAGCCTTAGAAGCAGAGAAAGCTGTGAATGAAGCCAGAGTTGCTGCTGCTGTAGAAGAAGCTGCTGTAGAAGAAGCTGCTGAAGAAGTGACTGAAGAAACAACTGAAGAAGCAGTTGAAGAAACTCCAGAAGCTTCGGCTGAAGAAGTGACTGAAGAAGCAGTTGAAGAAACTCCAGAAGCTTCGGCTGAAGAAGTTGCTCCAGAAGTTACTGAGGAGAAAAAAGAAGAATAAGTGAAATTTTCATCGATATGCGTAAAGAAGATTGTTTTTATTTAGGCACTATCGTAAAAAAACACAGTTTTAAGGGAGAGGTAGTTATCAAGTTAGATACTGACGAACCTGAATTGTATAAGAATATGGAATCAGTATTTGTCGACCTAGGAGGCAATTTGGTTCCATTTTTTATTAAAAAAAGTTCTCTGAGTAAAGGAACATTATTACGTGTTCATTTTGAAGACGTGAATAGTGAAGAAGAAGCAGATTTTATAATCAAATCAGGTATTTATCTTCCGTTAGATTTACTTCCAAAGCTGGAGGGTAACAAATTTTATTTTCATGAAATTATTGGGTTTAATGTAATTGATCAAACTCATGGGAACATTGGGGAAATAGTTCATGTTAACGATAAAGCTGCACAGCCCATGTTTGAAATTGAAAATGGCGATGTTGAAATCTTTATTCCAATGATTGATGATTTTATTAAAAAAATAGACAGAGAAAACAAACAAATACACGTTGAAACACCCGAGGGTTTGATTGATTTGTATTTGAATTAGAGAGGTGGCCGAGTGGTCGAAGGCGCACGCCTGGAAAGTGTGTATACTCCAAAAGGGTATCGAGGGTTCGAATCCCTTCCTCTCTGCAAAAAAAGCTCGTAACGATAGTTACGGGTTTTTCATTTTTAATATTTCAAAAGTTTAGGTTAAAAAAATAATTAATAATGAATAAACCGTTTCATTTTAAAGAGTTTACTATTCATCAAGATAAAACGGCCATGAAAGTAGGTACAGATGGTGTTCTCCTAGGAGCTTGGTGTTCATTAGAAGCACTTCCAGATGCTATTTTAGATGTGGGTTCAGGAACAGGATTAGTATCTTTAATGATGGCTCAACGCAGTGATGCTGAAACTATCGATGCAGTAGAAATTGATTCTCATGCATATGAGCAGAGTGTTGCTAACTTTGAAAATTCTATTTGGTCTGATCGGTTATTTTGCTACCACAGTTCTTTTCAAGATTTTTCAGAGGAAATGAAAAATGAAGCTCAAGAATATGATCTTATTATTTCAAATCCCCCATTTTATAGCAATGCATATGAGACTGAAGATCAATCAAGAAATAGAGCAAGATTTACTTCTTCGCTATCCTTCAATGATTTGTTGGTAGGGGTTAGTAAATTACTTTCAGATTTAGGTGTTTTCACCACTATTATACCCTATAAGGAGGAACAATCTTTCGTCAAATTAGCAAAGCAGAATAATTTGTTTTTAGGAAGAATTTGTAGAGTTAAAGGAACTAATAATTCAGAAATAAAGAGAAGTATATTGGAATTCTCTTTTCACAAAAAAGATACAATAGAGACAACATTAATTCTAGAAAAAAGTCGACATGTGTATACAAATGAATATAAAGATTTAACCAAGGACTTTTATCTTAAGTTGTAAAATTAGACAACAGTTTTAACCTACAACATTTTCAGGATTATATCCCATGTAGGGAACTTTTTTTTCTTCAAATTCTATCCCATATTCCTCAAGTTCTTTCAAAATTGGGCCATATACTTCTTTGGTAATTGGAAGTTGAACACCAGGAGTTGTAATTTCTTTATTTAGTATTTTAAGGGTAGCAATAGCAACAGGTAACCCAACTGTTTTTGCCATGGCTGTATAGGTTTGATTTTCTCCTTTAACCATTAAACTACTTTCTATTTGATGTTTTTCTCCATTCAATTCGTAACCAAATTTATGATGCATTACAATCATATCTTTTTCATCTTCTTCAAGCGTCCAAGAGTCTGATAAGATTTTTTGTAGCATCTGAGCTGGTGTTGCATTACTTAGTCCTATTTTTTTTGTTTGACTAAAAAGATCTAACTCAACTAGTTTATCCCAAACAATATCATCCTGGTCAATTTTTAGATAAGATCTTAATTTTAATTCCACTGAATCATTTGGAGAATAGGCTAAAAATAAATTCACAAAATCTCTGTAAGTCATATTCTCAGAACCTTCAATGGTATAGCTATCATCTGTCATCCCTAATTGAATAAAAATATTCCAAGCTCTAGAAAATCCTACTTTTCTAATAGTTCCTCTATACATCGTACGAATATCTTCTAAACCATAGATACTTCGATATTTGAGCGAATCTCTATTTGCATAGGCCTCAAACTTTTTGTTACCATTTAAGGTTAAAAACTCAGTTCTCCTAAATAATTTATGATAAGGAATATATTTATAGGTTCCTTCTTGAATAAACATAGCAGCTCCACCTTGTCCAGCCAATACAACATTTCTAGGATTCCAGGTAAATTTATAATTCCATAAGTTGTTATCACTTTCAGGTGCAACCAATCCCCCCGTAAATGATTCAAAGAGTATTATTTTTGCGCCAAGATCACTTATTTTATGAATAACTTCCATAGCACTCATATGATCTATACCTGGGTCTACCCCAATTTCATTCATGAATACCAATCCTTTTTTTTCAACTTCGGTATGAAGTGCCTTCATTTCTGGAGAAATATATGAGGCTGTAACCATGTGCTTCCCGAAATGAAGACAGTCTTTTGCTACTTCAATATGAAATCTAGCGGGTAACATAGAAACAACTATATCCGCTTTTTGTATTTCCTCTTTTCGTTGATTTTTATTAAAAACATCAAATTGTAATGCAGATGTGTTTGGATGATTCTTTGCACTACTTTTGGCATTTTCTAAAGAAATATCTGCAATGGTAATGTGTAACTTTTCTGCTGCTGATTTTTTTTGGAGGTAGTCTGTTAAGTATGAACAAGATTTTCCAGCTCCAATAACTAGGATATTTCTCATTATAGAATTATATTTAATGTTTATTCATAATTAACGAATTTAAAAAAAAATAGACTCAGTTAACTTCTTTTCACAATTAGATATGAACAAAAATTTAGTAATTACTTGTATATTTGGACTTATGGCAATAACACTTGGTGCTTTTGCTACTCATGGGTTAGAGGATGTGTTGAGTTTAAAAGAAATGAGTAGTTTAGAAACAGGTATTCGATATCAAATGTACCATGTTATCGTTTTATTGATTGTTAATACATCTTCTTCGTTTTCAATCAAGTTAAAAAACTCCTTGAGTTATGTTTTTTCCTCGGGTATTATTTTATTTTCAGGATCTATTTATGCAATTTATATTTTCAATTTCCCCGTAAAAAGTATTTGGTTTGTGACTCCAATTGGAGGACTGTTGCTTATGATTGGTTGGATTTTGATGATTTATTTTTTTCTTCAAAAAGTAATGATTAAAAAAAATAAATAAAATAATAACGGATGATATCATATTTTAAAATTATGTTTAATTTTACTTCAAAGTTATAACTAACAAAAATTAGTGTTATGATAGATACAAATACGAAATCGATTTCGTTAAATAGTCTAGGAATAAATAGTTCAAAAATTCATTATCAACTAACCTCCAATGAATTACACTCAATAATACTTCAAAAAAATCAAGGAAAAGAATCCAATTTTGGCGCTATCGCAATTCATACTGGAGAGTTTACAGGAAGATCACCAAAGGATCGTTTTATAGTTAAAGATGTTATAACTAAAGATGAAATTTGGTGGGGAGATATAAATATTCCTTTTAGTCCAGATAATTTTGATAAGTTATATGATAAGGTAGTATCCTATCTTTCAGAAAAAGAAATTTTTGTAAGAGATTGCTATGCTTGTGCAGACCCCAATTATAAACTAAATATCCGAGTAATAAATGAGTATCCATGGAGTAATATGTTTGCTTATAATATGTTTTTAAGACCAACAACTGAGGAGTTAGTTGACTTTCTTCCAGAATGGACAGTTATTAATGCACCTGGTTTTATGGCTAATGCTTCTGTAGATGGAACCCGACAACATAATTTTGCAATTTTAAATTTCTCAAAAAAAGTTGCTCTAATAGGGGGCACAGGATACACTGGAGAAATTAAAAAAGGGATTTTTTCTGCACTAAACTTTATTCTTCCTCTTTTCAAAAATACCTTACCTATGCATTGCTCGGCAAATGTGGGTAAAAATGGAGATGCTGCTATATTTTTTGGTTTATCTGGAACCGGAAAAACAACGTTATCTGCAGATCCAGAGAGAAAATTAATTGGCGATGATGAACATGGATGGACGCATGAAAATACTGTTTTTAACTTTGAAGGGGGTTGTTACGCAAAAGCCATTGATTTATCTGAGGAGAAAGAACCAGAAATTTATCACGCTATTAAAAAAGGAGCGATTTTAGAAAATATTATAATGGATGATCAAGGTGTAATTGATTTTTCAGATACCTCAATTACACAAAACACAAGAGTTAGTTATCCTATTAATCATATAGAAAATATTCAAAAACCTTCAATTGGTAAAAACCCAAAGAATATCTTTTTTCTAACCGCAGATGCTTTTGGAGTATTACCTCCTATTTCAAAGTTAACCCCTAGTCAAGCCGCATATCATTTTATATCTGGATATACAGCAAAAGTTGCTGGAACTGAGGCAGGAGTTACTGAGCCAGTACCAAGTTTTTCAGCATGTTTTGGAGCTCCTTTTATGCCACTTCATCCAACCCGTTATGCAGAAATGTTGAGTAAGAAAATGAAGGAAGCAGGGGTGAACGTTTGGTTAGTAAATACCGGATGGTCTGGCGGACAATATGGCGTGGGGAAAAGAATGGCTCTAAAGTATACTAGAGCTATGATTACTGCCGTTTTAAATGGAGAGTTAGGTAATTATACTTATGAAGATTATCATATACATTCTGTATTTGGTGTCGCTCAACCCAGAAGATGTCCGGGTGTTCCATCCTCTGTTTTGAGCCCGAGAACTACTTGGAATAATGACGAAGCGTATTATAAAACTGCTTTTAAACTTTCCAATGCTTTTAGAAAAAATTTCAAACAGTTTGAGGAGTTTGCAAACGAAGAAATAAGAAGAGGAGGTCCTCAACGTTACGCTTTTTAGTAGTATTTATCTATTGTAAATAGCACTGTAAAGTATACTTTTTTTTGAATTCTTTTGTCTACTTTTAGAAGATAAATGAGAAGTTAATTATGAGAAATTATTTTATACTGTTTTACATCTTATTACTTTTAGCCTGTACAAATACATCAAATCCTTCAAAAGAACCCTCAAAAGATGCTATTGAGTTACCAATATTAAATTTGAATCAAGCACAGCGCTTAATAAATTTACCCTTAAACTGTGTAGACATAGAATACCCAAATAAACTTGGACAGACCATAGGGAGCTATGAAGATCTAAAATCTCCAAAAGAGCTTCACCCTGCATTTTATGGTTGTTTTGATTGGCATTCCTCAGTTCACGGTCATTGGAGTATGATTTCGTTGCTTAAAAAATTTCCAAAATTAGACAACAATGCTGAAATTAAAAGAAAGTTATTGGAACACATATCTAAAGAAAATATATTAAAAGAGGTTGACTATTTTTTAGGAAAACATAACAAAAGTTATGAGAGAACCTATGGATGGGCTTGGGTTTTGAAATTAGCGGAAACACTTCATACTTGGGATGATAAAACGGCAAGAGAATTAGAGCAAAATTTACAACCACTAACAGATCTAATAGTACAAAAGTATTTAGATTTTATCCCTAATTTAAATTATCCTGTTAGAGCTGGTGAACACCCTAATACTGCCTTTGGTTTAACGTTTGCATGGGATTATGCTATAGTCGTAGGTAATGAATCGATGCTTAAAATGATTAAAAAAAGTGCTATGAAATTTTATTTTGAAGATTCAAATTGTCCCATCTCTTGGGAACCCAGCGGATACGACTTTTTATCTCCTTGTTTGCAAGAAGCAGCAATTATGAAGCGAGTATTACCTCAAAAAGTATTTATAGATTGGTTAGATAATTTTCTACCTCAGTTAAAAGATAGTGACTTTCAACTAGCAGTTGGAGAAGTATCAGATAGAACAGACGGAAAATTGGTGCACTTAGATGGAGTAAATTTTTCTAGAGCATGGGCTTTATTTGATATTGTCAAGGATATACCCACCTATAATCATTTAAAAAAGATCGCTTATAAACATATTAACTATTCTTTACCTAATCTTATTGGTGATTCGTATGAGGGTGGACATTGGTTAGGAAGTTTTGCCATTTATGCGTTAAATTCTGCCTCAAATGATTAAAAAGTGGTTAAAAAATTCTGGCCCAGGAACTCTTGTAGCTGCCGCATTTATAGGTCCTGGGACTGTTACGCTGTGTACTTTAGCAGGGGTTAATTTTGGTTTTCATTTGCTATGGGCTATGGTTTTGTCTATACTTGCTACCATCGTACTACAAGAAATGGCCTCTCGTCTTGGAATCATATCTCAGAAAGGCTTATCAGAGGTTATTAGATCTGAAATTAAATACCCAATAATTAACAAATTAATACTACTTCTAATCCTGTCTGCAATTGTTGTAGGAAACGCTTCTTATGAGGCTGGAAATATAAGTGGAGGTATACTTGGACTAGAAACCCTTACAGGAGAATTTAGATTTGTTGTTGGGAGCTATTCTATTAATCTATTGAGCTTTGTCATAGGAATTGTTGCGTTTGTATTACTTTATATAGGGAATTATAAATTTCTTGAAAGAGCATTGGTAATGCTAGTAATAATAATGAGTATGTCTTTTATAATTACTGCTTTTTTAACAAAACCAACTATCTATAATATACTAAAAGGTGCTCTAATTCCCTCATTTCCAGAAGGTAGTCTATTAACAATACTAGGCTTAGTTGGAACAACCGTAGTACCCTATAATTTATTTTTACATGCGTCTTTAGTCAAAGAAAAATGGAATAATCCTAAAGATTTAAAAAATGTTAGAAAAGATACTATTACTTCTATTTCATTAGGAGGTCTTGTCTCTATGGCTATTATTATTTCAGCTTCATCTATAGGTTCGGGAGAAATCTCAAGTGCATCAGATTTGGCAAAAAGCTTAGCGCCTTTATATGGTGATTTTGCAAGCTATTTTTTAGGGATTGGATTATTTGCTGCAGGGATTACTTCAGCAATCACAGCACCCTTGGCTGCTGCTTATGTAGCTAGAGGTTGTTTTGGATGGAAATCAGGATTAAAGTCAAAAAAATTTAGAACTGTGTGGATTCTAATTTTAATATTAGGTGTTGTATTTTCATCATTGGGTTTTAAACCCATAGAGATTATCAAATTTGCTCAAGTAGCTAATGGTATTCTCCTTCCTGTTGTAGCAGGGATACTTCTTTGGGTGGTAAATAAAAAAGTAGTTTTAGGGAATTACGTAAATTCTAAATTCCAAAATATTTTAGGATTTGTAATTTTGATTTTAACTATTTTTTTAGGCACTAGAGGACTAGATAAAGTTTTTCAATTTAACATTTTTTAATGATAGATATTAATTGTGATCTGGGTGAAGATTTTAATAATGAGCATATCATAATGCCTCTTATTTCTTCTTGTAATATTTCCTGCGGAGCTCATGCTGGTTCTTTAGAAATTATGGATAAAGTTATTCAGCTAGCCCTGAAACACAAAGTAAAAATTGGTGCACATCCTTCATTTCCAGACAGAGAGAATTTTGGACGTAAAGTTTTAGACATTTCAAATTGTGATCTTCAAAAAAGTTTAGAAAATCAACTTGCAATTTTTAAAGAAAGAGCACAGCTTCAAAATGCAACTATTCATCATGTAAAACCACATGGTGCTTTGTATAATTTAATTGCTGTAAATCGTGATAAGGCTTCAGTAGTTATTGCCGCAATTCAACATGTTTTTGAAGCTGTAAAATTATATGTGCCTTATCAATCAACTATAGAAGAAGTTGCGATTCAAAGCGGTCTAGAAATTGTTTATGAGGCTTTTGCAGATAGAAGGTATAATGAAGATTTGAGCTTGGTTTCAAGAACTTTTTCCAATGCACTCATTAAAGATAAACATGAGGTATTAAAACAAGTACAAAAAATAGCAAATAAACAATTGGTAACTACTGTAAACTTTCATGAAAAAAAGATTAAAGCGTCTACTTTTTGTGTTCATGGAGATACTAAAAATGCCATTGAAATTTTAGAGTATTTGCATAAACATTTACAAACAGATTAAGTGAAATTTAATCTTACATATAAAGCCTTTGGAAAGACCTCAATTTTAGTTGAATGGCCTATCATCATCAAACAAGAGATTATTGAAGATATTGTTTCTTTCGAAAGACAAGTTAGGGCAATAGATTCTATTTTAGATACGATTATTACCTATAATTCTTTACTCATTAGATTCTCAAAAGCTATTGAAGATCATAAGGATATTATTAATAAACTAAAAAAAATATATAACACTCCCATACCCTTTACAAAAAAAAATCAATTTATATGGCAAATTCCAGTGTGTTATGATGTTTCTTTTGGAATTGATTTAGAGGAAATTGCATGCAAGAAAAAATGTAATGTAGAAGAAATTATCCGATTGCATACAGAAGGAGATTATTTAGTTTATTTTATCGGTTTTCAACCTGGTTTTTTATACTTAGGTGGGCTTCATCAAAACCTTCATATTCCCAGGAAATCTAACCCTAGGGTTCGAGTAGATAAGGGATCTGTTGGAATAGGCGGTTCTCAGACTGGAATTTATCCACAAAATAGTTCTGGGGGATGGAATATTATAGGAAAGTCACCCCTAAATTTTTTCAATATGAAGGCATCTAGTCCCTGTTTTGCCAAACCAGGTGATCGCATTCAATTTGTTTCTGTAGACCTTCATACTTTTTATCAAATAGAAAGAGAGGTTGCCAATCAAAAGTTTAGGATTAAAAATTGCGAATTGTGATAGAAGTCTTACATCCAGGAATTTATTGTTCTATTCAAGATCAGGGGCGTTTTGGTTATGCTAAGATGGGAATTCCTCAAGCAGGATGTATGGACATTCATGCTGCAAAAATGGCAAATGCCCTATTAAAAAACCATAAGAGAGCAGCACTTATAGAAATTACTTTTGGACAAGGCAAATTTAAATTTACTTCAAACACCTATATCTGTATTACTGGAGGTGACTTTTCTCCAAAAATAAATGAGAAATTAATTAAAATGCAATCTGTGTACCCTATTAAAAAAGATTCGGTTTTATCATTTGGTAAAAGGGTTTATGGAGCTAGGGTTTATTTGTCTGTATATGGAGGTATTCAAACTGAAAGAGTTTATGGTAGTCGAAGTTTTTTTAAGGCGATTACTCAGCAAAAGTTAGTGAAAGGAGACATGCTACCTATTCTTCCAGTTCAAGAGAATACAGAAAATAGTTTTTCCAGAGTTCGAGTAAGTGAAAAACATTTTAGAACAATGTACTTACCATGCATAAAGGGACCAGAGTTTTCTAGACTTAACGAGGAACAGCAGCATAGGTTGTTTGCTCCTTTTACAGTATCAGATCATAATAACAGGGTAGGGTATCGTTTAAAAGAATGCTTAGAAAACAACTTGCCTTCAATCCTTACATCGGCAGTAATGCCAGGAACAGTTCAGCTCACTCCATCAGGAAAATGTATTATTTTATTACAAGATTGCCAGGTAACAGGAGGCTATCCAAGAATTCTTCAATTATCAGACATAGCAATAGCTAGGGTCAGTCAAAAGATATCAAGTGACAAAATACAGTTTAGATTAGAGGAGTACTAATAATTCAATAAAAAATAGTTGTTATTTTACATTCAAAGCACCAATTCCAAAATCCCAAAGTAATTTGTTATAATCTGGAATGATGGTTTCTATCAATTCATCTGATTTACTTTTTAAAATCATCCATTCTTTATTTAATTCATCAAGTCTATTTTTTGATGCTGAATTTAATTTAGGGATACTACTGTCATTCTGATTCATAAGAAAGATGTATTCAGCAGTAAATTTATTTGGAAAATTTTCCACATCGTCATAAGCCTTAGACTTTCGTTGAACCATATCTTCATCCCAAGATTTTAGTTGTTGAATTATGGTCTTTCCTTTAGTTTTTATAGCCATATATTTTTCTTCCTGAGGGAATTCCTTGATAACCTTAATCAATTGTTCTTGAATTTTTTTCAATTGATTAACTCTGTTGTGCATGTCTCTGAGATTTGCCTCAGTAATTAATTTAAATTGATGAATTTCTAAATATTCTTCTTTGGTAATATCATAAAGAGGATTGGGTAATATTTTGAATGAAACTTCAGCTGTTTTATTTTCCAACTTTAATGAAGCTGAATACAAATTAGGCATAGCTTTATGCCCTCTGTAAGATCCCTCTATATAAGCAGTTGGTATTCCTGGTAGGCTTTGATATCTCATGTCCCAAACAAATCGATTAAGACCAGCTTTATTTGATAAGATTGGTTCTGGAGAGGGTCCACCAGGATACCTTTGGTAATTTGGGTTTGCTTTAGAGCTAATGGTTCTTACCAAATTTCCATCTTTATCAAATATTTCTAGAGCCAACTCTTTATTTTTTAGATGATCAGGTATGAAATAATAAAATACAATTCCGTTAGCAGGATTTACCCCCGCTGAATCGTCAGAACCTGAAAAGTTAGCAGACGAGTAATTTAATTGACTTCCCCAGTTTCCTATAATAGCATCTTCAGGTCTAAGTAAATTAAAATTTGTTTTACTTCCTTGAAACTGTCTAAGTAGCCCTAGGTCATCTAATATCCAAAAAGATCGCCCCATGGTGGCTATAGTTAAATCATCGTGACTTATTTTTAAATCTGTAATAGGTGTTATTGGCAAATTTAATTGGAAGGATTCCCATTTTTTACCTCCATTCCATGAAATATACATCCCTAATTCAGTTCCGGCAAAAAGTAGGTCTTTCCTTTGAGTATCCTCTCTCACCACTCTTGTATAAGCACCGTATGGAATACCCGTAGAAATGTTAGTCCAAGTTTTTCCATAATTTGTGGTTTTGTAAATGGCAGGGGTGTAGTCGTTAAATTTATAACGAGTGGTTGCAATGTATGCTGTCCCTTTATCATGTGGAGATACTTCTACTGAATTGATTAATGTTTCAGCTAATTTTTTAGGTGTTATATTGATCCATTCTTTTCCACCATTTTTGGTGATTTGCAATACACCATCATCTGTTGCAGCCCATATAACTCCTGGTTCGTGAGTAGACTCAATTACATAGGATAAAGTACCGTAATTTTCTGCACCCACTGCTTCATTAGTATAAGGTCCACCACCTTTCCCTTGTTTTTCTTTTTCGTTTTTTGATAAATCGGGAGAGATTTCTGACCAATTTTTACCATTATCTGTAGTTTTTAGTAATAATTGTGCACCATGATAAAAAGTATTTTCTTCATGTTGAGACCAAATAATTGGAGCATTCCAATTGTATCGGTATTTCATATCTTTAGAATCTCTGCCTAAATATTGGATAGGAGCTGCCATAATTTGAGTACTTGCTTTAGCTTCTGTATCCAGAATTTCAATTGTTCCCAAATAACTTCCACCCATTACATATCTTGGATTGTCAGGGTTAAAGGCTAAAAAAGCACTTTCACCTCCTGCAGATGCTGACCAATTTTGTTCACTTATACCTCTACTTCCCAATGCCAAACTGCTTATTTTTACTGAAGAATTATCTTGTTGTCCGCCATAAATATTGTAAGGAAATAGATTATCTGTATTAATTCTGTAAAATTGAGCTGTAGCCATTCGATTTTGTGGAGACCATGACTTTCCGTAATTGTAAGATACTGCAGCACCTCCATCATTGGCAATAATCATATTTTTATTATTTGCTGGATTGATCCAAAGATCATGATGATCTCCATGTGTACCACTAATTCTTGACCAAGTTCTTCCACCATCAATAGAGCGTTGTGCGCTTGCATTTAATACATATAATTTTTCTTCATCTGTTGGGTCTATAAATAATTCAATATAATACCAAGCTCTTTGAATTAAACTATGATCAGATGATATTTTTGACCATTTTTCACCTCCGTTACTGGAAGCAAATAATCCTCCCAATTCTTTGTTGGAATCACTCTCAACCAAAGCATATACTTTTTCTGAATTTGAACGACTAACGGCTATGGCCATTTTACCCTTTTCTTTGGGTAAACCATTATGAATCTGATTCCATGTGATTCCTCCATCTATTGTTTTATAGAGACCACTTCCGGGGCCTCCACTAATAACTTTCCATGGTAATCTTTGATGCTCCCACATGGCTGCATACATCACTAGTGGGTTGTTATAATCCATTGACAATTCTGAACAACCTGTTAAATCATTTACATAAAGTACGTTATTCCAGGTTTTACCACCGTCAATTGATTTAAAAACTCCTCGTTCTTTATTTGGACCATACAGTGCTCCTTGAGCAGCTACAAAAACAATATTTGGATTTTTTGGATGAATGACTACTCTAGAGATGTGCTGGGTATTTTCCAAACCTATATTTTTCCAAGTTTTTCCAGCATCAGTAGATTTGTAAACACCATTTCCATATGATGTCATCACCGCTCTAGGTGCATGTTCACCCATACCCACATATACAATATTTGAATCACTTTCTGAGACAGCAATTGCACCAATTGAACTCGTCTTAAAATAACCATCAGAAATATTTTTCCAAAGTTGACCTCCGTCTTCTGTTTTCCATAATCCTCCACCTGTATTACCCATGTAGTAAGTCATAGGATCTCCTACCACACCTGATGCAGCAACAGATCTTCCACCTCTAAAAGGACCAATATTTCTGTATTTTACTGAAGAAAATATAGAATCAATAGATTGTGCAAAAGTTGTTGAGATTATAAGAATAAATAGAAAGGAAAAACTTGTTTTTTTCATGTAAGTTGAGATTAAATAAATTAAAGTAATAGCCTACCAAATTTAATAAAAATAATAAACTCTCAATTCGAATTAAATCGAAAATAAATTCATTCATAAAAAAAAGCACAAGAATGTATTCTTATGCTTTTTGAAAACTAATCTCAGGGGATAAAATTTTAATAGTTTAAACTAAATCTTTTATCATAGGTTTCGGCAAGTTTACTCTAAAGAATGTAATATTCAATAGAAAGACAACAGCGACAACTTGATTGTTAATCTTAATTTGAAAGCAAACTTAAGCACTCATTACTTTTGAATTGTATTTAATTTGGTTCAAAAAGTATTGATAAAAGGTCAATTTGATTGGTATTGTTTTGGAGTTTGACCGAATCTCGTTTTAAATGCTTGAATAAAATTTGAAAGAGTTTCATATCCCACCTCTAAAAAAATATCTGAAGGTCGTGTGGCTTTATTTTGAAGGAGAAAAGCAGCATGTTTTAATCTTTTTTCTTGAAACCACTTACTAGGTGAACTTTTAAAATATTTTTTAAATTCTCGCTTAAACTTAGACTCACTCATATTGCATAAAAAAGAAAGTTCTTTAATCGTTAATTTATTTAGATGATTACTTTCAATAGTTTGAATAAATTTTTGGTTATGATTTATATTACTGTTTATAATTGAATATAAAAAATCAACCCCTCTAATTTCTATCAAGTATAGCATTATTTCTTCAAATTTTGCATATAAGATACGAGACTGAAATTCTTTAGGGTGTTCTGAAAGGTCTAAGAGACTCTCTGCAAATTTTTTAATAAATGAATCATAATTAAATGAATATGTTGAGTAGTAGGTTTTTGATTTTGGGGGAGTTAATTCATGTTTTCTAATGAATTTTAATACATCTTCATTTGAAAAAAATAAAAGAATACTCCTGTAATATTCTTTCACATGGGAAAGCTTTTCTGTCATCAGGCAATTCCCAGACTTCATTAATAGAAATTGGTCATTGTTTATAGTAAAAGTTGAATCGTCGAAGAAAACTTTTTTTGTACCTTCTTGTAAAAAGCTAAATGTATTTTTGTTAAGTAAAACTTGTTGTTTAGATATTTCTTCGGTCGTCTTATAATTGTATATTTTAAGAGATAGCGCAGAATTAATAGCTAATTCATCTGGGAGGGTAATTGTATTCATTTTAATTGATGTTTATTATACTATCAATTAAATAAGACCTCGGTTTACTATATCAATACAATTGACAAGAGAAAGGGTAATGTATTAGGTAAATGAGGTATTAAATAGTTGATAGAATGAGGGGTTAATACTTACACACAACTAAAATAATAAAAATAAACTATATAAAAAAAGCACCCTATAAGGTGCTTTTTTTATATGCGTAAAAAACTAGAAATTTAGCTTTCTTTTTTTACTTGAATTTTTACCATTTTCTTGGTTTCTCCTTTAGAAGTATCAATTTTAAAGTGAGATTTTCCGTGAACACCTTCACCTTTTAAAGCTTCAATTTTCTTTTCAACTTCTTCTAAAGTTCCTTCAATAATTTCATCTTTAGTAGATTCTACACCATCAACTACATAGGTAGTAGTAATAGTAGCTGTAGCCATTTCGTTAGCATCTGCATCCACAGATACTTCTAAATGAAGTTCTTTATTTACTTCCTTATTTGCATGTTTTTCAACAGCATGTCCTCCTAAGATAGGAGCTACAACTAATCCAATTAAACAAGTGAGTTTAATTAGAATATTCATAGATGGTCCAGATGTGTCTTTAAATGGGTCTCCAACTGTATCTCCAGTTACTGCTGCTTTGTGTGCCTCAGACCCTTTGTAGGTCATTTCTCCATTAATTTCAACACCTGCTTCAAAAGACTTTTTAGCATTGTCCCAAGCACCTCCGGCATTGTTTTGGAAAATAGCCCATAATACACCACTAACGGTAACTCCGGCCATGTAACCTCCTAACATTTCAGCAATTGCTAAATTGTCCATCCCAAAAAGCATGGGAACAAAAGCAATCACTAGAGGGAAACCGATCGTTAATAATCCAGGCAACATCATTTCTTTTAGAGAAGCTTGTGTAGAAATAGCAACACATTTATCATATTCTGGCTTTCCAGTACCTTCCATAATTCCAGGAATATCTTTAAACTGACGACGTACTTCATGTACCATTTCCATTGCAGCTTTACCTACAGCATTCATTGCCAATGCAGAGAATACTACTGGTACCATACCACCCACAAATAACATGGCTAATACAGGAGCTTTAAAAATATTAATTCCGTCAATTCCAGTAAATGTTACATAAGCAGCAAATAGAGCCAATGATGTCAATGCAGCAGAAGCAATAGCAAATCCTTTACCTGTTGCAGCTGTTGTATTACCTACTGAATCTAATATATCTGTACGCTCTCTAACAATTGGTTCTTGTTCACTCATTTCTGCTATACCACCTGCATTATCTGAAATAGGTCCAAAAGCATCGATTGCTAATTGCATAGCTGTTGTAGCCATCATAGCAGAGGCTGCTAGAGCCACACCATAAAATCCTGCAAAGAAATAAGACGCCCAAATGGCACCTGCAAATAAAATTACTGAAGGAAAGGTAGAAATCATACCGGTAGCTAAACCAGCAATGATATTTGTACCAGCTCCAGTACTAGATTGTTGTACAATTTTTAAAATTGGAGATTTCCCTAATCCTGTATAATATTCAGTAACTGAAGAAATGACAGCACCAACAACCAAACCAACTAAAGTGGCAAAGAATACACTCATTCTAGAGACTTCTTTTAATCCCTCTCCAAAAAATTCCATATTCATAGTCTCTGGTAGCATATACATACACAATGCATAACATGAGGCGGCAACAAGTCCAATTGAAGTCCAGTTACCTATATTTAAAGCACCCATTACTTGAGCTTCTTTTGCTTCATTATCGCTAATTTTTACAAGCATTGTTCCTATGATAGAAATGATAATACCTGCACCTGCAATAGCCATTGGTAATAAGATAGGTCCTATTCCTCCAAAAGCATCTGAAATGCTTCCACCCATATCTTTAATCACATAGTTACCTAGTACCATTGCAGCTAATACTGTAGCTACATAAGAACCAAATAAATCAGCTCCCATTCCTGCAACATCACCTACATTATCACCTACATTATCTGCAATAGTTGCTGGATTACGAGGATCATCTTCAGGAATTCCTGCTTCAACTTTTCCAACAAGGTCAGCACCTACATCAGCAGCTTTTGTATAAATTCCTCCACCTACACGAGCAAACAATGCAATAGATTCAGCTCCTAAAGAGAATCCGGCAAGTGTTTCTAGAACAATAGTCATTTGGTCAACAGAGAAAGCTCCTTCAGACCCACCCATAAAATAATTATAGAATAAAATAAAGAAACCAGTTAAACCTAAAACAGCTAAACCAGCAACACCTAATCCCATTACCGTACCTCCACCAAAAGAAATTTTAAGTGCATTTGGTAAACTAGTTCTTGCAGCTTGTGTAGTTCTTACGTTAGTTTTTGTAGCGATTTTCATTCCAATATTCCCAGCATAAGCTGAAAATATAGCTCCAAAAATAAAAGCAATTACGATTAACCAATGCGTTGTTGGTACAACAAAAGAAACTATCGCTAGTAAAACACTAACAATTAACACAAAGATTGATAAAAGTTTATATTCTGCATTAAGAAATGCTAGGGCTCCTTCATAAATGTGATCTGAAATTTCTTTCATCTTTCCATCACCAGCATCTTGTTTCATTACCCATTTTTGCTTGACTACCATATAGATTAGTCCTAAAAGCGCCAAAGCTATTGGCATGTAAATCATCATTGATTCCATATTATTTTTTGTTTTAATAATTTGCTCGGCAAAAGTAATAAAATAGAGCCAAATAGAAAAGCCCTTTTATCTTGAATATTAAAGGGCTTGAATAAAATTTTGATTCAAGTTTTTTTAGTAAAAAACCTCTTTTACCTGAAGATTTTAGTCTTTAATTAATTTTTTCATGGTGAACATCCCTTCGATAGCATATATTTTCACTAAATACAATCCACTTGATAAATCTTCTATATTATATTGTGTAGAATTTGTATTGAATTCTTTTAGTTTTTTTCCTAAGAGTGAGTAGATTTCAACTTTATTCAATTCAATTTGTGATGAATTATAAATAGAAAACTTGCTTGAACTAGGATTAGGGAAGAGTTTTAATCCTTTAGCCAATGTCATTTCAATGGTGCTTAGAGAACTACAATTACTTCCAACTTCGTAAGAGAAATATTTAGTGACTGCTAAACCACCAGCAAAGGCAAATTTACAGGCATAACTGATCATTTGTCCTTCAGTAAACCCACTTAACGTTTTGGTAAAAACTAAACCTGTTGTATTAGTCATTGGAGTTTCTGTAAATGGGTTTTCTTGCCATAAATACGCAATAACTCCTGTTCGATCTGTGTCTAATAGTTCAAAAGTGAAAATTACATCTGTTCCTGAGGTTTCAAAACTATAGTTGTATCCTGTGCTGAATTCTCCTTGTAATGCCTCAGAATCAGTACCAGAACATTCAGTATTTTCATCTTCTGTTGTACTCACCTGAATAACAATTGGATTATTTTCAGCTTCATTCCCAGTCAAATCAGCAGCTGTTACACTAAATTCGTATAGGGTGTCTGGTGTTAAATTATTAATTATTAGAGATTCCTCGTTACCTGAGCTTCCAGTTACTGTTAAGGTTTCAGTACCATAACTTACCTCATATGATATAGTTCCTGAATCATCAGTTGCATTTAAAAGTAATTCAATAGTTCTCGCTGTGACCGCGCCACTAGTTGCTGTGAAGTTAGTGGGAGCTTCAGTGTCATTCTCATTAGAACAATCATTTCCAACTACATAACTAATGTACTTTGTAACCGCTAAACCTCCTGCAAAAGCAAATTTACATGCATAACTAATCGTTTCACCTTGAGAGAACCCTGAAATGGTTTTTGAAAATGTTAATCCAGATACTTGGTCCATTTGAGTTTCTTCAAAAGGAGATTCTCTCCACAAATAAGCAACAACACCTGTTCTATCTGTATCCAATAGAGTGAATGAAATGGTTACGTTTGAGCCAACGGTTTCAAATAGTGCTTCATAGCCTATTGAAAATGATCCTTGTTGCGCTTCATTTGATATTTCAGAACAAGATTGTACTTCTTCAACAGAAATAGTTACAGATTGAGATGTTCCTTGATCCGAGGCATCATCTGTGGCAACAGCAGTAATTTGATGTTCACCTATTGCTGCATTAGACCATTCGAAATCAAAAGGTTCAGTGGTGTCTTCTCCTATTTTTTCTGAACCATCAAAAAATTCTACAAGTGTTATTGTTCCATCTAAATCTGTAACAGCAGTCGTTATATTTATGGCTGTCCCTTCCTCAAAAGAGGCGCCATCATTGGGTGATGTAATGGATATTGATGGGGCTGAATTTCCAGTTTCTGAAACAATGACCAATACATCATCTGTTGCATTATATAATCCATCACTTACCGTTAATTCTATATTATATACACCTTCAGTTAAATTACTTATTTCAGGTGAGGCTATTGAGTTATCTGAAAAACTAATATTGGAAGGACCGTAAATTTGTTCCCAAGTATAAGTTATAGATTCTCCTTCAGGATCATTACTTAGAGAACCATCTAGTGTAGTTGAAGTTTCAGGTAAAATAACAGTAATATTATCACCTGCATCTGCTATTGGTGGAGCATAGGGTAGAGGACCTGCATAAGTAAAAATCATCTTACCTATATTAAACTCTCCTTCATCTATAAATAATCTTAAAACTTGTTCTCCTTGTCTTAATTCTATATTAGTTATATTTTTTGTAGACCATGCATCCCAATCACCTGTAGTTTGCATCTCAATTGATGGACTTACACTAGTTCCATCTACTTCAAAATGAAAGGGACCACCTCCATTTGAATTTCCGGAGGCATATCTAAAACTCAAATCATACACACCGGCTGTTTCAACATCGATTGAATATTCCAGCCATTCTCCTGAACTAATCCATCCTACAGTAGCTCCCTCATTTGTATCTGAAACGGCATCTACATATTCATTTGGTCTAAAACCTCCTTCATTAATTTGAGACATGTCTAAGTAAGAAATATTTTGGCCAACTCCACCTTCAAATTTATCATATAATCCAGCTTCAATTGTACCAGGTATTTCAAAAGATGTTCCTTGGTAAGGAACTTGATCGCCTACTTGAATAGTTACAATGTTGGATACATTGAAATTATTATTAATGTATATTTTTGCATACATTCCATGGATGCCTAAGGCTAAATTTGGTGCCTCTATTTCATAAGGTGCAGTCGCATCTTGTCCAATTAGCGTTGTACCATCAAAAAATTCAACATTGGTTACTCCACTTCCTGTAACATCAAGGGATAGGGTCACGCTACCACCAGGATAGGCTTGGTAAAAATTAGAAGATAAAACTCCATTAGCGTCAATATCTCTACTGGTTGCCATCTGATTGGCTGGAACATCGAGCATAAAATTATCTGAAAAAGTTACCGTAATTGGGTTGTCTGAGTAATTGTGTGCAACATATGTCAATTCACCATTATTTGAAAAAGCCGCAGATATCGGGTGATTTGCTGTGATTGAGGTATCTATCGTTCCTAGAGCATTCATACTATGTAACCAATGATAGGTTTGAGCATCTGATATACCAAATTTTAATGCTCGATTCGGATATGAGTCATATAATTCTATGGCAGCCTCGGCATCAGTTAATGAAAGGTATTTCCAATAAGTGTCATGCCATAAATTAGGATTTTCTTCATTGTTAAGTATACCTGTATTACTAGTCATTTCATTCCATAATGAAGCAGCGTAGTCTTGATGATGACCAAGGTAAAGAGAACCACCATGTATGGGGTATAACTCAATTCCGTACGAGGCTGCTAGGTCTGAAGTCCAAAAAGTTCCATTGTCAAAAGAATTTCCCCAAACTCGAGAAACTAGACTATATTGCTGAGTAAAAGGTGCTGATGAGGCCGCAAAATTTTGCTCAAATATATCAAACCAATATTCTTCTACAGCAGTTTGTTCTGTTGTATAAATATAAATTCCTAAGTCTCTAATTTCTTCATTTTCAGTAATACTACCCCAATGGATTAATGATGACGCAAATTGCATACTTTCAGATGTTGATTCTTGATCATTTCCACCTGGAAATGTTGCAAAACCATTAGCCCAACTATGACCAGCATAAGGACTAAAGTTTCTTAGAAAAGGAAAATCTTGGTCATTTCTGTCATAGGAGGCTGCGTCTCTGATTAACAAATTAATCATTTCTCCCCAATTGTTGGACCATCCGGGTTCAAATTGTTCCATAAATGCTGCTGCATGTATAAAATATCCCCAATGGAAATGATGATCATTAATATTATTATCCTGGCCATGTCCAGCAGGATAACCTATCATTGTAGACCAATCATCATTGTAATAAAATATAAATGCAACTTCTCCAGATTCTGCTTTAAGCCAATCTTCTAAACGTTCCTTAATGGTTGAAACCATTTTATCTCTAGCTTCAATATCTCCGGTTTGGTCAGCAATTCTAGCAGTTTGAATCATTCTATTCATCATCTGACCCTCATTGTATGAGTCTGTCCATGATGCTAGAGCATCATTTTCAATTTGAGAAATTTTTTCATCCATATCAGATGGGCTAAACCCCTCACTATAATTTGCCAAATAGGGTAAGGTTGGTAGAATTCCTTTAAATGTATTTTCAACTGTAAAGCTATTGCCGTTTAGTGTTTTTAAATCTCCTCTAACAGTAGTGTAAATATATTCATCTGGTGATACAGAGTTAGCTGCTAAATTATTCCATTGATGAGGTAGTAAGCCCAAAAGCATATTAGTATTTGAGCCTTCTTTCACTTCAGTAGTTACAGAAAAAGTTGTAGTAACTTTAGCATTGCTTTCATCGTAATTCCATGAGGTTGTTGTGTTGGTCGGGAAAACATAGGCGAATTGTTTATATTGATCAACCAAAGAATTTATACTTGAGGTTGATTCTGGTAACATTGCCATAGACCAGTAGTTCTTTCCATTTAATGACGAGCTAAAAACATTTCCGTTTTGAGTCCAAGTACTTCCAGAGGGAGCATAAAAGACAAAATCTTTTGTATTAGATGCGTTTTCAATAATAAGTACCTCATTGGATATTGATGTAGTTCCAGAATTGACTTTTATTTCTATAACATCTGTTGAACCTTTTGTAAAGTATAAAAAAGGCATCCCAATACCAGAGGTTGAGTTTAGATTATGAGTTCCATCGTTCCAGTTCATCGTTACGGTCCAATCTGAATGGTCTGATACAGTAGCTTTATTTGAGTTTAATCCTGAAAGAC
Source organism: Flavobacterium sp. (assembly GCA_038104255.1). Taxonomy (GTDB): domain Bacteria; phylum Bacteroidota; class Bacteroidia; order Flavobacteriales; family Flavobacteriaceae; genus Polaribacter. The sequence continues at coordinate 60,302 of JAYOAM010000003.1, read as the reverse complement.
CAACCTGAATAGGTGAAGAATCACCAATTACGCCCCAAGGAATGTGAGTAACTATAAGACCCTCATTTATGGTTCTCAATGTCATTGGATAATTAAATAAATTATCGGCATGATTTTCTTTAATTAATTTTGACCACCAATCATTTGTAGGAACGGGTTTGTTAAGTGCATTTCCACTTAATTGAGGAGTCCCTGATGGATATCCATTTCGCCCCGCACTGTCTGTGCCTGGAAAAGAATTTGTATAACTCCCACTTCCTACAGCAGTTATCTGAGCGTTAATTTGCAATGAGAACAAACAAAATAGTAAAAAAATGGATTTTTGATAGGTCTTAATATGTTTTTTCATGAAAGTACTTTATGCAACAAACTTATGAGATTTTGATTCAAGATTTTTTTTTTTAACCAATACAAAAACCATACACAAACAAATTACTTGAGAATAGTTATAAATTAAATCAAACCTCAACGATTTTAAAAAAAAAAATCATCAACACTTGGGTTGATGAAATTTTAATTGATGAGTTGTTAAAGTGGTTATTTTTTTAAAACTTCTTTGACAGCTTTAATTACATCATTACTGTTTGGAATCCAAGCTTCAAGAAGCACTGGAGAATACGGTGCTGGGGTATCAGCTGTAGTAATTCTTTTAATAGGAGCATCTAGGTAATCGAATGCCTCATCTTGAATTCTGTACGTTATCTCAGTTGATACACTACCAAAAGGCCATGCCTCTTCTAAAATTAGTAAACGATTTGTTTTCTTAACAGATTCTATAATTGTGTTGTGATCTAGTGGACGTACCGTTCTTAAATCAATAATTTCAACAGAAATTCCTTCCTTGATTAATTCGTCCGCTGCTTTGTATGCTTCTTTAATTATTTTTCCAAATGATACGATTGTTATGTCAGACCCACTTCTTTTAACGTCTGCTACTCCAATAGGTATAATATATTCTCCTTCAGGAATATCCATTTTGTCACCATACATTTGTTCAGATTCCATAAAAATAACGGGGTCATCATCACGTATAGCAGCCTTCAATAATCCTTTGGCATCATATGGGTTTGATGGAACAATTACTTTTAATCCTGGTGTATTGGCAAACCAATTTTCAAATGCTTGAGAGTGAGTTGCACCAAGTTGACCAGCAGAACCTGTAGGCCCCCTAAATACAATTGGACAGTTAAATTGACCAGCTGACATTTGTCTAATTTTTGCCGCATTATTTATGATTTGATCGATACCCACTAATGAGAAATTGAAGGTCATATATTCTACTATAGGTCTATTTCCATTCATTGCAGAACCAACAGCAATTCCTCCAAAACCAAGTTCAGCGATAGGAGCATCTATGACTCTTTTTTCACCAAACTCATCTAGCATTCCTTTACTAGCTTTGTAAGCACCATTATATTCTGCTACTTCTTCTCCTATTAAATATACGCTTTCATCTGAGCGCATTTCTTCACTCATGGCTTCGCAAATAGCTTCTCTAAATTGAACTGTTTTCATGTAATATTTAGTTGTTGTTTATTTTGATGCACAAAATTAAGCATTTTTACATAAAATTTATGCTTAAATGCCACATAAGTAAAACTTATTGAATTCTTAAAAATCATTAAAAATACTTTGTCTTTTATTAATTTCAAATCCTTTAATTTTAGAAATATCTAAAATACTGTGAAAAAGAAAATCTGTACTAAATTTTTGATGTTGATTATTAAAAAGATTTTTAACGATTTCAGGATTATTGATTTTAAAACTTTCTGAATACCAAATCAACATTGCAGGATTTTCTGAGGCAGTATTATTTTGAGCATGAAACCATTGCCCATTTTCGCCTAAAATTTCTCCATGATCAGAAAGGTATATTAATAATGTTTCTTTTGAAGATTTTTTTAACCTTTCAATTAGTGAATTTAGAAAATAATCTAAATAGAGAATTGTATTGTCATAGGAATTTATAAGTTGCTCTTCAGATAAAGCGCCAACATATTTACTGTTTGTAACAGGTGTGAATTTTTCAAATTCTTTTGTGTACTTATTGTTGTAGTACCAATGGCTCCCAATCATGTGAATAGTAGATATTCTATTTTTATTGTTTACAACATTAAGATTAAATTGATCTAATAAATCCAAATCTTTCTTTTTCTTGAAACTTAAAACAGAGTGAAAAGGATCTATAATTGTTACTTTTTTATTTGTATTTACAATTGCTTCGTAACTTTTTTCTATCGATTGATTACCTATCCATTCTGTGTAAAAATCAGCTTTATTTAAGATGGAGTATAAACCATAAAATGATGTTATTGAATTATCAGTAATGGATTTGTTAGTTAAAATTTGAGGAACACTTATCGCTGTGTAAGTCAAAGGAGTAAAAATATTTTTAAAACTAACTATATTTTTTTGTTTGGATAGTAAAGGAGTGGTTTCTCGATGATATCCGTTAATAGATATATGATCTGCTCTAACAGATTCTCCCAAAACAAAAATAATATCTAGGTTTTCTTTATCCGTAGACACATTATTTTTAGGAGTTACTAGTTGCATTTTGGGCTTTTCTAAATATTTTTTCACAGCAACAAAACTGTTGTAGGGCAACCTTCTTTTTAAAACTCCAAAACGATGATTTTCAGCAATAAAATAAGATAAAATAGCAATAATAGCTATTATAAAAAGAGGAGATTTTATGTTGTTTTGTTTGAGTTTTTGAAACTTTTTCATTAAGAAAAGAGAAACAATAAAAGCAGAAATCAAATAAAATACAAACGGAACACTTAGTGTATCTACAGCAATATCAAACTTTGTTTCTAAAATTGCTTGAATAATACTTGATTCAACTGTGATATCTTGCGTATAAACCCAAAAAGCTAAGGCAGATAAAATAGTAAATAAGATAGGAAATGTAAGTCTAAAGAACGTTTTAAAAAGACTATAAACATATAAAAATCCGAAAAGGGTAAATTGTAAAACTAAAAAATGAATTGCATAGACAAAAGCTCCTTTAAATCCCCCATAAGGAATATGAAAATAAGACGAAAGGCTTATAAATAAAGCTACGATTACATTTAACAGTGCATGAAAACCTATTTCGTGCTTATATTTTTTTATTTTTTCCATTTAAAATGGGAATATATTTATTGATAAAAATAAGTATTGGAAATAAAATAATGAGTTGTCCAAGAGTTAAAATTACTTTTTCAAATTCTGTGAAATTAAAAATAGATAATCCCAAAATAAGAAATAGAAAAAGTTTAATAAAACTTAAAGCTCTGGCTTGCAAAGCCAAAATAGGGATGGTGTTTTTGCCCAAAAAAACTAAAAATTTTAGAGATAAAAAGTTTTTAAATAAAAATCCCCAGAAAAGAAATCCAACAAGACTATTTGTCAGAAATAAAACTTCGTTACCATAAATAGACCGATACATGTCTATTTTTTGCAACAGAAATAAAGATGCCACTAAATGTATAACTCCTAAAATTAATAAAAAAGGCACACCTTTTTTTGAATTGGATTTAATAAAATCTTTTGCATAAAAACCGAAGCCATAAAAGAAAAGAGAAACTAGCGCAACATCTAAACTCCAAAATAAATTCACTTTGTAAAATTTAGCTATTAAAAACCCCAAAATAATACTTACAATTAATACGAAATATTGTAATAACTTATTTTTAATTTTTAAAATAAGACCAAAGAAAATAAAAGTTAAAAATATCGTTGGTAAAAACCACATTGGTATACCCCAATTCATATAGTCAATATCCCCTTGTGCAAAGAAAATCCCGATAAAGTTTTTTGTAACCGATAAATCTAAATGTGCAGATTCTCCAAATTTTCTTCCAATAAATAACCAAAAACCAAATAAAATAAAGCTCCACAAAAAATAAGGAAGTAAAATTTGCTGAACTCTTTTTTTTATAGATTGAAGGTTTATATTTTTTGGATGAAATATTCCAGCAATAATGAAAAATAAAGGCATATGAAAGCTGTAGATATACTCTTCTAAGACTGGGAAATTATGCCCATAAACCATTAAAATAATTCCAAAACCTTTTAACTGATCTAACCAAGCAATTCTAATATTCGTATTTTTTTGTGCTAAAGGCAAGTTTTAATTTTTGTGAAACAATTGGAAAAAACAATATTAAACATAATTAATGTAATTACAATCTATTTAGTGTTTTGTTAAATAAATTAAAATTTACTATGCATGCATAGTATTTTAATTTTTTGTAGTATCTTCGTATCATCAAAATCAAAATAAAATTTAAATGAAAATATTAGTATGTATTAGCCATGTCCCTGATACCACTTCAAAAATTAATTTTACTGATAATGATACTAATTTTGACACCAATGGTGTTCAATTTGTAATCAATCCGTATGATGAATTTGTTCTGACTAGGGCCATGTGGTTTAAAGAAAAACAAGGAGCTGCTGTAACTGTTGTTAATGTTGGTGCTTCTTCAACAGAGTCTACATTAAGAAAAGCATTAGCCATTGGAGCAGATAATGCCATTAGAATTAATGCTGATCCTCAAGATGGAATGTCTGTAGCTAAAGAAATTGCTGTAGTCGCCAAAGAAGAAGGTTATGATTTAATTTTAGCGGGTAAAGAATCTAGTGACTATAATGGACAAATGGTTCCCGGTATGTTAGCTGCGCTTTTAGATTATAACTTCATTAATGGTTGTGTTCAAATTGATGTGGATGGAACTAATGTTTCTGCAACTAGAGAAATTGATGGAGGAAGTGAATCATTAAAAACAAATTTACCTTTGGTTGTTGGTGGTCAAAAAGGGATTGTTGAAGAGTCCGACCTACGCATTCCAAACATGAGAGGAATTATGATGGCTAGAAAAAAACCATTACAAGTTTTAGAGTCTTCAAATTCTGACCATGCTACAAATTCAGTGTCTTTTGAAAAACCAGCACCTAAAGGAGCTGTCAAGCTTGTTGATGCCGAAAATATTGATGAATTAATCAATTTATTGCACAACGAAGCAAAAGTAATTTAATCCTAAGAAAAAAAAAGAAATATGTCAGTTTTAGTATACGCAAGTTCCTCAGACGGAAAATTCAAGAAATCAGCATTTGAGGTTGTTTCTTATGGAAAAAAAGTTGCCGAAGAATTAGGGACAAATATCATAGCATTAACAATTAATGTTGATGATGTTTCAGAATTACAAAATTATGGAGCAGATACAATCGTATCTGTTAACAATGAATCATTAAAAGAATTTAATGCAAAAGAATATGCCTCTGCCATTCAACAAGTTGCAGATTCAAAAGGATCAAAAGTTATAGTCATAGATTCAAGTATTGATGGATTATATGTTGGGCCATTAGTTTCAGTAGCATTAAATGCAGGTTATGCCTCTAATGTTGTTGATACTCCAAGTTCAACTAACCCTTTTGTAGTTAAAAGAAAAGCTTTCTCAAATAAAGGTTTTAATAATACAGAAATCTCAACAGAAAATAAAGTAATCGGTTTAGCAAAGAATTCTTTTGGAATTCATGAAAATCCAGTAACTGCAACTATAGAAAACTTCGATGTTTCGGTTTCCGAATTGGGAGTAAAATCTACAAGTGTAGATAAAGCAATTGGTAAAGTAACCATTGCAGATGCAGATGTAGTAGTTTCAGCTGGTCGAGGTTTAAAAGGTCCAGAAAATTGGGGAATGGTTGAAGAATTAGCGGATGTTTTAGGAGCTGCAACGGCTTGCTCTAAACCTGTTTCTGATCTTGGATGGAGACCTCATGGAGAACATGTAGGGCAAACTGGGAAACCAGTTGCTACAAATTTATATATTGCCATTGGTATTTCTGGAGCCATTCAGCATTTAGCTGGAATTAATGCCTCAAAAGTTAAAGTTGTTATCAATACAGACCCTGAAGCACCTTTCTTTAAAGCTGCTGATTATGGAATAGTAGGAGATGCTTTTGATGTGGTTCCGCAATTAATTTCTAAACTCAAAGATTTTAAAGCACAAAACTCATAATTTTTAGTAAATTGTGCCCAAGTAGGGGCTGTCTAATTTTTGGTAGTTTCCAAAAATTAGACAGCTTTTTTATTATATAAATTCATGAGTTTAATCAAATTAACGATAAAGGGAATTTCCTACAGTCAAACTCAGAGCGGAGCTTATGCTTTAGTATTGAGTGAAATGGAAGGAAAACGAACCTTACCTATCATAATAGGAGCTTTTGAAGCTCAATCCATAGCAATCGCGTTAGAAAAGGAGATTAGACCTCCAAGACCACTCACACATGACTTATTTAAAACGTTCTCAGAAAGATTTCATATTACCGTAAAAAAAATCATAATTCATAAGTTAGTTGACGGAATTTTCTTTTCTAGTTTAGTTTGTGAAAGAGAGGGTGTGGAAGAAATTATAGACACTAGAACATCAGATGCGATTGCAATTGCTATTCGTTTTTTAGCTCCAATTTACACTTACGAAAATATACTAGATAAGGCAGGTATTTTCTTGAAAGTAGAGGAAGAGATATCCATAAAGGAAATCCTAGAACCGGAAACTATTGACGTAAATTTAGAAGAAACAGATTCTACTAAACCCTCATCTGATTTATCAGCTTTTAGTATTAAGGAACTTCAAGAACAATTAAATAATGCTGTCACAAATGAAGATTATGAAACTGCAGCAAAAGTTAGAGATGAAATTAGTAAACGATCATAAATTATGAAACAATATATTTTTTGTATTCTATTTTTTTTATCAGTAATCACAGTTGCTCAAACCATTGAAAAAGAGTGGAAATTTGAATCCATAAAGGATAATAATGGAGTCTCTATTCTGGATATCAATAAAAATGACTCTTTAAAGCTGAGAGATAAAATATTTACTTATTCATTAGCTTCGAAGGATAGCCTTAAAGCTAAAGGTACCTATACTCTTAATAATAATCTTTTAACTTTCAATTACTTCTTACCTAAAGACACTATTCGTAATTATAATATTGTTCATCTTACAGATTCTACTTTAACCATATCTGAAAATCAGATCTTGTATTCTTTTACTTCACCAATAAAGTCTGAAACAATTGTAGTTTCTGAAAATAAAATACTACCAAGTAAAGGTTTTTCAATGAATAGCCTATGGAGAGGTATATTAGGTATGTTTGTTTTGTTATTTATTTCATTCTTATTTAGTGCCAATAGAAGAGCTGTAGATTGGAAAAAGGTAGGAATTGGTTTATCGATTCAATTAATTATTGCCATTGGTGTTTTGAAAGTAAATTTTATTCAAACTATTTTTAATTTCATTGGAAGTATTTTTATTGAAATCTTAGAATATACAAAAGCAGGTAGTGAATTCTTATTTGCAGGTATAATAAGTGATATGGACAAATTTGGTTATATTTTTGCTTTTCAAGTATTGCCCACTATTATCTTTTTCTCAGCTTTAACATCGTTGCTGTTTTATCTTGGAGTTATTCAATGGCTTGTTAAAATTTTAGCAAAAATCTTATCAAAATTTTTAGGGATTTCAGGAATGGAAAGTTTATCTGTAGCAGGTAATATTTTTCTTGGACAAACAGAAGCCCCTTTATTGATTAAAGCCTACTTAGAAAAAATGAATAAGTCTGAAATGCTTTTGGTAATGGTAGGAGGAATGGCTACAGTTGCAGGTGCTGTTTTGGCAGCCTACATTGGATTTTTAGGTGGAGGTGATAAAGCCTTAGAATTGGTTTTTGCCAAACACTTATTGGCAGCTTCAGTAATGGCTGCACCTGGTGCTATTGTAATTTCTAAAATTTTATATCCACAAACTCAAAAGGTAAATACAGATGTAACCGTTTCCCAAGATAAAATAGGATCAAACATTTTAGATGCCATTGCAAATGGGACTACAGAAGGGCTAAAGTTAGCAGTTAATGTGGGAGCAATGCTATTAGTTTTTGTTGCAGTAATTGCTATGCTTAATGGAGTTTTAGGATTTTTTGGAAGTTTTGATGGTTTAGCATACTTCAATTGGGAAATGACTTCTTTAAATGAAATTATTGCAAATAATACTTTATATCAGGGCCTTTCAATAGAATTTATTCTTGGTTACGTATTTGCACCGTTAATGTGGTTAATTGGTATTGCAAGTGAAGATATGACGCTTATGGGTCAACTTTTGGGAATTAAATTAGCTGCAAGTGAATTTATAGGATATATTCAATTAGCAGAACTTAAAAATGTAGCTAATAGCCTTCATCTAACATACAATAAATCTGTTATTATGGCCACTTACATGCTATGTGGTTTTGCAAATTTTGCATCAATTGGTATTCAAATTGGTGGTATAGGCTCTTTAGCACCAGGGCAAAGAAAAGTATTATCTGAGTTTGGAATGAAAGCACTCATCGGCGGAACAATAGCTTCATTAATGTCTGCTACCATTGCTGGAATGATTATTGGATAATCTATAAACAAATCGTTGATAACTTTATCACATTAAATGAAGCTTTAATTCAAAAAAATTGAAGCTTTATTTATTTTTGATACATTAAGAGATAAATCAATTATGAAGCAATACCATGACTTAGTAAAACACGTTTTAGAAAACGGAAACGAGAAATCTGATAGAACAGGCACAGGGACAAAAAGTGTTTTTGGGTATCAGATGCGATTTGATTTGAGTGAAGGTTTTCCTATGGTTACCACAAAAAAATTACATTTAAAATCTATAGTATATGAATTATTGTGGTTTATAAAAGGTGATACAAATATCAAATACCTTCAGGAAAATGGTGTAAGAATTTGGAACGAGTGGGCAGATGAAAATGGAGATTTAGGACCGGTCTATGGTCATCAATGGCGAAATTGGAATAGTGATGATATTGATCAATTAAAAGAAGTAATTAAAACTCTAAAAAATAATCCAGACAGTAGAAGAATGTTAATCTCTGCATGGAATCCCAGTGTTTTACCTGACAATTCGGTTTCTTTCTCAGAAAATGTAGCCAATGGAAAAGCAGCGCTACCACCATGTCATGCATTTTTTCAATTCTATGTTTCTAATGGTAAACTATCCTGTCAGTTGTACCAAAGAAGTGCAGATATCTTTTTAGGTGTGCCTTTCAATATTGCATCGTATGCATTATTTACTATGATGATTGCTCAAGTATGTGGTTATGAAGCAGGAGAATTTGTACATACATTTGGAGATGCTCATATTTATAGTAATCACTACGACCAATTAGAACTTCAATTATCTAGAGAGGCCAGACCATTACCAACCATGAAAATTAACCCAGAAGTTAATAATATTTTTGATTTTACTTTTGAGGATTTTGAGTTGGTAGATTACAATCCACATCCACACATTAAAGGGGCGGTAGCTATATAAATTAGTGCTATGATTATAATAATTGCTGCTATTGGATTAAATAATGAGCTAGGTAAAGACAATGATTTAATTTGGTACTTACCTGCAGATTTAAAACGTTTTAAAAAGGTAACTTCAGGTCATTCAATTATCATGGGCAGAAATACTTTTGAATCGATTGGAAAACCACTTCCGAATAGAAGGTCTATTATTATCACAAGAAATACCTCCTATAAAAAAGAGGGTTGTGATGTTGTCCATAGCCTTGAAGAGGCCATTAATTTGATAAAAGATCAAAAAAATGCTTTCATAATTGGTGGGGCACAAATTTATAAAGAGGCTATTGAAAAACAACTGGTAGATCAATTAGATATCACTAAAGTTCACCAAAATTTTGAAGCAGATGTTTTTTTTCCAACAATAGACCAGTCAGTTTGGGAGGAAATTTCTGAAGAAACTTTTTTGCCAGATGATAAAAATCACTACACCTATAGTTTTATCAGTTACAAGAAAATTATCTAATTTTTGAAGGTGGCCCTAAGCCACCATCCAATCTTATTTTATATTTCTGTTGTGCAAACTGAAAATAGTTGAATAATTTATAATTAACTTCAAGACCATAACGTATTTGCGGATTATAATCTATAATATTTTGATAAATTGAAGGCTTAAATTTAGGGGGATTCAATACTCTTGAGTTCCAGATAGTAACATAAATATTATTTCTATTTTCTAAATAATTTAAAGAATAATACCCCATAGGTCTTGCTATGGTGTTTAAATAAAGTGTAAAACCAATATCAAAGATGACAACTTCATATTCTAAACTATCATTTGAAATCACAACAGGTTTTTCTTTACTATTTTTATAAGTGTAAGTACTACAGGAAAATAGAAGTATACCTAAAATAGAGATTCCTAAAAATTGAAATAGATATTTCATTTAAATGATATTTCTTTAAATATACTCAATCTAAGATTCTTTTTGCAAAATTTTAAATTTTTAAAGGGATAAAGTATCTTTAGGAAAAATATAACCGTCGTATGAGAACACTATTATCAATGATACTTTTTTTAAGTATTCAAGTCAGTATTTCACAAATTCTTTCAGAAAAAAATCGAGCAATACTTAAAGATGAATTATTGGAGGATAGGTTTCAGAACCTTCTTCCTCAATTAATGGACGAATCCAATTTAGACATGTGGCTTCTTATTTCCAGAGAATACAATGAAGATCCAGTTTTAAAAACAATGCTACCCGCCAGATGGTTAAATGCTAGACGAAGAACGATTATTCTTTTTTATAGAAATAAAGAGCAAAACACTCTGGAGCGAATAGCCGTAGCCAGATATGATATTGGTAAAAGCATTAAATCTGCCTGGAACAAAGAGCAAGAACCCAATCAATGGAAAGCATTATCTGATATTATAGCCAAAAGAAATCCAGCTAAAATTGGAATTAATTATTCTGAGCATTTTGCTTTAGCTGATGGTTTAGTAAAAACAGATTATGAGGAATTAGTAAAAAATTTGCCTGACACATTAAATTCAAGGTTAGTATCTGCAGAAAAACTAGCTATTGCTTGGCTTGAGACAAGAACAGAAAAAGAAATGATTTTGTTCAAAAAATTGGTTAAAATAACCCACGACATTATTGATATTACGTTTTCAGAAAAAGTTATTGAACCAGGAAAAACTACCACAGAGGATCTTGTTTGGTATTTACGACAAAAAGTAACTGACATGGGTTTAGAAACTTGGTTTCATCCTACAATAGACATACAAAGAAGTAATCAAAAACTAAAATCTCACATTTATTCTTTTACTAAAGGAGAAAAAGATAAAATTATTCAAAAAGGAGATTTATTACATTGTGATTTTGGGATTACATATATTGGTTTGAACACAGATTGCCAGCAACATGCATATGTATTAAAAGATGATGAAACAGCAGTACCCGATTTTTTAGCTAAAGCATATAAAAAAGGAAATCGTTTGCAGGATATATTAACAAGTTCTATGCAAGAGGGTAAAACTGGGAATGAAATACTTTTAAGTTCTTTAAATAGAGCAAAAAATGAAGGATTACGTCCATCAATTTATACACATCCACTTGGAAAATACGGTCATAGTGCTGGAACAACCATAGGAATGTGGGATTCTCAGGGAGGAGTTCCTTTTAATGGAGATTATTCCTTACATAAAAATACTACATATGCTATAGAGTTAAATGTTACTGTAACTGTACCAGAATGGCAAAAAGACATTCGAATAATGCTTGAGGAAGCTGGTTTTTTTGGAGATAATACTTTTGAATATGTAAATGAAAGACAAATTGAAATTAAACCAATTAAAGTTAATTAATGATTGGAATATCAAAAGCTGATCGATTAAAAATTATTTCTGTTTTTAATCGCAGAATAGGATTACTTTTCTTATTTGTATTTGCATTATATTTTGACGGGAAAAGCTTTGCAGCCTTATATCCAAATGCTCAAACCATTACAAATTGTTTTATGTTAATCGCTTTCTTCTTATTATACATAAGATCTGTAAAGCGAACCAGACATTTAATGATTTATGCTGTAATTATTGGTTTTATAGGCGAATATTTATTTTCTATTGTATTGGATATGTATACCTACAGGTTGTCCAATCTGCCAATTTATGTTCCTTTTGGACACGCAGCAGTATATGCTAGAACTTATACTTTTTCTAAAGCCCCTGTTGTCAAGAAAAACAAAAAAGCAATTGTGAGATTAATGACCTTAGTTATCTCATTGTTTGCCCTGTTTTACCTTATCGCTTTCAATGATATTTTTGGCTTTGCAATGACTGTTTTTATGTTTTTAATATTACTAAAAAGACCAAAGGATCAATTATTTTTTTTAACAATGTATATTGTTGTTGCTGTATTAGAAATAGGAGGAACAGCTTATGAAGTTTGGTCATGGCCAGATACTGCCTTTGGATTTTTTCCTCTGTTGAAAAGTCATAATCCACCAAGTGGTATAAGTTTATTTTATTTTTTATTAGATGTTGGATGTTTTGTACTCTATACCCAAATAAACAAAAAGACCTGGAAAAGAGTTAAGTATATACGAAGTAAACAGAAGTCTTAAAAAACAATTATCTAATAAATTACGGGTTTTAAACTCCAAAAATTTTTTAAGGATTTACTGGAATATTTTTTGGTAAAGTAGCTTTTTATTTTACAACAGATAAGCAGTCATAAATCTAAGAGTAACAAATATCAAAATGGCTATAGTTCCATAAATAGCTACTTTTATAGCCGCATTTTTGTAATAAACTTCATGGTTTTTTGCATCCTTTTTGTAAGAAATTACCATGAAAATGATAAAAGCTATAATAAAAATAACAGCAAAAATGATTCGACCCTTTGTAAACATAAATTATGTATTTTTAACAAAATTACAAATTAAATGAAAACTGCTATTGTTTTTGGAGCAACTTCTGGTATTGGAAAAGAAATTTCAAAATTATTACTTAATAATGGGTATAAAGTGGCCATTACAGGTAGACGACTCGAGAAGTTAAAGGAACTTAAAAGTAAATATTCAGATCAAGTATATATTGCTCAAAATGACATTCAAAAAGTTGATAAAGTAGAAGAGGTTTTCAATAAAATTATTAACGAATTCAGTACAATAGATCTCATTATCCAATCTTCAGGAGTGGGCCATATTAATCCAACATTAGACTGGGACAAAGAGGAAGAAACTATACTTACTAATGTGGTAGGTGTTACCAAGTTATATGATTTATCATTTAATTTATTCAGAAATCAAGGATTTGGTCATTTGTTAGGGATCACTTCAATAGCCTCCATTAGAGGAAATAGAGGTGCACCAGCCTATTTTTCATCAAAGGCTTATCAAAAAGCATATTTAGAGAGTCTGTATATGAAAACAAAAACAATCAAATCAAATAAAGTGTTTATTACTGATGTTCGTCCTGGATTTGTTGATACTGCTATGGCATTAGGAGATGGAATTTTTTGGATGGTTCCTTTAGATAAGGCTGTAAAACAGATTTATAAAGCAATTAAAAACAAAAAAAGAGTAGTTTATATTTCTAAACGTTGGAAATTAATTGCTCTAGTTTTAAAAATGGCACCAGCTAGACTTCTTAAAAAAATGATATAGAATTGAAGAAAAAGAATCTTATCGTTTTTGATATTGACGATACGTTAACAAAAAGCGAATATCAGCATCAGAAAGCTTATGTAGATACTATGATAGATTTTGGAATATCAGAAATCAATCAAGATTGGAAGAGTTATGAAAATGTAACTGATAGTTTCATCCTAAAAGAAAATTATGAAATGAATTTTCAAAAGAAGTTTGACTTCTCTTTTATTCCTAAGTTTGAAGAAAAAATGACCACTAACTTGCTGCAATTTCAAAAAACTGAATCCATTAAAGGTGCAAATACAGCTTTAAATTTTTTTATGAGGGATACAGATTATGCGATTTGCTTTGCTACAGGTTCATTACTTGCCCCAGCATTGTTGAAATTAGAACAAGCCGAAATTAATTTTATTCCAGATTTGATAGAGGCATCTAATACCATTTTCACCAGAGAAAATATTGTAAAATCAGCTATTGAAAAAGCAAAAAATTATTTTCAAGTTACTACTTTTGAGCATATTATTTCTGTGGGAGACGGGATATGGGATTTAAAGACAGCTCGAAATTTAGGCATTCACTTTTTAGGGATTAGAAAAAACAGTCTCGCTTATTTCCAACAAGAAAAAATTAAAAGTTATATCACAGATTGGAGTGAGTTTAACTTTGATAAAATACAATCAGAATTAGGAATTAAATAAGATATAGTTATATGAAAAAATACACAGATGCAGTCCACGAATTCCACTCAGCATTTAAGCTTGGGATTAAAAATGAACCAACAGCAGACCTTGGAGAAGCAAAAAATTTACTTCGTTTTAATTTGATGAAAGAAGAAAATGAAGAATATCTTGAAGCGGCTAATGCAAATGATTTAGTGGAGGTTGCAGATGCTTTAGGAGATATGTTATATATTTTGGCAGGAACCATCATAGAGCATGGAATGCAATACAAGATTGCTGAGGTTTTTGATGAAATTCAGCGTAGTAATATGAGTAAATTAGGAGAAGACGGGCATCCGATTTTTCGTGAAGATGGTAAAGTTTTAAAAGGACCTAATTACTTTAAACCAAATATTGGTTCAATTTTGAAAAAATAATTATTAGCGCTTAAAGTTCAAACCTCTCTCCCTCTGTTGCAAACTTATAACCTAATAAAGTTAATTCATTTCTTTCTTTAGAATTAGGTTGTAAAGCAGGATTGGTATGATTAAAATGAATAAAAATTACTTTATTTTTAGTTGTTAACGATTCGTTTTTAAATAAGTCAACTGTTTCTACAATAAAAGGGTGAGGTACTTCGCTCATAGGTCTATTAATTTCCCCCTCTTTAAAAAAGGTTGCATCTAAGAATGCATAATCAACTTTTTTTACTTCTTCTACAATATTTTTTTCCCACAAACTCCATTTATTTATATCTGGGATAAACAGAGCTGATTTGTTTTTTCCTTCAATTTTATACCCCACAGTTTCTGAAAATTCATCTCTGTGAGGAACAAGAAAAGGAGTAACTTTTAAAGAATGATTAAGTTGAATAACAGTATCTTTTTTTAAGTCTGAGAATACAATATTTTGATCTGTTACTAATTGACTCCAAGGACCGTTATTTTCTAAAAATCCTTTCATTTTTGGCATTGCATACACTCGGGTATCTTTTTTGCCAAGTGCCTCCTTTCCAAAATATAGTAATCCAGCATAATGTCCTATGTGTGCATGGGTAATAAATACACCATTTATAATGGTATTGGTTTTGAAATGGTTATTTTCTAAATCTGCTAATTGAGTAGAAATGTCTGGAGTTGCCTCAAATAAAAATTTTTGTTGAGCCTCCCTATCTATTAATCCCAAAGAGACTACTTTTTGCTTCGGTGAAATGCCTTTATAGAAATCATCACAACACTTTTTTTGACAACCAATATGCGGAAAACCACCATCTTGGGCCGTTCCTAAAATTGTTATGTATTGTTTTGTGATTTCTTGAGATTCATGATTAGAACTACATCCTACAAAACAAATGATGAATAGAACAAGAAAATATTTTTTTTTCAAAACCTAAACTTTTACTCTCCAACCATAAGGATCATCAGATTTGTTGGTTTGAATATCTGTGATTTTCTTTTTAAATAAAGAAGCATAAGTGTCTGATAATTTTGGGAGTTCATAATCATTCCCTTGATAACCAAAACCTGCTATTGGTGAAACAACAGCTGCTGTTCCTGCTCCAAACATTTCCTTTAAACTTCCATCTTTTGCAGCTTGAACAACTTCACTAACAGAAATTTTTCGAATTTCGATAGGTATTTTGTGATCTTTGGCAATTTGTATGATACTTTTTCTGGTAATTCCATCTAGAATCCTATCATTTGTTGGACTTGTAATTAAAATATCACCTATACGAATAAAGATATTCATTGCACCAGCTTCTTCGATAAATTGATGTGAGTTATCGTCAGTCCAAATCACCTGATTATATCCTTTTTCAATGGCTAGTTGCGTAGGGTAAAATTGAGCAGCATAATTCCCTCCTGCTTTTGCGAAACCAACTCCTCCATTAGCGGCTCTAGCATATTTTTCTTCAATTAAAACAGTTACTTTTCCAGAAAAATATGCTCCTGAAGGGGCCGTAGAAATAATAAAAGTATAGGAGTCTGCTGGAGAGGCATGAAGTCCTTCACCAGAGGCAAACATAAAAGGACGAATATACAAGGAGCTTCCTTCAGCTGTAGGAATCCAGTCACCATCTATTTCAAGTAATTTCTTCAAACCTTGCATAAATAATTTTTCTGGAATTTCAGGCATCATTAAGCGTTTCGCAGAAAGATTTAAACGATTGTAGTTTTCTTCTGGTCTAAATAAAAAAATCTCTCCGTTGCTATCTTTGTAAGCTTTCATTCCTTCAAAAATAGACTGGCCATAATGAAATATTTTTGCTGCTGGATTTAGAAGAATTGGTTCGTAGGGTTTGATGATTGGATTTTGCCATGAGTCATCTATATACTCACATTGAAAAATATGATCAGAAAAAACTTTTCCAAAAGGTAAATTGTTAAAGTCTATACTCTCAATTTTAGAATTTTTTACAGTTTTAATTATGATATCAGAGGCCATGCTTATTAATAAGTGTATACAAACAAATGTAAACAAAATTGTTTGTTTTTTTAAGTAAAAAAGCACTCGTGGTTTTTATTTTAACAACTATCTTTGTTTTGTATAAAATTAAATTTTTTTGATATGAAGAAAATAGGAATTGTTATGTTGTTATCCTTTTTAATTGTAGCTTGTAACTCAGCTAAAAAAGATACTAAAAAAGAAAATAAAATAGCAGAAAATGCTACTTACAGTTCTTTTGGAGCTACTATATCTGCAACGGATTATTTATCCTCTAATGATGCTTTGTCAAATTATAAAGCATTAAAATTAGGAGATACTATCAATTTAAAATTTAATGCGAACATTAAAGAAGTTTGTGCAAAAAAAGGATGTTGGATGTCACTCCCCGTAGGAAATCAAGATGAAAACGTTATGGTCAGATTTAAAGATTATGGATTCTTCATACCTACAGATGCTGCTGGAAAAGAAGTAATTGTTGATGGTAAAGCATTTGTAAATGAGGTGTCTGTTGCAGATCTAAAACATTATGCAGAAGATGCAGGGAAATCACCTGAAGAAATTGCAAAAATTACTGAACCTTCAATGGAATTTGCCTTTGAAGCTAATGGTGTATTGTTAAAAAAATAACCACCATTAGATCTATATTTTTTGAAAAGAGAAATTATAAAAACTTCAGATGGTTCAACCACCATTCATATTCCTGAGTGGAATGAACAATATCATTCTATCCATGGTGCTATTCAGGAAGCAAATCATGTTTATATCCAACAAGGATTAAATTATAAAGCTATTAATGAAATAGCTGTTTTAGAGATTGGTTTTGGTACGGGTCTAAATAGTTTCATGACGTTTTTAAAAGCACAAGAAAGGAAGTTGACAATTGAGTACGTTGGAGTAGAAGCTTATCCTATACTTAAAGAAGAGCTAGTAAAATTAAATTATGTTGCTGAGTTAGATGCAATTCAATTTACTGAAATTTTTAAATCATTTCATTCCTGTTCTTGGGAAGAGAAACACAAAATTACTCCTAACTTTTCTCTTTTGAAGAGAAAACAGTTTTTTCATGAAATTAATGACAAAAATAAGTTTGATGTTATTTATTTTGATGCGTTTGGTGCAAGAGTTCAGCCAGAATTATGGACTGAAGAAATTTTTTTAAAGATGTTTTTAGCTTTAAAATCTGGAGGTGTATTAGTAACTTATGCAGCTAAGGGCAGTGTAAGAAGAGCCATGCAATCTGTTGGTTTTAGTATAGAGAGACTTCCTGGGCCACCCGGAAAACGTGAAATGTTACGCGCAACAAAACTTTAAAAACACTAAGATCCTAAGAATACATTTATTGAATCTAAAACTTTATATTAGTGCTTTAGAAAATTATTTATGAAGTTTCAAAGAAAATTTGGTAAACGAAGAGCATCAAAACCTAAAAAGGGATTGATGTTAATTATGCTTTTAATTCTAGCATTATTTTTATGGAATCAAGCTGAAAATATTGTGGCAAGTTTATTTGATTAACGAGTCTTTATACATCAAAATTCCCCATTTTTTAAATGTTTAAAAAACTCGATTTTTACAAAAAAAAGAAGAAAAAAAGCTATTTTTTGAACGAAAACGTCAAAAAAACTTAATTTTAGACGAATTTTGTTAGAATTTAAATTTCTCAAAATTTATAATTAAAGTTTATGTTTAATGACATAGTTTATAGTTTTACAGGTTTACATGTATGCCAAGAGAATTAATTAAATTTGTAAGAGCTTTTTTATATTTTTAAACAAAAACAACATCATATTTGAAGGTAGAAAAAATTATTTTAGGGATTGATCCAGGAACCACCATTATGGGTTTTGGTATCATAAAGATTGTTGGTAAAAAAATGGAGTTTGTTCAGATGAATGAATTGTTATTAAAAAAATATGATGATCATTATATAAAACTGAAACTAATTTTTGAAAGAACACTTGAATTAATTGATACTTTTAAGCCTGATGAAATTGCTATTGAAGCTCCTTTTTTTGGTAAAAATGTACAGTCTATGCTGAAGTTAGGTCGTGCTCAAGGAGTTGCTATGGCAGCAGGATTATCACGTGAAATTCCCATTACTGAATATCTACCTAAAAAAATTAAAATGGCAATTACAGGAAACGGTAATGCCACTAAAGAACAAGTAGCACTCATGCTGAAGTCATTACTAAATCTAAAAACACTTCCAAAAAATTTAGATGCTACAGATGGTCTAGCTGCAGCTGTTTGTCATTTTTATAACGCTGGAAAAATCACTCAAGGGAAAAATTATTCTGGTTGGGGTGCTTTTGTAAAGCAAAACCCAAAAAAAATTAACTAATAATTTCAACAATTCACTTTGAGCGGTATTTACATACATATTCCTTTTTGTAAACAAGCCTGCTTTTATTGTGATTTTCATTTTTCTACCTCTTTAAAGAAAAAAAATGAACTTATTAATTGTCTTATCAGTGAAATTAAACTAAGAAAGAATGAGTTGAATACTGATGTTATACAAACTATTTATTTTGGTGGAGGTACTCCAAGTTTATTGCAACTGTCAGAAATTAATCAAATTATTGAGGCTGTTTATGATAATTATGAGGTGGTTTCTAACCCTGAAATTACACTTGAAGCCAATCCAGATGATTTAACAAGCTCTAAAATAGTTGAATTAGCTACCAGTAAAATCAATAGATTGAGTATTGGAATTCAATCTTTTTCTGATGACGATTTAAAATTAATGAATAGAGCACATAATACTCAAGAAGCTATAAGTTGTTTAACTGAAGCTACACATTATTTTGATAATATTTCTGTTGATTTAATTTATGGAATTCCGGGTTTGTCAAATAAACAATGGAGAAAAAATATAGATATAGTCCTTTCCTCTGGAATTTCACACATTTCAAGCTATGCTTTAACCGTAGAACCTAATACAGCTTTGTATTCATTGATTAAAAAAGGAACAATAAACAATGTTAATGATATGCAAGCCCAAGAACAGTTTTATATATTAATAGAAGAACTTTCAAAGCATAATTTTACTCACTATGAATTATCAAACTTTGCAAAAGATGGAGCATTAAGCATTAACAATTCATCCTATTGGCAAGGAAAATCTTACCTTGGTATTGGTCCATCAGCACATTCTTTTGATGGGAAACAACGGAGTTGGAATGTAAAAAATAATTCAAAATATATTTCAGCTATTCAGCAAAACAAATTACCCATAGAGAGAGAGCTGTTATCAATTACTGATCAATACAATGAATATGTAATGACTGGTCTTCGAACCATTTGGGGAGTGTCTTTAGACAAGGTAACCCGAGAATTTGGAAAAGAATACCTTACCTATTTATTACTCCAATCAGAAAAATATAGAGCTGAAGAATTATTGTATATTGAGGACGAAATATTAAAAACAACTCAAAAAGGAAAATTTTTATCAGACGGTATTTCTGCTGATTTATTTAAACTCGATTTGTCTTGATTACAGAAATAAAATACAATTCAAAAAAATACACAATTGATTTATCTAAACCCCTAGATATTTCTATTCCTTTAAGAGATGGAAAAAATAATGTGAATGCATGGTATTTAGATCCGCCTAAAATATTTCCAGTAGTTTCTGATGATTGGATAGGTTCAGTTAAAGAGGGGGCTGATGTAAATTTCAATACCATTCATTTTAATCCTCATTCTCATTGTACTCATACAGAAACAGTAGGACACATCACAAATAAAATACATTCTATACATCAGAATTTACAACAATTTTTCTTTTTAGCTGAGGTTGTCACTATCCCACCAGAAAAAATTAATGATGATTTTGTAATTACAAAAAAACAATTACAATATGCATTAGGTAACAAGAAGAGAGATGCTATAGTAATCAGAACACTGCCAAATTTATCAGATAAAAAAACAATGCAATATTCACACACAAATCCAACATATCTGATGGAGGAGGGCGCTGTATTCCTTCGTGAAAAGGGTATTAATCATTTGTTAATAGACTTACCCTCTGTAGACAAAGAGAAAGACGAGGGGAAACTACTCTCACACAATGCTTTCTGGAATACAATGGGGAAAGTACGTTTAGATGCTACCATTACTGAATTTATATATGTACCCAACACAATTAATGATGGCACCTATTTTTTAAATTTAATGGTTGCTCCTATAGAAAATGATGCAAGTCCTAGTAAACCTATTTTGTATGAAGTTAACAATTAAAAATGATGAAAAAATCTAAGTACTTTATTTATTTATTCATAATTCTTCTAACCTTTGTCATTGGTAATAGTTTTTATAGCGATATCTCTGTTGAAGATTTAAAAAATGAATTTACAAATGAACACTCTCAATTTATTGAAATAGATGAAGTGAATGTGCATTACAGAGATGAAGGTGAAGGCTTTCCAATTGTTTTAATTCATGGTACAGCAGCCTCTTTACATACCTGGGATGCCTGGACAGATGTGTTAATAAAAACCAACAGAGTTATTCGAATGGATTTGCCAGCTTTTGGTATTACAGGACCTAATAAAAATGCAGATTATTCTATAGAGGCTTACACTACTTTTTTACATTCCTTCTTAGAAAAATTAAAGCTTGAAAAATTTCATTTAGCTGGAAACTCACTGGGAGGTCATATTGCTTGGAATTATACCGCAGATTATCCAAGTAAAGTTGAGAAACTTATTTTGGTAGATGCCAGTGGATTACCAACAAATAAAAGTCAACCAGCCATCTTTAAAATGGCAAAAACACCAATATTAAATTCACTTTTTTTATATATTACACCAAGATTTTTGATTAAAAAAAATATTGAGGAAGTATATGAAGATGATTCAAAAATTACAGATGAATTAATAAATCGATATCATAAAATGGCGTTAAGAGTTGGAAACAGAAAAGCATTTATTGATAGAGCAAAAACAGATTTTAAATTAGATACTCAAGTAAATTTAGAGAAACTTAAAAGTATTCAAACCCCAACATTGTTAATATGGGGGGCAAAAGATTTATGGATTCCTTTAGCCAATGGTATTAGAATGAATGAAATTTTAGTTAATTCTAAATTAGAGGTTCTTGAAAATTCTGGACATGTACCTATGGAGGAAAATCCAAGAGAAAGTTTAAAGTTAATGAACGAATTTTTGTTCACTTCAGAAATAAATAAGAAATAATAGATATACAAAATTACAAGAATGGGTATTAAATGGGAAGGTGTAATGCCGGCAGTATTTACATGGTTTAAAGAGTCAAAATCCAGCTCTCTTGAAATTGACTTTGAAGCAACACAAAAACAAGCTGCAGGAATTTTAAAAGCTCAAGGAAAGGGTGGAAGCAGAATGAGTGGACTTGTCGGTTCTGGAACTCTCGGTGAGAATAGCTACCTGAACAGCAATCAACGTCTTTCCTTACTCAAATCTCTTTCTGAGGTTGCTAAAGAATACAATGTCCCTTTGATTAGCGGAGCAGCGGCAGAAACTAAGGAAGAACTTGCTAAAATTATTGAAGGCCTTGCAACAGTTGGAGTTGATACTGTCATGGTGATGCCACCTAAAACTAAGGCGATTCCTACTGATAAAGAGATGTTCGAGTACTATGCTCTTTCTGAAGCAACTGCAAAAGACGTAGGCATAACCATTATGCCTTATAACAATCCTGATGCAGCTGGTTATCATGCAGTTTCAACTGAGCTTCTTTTAAAGCTAGCTAATCTTCCAAATGTAACTGCACTAAAAATATCAACTATTGATGTTTCAATTATTGAAACAATGATGTTAGCGAACAAAGATTTAAAGATCTTGGCAGGAGTAGATACAGTCACTGTTCATGCAGGACTCGCTGGAGCAATTGGTGGAATTACAGGTGTAGGTTGTATCTTTCCAAAAGCTAGTGTTACTATGCAAGAATACGTTACAAAACGAGAATGGGCTAACGCTAACAAAATTTCTCAGGCTTTAAATTCATTATCGTATCTGGATGCTCAGCCATTGCTTATGGAATATCTTAAGCTTGCTATGGGAATTCATCATAATGATGTTGCTGGAGGACTTCGTACTCTTGGCAAAAAATTAACTCAACAGGAAATTGATGATGTTCAAGCAAGATATATTCTGGCAAAAGAAAGGCTTGAAGTACTGGACTTAATAAGTTAAACCCATCAATTTGAAAAAAAACAAAAAATAAATAAGGATGATTACAGGAAAAAATCACATTGGAAATCAATTGTCTGCGGAAGGAAGAAAAACCTTCAAAACGTTTGATCCTATTTCTAATATTGAAAATTCATCAATTCACTATGAAGCTTCTCAAAAAGAAATAAATGAAGCAGTTTCTTTAGCGTCTGATGCTTTTAAAGAATTCAGAACTATTTCTGGAGAGAGAAAAGCAGCTTTTTTACATGCCATTGCTGATGAGATTTTGGCTTTAGATGATAAGTTGATTCAAACTTATTGTTCCGAAACTGGATTGCCAGAAGGACGAGCAAAAGGAGAAAGAGGAAGAACAGTTTTTCAACTCCGTTCTTTTGCAGATTTGGTTGCAGAAGGTTCTTGGGTAGATGCTACAATTGATACTTCAATTACAGATAGAACTCCTGCTCCAAAACCAGATTTACGAAAAATAAATATTCCTCTAGGTCCTGTAGTGGTTTTTGGAGCAAGTAATTTTCCATTAGCGTATTCTACTGCTGGTGGAGATACAGCAGCCGCTTTAGCAGCAGGTTGTCCTGTAATTGTAAAATCGCACCCAATGCATGCAGGGACAGGAGAATTAGTAGCATCAGCGATTATAAAAGCTGCCGAAAAAACAAATATGCCAAATGGAGTTTTTTCTAATTTAAATTCAAGCGGAATAGAAGTTGGTGTTCAGCTAGTAGAACATCCAGCAGTAAAAGCTGTTGGTTTTACAGGAAGTATTCGTGGAGGGAGAGCATTACTAGATTTAGCAGCAAAAAGAGAAGAACCAATTCCGGTTTTCGCAGAAATGGGAAGTGTAAACCCTGTGGTAATTCTGCCAAAAGCACTTACTCAACATGGTAATAATTGGGCAAAAACTTATGCAGGTTCAATTACTTTAGGAACCGGACAATTTTGTACCAATCCAGGATTGATTCTCGGAATTAAAAGCAAAGAATTGTCACAGTTTATTGCTCAAGTAAGTGATGCTATTTTACAGATTAAACCCTCTGTAATGTTGCATCCTAATATTGCTGGAGCATACGAAACAAATAAACAAAAAGCGATTTCACAATCGGACGTTGTTGTTACAGCTTCTTTTAAAGATAAAACGCAAACCAATTTTGCTAGTCAAATGATTGCAACTGTTGAAGGAAAAGAGTTTTTAGAAAATTCAACATTACATCAAGAAGTTTTTGGGCCATTTTCTATGGTTGTTCAATGCGAAGATGAAAATCAATTAGAAAAGATTATTTCGCAATTAGAAGGACAATTAACTGGAACCGTAATTTCAGATGAAAATGAAGTGGCAAATTACCCAAAAGTAATTGCTGCATTACAGAATAGAGTTGGAAGAATCATTTTTAATGGAGTACCAACTGGTGTAGAGGTTTGTCCGTCTATGGTACATGGAGGGCCGTATCCCTCGTCAACAGATAGTCGTTTCACTGCTGTTGGAATCCATTCAATAAAGCGTTGGGTTCGTCCGTTTAGCTTCCAAGATTGGCCAAATCATCTGTTGCCAGATGAATTAAAAGATGATAACCCATTACACATTTTAAGATCCGTGAATGGAAGCCAAACTTCTAAAAGCCTATGAGATCAGTTTTTGTCTGCATAGACGGTCATACCTGTGGTAATCCGGTTAGGGTAGTGAAAAGTGGTCACCCACCATTGGTAGGTGTAAATATGAGTGAAAAAAGACAACATTTCATTAAGGAATACGATTGGATAAGAACTGGACTGATGTTTGAACCTAGAGGACATGATATGATGAGTGGTTCTTTTCTATATCCAGCACATGATTCTAAAAACGATTTTGCAATTTTATTCATAGAAACCTCTGGAGCTTTACCCATGTGCGGGCATGGAACTATAGGAACCATTACTATAGCCCTAGAGGAAGGGCTAATAACTCCAAAAATTCCAGGAAAAATTCGAATGGAAGCCCCTGCAGGACTTGTTGAAATAGACTACAAGCAAACAGGAGCAAAAGTAGATTGGGTAAAAATAACCAACGTAAAAAGTTTTTTAGCTGCTGAGAATCTAACAGTACATTGTCCAGATCTTGGAGACATTATTTTTGATGTTGCTTACGGTGGTAATTTTTATGCAATTATAGATCCTCAAAAAAACTTTTCAGGAATTCAAGATTATACAGCCAGTCAAATCATACAATATTCACAAAAAGTTAGAGAACATATAAACAAAATATATCCAAATAAATTTATTCATCCCGAAGACCCTAGTATTAAAAATGTAACCCACTTATTATGGTCAGGAACTCCAATGCACAAAGGGTCTGACGGTAGAAATGCAGTTTTTTATGGAGAAAAGGCTATTGACAGATCACCCTGTGGAACAGGTACATCTGCTCGCCTGGCTCAATTACATGCTAAAGGGCAATTAAAGAAAGGAGTAGAATTTATTCATGAAAGTTTTATAGGGAGTACTTTTGTAGGTTGTATAGAGGAAGAAACTACAGTGGGTGATTATTCAGCTATTATTCCAAGTATAAAAGGATGGGCGAAGGTTTATGGATACAACACCATCATTATTGATGATGAAGATGATCCTTATGCTCAAGGATTTTCTGTAATTTAAACTAAAGTAAAAATGTCAAAAAAAGTAGTCATTATAGGCGGAGGAATCATGGGAGTATGTTCAGCATATTTTCTACATAAAGAAGGTCATAAAGTAACCATCATAGATAAATCTAATTTTTCTAGTGGAGCTTCATTTGTAAATGCAGGATATATTACCCCAAGTCATATCATCTCTTTAGCAGCACCTGGAATTATAACTAAAGGGCTAAAATGGATGTTTAATCCAGCAAGTCCATTTTATGTAAAACCAAGGCTAAATAAAGAATTTTTAGAATGGGCATGGGCTTTTAAAAGTTCTGCAACCAAAAAAAAAGTTGCTCAATCTATTCCAGTAATTAAAGATATAAACATACTCAGTAGAGAACTATATGTAGGAATGAAATCCTCTGGAGACTTAGATTTTCATTATGACCATAAAGGTTTGTTAATGGCTTACAAACACGACAAAACAGGAGAACAGGAATGGGAGGTTGGTAAAAAAGCTATTCAACTTGGTTTGAAGGTAGAGAACCTAACAGCTAAAGAGGTGGAAGCTTTAGAGCCCAAGGCCAATCTAAATATAAAAGGTGCCGTCTATTTTCATTCAGATGCGCATATGACACCGGGTGACTTTATGAAAGATATGTTGTCTTATCTCAAAGAGAATGGAGTAGCAGTTCTTGCTCAAGAGGAGGTAAAAGATATCATCATTTCAAAAAATTCCATCAAAAAAATAGTAACCAACAAACAAGAGTTTGAAGCAGATGAATTTGTGATGGCAGCAGGAAGCTGGTCATCGCTTATTAGTAAAAAATTAGGTATCAAAATGCTGTTACAACCCGGGAAGGGGTATCGGATTAATGTAGCTCAAGAAACTAATATTACCATACCCGCAGTATTATTAGAAGCAAAAGTAGCTGTAACACCCATGGATGGTTTTACTCGTTTTTCTGGAACTATGGAGATTGATAAAATAAATCATAAAATTAATCCTATTAGAGTGAATGCCATTGCAAATTCTGCTTCTAAATATTATAATGGATTACAAATTAGTGCCCAAGACAAGGAGGCCGCTCAATGTGGTTTGAGACCAGTAACCCCGGATGGAATTCCCTATATTGGAAAAACATCTTTATACAATAATTTAACTTTTGCTACAGGACATGCCATGATGGGATGGAGCTTAGGACCAGCAACTGGTAAATTAGTGTCAGAAATTATTTCAAATCAAAAAACATCTTTAGATTTAACACCTTTTCATGTGGAACGAAAGTTTTAAACATTCATAAAATCTTCTGCCAAAATCTTTCTAAGATACCATAATAGCTGTTGTGCGTTTTCTTTTGAAAAAACTAGTGGTGGTTTTATTTTTAGTACGTTATGATCAAGACCATCAGAACTCATTAAAATACCATGGTCTTTCATTCTGTTAATAAGGTAGTCAGTTTGTTTGGGTAATGGTTTTTTTTGTTCATCTACCAATTCTATTCCTAAGAAAAACCCTTGACCTCTTACATCACCAATAATTGGAAAATCTTGGGCTAAATTGAGAAGTTGATCTTTTAAAAAAGCCCCAACTATTTTTGCATTCTCTTGTAGTTTTTCTCTTTTTACAGACTGTAATACAGCAGTGCCTATAGCACAAGAAACCGGATTTCCTCCAAAGGTGTTAAAAAACTCCATACCATTTGCGAAACTATCAGCTACTGCTTCTGTACACACCACTGCTGCCAGAGGATGTCCGTTTCCTATAGGTTTTCCAATGGTGATAATATCTGGAATTACATTATGTAATTGAAAGCCCCAAAAAGTTTCTCCAAGTCTACCACACCCTACCTGAACTTCATCAGAAATACATAATCCACCAGCTTTTCTAACCGAAGAATAGGCCATAGATAAGAACCCTTGAGGTAATTCTATTTGGCCACCACAAGAAATAATAGGTTCTAAAATTAGTGCACTTACACCATCTCCTTTTTTATGAATCCTATCAATACATTTTTGTACTTCTTTGGCGTAGTACAAGCCGGCGTTTTCACCACTGTATTTCCCTCTAAAAGTATCTGGTAACGGAAAAATATGGGTGTGTTCTGGAGCTCCTTTACCACCTTTTCCATCAAATTTATAGGAAGAAATAGCTACACAGGTATTGGTGTTTCCATGATATCCAACCTCTGAAGCTATAATATCTTGTTTGCCTGTTACCGTTTTTGCCATTCTAATAGCTAATTCATTAGCTTCACTTCCAGAATTTACAAAATGAACGACACTTAATTCAGGTGGTAGAGTATCTAAAATTTCTTGTGCAAGTATGTTGATATTATCATGAAGATAGCGAGAATTTGTATTTAAAACAGCAACCTGTTGTTGAGCTGCTTTAACTACTGTTGGATGTTCATGACCAACATGGGCAACATTATTTACAGTGTCTAGATATTTTCTTCCGGATTGATCTAAAAGATATACGCCTTCTCCTCGAACCATTTTTATCGGTTCTTTGTAGTGTAAACTCAAGCCTTTGCCTAAATGGTTATTTCTGTACGTAATTAATTCTTCATTTGAAATCCTCTCTTTTGTTTGTAGGTTGTTAATTTTAAACAAAGCATTCGGGTCAATACACAGACTTTTCCATACTGCTATTTGATTGGCGTATGCAACCCCAGGAAAATCACTAGTATAGTCCAATAAAGAAAGCATTACCTGAAAATGCAAATGGGGAGCCCAATTTCCGTTTACAAATTGATTTCCTAAAACACCAATTTTTTGCCCTTTTTCTATGCTCTCTCCTTTTTGGTAATGAAGAATGCCTTCCGGATCTAAATGACCATATAATGTATAAAATGCTAGTTCAGCTTCTAGATGTTTTAAAACGATCAATCCACCATATTCTTTATTTCCATGATCATTGACAGCAATTACTATTTCTCCCTCAAATAAAGCATGAACAGGAGTGTTTTCTGGAAGCCAGAAATCGATACCTAAATGAATAGTTCTACTTTCAGGACCGTAATTTCCTATTTTATCATAAGAGTTTGAGGTGTATAGGGGTCTTGGTTCCAAATATCCGCCAGAAATAATCTTTGTTGGATGCTTTTTTTGAAGTTGGTTTAGTTTATATTGAAATAAATCGATATTGTTAAAATCATCTTGCTGACCAATCCATGTACTTGATACACTCAGATCTAATAATTCTATATCTTTTCTTTGAATAGTAGGAAATAACTCTGTTAAATAAAATTGCTTTTTTGTCACCCAATTTTTGAATTTGTCTTCGTTTGGATGAGCAGAAAAACCACAGGTATTTCTAAAGGAGTAGTGTGCAAATTCCTCTGAAATTTTGGCCCATTTACGCAATACCTCCCATGCCGGTTTTTCACTAACCCAAAGATATTCATTATCTGGCTCCTCAATTTTACTCATAGCAGCTCTAGTCACAATAATTACAAGTCGCATGGCAATTGCAGTATATAAATGAGCGAGCTCTATTTCTAACAAAGGGAAAGAAGAATGATAGCCTTTTATAAATGCAAGAGATGCCTCTAGAGGGTCATTATGCTTCATTGTACCATAGGCACAAAGAATGGCTAAATCATTTATGGTTTGAGTGTGCATGGCATCGCCATAGTCAATTGCAGCTTTTGCTGTTGGTTGTTGAATGTCATCATTAACAATAATATTATTGTCATTAGGATCATTATGAACTATACTTTTCCTTAAAAATTTGTAGGACTTTTGATATTTTTCAAATTTATTTTGAAACTGTATTAAAATATTTTTTTCGGGAGTTTCGAATAAATGAAGTTGTTTTTTTGTCCATAGAGATTGAGCAATGTCCCATTCAAAATCATAATGTGCTTCCGGGTGATCAAATCCTTGTAATGTTTTTGTTAAGGCACCACATTGTAATCCAATGCTCAATCTTAGATGCTCTAATTGAGGGTTTACAGTACTCCAAACTTTACCAGAAACCCATGAAAGCAATCTTACATATCGTGTTTTTTTGTACCGATCTTTTATGTCAGACACCAAAAGATTATTTTTATCTTTTATTGCCTTTGGAGCGACAATTTTTTGATCACTATTTTCAATAAATTGTAATAAATCCTGCTGATACTCTAGGTATTTTTTATTTTCCTCAACTCTAGAAATTTTTAAAATATATCCATCTTCACCGTCAATTTTAATTCTAAAATTAAAATCAACATAACCGGGTAAGTGAGATGCAGTTCCTTTGATATTATAGAGATCAAAAAGAATTTTTTCTGCTTCGAGTATAGTTATTTTCTGTTGAGTATAATCCATACATAAAAATAGGTTAAAGTTGGATAAAAACCCTTTTTATTCTTTGTAAATTTGAACTAAATATAGCTGACTATGAATATAAAGGGAAACATTGTAGATATTCTTAATAAAAGAATTTTTAAAGGGGAGATGCACGTTGAAAAAGGAAAAATTACACGTATTCTAGAGGTAAATCACAATATTGATGAATACATTTTACCTGGGTTTATAGATGCTCACATTCATATTGAAAGTTCTATGTTGGTCCCCTCAGAATTTGCAAAAATTGCACTTCTTCATGGTACTGTTGCTACAGTTTCAGATCCTCATGAAATTGCTAATGTGCTGGGGGTTAAAGGGGTAGATTTTATGATTGATAATGGAAAAAAAGTACCCTTGAAATTCAATTTTGGAGCACCAAGTTGCGTACCAGCCACTTCTTTTGAAAGTTCTGGTGCTAGAATAGATGCTGATGATATAAAAATAATGATGGGTAATCCAGATATTAAGTATCTGGCAGAAATGATGAACTATCCAGGAGTATTGTTTGATGATGATGAAGTACTTAAAAAAATACAACATTCAAAAGCAAATAATAAACCAATTGATGGCCATGCACCAGGTTTAAGAGGAGATAATGTAAATAAATATATTGCTGCAGGAATTTCTACTGATCATGAATGCTTTACTTATGATGAGGCACTAGAAAAACTTCAAAAAGGGATGAAAATTCTAATTAGGGAGGGAAGTGCTGCAAAGAACTTTGAGGCTTTGATAGATCTATTGCCTGAACATTATAAAAATATGATGTTTTGTTCAGATGATAAACATCCAGATGATTTAGTTTTAGGGCATATCAATCAATTATGTGAGCGCGCAGTTAAAAGAGGTATAGATGTATTTAAAGTACTTCAGGCTGCCTGTATAAATCCTGTAGCCCATTATAATTTAGAAGTTGGTTTATTACAAGAGGGCGATGCAGCAGATTTCATTTTAGTAGACGATCTGGTGAAATTTAAAGTATTAGAAACCTATATTAATGGAGAATTAGTAGCTAAAAATGGCAAATGTTTTGTTCCGTCTGTACCTTTTGAAGTATTGAATAATTTTAACATTGATAGTAAACACATAGAGGATTTTAGACTTGTCTCATCATCCAAAAAAATTAAAGTTATTGAGGCTTTAGACGGTGAACTTGTTACTCATAAAATAGTAGCAGACGGTTTAGCCAAAGAAGGATGTTTAATATCAAATACAACTAAAGATATTTTAAAAATTTCAGTGGTTAATCGTTATCAAAATACCAAGCCCTCAATTGCTTTTGTCAAAAATTTTGGAATCAAAGAAGGTGCTATTGCCAGTTCTGTTGGGCATGACTCTCATAATATAATCGTTGTGGGTACCTCTGACACCTTTATCTGTAATGCCGTAAATCTTTTAATTAAAAATAAAGGAGGTATTTGTGCTGTAACTAAAACCAAAGAGAAAGTTGTTGCATTACCAGTTGCAGGGATTATGAGTGATCAACCAGCTGAAATTATTGGAAAAGCATATGCAGAGCTTGATGCTTTGGCAAAAGCTATGGGAAGCAACTTAAGTGCTCCTTTTATGACTTTATCGTTTATGGCCTTATTAGTTATTCCATCTCTAAAATTAAGTGATCGTGGTTTATTTGATGTGAGTTCTTTCGATTTTACTTCTTTAGAAGTTGTATGATTATCATTGTAGTGATCATTTAGTTCCTTAAATGCTAAAATCATATTAAAATTTACTCTTTTTACATAGATTATTTTATTTTTTACTTCAAAATAGCAAGCTATTTAATATTTTTAGATTTCAAATTTTTTATTTACTTATATGAACTACCCAAAGAAAGTAATTATTGGAGATATTACTGTTCGAGATGGCTATCAACATGAAGAAAAATTCATTCCTACACAAGCAAAACTGTGGATGTTAGAGCAACTGCTTTTGGCAGGATTTAAAAATATTGAAGTAACAAATTTTGGAAATCCAAGAGGAATGCCTCAATTTTCTGATGCCGATGATTTATTTAAAAAAATTAGATCTTCTAAAAAGGTTTCACATTTATTATCAGAGGCATCCCTGACTGCGATCACGATCAGAGAAAAAGCAGTAGAAAGAGCTATACAGGCAAAGCTAGATGGTTATGGACCTGACAGAATTTTACTGATGGTTTCTACTAGTGAATCTCATCACATGAAAAACTCGGGGTTATCATTAAAAGAGTATTGGAAGATGGCAGAAACTCAAATTAAAAAAGCACATGATGCAGGTATCAAAGTGAATGGTACAGTAAGTACCATTTGGGGATGTCCAATTGAGGGGCCTACAGATCTCAATAAAGCAATAGATTATACTCAACGCTGGTTAGATATTGGTGCAGATGACATAGAACATGCAGATCATGATGGTTCTGCATCTCCAGATAGAGTCTTTAAATATTATTCAATGTTACAAGATAAAGTAGGGATGACTGAAAAACAAATTGTTCATTTTCATACTACCAGAGGTTGGGGATTGGCCAATGTTTTGGCAGCTCTACAGGCAGGAATGACTCATTATGAATCTACAATGGGAGGTATAGGAGGTCAGCCTGCAAATTTCGTAGATGGTATACCGGTAGCAGGAACAGGTTCATATTATTATAAAGATCCAAATTTAGTAGGTTTAGTCTCAACTGAAGATTTAGTAGTTATGTTAGACGAGATGGGTATTGAGACTAATTTAGATATTGATAAAGTACTTGAAATTGGTGCTATGAATGAGCGTATCGTTGGAAGACGATTACGTTCAGAGGCAATCAAAAATGGTAGAATTCCTAAGTCACTAACTGGACGCTAGTTTTTTTATGATTTAGAGAGTTCTGTAAAATATTTATAGAAATACGGAATGGTTTCAATTCCTTTTAAATAATTAAATATACCAAAATGCTCGTTTGGTGAATGGATGGCATCACTGTCTAATCCAAAACCCATCAAAATAGTTTTACTTTTTAGTTCATCTTCAAATAAGGATACTATAGGGATACTTCCTCCACTTCGTTGAGGAATCGGAGTTTTACCAAAAGTTGCTTCATAAGCCTTACTAGCAGCTTTATAACCAATTGTTTGTATTGGTGTTACATAGCCCTGACCTCCATGATGAGGTGTTACTTTAACTTTTACAGCTTTTGGAGCTATACGTTCAAAATGTTTGGTAAATAACTCAGTAATTTCATGCCATTCTTGGTTTGGCACCAAACGCATCGATATTTTTGCATAGGCTTTGGAAGCAATCACTGTTTTTGCGCCTTCTCCGGTATATCCACCCCAAATTCCATTAACATCTAGGGTAGGGCGTATGGAGTTTCTTTCATTTGTTGTATAACCTTCCTCCCCATATACAGCATCAATAGCTAATGCTTTTTTATAATTCTCTAAAGAGAAAGGCGCTTTTGCCATTTCATCTCTTTCTGCTCTTGATAATTCCTCTACTTTTTCATAAAAACCAGGAATGGTAATATGATTATTTTCATCATGCAATGAAGCAATCATTTTGGTTAAAATATTAATAGGGTTGGCCACTGCACCCCCATATAACCCGGAATGTAAGTCTCTGTTAGGCCCTGTAACTTCTACCTCAACATAACTTAAACCTCTTAACCCGGTTGTTATTGAAGGAATGTCATTGGCTATCATCCCTGTGTCAGAAATTAAAATAATATCATTAGCCAATTTTTCATGGTTGTTTTTTACAAACCAACCTAAACTCTCAGAACCTACCTCTTCCTCACCTTCAATCATAAATTTTACATTACAGGGAAGATTTCCTGTTGTGGTCATATATTCCAAAGCTTTTACATGCATGTACATTTGACCTTTATCATCACAGGCACCTCTGGCGAAAATAGCACCTTCAGGATGAAGATCTGTTTTTTTTATCACAGGTTCAAATGCAGGAGAATCCCATAAATCTAGTGGGTCTGCGGGTTGCACATCATAATGACCATACACTAAAATCGTAGGTAAATTTTTATCAATTATTTTTTCTCCATACACAATAGGATAACCCGGGGTTTCGCATATTTCAACATGATCACAACCTGCCTTATTCAGGCAATTTTTAACAGCTTCTGCTGTATTTAATACATCTTGTTGATAGGCTCGATCTGCACTAACTGAAGGAATTTTTAAAAGTTCTATAAGTTCATTGACAAAACGATTTTTGTTTGCTTCAATGTAGTTTTTGAGGTCTAACATATTTATTTTTTTTCGCATTCAAAAATACTAAAATTCCTTCGATTCCGCTTTGCAAATTCAGACGAATGCTTATATTTGCAATCCATTTACTGGAATATACCAGTTTAAGTTGCAGGCGTGGTGGAATTGGTAGACACGCTAGACTTAGGATCTAGTGCCGCAAGGTGTGAGAGTTCGAGTCTCTCCGCCTGTACAAACACAAACCTCATCCTATTGAATTTTCAATAAGTTGAGGTTTTTTATAAATGAAAAAGAACTTATATTTTTACATCTAAAGCATCGCGTAATGCATTTCCAATCAACATAAAGGCCATAACCAAACTCATAATTGCTAACCCAGGAATGATTGCCAGATAGGGTTTGCCTAGAATGATATAATTGTAGTGATTTTTTATCATGGCACCCCAAGATGGTGTTGGAGGTTGTGCTCCAATTCCCAGGAAGCTTAACCCACTTTCGATTAAAATTGCAGCTGCAAAATTAGCTGCAGATATCACTATAATTGGTGCTATAATATTTGGTAATATGTGTCTAAAAATAATTCTAAAGTCAGAAAACCCCAAAACATGAGCAGCCTCTACGTATTGTTGTTGTTTTGTTGTTAATACCTGTCCTCTAACAACTCTTGCTACCTCAACCCACATCGTTAATCCAACGGCTATAAAAACTTGCCAGTAGCCTTTACCTAGAGCTAAAGTTATTGCAATTACCAGAAGTAAAGTAGGGATAGACCAAGTTATATTGATTAACCACATGATAAAAGCATCTATTTTTCCTCCATAATATCCAGCAATTGCTCCAATACTAATGCCAATAAATAAAGAAATAAATACAGCAATAAATCCTATGAAAAAAGAGATTCTAGTCCCTATTATTAGTCTACTCAATAAATCTCTACCATATTTATCTGTTCCTAGATAAAATGTTTTCTTCTTAATGTATTTATTTGGTGTGTCATTTAGTAAGGTTAGTTTTATCTTTTTTGGGAGTCCATTGTCATATCCAATGTATTCCAGTTCATTTTGAAGTATTCGATAGGATTTAATAGCAATTTCTGTATGCGTTTGAGAATTTCCTGAAAAAATCTTATTGAAAAGAGATTGCGAGCTTCTTTCTCTTGATGGAATAGACAAAATATCTATAGAGAAACCAGGTGCTTTAGAATGAATTTCAACATGCATTTGATTTGCATTTTGACTATTGTCAGGCGCAATTAGGTAACCAAACACCGCAATAAAGCCACAAAAAACTATAAACCAAGAACAAACTAAGCCGATTTTATTTTGCTTAAATTTTTGAAAAGCTTCTTTAGAAAGTGATTTAGATTGATTTATCATTGTTACAAAAGTAAAAAACCTGATAGGTTACACAAACTTATCAGGTCTTTAGAAGTTAAATTAAAATTACGGTTAATTTTTAACAATGTTTTGATTACTCACTAATTTTAATTGACTTAAGACATTTAATGCTTCTGAAATGTACAAATCTTTTGATAGATTTTTATGCCAAGCATCTCGTTTATCTTTTAAATCTTTATTTACTTTTAATAAAGGAATTTCATAACTCGGAGAATCAAAAGCTAAACCTGATTGATATTCAAAAACTGATTTGAATTTTTCAGCAAATTCTTCTCTTTCTTTTAATTCTT
Organism: Flavobacterium sp.; assembly: GCA_038104255.1. Classification (GTDB taxonomy): domain Bacteria; phylum Bacteroidota; class Bacteroidia; order Flavobacteriales; family Flavobacteriaceae; genus Polaribacter. The sequence goes on along the minus strand of JAYOAM010000003.1, from coordinate 24,730 downwards.
TTTGATATTGTTTGTAGTTTAGGGAATAAAAAGAATCATCTTGTTCTTTTTTTAACCATTTGGCATATTCATCAATGAGCTGAAACTTAGGATCATTATTTATTCTTTCAATACTCTTTGTGACTACATCAGAAAAATTACTGTAGGAATTAACTTGAGTATAGGAGGCTTGTGGTACCTTATCCCAGGGTAAAGCACCTTCAAGATCACGTTCTCCATACTTCATATAACTGAAACGAGTTGGCATTGCAATGTCTGAATATACGCCTTCAACTTGAGTGGAGCCCCCATTAATTCTGTAAAATTTTTGAATGGTCATTTTTAAATACCCTAAATCTTTTTTGTAATTCGGGAAAAATTTATTCACGGGTAAAATATTTTGAACCGTACCTTTACCATAAGTTTGATTACCTCCAATAATGACAGCTCTATTATAATCTTGCATAGCTGCTGCAAAAATTTCTGATGCAGATGCAGACAATTCATTAACTAAAAGAACCAATGATCCTTTCCATTGAATTCTTTTATCGACATCTTGTTTTACAATAGGGGCTTCGTTTCTATATTTTACCTGAACAACAGGACCTTTATCAACAAATAGCCCCGCTATTTTGATGGCAGTATCAAGAGAGCCTCCTCCATTATTTCTTAGATCAATTAATAAACCTTCAACATTTTCTTCTTTCAGGCGTTCAATTTCTTTTTCCATGTCTTTGGCAGAATCTCTAAAGTTTCTGTCATCAAAATTAATATAGAATTTAGGTAAATCTATGACACCATATTTTTTTCCATCTTTTTCAACTATTGATGACTTTACAAAAGTTTCCTCCAATTGAACAATATCTCGTGTAATTGTAATCACTTTGGTAGAACCATCAATTTTTTTCTTGACAGTTAGTAAAACTTTTGTGTCTTTAGGCCCCTTAATAAATTTAATGGCATCATCTAAACGCATTCCCACAATATCTACAGGTTCTTCATTTTCTTGGGCTACTTTTAAGATGATATCACCATCTTCTAAATCACCTTGTTTCCAAGCCGGTCCTCCAGAAACCAATTCAACAATATGAGTGTAAATACCTTTCTTTTGTAAACGTGCACCAATTCCCTCAACTTTACCAGACATATCTTGATCAAAACTTTCTTTGATATTAGGAGGCATGTATGTGGTATGTGGCCCAAATGATTCAGTAATACTATTTAAATAGGTTGAAAACCAATCGCGATGTTCTAATTCATCTATTCGGATGTATAAATTTTCCATAGATTCCATAACATCAGCTCTTGCCTTTTTCTCTAAAGTTGAAAAAGATCTTTTTTTGTAAGCTTTGTCTTTTTTGAACTTTTCGTCATCTAAATCTTGTTGTTCTTGAATTCTGTCAATGGTTTGTAACTTAAGTTGTTTCCTCCAATAATTTATAAGGTCTTTTTCAGTTTTTGCATAATCTATTGTTTTGTAATCTAAGTCAATGATTTCGTCCTTTTTGTAGTTGAAGGGTTTCTTTAATATGGAGCTGTAATAATTTTTTGCATTTTTAATTTTATTTAAAAATCTTCCATAAACTAAGCTGTAAAAGGCAATATCAGACTCTTTAAGTTGATTGTCTATTTGATATTTATATTTTGAAAACTCTTTAATATCATTTTTTGTAAAATATCTTTTAGATGGGTCTAAGTCAGCAATAAATTTATTAAAAACCAATTCTGAAAAATCATCATTTAACTCTTTTTCAACATAATGACCTCTAGTAAGCATATAGTTTAGAACAGAAACTAAAACTTTATCTTTTTCAGGATCTTGGTCTTTAGTAGATTTAGGAATAGCAAAACTGATATTACTTACTAATAATAAGAAAAAAAATAAAGTGATGATACGTTTGGTTTTCATATAAAGTAAAACTGTTTATTGGATGAATTTATTATATATATTGCAGAGCTTATTTGTATTAATTTAGCTTAGATTTTGATCTTTAGAAGCAAATCTTATACTAACAAAATTAATTAAAAACCAAATGTAAGCCTCTATACAAAATGTTAAAAAATATTCTTGATTAATTGACTTACATTTGTTCTAAATCTTTTAAAAAATGTTAAATAAAAGACCTTTAATTTTAGTTACAAATGATGACGGAATTACAGCACCTGGAATTAGAGCATTAATTCAAATCATGAATTCCATAGGTGATGTTGTGGTTGTTGCTCCAGATAGGCCCCAAAGTGGAATGGGGCATGCAATAACAGTAGACAATGTATTGCATTGTAATCCCATAACCATAGATGATGGGCCACAAATTGAATACAGTTGTTCTGGTACACCAGCAGACTGTGTTAAAATGGCTATTAACGAAATTTTAAATCGCAAGCCTGATTTATGTGTTTCAGGAATAAATCATGGAGCAAATTCATCTATAAATGTTATCTATTCAGGAACAATGAGTGCAGCTGTAGAAGCTGGTATAGAAGGTGTTCCTGCTATTGGTTTTTCATTATTAGATTTTAATTATAAGGCAGATTTTAATCAAGGAAAACAATTTGTTAAAAAAATTACACAAAGCGCTTTGAAAAATGGCATTCCTGAAGCTACCGTTTTAAATGTAAACATTCCAAAATTAAAAGAGGAGCATATAAAAGGAATTAAAATTTGTAGACAAGCCAATGGTTATTGGCGTGAAGACTTTGATAAAAGAAAAAGCCCATTCGGAAAAGAATACTATTGGTTGTCTGGAGAATTCATAAATAAAGACAAAGGACAAGATACCGACATTTGGGCCTTAGAAAATGGATATGTTTCTATTGTACCTGTTCAATTTGATTTAACAGCTCATCACATGATTCAAAAAATAAATTCATGGGATTTATAAAAAAAGAAATTTTTATCGGTTTTCTAGTATCCTTGATGGCCACTCTTTGTGGGATCTTTTTGTATTTACAATACTTTTCAATATATGGATTTGAGGAAACAATCCTTATGATTAAAGAAGGTAATTTATATTCAGAAGTATTAGCATTATCATCACTATCCAATCTCTTTGTGTTTTTTGTTTTTATAAAGAAAAAGCAAGATTACAGAGCCCGAGGAGTTTTAATGGCCTCTATTTTAACTGCTTTAGTTACCTTTGTATTAAAATTATTATAGTTTAAAAATTAACATCAATTCAAAAGGATTTGATAATTTATTCTCAAATTAATTTCATTTTGACCTAATAATTTCATTGATATGAAATATTATATTATAGCTGGAGAGGCCTCTGGAGATCTTCATGGTTCAAACTTAATGAAGGCTTTGTATGAGCATGACAACAAAGCAGAAATAAGATTTTGGGGCGGAGATTTGATGAGTGAGGTTGGAGGAACTCTTGTAAAGCACTTCAAAGAAAGAGCATTTATGGGATTTGTTGAGGTTTTTATGAATCTTAATAAGATTCTTGGAATGATCTCCTACTGTAAAAAAGACATCTTAAATTTCAAACCAGATGTTCTTATTTTTATTGACAATTCTGGATTTAATTTGCGCATAGCCAAATGGGCAAAACTTCAAGGCTTTAGAACTACGTATTATATTTCTCCTCAAGTTTGGGCTTCTAGAGCTAATAGAGTAGAAAAAATTAAACAATACATCGATGAGATGTATGTAATTCTACCTTTTGAAAAAGAATTCTACAAAAAATATAATTTCGATGTTAGTTTTGTTGGGCATCCTTTAATCGATGCCATAGCAAATAGAAAACAAATTGATGAAGTTAAGTTTAGAACAGAGCATCAGATAGGTAATAAACCTATAATAGCTTTACTGCCTGGAAGTAGAAAACAAGAAATTTCAAAAATGCTATCCATCATGCTATCATTAATTGATGATTTTTCCGATTATCAATTTGTAATTGCAGGAGCACCAAGTCAAAGCTATACTTTCTATAAAAAATTTATGGGTAATAAAAACATTTGTTTTGTAGACAATAAAACCTATGATTTATTGAGTATCTCGCATGCTGCCCTTGTTACTTCTGGAACTGCTACATTGGAAGCCGCTTTATTTAAAGTGCCTCAGGTAGTTTGTTATAAGGCTAGTCTAATTTCATATCAAATTGCAAAAAGAATTATCACACTTCGCTTTATTTCTCTAGTTAATCTGATTATGGATAATGAGGTTGTCAAAGAATTAATTCAAAATGATTTAACAAAGAAAAATCTTGTCAAAGAATTAAATTTTATTTTGAATGTGAACCGAAGAGCATCACTATTAGAGACTTACAATTCACTAGAAGAAAAATTAGGAGGAAGGGGAGCTTCTGAGAATACTGCACGGTTTATATTATCAAATTTTAAATAGTATTATTTTAGTAACTTTAACCTGCTATGGAAAAGTTGCTAGGTTATAAACCCTTCCACTTTTTACTGTTTCTTGTTTTGGGGATTGGTTTTCAGTTTTATACTAATTGCTGGAATTATGGAATAGTAATCACGCTGTATATATTTTTGTTTTTTGTGCTCATTTGCTTTTTTTTGAAAAAATCTAAGTTTTTTGGGTTATTTATAGGCCTTACTTTTTTTCTTGTAGGTGTTTTTATTGTCCATAATGGAGATGAAACAAAAGCTGAGAATTTCTTTGTTAAACATATAGCAGATCAATCATCGGCAGTTTTAAAAATTAAAAGCATTTTAAAGCCAGGAAATTATCATCAAAAATACATTGCTGAGGTTATTCAGGTTGATCATAAGATTACAAGAGGAAAAGTGTTACTTAAGGTTGTAAAGGATAGTCTTACGGTCAATTTAAATATTAATGATAAAATCCTTCTAAGAAATAATTTTATACCCGTAAATAAACCGTTAAATCCACACCAGTTTAATTATAAAAAATATTTAGAGGATAAAGGAGTTCATCAACAAATAGAGACCTCAAAAGAGGAGATTTTATTTCTAGATGAAGAATCTTCATTTCCATTAGGGATTATTCACAAGATTCGAGCAAAACTTCAAAAATCACTAAAATTATATCCTTTTTCAAAGGATGAGTTGTCTGTAATTAACGCACTATTATTGGGGCAAAGACAGGATATTTCAACTGAGTTAACCGCCAACTATTCAAAAGCTGGAGCCATTCATATATTGGCCATTTCTGGATTACACGTAGGCATCATTTTATGGCTACTGTCTTTAATGTTTAAACCTATAGAGAGCTTTAAAAAGGGAAAAGAAATTAAACTATTTTTAATGATTTTATTTCTTTGGCTTTTTGCTTTGCTAGCTGGCATGTCTGCTTCAGTGACAAGATCGGTAACAATGTTTTCTGCAGTAGCCGTAGGATATTTTTTTAATAAAAAAAATGCTGTTGAACACTCCCTTATTTTTTCTATGTTTATTTTATTATTAGTGAAGCCTCTTTTTTTATTTGATGTAGGTTTTCAATTAAGTTATTTAGCTGTTTTTGGGATAATTTGGATCCAACCATTGCTTTATAGATTATGGACTCCAAAATTTAATATTTTAGACAAAGGGTGGCAATTATTTACGGTTTCTTTAGCTGCACAGATTGGTGTTTTACCACTCAGTCTATTTTATTTTCATCAATTTCCTGGATTGTTTTTTGTTTCTAATTTACTGATTGTTCCTTTTTTAGGACTAATACTAGGAACAGGGATTATTATTTTAACATTAGCATTTTTTTCGATATTACCTGATTTTATGGTAACTGTTTACGCTAGCGTTATTTCTACTCTCAATCAGTTAGTTTCTTTAATAGCCAAACAAGAAACTTTTTTATTGTCAGACATTTCATTTTCTGCTATAAAAATGGTGTTCTCGTATGTAACTATAATTGTAGGTTTTCAATTTTTATTAAATAGAAATGTAAAAAGATGTCTACTCTTTTTGAGTATGATTTTGATTTTCCAATCTTTTAGTTTTTACGAGAAATATCAAACTGAAAGAATAAACCAATTTGTAGTATTTCATAAAAGTAGAAATTCAATTATTGGAAATAGAGTAGGAGCTCATTTAAAAATATATCACAATATGGATACTTTAATTCATAATCAAAACCTTTTGAAAAATTATACTATAGGTGAGAATATTCAACATATAAATTATGATGAACTACCCAGTTTACTTCAAGTTAACAGTCAGATAATTTTATGTGTAGATGCAAATGGAAATTATGATATCCAACATTTGAAAAAGCCAATTATATTGTTGCAACAATCTCCAAAGATTAATCTAGAACGTTTAATTAAAAGACTCAATCCGTCAATAATTATTGCAGATGGGTCTAATTATAAAAGTGATGTAAATTTTTGGAAAACTTCATGCTTGAAGTTAGGAATATCCTTTTGGTCTACTCGTGAAAAAGGAGCTTATGTTTATGAGTATTAAAATCAATTATTTTAAACGACTCACAAATTTTTTAACAAAGTCTTGCCACGTTTCTGTTTTATATTTTTCATCAGCAAAGTAGCTGATAACTTGCTCCATAGTTCGAGGATTTAGATACCCTGGAACTCTGTCTAACAATTCTAATTTTTCATTCATAAAAACAGTAGTTGGATAGCTTAGTTTTCCATTTAATAGTGCAGCAGCAAACTCATGATATCCATTTCTTCCAGAGGGTTTGTACTTAAAAGTGTAATCGTTATAAACTAAATCTGCTCTTTGCTCACCATCTAATTTTACGGGATAAAAATTATCGTTAATATAAGCTGATATTATTTTATTACCGTAAGTAATTCGATCCATTTTTTTGCAATACCCACACCAATCTGTATACACATCAATTAGTAGAGGTTTTGGATTTTCTTTTGTTAATTTGATGGCTTCTTCGAAAGATATCCAATTCACTTTTTGGCCATAGAATTGGCTAGTTAAAAAAAACAAAAAAATAATGGCACCTATTTTTTTCATGGATATTAATCGTAATTTCAGTAAACAAATTTACATAAAAAAGAAAGCATCAATAATGATGCTTTCAATATTTTTTTAATTTGGTTTATCTAACCCCATGCATTAACTTTTTAAGTAAAGGATGCAACGCAAAGGACACTAGACCTAAAACAATAGGAACTATTGTAAAAATTAAGAAGAAATAAGAAAGACCACTCTCCTGAGATATTTTTTCAATATCGCCTCCAATATAATGGGCTAATTTATTTCCTATGGCAATGGCTAGGTAGTATACTCCAAACATGAATGCTACCATTCTAGCAGGAACTAATTTACTCAAGTAAGATAGCCCCATGGGAGATAAGCATAATTCGCCTAAGGTGTGAAATAAATAGGCTAGTACTAACCATATCATACTTAGTTTAGCAGTTTTTGCTCCTAACGGGATGTCTTTTGTTGCAAATGCTAATAAGCCAAAACCTATAGCCATTATAATTAAACCTAAACCATATTTAACTGATGCGGGTGGGTTGTATTTGCTATCCCACCATTTGGTAAAAAGTGGTGCAAAAATGATAATGAACAACGAATTTAAAATGGCAAACCAAGTAATAGGTACTTCTGTTTCAGTTGCTTGAAATTCTACATACAATTTATAAATGATAATCGCCCAAACAATTAAAAAACTAATCCCTAAAATAATATTAGACAAGCTAATTTTACTAAATGTTTTAGTAAACAATTTCAAAAGTACATAGGTAATAACTACCATAGGCACTACAGTTACAATCAAATCAATAATTTTGAATACACTCCCTGCAGTTCCCTCTAGAATTCTATCTGTAAAATCTCTTGTGTAAATGGGTAAAGAACCTGCTGCTTGTTCAAAAGCGGCCCAAAAGAAAATGGTAAACAAACAAAAAATTGTAAAAGCTATCATTCTATCACGTTCTATTTTTGTATATCTAGGAATTCTAACAATTAATAAAATAATAAAAGTAATGGCCGCTGTAAGTGCAAAAAATAACGAGTCAGACATTCCTGCTATTGAAAAATTTAAAGCCTGAATATTACCAATTTTACTAAGGGGATCATTAATGATAAAAATTAGTGCAGAAACTATAAAAATAAGTACCAATGAAGAGTCAAGAATTGAAAATGGATTTAATTTTTCTTCAGTTTTATTGACACTTGTTGATTTTACTACAGTACTGTCTGATTTTTTTGGTTTATCACCTAGACTACCAAAAATTGTTTGTGCATAATAAAATTGTAGCATGCCTAAAAACATAAAGATCCCTGCTAGCCCAAAACCATAGCTCCATCCAATTTTTTCTCCTACCCAACCACATAACATAATACCAATAAATGCTCCTGCATTTACCCCCATATAATATATATTGTAGGCACCATCTTTTTTATCATCTTTACCTTCATACATCTTCGATATGATAGAGGTCATATTCGGCTTAAAAAAACCATTACCAATAATAAGCAATGCAATACCAATATATAAAAATGTAGGTGTTTCTACAGCCATAGCAGCATGTCCAAGTGTCATTGAAAGTGCTCCAATAACAACAGCCATTCTGTACCCTATTTTATTGTCTGCAAGCCAACCTCCAACAATAGGAGTTAGGTATACAAATAGAGCATAGGTTCCCAATAAAGACAGGGCTGCTGAGGTATCCCATCCCCAACCAGGATTATTTCCTGTAATGGCTCCAGTTAAAAATATTACTAATATGGCACGCATTCCATAATAGGAAAAACGTTCCCACATTTCAGTAAAAAATAAAACAAAAAGTCCGGCAGGATGCCCAAGAACTTTGTCTTTAAACATGTTTTCAATATCTGTTGTCATAATTTATAATTTACACGTGGCTATAAAGTTATTCTAAAATTCTTTCGTTGTCTTCAGCATTGTGGGTTAACACTTCTAATTTTTTTCTAAAAACTAGAACTAAAAAGCCAAACATTACACAAAATATGGCAATTCCAGTAAAAACAGTTAATTCTCCTAACCCTTCTGCAGATTCTCCAAGCAACCCAGCTAGTTTATTTCCAAATCCAGTCATTGCAAAATATACTCCCATCATTAGTGAGGCGTATTTTACTGGTGCAAGCTTGGTAATGTATGATAATGCTACAGGTGAAATACACAATTCACCAACAGTATGAAATAGATAAGCCAATACTAACCAGTACATTGCTGATGCCCCTGTAGAATTAAATTCAGCAGCGGCAGCAGACATAAAAAAGAAACCAGTCCCCATAATTATTAATCCAATAATCATTTTGAACAATGAAGTGGATACTTTTCCTTTTAATTTTCTATTTGCCCAATAAAGTGCAACGCTAGTACCTAAAAATATGATAAACATTGCATTAAGTGATTGAAACCATGATGCAGGAACTTCCCATCCCATTAGCATTCTATTCGTATTTTCTTTTGCATAAATATTCATTAAACCTCCAGCTTGTTCAAAGGCACCCCAAAAAACGATAACAAGTAGGAATGATATGAAAAGGACAACAACTCTATCTTTTTCAATTTTAGTAAGAGGTTTTTTCATTGTTTCTAAGTCTTCTATATTATCAGAATCTCCATAAAAGTTTCCTACATTTTTTAGATATTTTTGACCTAATAAATATTGGACTAAACCAAGAGTCATTCCAATTCCAGCCAATCCAAAACCATAATGCCATCCATGAACCTCTCCAACATAACCAACAATTAAGCTAGATAGAAAAGCTCCTAGATTAATACCTATGTAAAAAATAGTAAAACCTTTATCTCTTCTAATATCACCTTGTCTGTATAAACCACCAACCATAGTGGAAATATTTGGTTTCAATAGTCCTACTCCTAAAATAATTAAGCCAAGTCCAGAATAAAAAGCCCAAAGTTCTTCAACGGCAAGAATACTATGACCTGCAACAAGTAAAATTCCTCCGTAAAGAACAGATTTTTTTTGCCCTAGAAACTTATCCGCAATCCAACCTCCGGGTATTGAGGCTACATAAACTAGCATAGTATACCATCCGTATAATGCTAGGGCCTCACCGTTAGTCCATCCCAATCCGGCATTTCCCTCAGTTGTTTCGGCTACTAAGTATAAAACCAGAATAGCTCTCATTCCGTAGTAGGAAAAGCGCTCCCACATTTCTGTAAAAAATAATACATACAATCCTATGGGGTGTCCAAAGATTTCTTTTTCGTGTGGTTGTTTCATAGTTGTGCTCATTAGTGTACTTATTTAGGTTTTTATAGTATAATTTAAATTTTAATCAAATGTTTTTTGAGAAAGTTAGTCATTTTATGATACAAATGAAGGCGAGTGTTTTCACCTTTTCTAATTCCGTGAGCTCTATCAGGGTATAAGGCTACATCAAAAGGCTTATTAGCTGCTACCAATGCATTGATCATTCTTCTTGAGTTTTGTACATGCACATTGTCATCTCCTGTTCCATGAACTAGCAAATAATTACCTTGTAGTTTGTCAGCATAATTGATTGGAGAATTATCATCATAACCACTGGCATTTTCTTGAGGTGTTTGCATATAACGTTCTGTGTATACGGTATCATAAAATCGCCATGAGGTTACAGGAGCAACAGCAATAGCAGTGGTAAAGATATCATTTCCTTTTAAGAGACAATTGGTACTCATAAAACCTCCATAACTCCAACCCCATATACCAATATTATTTTCATCTATGTAATTGCGTTCTGCTAATTTTTTGGCAGCAGCAATTTGATCCTCAACTTCATATTTACCTAATTCTTTTTGGGTTATTTTTTTGAAATCTCTACCTTTTAAGCCTGTACCTCTTCCATCTACACAAACAACAATCATTCCTTGCTGCGCTAATAGTTGATGCCAATAGTCATTAGTACCATTCCATCTATTGGCAACCTGCTGAGAGCCAGGTCCTGAATACTGAAACATCAATAATGGGTATTTCTTTTGTTTATCAAAATCAAAAGGTTTAATCATCCACATATTAAGATCATTTCCATTGATATTAATGGTGGAAAATTCTTTTGGACTAATGATGTAATCCTCTAGTTTGTCTTCTAAGCTTGAATTGTCTTTAATCACTTTAATCATGGCTCCTTCGCCAGAGTAAAGCGAGTAAATTGGGGGAGTTTCTGTACTTGAATGTGTATTGATAAAGTAATTTAAATTACTGCTAAATGCGGCAGTATTTGTTCCAGTATTATTGCTTAATAATTTTTTATTTGTTCCATCTAAATGAATACTATAAACACCTCTATTTATAGTCCCGTTTTCTGCAGATTGATAGTATATGGTTTTTTTCTCTTTATGGAATCCATAATATTTGGTTACTTCCCAATTGCCCTTGGTAATTTGGTTGATAAGTTTTCCATTAAAGTCATAATGATAAATATGATTGTAACCATCTTTTTCGCTGGTCCATATAAAACTATTGTCCTGTAAAAATGTAAGATCATTTTTAACACTCACATAAGCGTCATCTTTTTCATTTAGCAAAAGAGATGAACTACTTTTCAGTGTATTTACTTTGTGAAGTTTTAAATCATTTTGGTGTCGATTTAAAGTAGTGGCTATCAAAATATGGTTAGTGTTAGACCATTGTATTCTTGGAATGTATTCATAACTCCCTAAAGCTATTTTCTTTGATTTTCGAGTTTTTAAATTATAGGCATGTAGCGAAACTTTTGCATTGTCTTCTCCTGCTTTGGGATATTTAAAAACATGTTGTGAAGGGTACAACTGATTCCCTGTAACTCCCATTGTAAACTCTTTTACTTTTGATTCATCAAAACGTAAATAAGCAATAAATTTACTGTCTTTACTCCATTCAAAGGCTCGCACAAAACCAAATTCCTCCTCATAGACCCAATCTGTAGTTCCATTAATTATATGATTGTATTTCCCGTCTTTGGTAATTTGTATGGTGGTATTTGTGGTTAAGTCTAAAATGAATAAATTATTATTTTTTGCGTAGGCTACTTTTTTGCTGTCAGGTGAAAAGGTTGGTTCTTGAATCTGTTTTCCAATTAAGCTTATTTTTTTTGAGTTTACTGTGTAAACATAGTAGGTTCCTTTGGTAGACCTTCTATAAACCTTTTCTATATTTTTTCCTAAAATTAATTTTGATTCATCATTATTAAACGTATAGGATTCAAAGTTTTGTAAATTTTTAAGGGTTTTCCCATTCACAATGGTGGCTACTTTTTTTTGACTGGTATAGCTATATTGATCTACTCTTGAATATCCGCTATCATCTTTATTTAAAAGAGAATAATAATCTCCATTCATAGAATTTAAGGCATTCATTCTGACGGTTGAAAAAGTAGATCCCCAGATATCTTCTACCGTTATTTTTTTTGTTCCAGAAGCCTTATTTGAATTTGCGGAGGGGTTGTATTGATCACAACTCATAAAAATTGTGATTAAGATTAAAATGAATAAATTCTTCATTCTATGATTATATATTTTGGAATTGATTGCCAAGTTTACGGAAAAATCGTCAAAAAATACTCTAAAAACAGTATAAATATTGAATTCATATTACTGTTTTCATTGATTCATTTATCTTTGCTTCATACAATAAAATGACATCCATGTCTAAAATCATTTCAGGGTTTTCTAAATTAACTAAAGAAGAAAAAATTAATTGGCTAGCTACTAATTATTTTACAGACCAAACAGAAATAATTTCTACGATAAAAAAATATTGGAACTCAGATGAATTATTGCAACAGTTACACGATGATTTCATAGAAAATACCATTTCTAATTTTTATTTACCCTATGGTGTAGCGCCTAACTTTCTTATTAACAATACCGCTTATGCAATTCCTATGGTTATTGAGGAAAGTTCAGTAGTCGCTGCAGCTTCGTTAGTGGCTAAATTTTGGAGTACTAGAGGAGGCTTTAAAGCTGAAGTACTTTCTACGACTAAAATAGGTCAGGTACATTTTATGTATGATGGTGATAAAAATGAATTGATACAATATTTCAATTCAAAAAAAGAGCAATTTAAAATAGCTACAGCATCCATCACAAAAAATATGGAAAAACGTGGTGGAGGTATTCTAGATATTCAATTGATAGACAAAACTGAGAAACTACCAAACTATTATCAGATTCATGTTACTTTTGAAACCGTAGATTCTATGGGTGCAAATTTCATTAATTCTTGTCTAGAGGCTATAGCCAAAGAATTTAGAAGTGATGCTGTAGAAATAGTAATGAGTATTTTATCCAATTACGTTCCAGAATGTCTAGTGAGAGCAGAAGTGAGTTGTAACATTGAAGAGTTAGGTGGAGAAAATCCAAAGCAATTTGCAAAGAAATTTCATCAAGCAGTCCAAATTGCTAGTATTGAGCCTCACAGAGCTGTTACACACAATAAAGGGATTATGAATGGTATTGATGCAGTTGTGTTAGCTACTGGTAATGATTTTAGAGCCATTGAAGCAGGAGTGCATGCCTATGCATCTAGGTCTGGGCATTATACCAGCTTAACACATTGTGAAATTACGAATGGTATTTTTCGTTTTTGGATAGAAGTTCCATTGGCTGTTGGAACCGTTGGAGGCTTAACTTCTTTACATCCTTTAGCAAAATTATCTTTAGGGATGCTACAACAACCCTCAGCAAAAGAATTAATGATGATTATGGCTACTGCAGGCTTGGCTCAAAACTTTGCAGCTTTAAGAGCTTTAACCACAAAAGGAATACAACACGGTCATATGAAAATGCATTTGATGAATATCTTAAATCAATTGGGTGCAAATGATCAGGAGAAAACACTAATAGCTAATTATTTTGAGGGCAAAACTGTGACTCATAGTGCTGTGGTTGATAAGTTTCAAGAAATAAGAAATACCAAATAATTTTGAATACATGCTACTCTAACGGAAAATTATTGCTCACTGGAGAATATCTTGTGTTAGAAGGAGCCACTGCTTTGGCAGTTCCTACCAAATTTGGCCAAGATTTAAAAGTAGAGAAAATTAAGGAAAATCAATTAATTTGGGCAAGTTTCACCCATACCGGAGATTGTTGGTTTGAGGCTGTATTTGACCTTCCAAAACTTAGATTAGTTAATGCAAGTTTTAATTCTGAAAAAGAGGGAAGTGCAGATTTTATTGCCGAAACACTTCAAGATATTTTAGTAGAAGCCAGAAAATTGAATCCAGAATTTTTACAATCTGAACAAGGGTTTTTGGTAAAAACCAATCTTACGTTTCCCAGAGATTGGGGTTTAGGAACTTCTTCTACACTAATTAATAATATCGCGCAATGGGCAAAAGTTGATGCTTTTCAGTTGTTGTGGAATTCATTTTCAGGAAGTGGATACGATATTGCCAATGCAAAACACAATACCTCAATTCTATACCAGGTTAATAACCAACAACCAATTGTAAAAAAAGTAGATTTTAAGCCTAGTTTTAGTGATCAGCTATTTTTTGTTCATTTGAATAAAAAACAAGATAGCAAAGACGGTATTGCAAGGTTTAATGAAAAGCGAGAAAAAATAGATAACGAAATACAACTAGTTTCAGAAATTTCAAAGCAACTTATTCAAGAACAAAAGCTTTTAGAATTTGAAAAACTGATACATGAACATGAAAAAATAATTTCCTCGATTATTGAGTTACCTACAGTGAAAGATCGCTTGTTTCCTGACTATTTTGGAACTTTAAAGAGTCTAGGTGCTTGGGGAGGAGATTTTATGTTAGCTACAGGGAATAAAGATACTCCTCAATATTTCATAGACAAAGGATACGCTACAATTCTAAGGTATTCAGATATGGTGTTATGAAAAAAGTAATCATTATTGGTGGAGGTGCCGCAGGATTTTTCACAGCAATTAATGCGAAGGAAATGAATCCTGAATTAGACATTACGATCCTAGAAAAAGGAAAAGAAGTACTTCAAAAAGTAAAAATTTCTGGGGGTGGACGTTGCAATGTTACCCATGCTTGTTTTGAGCCCAAAGAATTGGTGCAATTTTATCCAAGAGGTGAAAAAGAATTGTTAGGTCCGTTCCATCAATTTATGACAGGTGATACCTTTGAATGGTTTGAGAATAATGGTATTCCTCTAAAAATAGAAAAAGATAATCGTGTTTTTCCTGAATCCAATTCATCACAAACCATTATTGATTGTTTTCTCAATAAAACGAAGCGTTTAGGAATTTCTGTGCTGAAAAATCATGGAGTTAACACCATACAAAAGCAAGCCAATTCTTGGTTGTTAATTACCAAAGAAAAGCAATTTGTTTGTGATGCTGTGGTCATGGCAGCAGGAAGTAGCAAAAAGGTTTGGGAGTTGTCAAAAGCTATGGGACACACTATTATTTCTCCTGTACCCTCATTGTTTACCTTTAATATTAAAGATACCAGAATTAAAGACTTATTAGGAATATCGGTTCCTAATGCTACTGTTCAATTAGAAGATTCAAACTTAGAAGCTTCAGGTCCATTATTAATTACACATTGGGGTATGAGTGGTCCTGCTATTTTAAAACTCTCTGCTTTTGGAGCACGAGTTTTGGCAGAAAAAAATTATGAGTATCAAGTGCAGGTAGATTGGCTCTCTAGACCTACTCACAAAATTGTAAATGTATTGTTAAATTTAAAAAAGAAACACTCCAAAAAACAAGTCATCGTTCGATCTCCTTTTGAAGAGATTCCAAAAAGATTATGGGAACGCTTTGTATTAGCATCAAAAATCAAAACTACGTTTAATTGGGCAGATGTAAGTCATGATCAGATAGATGCTCTGGCAAATCAACTTACTAAAAGTGTTTTTACTGCCAAAGGGAAAAGTACCTTTAAAGAAGAGTTTGTAACGGCCGGTGGAGTAGATTTAAGAGATATTAACTTTAAAAACTTTGAAAGTAAATTATATAATAACTTATTCTTTGTAGGTGAGGTGTTAAATATTGACGCAGTTACAGGAGGCTTCAATTTTCAGAATGCTTGGACGGGTGGCTGGTTGTGTGCAAAAGCACTAGCTAGCAGATAAATTTAAACTGGTAATTAAATGCGACTATTCTTTAGTTTTTAAGTTATTTAATAAACCATCTAAGAGTTCTCTGTTAAAATATTTTCCTTGTTTGATCACCGCATTAATTTGCTTGGTATTCTTAATGTCTTCTAAAGGATTTGCATCAAGGATTACTAAATCTGCCCAATTATTTATTGCAATTTTTCCTAACTCGTTTTCTAAATTAAAGTATGCTGCAGGGTTTGTGGTGGCACTTTTCAAAGCCTCTAAAGGAGATAAGCCAGCTTCTACTAAAACTGCTAATTCCTCATGTAAGCTGAGGCCAGGTGTTAAAAAGAAAATTGGGGTATCTGTACCCGCCATAATTTTAATTCCTTTGTTATGAACTCGTTTGGTCATATTAAACATCCATTTAGCGTATTCTTTATTGAAGGGTACTACCTCTTTTTTTACTAGATTATTGATGTAATTTAGCCATTGTTCTTGTATGTTTTTTGGTAAATAAGAAAAACTTTTTTGCCACTCTTTTGCAGCAAAGGGTCTTCTTGCAAAAGCGGTATTTAATGTGAGTGTAGGAATTTGCCAAGTATCATTTTTTTTCAAGACCTCTAAAACTTCATCAGCTTTGCTTTCATTAAAGTTTTGTAGAGCAACCTCTCTTTGTTTTTTGTGTATTCTTGAACGCAAAACCCCTCCTTTATCCTGTTTTCCAGATGCTAACAGTTCTTGTCTTTCTAGTAACAATTCATCTGAATTAGAGGCGCAAGACAATTCTAAGTTTCTAAAATGTTCCATGCTGTTTAATCCTGCATTAGAGGCACCAATTACATCCATACTTAATGGTACGTGGCCAGTTACTTTTAGCCCTTTTTCTTTGGCAAGTTTTGTTACCTCTTTAAATTGTTCAGGAGTCAACATTTCATATGCTTTCAGGAAATCTACTTTCAAACTATCTAATTCGTTAATTTTATTAGTTACATCCTCAACAGTTTTCAATCCAACAGAAAGTGGAGGATGACTATGATCACTACCATCATATACATTCGGGTTGCCATCAAGAAGTGGCCCAGCTACCATTACTCTTGGAGCATCTGTAGGGTTGGCTAGAGATATTTCTTTCCAAGTATTTACAAAATCAATATCTCCCCCTGTATCTCTCACACTAGTAATACCATAAGCTAAAAATAAATCTAGCATATTTGGAGCCATTTCTTTGATGAAAGAAAAGTGAATATGAGCATCCCATAACCCAGGAATCATAAATTTATCAGTACCATCTATAATGGTGTTTTCTTTAGCTAATTGAAGGTCTTGAGAAGGTGAGATTTGAATTATTTTCCCTGCTTTAATAATAATCGTTTGGTCTTCTAACAATCCAATTTCTGGGTCTATCGTAGAAATATTTTCAATACACAATGAGTCTTCAAAAAATACTTCAGAATTCTGACAGCTAAAAAGTGTACAAAATAAAATTAAGAGTAATAAGTGAGTTTTGATTGAGAATGCTGGTATTTTCATATGTATTTCTTTGCCTCTTACGAAAATAAATGATTTTTTTTAAAATTGCATTGAAACCCTCGTAATCTAGTATACTTAAGAAACATTATGAAATTAAATAACTTTCTAAACTAACTCACCTCTTTGAGGTTTTAAGGCATCTCTATACACTTTCATGTCAGATTCATTAACTACTATGAAGGCAGCACAGAGCATTGGATTCAGTTCTTTGATGTCTATCTCATGAAATGGAAGATTTTCGATTGCAGCAAATTCTTTTAAATGAATGGTGTGGTGTTTTGCAGTTTCAAGGGCATCTGGGCCTCTAAAATCCCACAAAAGTTTTATTTTTCTTTCCAATTGAATACAATTTAAAACAAAAATACCCATTTCTATCGAGAAATGGGTATTGATATTTTTGAGTTATCGTAGTTATTTTTTCTTAAGAATTAAAGCAATAATTCCCAATCTAGCAATTAAGAAAACCACCATACCAAAAGCGGGCGATAAAGAAGCTACTTTAATTCCTCCAGCAATAATTTCTGGTTTTACATTTCCAAAAGATTGAATAAAATCGAAAGCGGTAATTAAACCAATAATTTGTCCCAAGAAACCCCACACCAATGCAAACAAACTTACAGAAGCGATTAGTTTTTGAGTTTTACCATTTTCATCACCTTTTAAAAGTGCTTTTACGATTAATCCAATACAGATAATAAGCGTAATTAAAAGTGTGTACATAAAAAGTGGTCCACCTTCGTTTAATAAATTAGCAAATAAGGGTTTCATTAATTGAGCTGTCATTTTAAAATTCATATTTTTAGTTTTTAATTGTTATTTGATGTCAAATGTATTTTTAATGTTTGTTGGTTTTTTGTTTAATCGATAAGTAACCAAAACAAAACTAAAATCGACCAAATAAGCCTTGGTTTTGTAAATATCTGCAAAAACATGTCAAAAACCAGCTAAAATTAGAATTTGAACGTAATAAATAATGGTAGGTGTAGAAAAATAGTATTATTGCAAGATGATGTTATCCTTTGGTAAAATAAAAGAATACGCTTTAAAATTAATTGTCCACTCTTTTTTTTGGGTGATCATTTATTTTTTCTACAATTATTTCTTAGGATTTGGGAGCAATCAAAAAACCTACATTCAATTGTTTTCGGCTTTTTTAATGCCTATAACAATGACGATTAGCTACTTTGTAGTTTATTTTTTAGTCCCAAAATACTTACTTAAAAAGCTTTATAAAAGTTTTATACTTTATACAATATACACACTTATTCTATCTATTTATGCTATTATTATTAGCGTATTATTTGCCTTGGTTTATTTGGCAGATCTAAACCCAGAAAATGCATCGCCTATTACCAAAACATTGCCGTTTATTATTTTGGGGGTCTTTTTTGTAGTATTAATTGTGGTGACTTTAAGTTTGATACTTCATAATTACAAATCCATTGTAAAAAACGAAGATTTAAAGAATAAAATTTTACAAACTCAATTGCAATTAAAAGAACAAGAGTTAAAATTCTTGAAGATGCAAATACATCCTCATTTCTTGTTTAACTCCTTAAATACCATTTATGGTTTTGCACTAAAAAAAGGTGATGAAGCTCCAGAAATGATTTTAAAATTATCTAATTTGTTAGATTATATTTTATATCAAATCGAAAAACCAACGGTGTTTCTAGAAAATGAAATCAATCATTTAGAAGATTATATCACCTTAGAAAAACTAAGATTTCATGACACATTGCAAGTCAATTTAATTAAAGAAAGTGCTGTTGAAAATATCAATATCGCTCCAATGATGTTGATTCCTTTTGTTGAAAATAGTTTTAAACATGGCGCTATTGTAAATGGAGTTTTGGTTATTAATATTTTAATTAAAAAAATCGACGATACACTTTTATTTGAAGTGGAGAATTCTATTATTGAAAAATCTAAAAGTGAAGACGGAATCGGTTTAGAAAACATCCAAAAGAGATTAAAGATGTTGTATCCGAATGCACATACCTTAGAAATAAATGAAAACGACCAACGTTTTAAAGTAAGTTTAACCTTGCAATTGAGCGGATTAAAAAGTATAAAGAATGTCTGATAGAGTAACTTGTATGATTGTGGATGATGAGCCAATGGCAAGAGAAATTATTAGTTCTTTTGTGGGTAAAATTCATAATTTAGAATTGGTGGCAACCTGCAAAAATGTTTCTGAGGCATTTTCTGTGTTACAAAAAGAATCGATTCAACTAATTTTTTTAGACATCAATATGCCAAAGATATCTGGTTTGTCTTTGGCAAAATCTATTCAGCATAAGAGTCAGGTAATTTTTACAACTGCTTATCGAGAATATGCCATAGAAGGTTTTGATTTACAAGCGGTAGATTATTTATTAAAACCTATTTCATTTGATCGATTTTTAAAAGCTGTTCAAAAATACTTTGATTTGCATGTTTCCAAAGAAATCATCAAACAAGAAATTGTTAGTGAAGCAAAAGAAACGTTCATCTTTGTTCGTTCAGATCGTAAAATGGTAAAAGTTCGATTCAAGGAAATTAATTACATAGAAAGTTTAAGTGACTATGTGAAAATTTTCACAGATAAAGAAACCATCATAACGAGAGAAACCATTAGCAATATAGAGTCTAAATTGCCTTCTAATGAATTTCTAAGAACCCACAGATCTTATATCGTTTCGATTCCAAAAATAGATTCTTTTACCAACGAGTTTTTAGAGTTAGATAAAAAAGCGATACCAATTAGCAGATCTTATAAGGAAAATGTCTTACAAAAGTTGGCGGGTAAATAAGTCAAAAACTGCTATATTTGTAGCAAAATCTTAGGCTTGGATACACAGCAATTTATTCCGAATTCTCTTCAAAATAAAATAACAAAAACTTCCTTTACTTGGAAAACACCCAGCAATATTGCATTGGTAAAATATTGGGGAAAAACAGAACCGCAAATTCCAAAAAATGCTTCCATAAGTTTTACGTTGAGTAACAGTCATACCATTACAACAATAGATTTTACCAAAAAAAGTAATTCTGAAGCTGATAATTATATCAACTTTGAGTTGTTTTTTGAAGGGAAAAAGAAAGAAGATTTTAAGCCGAAAATTGCGAAGTTCTTTGAAAGAATTCTAGAATATTGCCCATACTTAACAACTTATACTATGGTAATACATTCAGAGAATTCTTTTCCTCATAGTAGCGGAATAGCGTCTTCTGCAAGTGGTATGAGTGCTATAGCCATGTGTTTAATGAGTTTAGAAAAATCGCTTAGTAGAGTTGAATTAACCGATGATTTTATACGTAAGAAAGCATCTTTTTTGGCGAGATTAGGATCTGGAAGTGCCAGTAGAAGTATAGAAGGCCCTTTAGTAGTTTGGGGGCAACATCCAAACATCAAAGGAAGTTCAGATGTATATGGAGTTCCATTTCCCTATGAAGTTCATGAAGTTTTTAAAAACTATCATGATGCAATTTTATTAGTTGATAAAGGAGAAAAGCAGGTAAGCAGTTCAGTTGGACACGATTTAATGCACAATCATCCATTTGCTTCCCAAAGATTTGATCAAGCCAATGAAAATTTAGCGACCATTTCAGAAATTTTACAAAACGGTGAGATAGATTCTTTTATCAACTTGGTGGAAAGTGAAGCTTTGAGTTTGCATGCAATGATGTTAACAAGTAACCCCTATTTTATTTTAATGAAACCTAATACTTTAGAAATAATCAATTCCATTTGGAGGTATAGAAGTAATACGGGGAGTAAGGTGTGTTTCACACTAGATGCAGGAGCTAATGTTCATGTTTTGTATCCTGCAAATGAATCTAAAAATATACTTCAATTAATTGATAATGAGCTATCTAAGTTCTGTCAAAAAAATCATTATATTTGTGATATTGTTGGTTTAGGAGCCGTTAATTTATAATTTATATGAAGATCTTTTTTTCTAGAATCTCTGTTTTTACTCTCCTCACACTTGTTTCATTTCTTTTTTTATCATTTACTCAAGTAATCGTTTGGTTAGATAAAAATCATGATCAGGTTAGTGAAGAAAATGGAATTTTTTATAGACCCATTCCTAACAAAAAGAGAAGTGTTTATTTAATTGTTGACTATTATAAAAGCGGTGCAAAATATAGAGAAGGTAAAGCCAGTTCTTTGGTCATCAAAAAAGAAAATTTCAAAGGATTAGTAACTTACTTTTATGAGGATGGTTCAGTTTTGAAAACAGAAAAGTATAAAAATGGTATTTTAGATGGTCCTTATAAAGAATATTATCCAACAGGAGAATTAAAAGTAGATGGCGTTTTTGGTAAAGGAGTTAGGGAAAGAGCCTGGAAAATTTACTATAAGACAGGCAAGATAAAAACCAAAGGAAAATATAGAAATGGTGAAAAAGTAGGAGAATGGACTACTTTTTATCGAGATGTGTATTATCCTAATGAAGAGTAATTATTTGTATATTTGAATCATAATTTACACCCTATGAAAGGTCCTCTATTTTACGCTAAGATTTTATTGTTTGGTGAATACGGCATTATCAAAGATTCAAAAGGTCTAGCCATACCCTATAATTCTTATAATGGAGCTTTAAAATCTGATTCAAACCTTACTGGAGATGCAAAGAAGTCAAATGAAAACTTAGTTAAATTCTATCACTATCTAAAAAACACTTCAACAGATTTAGTATCGTTTAATTTTAAAAATTTTAAAGAAGACATCGATTTGGGTATGTATTTTGATTCTTCAATTCCTCAAGGTTATGGTGTTGGAAGTTCAGGTGCACTAGTTGCCTCTATTTATGATCAATATGCAAAGGATAAAATTACGATCCTTGAAAATTTAACAAGAGATAAATTGCTAAACTTAAAAGCAATTTTTTCATTCATGGAGTCTTTTTTTCATGGTAAAAGTTCTGGTCTAGATCCACTAAACAGCTATTTAAGTCTCCCAATTTTAATTAATTCAAAGACTAATATTGAGCCTGCCGGAATTCCATCACAGAAAGAAGGAAAAGGAGCTGTATTTTTGTTAGATTCTGAACAAGTTGGTGAAACTGAACCTATGGTAAATATTTTCATGAATAAAATGAAAAATGAAGGGTTTAGGAAGATGCTTAATGAGGAATTTTCTAAATATACTGACGCGTGTATAGATAATTTTTTGCATGGAAATGTATCTTCCTTGTTTGGTAATGTTAAAAAATTATCCAAACTGGTTCTCACAAATTTTAAACCTATGATACCTAATGCCTTTCATAAAGTTTGGGAACAAGGCATTCAAACAAACGATTATTATCTTAAGTTATGTGGTTCCGGTGGAGGAGGTTATATTTTAGGTTTCGCTCAAGACTATGAAAAAGCAAAAACTTCTCTGAGAGGTTATAAATTAGAACTAGTATACAGATTTTAACTTCTTCACTTATGGAGAAAGCTAAAAAAACTTCTTTATTTTATAAAATTTTCAGTTTACTTTCAGTAGTTAGAGGTTATAATATTTTAGTTCTTGTAATTGCTCAATATCTAGCTTCTATTTTTATTTTTTCTCCAAAAAAATCAATTACAACTGTCATATTTGATTTACATCTTTTTTTTGTTGTATTTGCTACTGTATGTGTAGTTGCTGGTGGTTATATAATCAATAATTTTTATGACATTAAAGCAGATAAAATAAATAGACCTTATAAATCTGGTCTTGATAGTTATGTGAAACAAGAAACGATATTGTCTATTTATTTTTTATTAAATATAGTTGGAGTTCTATCAGGATTTTTAGTTTCCTGGAAAGCTTCCTTATTTTTTTCATCATACATCTTCGGTATTTGGTTTTATTCACACAAACTCAAAAGATACCCTTTAACAGGTTTGATGGCAGCCTCACTACTTACAATTTTACCATTTTTTGTCATTTTTGTGTACTTTAAAAATTTTTCTAATATAATTTTTATACATGCTGTTTTTTTATTTTTAGTCATTATGGTTAGAGAACTTATAAAAGACTTGGAAAACATGAAAGGTGCAGTAGCTAGTAATTATAAAACTTTTCCAGTAGCATATGGTGAAAGAAACACTAAATTATTTTCTATTGTCTTATTGTTTTTTGCATTGTTTACCATACTTATTCTTTTAAAACATCCAGCAATATCATTTATGAAGTATTATTTTTATTTAATGGTAGTCTCATTTATCATTATTGGTGCAGTTTTAATAAAATCATCAAAAAAGAAAGAATATACCATTATCCATACGACTCTTAAAATATTATTATTGATTGGTGTTTTTAGTTTGGTATTTATAGATACTTCCTTAATTATAGATCAGGTAATTAATACACTCAAATAATAATACTGGGGCATCATTGTAAAAATGTTTATCAGATTAAAGTCAATTTGTTTTAAACAATAATTAATGATTACATTTGCCGAAAATTATTAAATGAATTCAAATCGTAAATCGTCGGGAGGACGACAAGCAAGAAAAGGCAACACTTCACAAAGAAAAAATTCCTTTCGTAAAGACTTTAAGAAACCTTCATCAACACAAAAACAAACAAATATTAGTGGCATTAGGCTTAATAAATTTATATCTAACTCAGGTGTTTGTTCAAGAAGAGAGGCAGATACTTATATAGAGCACGGAAGTGTAACAGTAAACGGTAAATTAGTTACCGAAATGGGATATAAGGTTCAACCAAATGATGAGGTTCGTTTTGACGGTACCTCCATTTCTCCTGAAAAAAAGAAATATGTTCTTTTAAATAAGCCCAAGAATTATATTACTACTATGGACGACGATCGTGGAAGAAAAACGGTTATGGAATTGGTTTCTAATGCGGCCTCTGAAAGAATTTATCCTGTTGGAAGATTAGATAGAATGACTACTGGTCTTCTGCTATTTACCAATGATGGAGAGTTAGCAAAAAAATTAACTCATCCTAAACATAATGTTAAAAAATTATATCATGCTACACTTGACAGAAAATTAGATTTGAAAGATCTGCAAAAGCTTAGAGGTGAAGTTATTATAGAGGGTAAAAAAGTTTTTATTGATGCAATTTCTTACGTTGAGGGAAGAACAAAAAATGAGGTAGGTATAGAAATTCATTCTGGAAGAAATAGAATTGTTCGAAAAATATTTGAACATGTTGGATATAAAGTTGTAAAATTAGATAGAGTTCTTTTTGCAGGCTTAACTAAAAAAAATCTTCCAAGAGGACGTTGGAGAGAACTAACCAAACAAGAATTGACTAACCTACAAATGATTTAATATCAGAAAACAAAAAATCCGAACAGATTTGTTCGGATTTTTTTGTGGTACCTCCAGGAA
>JAYOAM010000002.1:0-214648 GCA_038104255.1 Flavobacterium sp. | reverse complement strand
AATTGGTAGAGATATCAGAAGCAGCTTCATTCAAATTAAACAATGAAAACCCATCAGTATCATCATCACATTGTTTGAGTTCTACTGTATCTGTGATGACAGGTAAAGGATTTATAACAACTTCAAAACTACGTCGATCTACCAAACATCCTGTTAAATTATTAATTAATCGAACATAAATTGTTTGTTGATTTGCTGTGGTATTGGTAAAAGGTGAACTTAATGAACTGGACCCTGATGCAGCATCAGATTCGTTTGAATGATACGTCACTGTATAGTTGGCTGGATTTTGGGTTCCAAGAATGATCGGGGTATGACTTTCAAGGTCTATAGACTGAACAAAGCCGTTGGTGTCATCACCATCATTTGCATCATCACAAATCTCAAGACTAGGAATTACATCTATCTCCGGAACTGGATTGACAGTTAAAGTAATGTGAGTTCCTGTATAAGCACAACTGATATCGGCAGGATTATCTACTCGAATATAGATTTGTTGAGAAAAGGGTGATATAATATTTCTATAACTACTAGTATTAAAGATTGGATTTACAAGATTATTGGCATCAGCTAATGATTCATAGTAAGATACGTTGATCGTCTGTGATGCTGGAAATAAAGCAATAATTTCATTAGTTACAGCACTAAAATCAAAACTTGAAACTCCATCCGTATCGTCATTATTGGCCGTATCATTTCCATTGATATCTAAAAAGTCGTCACATTCAGAAAAGCTACGTTGAAAAGTAGTAGGGATTTCTGTATTTGTAACCTCTAGATTTACTTGCGAAATCCTGTAACAATTAGTTATGTTAGTTGTTCGTACCCAAACAACATCATTAGTATCCACTACATTTGAATAATTAGTGAAATCTAAAATTTCATTGGTAGTATTCTCTGCGTCCAACTCTGTGGGGTAGTACTGAAAAGTTTCATTGGCAGAATTTAAGGAGATTAAGGCATTAGCCAGGGTAAGGTCAAAACTTGTAAAACCATCTTGATCTTCGTCACAGAGCTTAAGCTCTACTGGATCATTGATAACTGGTAAAGGGTCTACAATCAATTCAAAAGAAGTAAAAGTACTCCCAGGACTGTCATCTGAAATTGCATTACAAGCTACATTGTCTATATTTTCAATTCTTACATATATTCTTTGAGAAAGGGTCACCTCATAATCAGAGTTCTTGTCAATGGCATTAGAGGTACTACTAGTTTGTGCATCTATAAAATCTGTATGATAAGAAATAAAATAATCACCAGGATTGGTCACAGTGGCTAGAATCTCTGCATCTTTTGTGTTTAAAAGAAAACTTGAAACTCCGTCAGTATCTCCTCCGGCAGAAGTTGTATCGTCACAAAGTCTGTATTCTGAGGGTTGAGTAGGTGTAGGGGTATCAGTTACTTTAAGGTTAAATTCAACAACAGAATAACACGTAGTGTTGTTAATATTATGAATTCTAGCATAAATAGTAGGGTTATCAGAGGTATTTACTCGATAAGGATTCGCAATGATTGCAGCAGTAGTATTTGCGTCTGCATCAAGAAGATTGTCAAAATACAATACTTCAAAGTCTGTAAGGTCTGGATTTAAAATTGGATCTAAGCTGTTTAGTATTTGAGGGGTTTGATCTGCAATTAAATCAAAATCAACAAAACCAACTCTGTTCTCATCACAACGATTAATATCTAGTGGTGATGGCAGTAGAACCGGAGTATCATCTACAATAGCTTCTACTGCTATTCTTTCTGTTGTAGCACATCCTTCTGGAGATGCAGCTACATAATATGTTGTTGAACTGGTAAGCGATGGTGTACTAAATGTATCTCCAGTGAATAAAAGATTTCCATCTGTAAGAGCATCATACCAATAAATTTCTCCTTCAGAAACTGTAGCTGATAGGGATACACTTCCGCTGGTACAGGTTCTGTCGGTGGTGGTCCCTGTAATTTCAGGGATGTAGATACTTGTGCTGGCTGAAATATTGAGAATTGGATCTCCAGGCATACCTCCATATTCTACAATATAGCCTTTTGGCTCATAGGGTCCGACTCCACCTACATTTGGTAAATCATTCCAAGACCCAGTAATTCCAACTGAATTGTCTGTAATATGAGCATAATCTTCATTTCCGGACTGATTCGGTTCATTTGTGTTCCAATTACTAAAGAGTCCTCCAACAGGTCCACCGGTAAAAGTACCATTCCAAAAATTAGTTCCTGCTTCCGGACCAGTAACCCAATTCCAAACACCCTCAGTCCCTTCATCACTTGCACCAATCCAGCCAGTACCTGATATTTGTTCTGCAGATATGTTATTTTCATCCTCTGACAAAATAGTTGCTAGATAGCCTTGCAAACCAAAATAAGAGGATGATTCAGCTAAATTTTTTGCCTGAGACCAAGTGATTCCAATATTTTCAATATATACATAAAAATGTTCGGTAGATGGCAAATAATTTCCATCACCAATGGTTAAAGAAAAAAACTTTTCACCACTAATATTTGCATCAGTGCTGCTGAAAACAATTTCTCTAACTGCTGTTTGAAGGTCTTCGTACAGTATTTGAGTTGCAGGAGCATTTGGTTCTAAAATAAGCTTCCCTTCAATAGCATTCCAAGTTGTAGAAATCGTGGGGTGAGTACCTGTTAATGTCAAAAGATCATCAGAAATTGAGTATCCTGAAGATATTTGAACCGTAAAAAAGTCTAATCCTGTATCATCAGGATCTGTAATGGTAAAGTTCTCTGCAATTTTAATTTCACTTAAAGGACAATAGGCTTCCCTTGAATCTGCAAAAAGTACAGGAGGCTCATTTTGAATACAATTCACTTCATCAGTAAACGTTAGATTGAATTGTCCCTCAGAAAAACATGTGGATTCATTGCTATTTATTATTCTAAAAAAAATGGTTTCAAGAGGTGAAGTACTGATGTAGTTTTGAGGAGTTGTAATAAGATTAGTAAACGTGTTTTCATTAGAAAAAATGACTTCAAACTGGCTTGAATCTTGAGCCCCTAGAATTAAACTGGTTTGGGGCGTTAAATCAAAAATTTCAGCACCATTACTATCAAAATCACATGCTTCTAAATCAGGGGGAGTATTTTCAATGATTGGAGTTTGATGAATCCGAATAGTAACTGGTGTGACTACATAATTACCGCTGGTAATTTCTTCGGTCCTTATATAGACCGTTTGACTTTCTGGAGTAGTATTTGTCCAAGAATTAGGTAATGGATTGTCATTATCATCTGCATCTAATTGGCTAAGATGAGCTGAAGATGAAAAGGCAATGGCTTCACTAAATCCTGCGGCCCCCCACCAAGCACCAACTGCAAAATCATTCCATAGAATCGTCTCAAAAGTGGGTACAGAGGTGCTCAAATTGATTCTATAAATCTCTTCAGGAGTCACACCGTAAAGAACCCCTTGTTCACTAGCTAGCCCAAAAGTATTAAACCTCAATGACCCTAGTGATTCGTGAGAAATATAATTAAAGTCTTCATCTATGGTGACTTTATATAGCTGGTCCGTTCCACTGGCACTTTTCCAGGCGATGTACATATAATTACCCAAAATCACAAAATCCCCACCAGGAATACCATTTTGAAAATCATGCCAAAGATACGGTACCGATGAAAGTCCTGCATCCAATCGATACACAGCTGAAGGGATTTGAGAAGAATCATTGAAATACAAATTATTTTGTGTATCAAAAGACAAGGAATTCCCTCCAGATGTCAATATAATCTCTGTTGAACAATCACTTTCCTCTATTTTTTCAATAATCGCATTATTTGTTGTAAAAAACTCCCCATCAGAATTGATAGCCACATCAAAAGAGGAATCAGGAAGGCTACATATCGGTGAAATGATTGGGGATTGTAAAACATCATCAATCTCTAAAAGTACACCAGTAGAAGTACCAATCAGTAATTTAGGATTATCTGAAATTAAATCTCCACCGACAGTAACTTGTACTTCATCTAATATGGTGGTTAGATCTATTGTCATAGTGCCGTCACCATCGTCATCACAGAAATTATAATTAAAATCTGTATTGATAGAAGTTGATAACGCTATATTATTTTTGTTAATGACTTTTCTTATGGGATATTTTTTCTTCGCATCTTCAGGGGTTTGAGAAAAAGACGAATACGATAAGAAAAGGATAAAAATAATTATAAGTTTATTTTTCATAAAATGCAATCTTCAAAGGCCCTATTGTGATTTAAACAAGGTATTAAATCAAATGTAAATATAACGTAAGATTTATTGAATCATTGTTATTACTTTTGTTAAAAATAAAAAATTATGGCACATAATACAGTAACTACCGTTTGGAAAGAAAATATGGTATTTGAATCAGACAATCCAAGTGAAGAAACCCTTTTTATGGATGCTCCTGATGAAGGAATTGAAAACAAAGGATTGCGCCCAAAAGCATTAATGCTATCTTCTTTAGCAGGATGCTCAGGTTTGGATGTCGTATCATTATTGAAAAAAATGAGAGCCGAGGTAGAAGATTTTAAAATGATTGTTCATGGAGAACTTACAGAAGAGCACCCAAGATATTATCACAAAGTAGTTGTAGAATACCATTTTTATGGAAATGATCTACAAGAAGATAAAATAAATAAAGCTGTTAAATTATCTGTAGATCAATACTGTGGTGTGATGGAAATGTTTCGTCAATTTGCAAAAGTAACCACAGAAGTGTATCTTCATGGGGAATAAAAATTGCCATGCGTTGGACTTTAAAAACAGCACCTAACCTATCCTTAGTTGATCAACTATCTGAGGAACTTTCTATTGATAGAGTTTTATCTTCACTTTTAGTTCAAAGAGGTGTTCATACTTTTGAGCAAGCAAAAAAATTTTTTCGCCCTTCATTAGATGATCTTCATGACCCCTTCTTGTTAAAAGATATGGATATTGCTGTTTCTAGAATCGAAAAGGCAATTGCCAACGATGAAAATATTCTTATTTATGGAGATTATGATGTAGATGGAACTACAGCCGTTTCTCTAGTTTCCTCCTATTTAAAAACAATTACAAATCATGTAGCGACCTACATCCCAGACAGATATGATGAAGGATACGGAATTTCAACCCAAGGAATTGATTTTGCAACTGATCATAATTTTTCGCTAATTATAGCTCTAGATTGCGGAATCAAGGCTATAGAGAAAGTCAATTATGCCACACAAAATAATATTGATTTTATTATTTGCGATCATCATAAACCTGGCGATAAAATACCGAAAGCAGTAGCAGTTTTAAACGCAAAAAGAGTGGATTGCAACTATCCTTTTGAAGAATTGTGTGGTTGTGGTGTAGGATTTAAATTAATTCAAGCCTTAGCTTCAAAAAGAGGACAAACTCTAGAAGATTTAACACAATACTTAGATTTAGTAGCCACTGCTATTGCAGCAGATATAGTTCCTATAACTGGTGAAAATAGAATACTTACCTATTTTGGCTTACAGGTGATTAATTCAAACCCTAGAAATGGAATTAAAGCAATTATTCAGGGAGTGAAAAAAAATATATTGACCATTACTGATGTTGTTTTCATTATTGCTCCAAGAATTAATGCTGCAGGAAGAATGAGACATGGAAATTACGCTGTAGAACTATTAACTGAAATGGATTATGAAGCAGCATTAAATTTTGCTAATTCCATTGAAACCTTTAATTTAGAAAGAAAAGAAATCGATAAAAAAATTACCTATGAAGCTCTACAACAAATTAAATCAGCTGATGAAGAGGAAAAATTTTCAACGGTTGTTTATTCTAAAGATTGGCATAAAGGTGTTATTGGCATTGTGGCTTCTAGACTCATAGAGTCTTATTACAGGCCCACATTAGTTTTTACCAAAAGTGGTGATAAACTTGCTGCCTCAGCCAGATCTGTAAAAGGTTTTGATATATACGAAGCATTAGAACAATCCTCAGAATATCTTGAACAATTTGGAGGTCATAAATATGCTGCCGGTTTAACATTATCCCCCGATCAGTACCTCCCTTTTAAAGAAAAATTTGAAGCAGTAGTCAAAAAAACTATTGATAAAGAATTATTAATCCCTGAAATTACTATTGATTCTGCTCTAGATTTGTCAGATATTACTCCAAAATTTTTTAGAATACTTAAACAAATGGGGCCATTTGGCCCAAAAAACATGAAGCCTGTCTTCACAACTCATTCTGTTAGAGACAATGGTTACGGTAAAAGGGTTGGTGCAGACAAGAGTCACTTAAAATTAAATATCATTAACGGAGCAGATCAAAAAACATATAATGCTATAGGTTTTGGTTTGGGTGATAAAATAAATTCAATCCAAAACAATTTTGATATTGTATATACTATTGATGAAAATGAATGGAAAGGAAACACTTCAATTCAGCTTATGGTGAAAGATATTAAATAAATTACTTGAAAAAAGTTTTAAAATCTATCCAATAACAGCATTCACTGTTTTAAAGATTAAGTCATATTCATACCCTTTTCGCATTAGAAAGTCTTGTAATTTTTTTTTCCTTTTATAAATATTCTTTTCTGTAATGGTATGATTTCTATTCTTTGTAATCCTATAAATAGTTTCTAAATAATCTTCGTCATCAATCTCTTTTAGAGCAGAGTTAATATTGTAATTCGAAATGTTTTTAGATTTTAATTCTCTAATTATTCGTTGTTTCCCCCAGTTTTTAATTCTAAATTTTCCTCGAGCAAAACTTTTAGAAAAACGTTCTTCATTTAAAAAATTATGCTCAATTAAATACAATAAAATCTTTTCTTTTGCTTCAGGTATTAATTGATATTCAGCCATTTTCCGCTCTACCTCTTGATGACAGCGGTCTTGGTAAACACAGTAATACTCCATTTTTTTTTGAAGTTCATCAACCGTGAAGGATTTTTTGTTTTGCATCATGATTTCGAAAATACAAAAAGAGGATGAAACCCATGGGGTTAAATCCTCTTAAAGTAATATTGTTAAAGGTGATGTTTTAAAGTCTTTAGGTTGTTTTTAGTAACCCTTTCAATCTCATCTTAAATTTAGTTACCAAGAAGAATAAAATTGGAACTACGATTAAGGTTAGAAATGTAGCTATTAACAACCCATAAATGACTGTTTTTGCAAGAGGCCCCCAAAAAACAACATTATCTCCACCCATATAAATATTTGCGTTAAAGCTACTAAATAACGTGAAAAAGTTTATATTTAAACCTATGGCTAGCGGTATTAATCCTAGTATAGTGGTAATGGCTGTTAATAGTACAGGGCGTAATCTAGCTTTTCCTGCTTTTACAACAGTTTCATATAAACTTTCTAGGGGTAAATAATTTGATTCAGGTATGCCATCTTGTAATTTTCTCCTACGAATTAATAGCTCTGCATAATCTAATAATACAACACCATTATTTACTACAATTCCTGCAAGAGCAATAATTCCAACCATAGTCATCATGATCACAAAAGGAGCTCCAGAAAGCACCAAACCACCAAAAACACCTATTAAACTCAAAAAGATCGCTAACATGATTATTCCTGGTTTTGAAACTGAGTTAAATTGAAAAATTAAAATGAAAAATATTAATAACAACCCTGTTATGAAAGCACCAACTAAAAAATTCATTTGTTTTTTCTCTTCTTCTATTTGACCTGTATAATCTATTTTTACTCCTTCAGGTAAATCATTGAATTTTTTCATTGAATTTTCAATTCTAGCCACTACGGCACCTGCATCTGTTTCACCTGGTGATAAGGCAGAATAAACTGTAACAACTCTTCTGGTATTCTTGTGTTTGATAGCACTAAAACCAGAGCTATTCATTTGAGAAGCCACAGCAGAAACTGGAATCTCCTTAATTTTACCCGTTGCTTGATCTCTGAAGGTGATTTTTTGATTAAAGACTGCACTTGTATTGTATCTGTCATCTTTATTAAAGCGAACATAGATGTCATAATCTTCTCCATTTTCTTTATAAATCCCTGCTTTGTTTCCAAATATGGAAGCCCTTAATTGTTGACCAACTTGACCTGTAGAAACCCCTAGTTCACCAGCCTTTTTTCTATCTACTATCACTTGCATTCCTGGCTTAGATTTATTTACATCTATTTTAAGCTCGTCTACACCAGGAATGCTTTGCGTATTGAGATAGTCTCGCATTCTTTGCGCAGTAAAAATCAATTGTTCATAATCTTCTCCATTAAGTTCAATATTAATTGGTGATCCTGCAGGAGGACCGTTTGCATCTTTCTCAACAGAAATGAGAACACCAGGATATATGCCAACTAAGGCAGCTTGAACTTTTTGTCGTAACAGTTCACTATCCTCGCCTCTTCGGTATTTAAACTCACGCATGGAGGCTGTAATTTTACCTTTATGTGGCATTTCTGCAGAAGATCCTCCATCTTTTTCAGGATTCCCAGCTCCTTCTCCAACTTGAGAAACAGTACTTTCTACAAGGAAATTGTAACCATCATCAGTGTACATCTCATTATTTAAGACCTCAAAAACTTTTTGTTCAATTTCTGTAGTAATTTCATTTGTTTTTTCAATATCTGTTCCTTGAGGATATTCTATATAGACAATGATTTGATTGGGTTTATTATCTGGGAAAAACTCAACTTTGGTTCTCTCCTCTTGTAAAGACCATCCAAAACCACTAAAAGCAACGACTAATAATACAAAAGTTGCCGCAACTAGCACATAGGGTTTCCAGCCTGTTAACGCTTTTTTTAATTGTCTTTCATACCAGTTTTCTAGAGTTACTAGCGTATGTTTTTGAAAATAATTCGCAGCTTTTCTTAAAATAAATCTATACACCCAAAACATAATTGCAACGAATATGATGAGAGTTCCTAGGGCATTGTATTTACCTCCAAAAAAGAAAAAGAGTAGGCCAATGAGTAACATGATACCTGTTAATTTTATAATATTTTTTAATGGCATGTCTTTATCTTCAGTACTCATAAATTGTGATACTAAAACTGAATTAAAGAAAATAGCAACAAATAATGATGAGCCTAAAACAATAGATAGTGTGATGGGTAAAATCACCATAAACTGACCCATAATTCCAGGCCAAAGTCCTAAAGGAATAAAAGCTGCAACAGTTGTCGCTGTTGAAATAATAATGGGAAATGCAATTTCTCCAATTCCTTTCTTAGCAGCATCAATTCTACTCATTCCTTCCTCATCCATCAATCGATATACATTCTCAACAACTACAATTCCATTATCTACCAACATTCCGAGTCCCATAATTAATCCAAATAGCACCATGGTATTTAGTGTATATCCTAGAACGCCTAAAATCATTAAAGACATGAACATTGACATTGGTATAGCAAAACCAACAAAAATTGCATTCTTAAAACCAAGAAAAAACATAAGAACAATCACTACTAAAATAACTCCAAAAATGATGTTATTAACTAAGTCATCTACTTGACCAATTGTTTTAGGGGATTGATCATTTGTAATGTTTACCTCCAAATCTATCGGAAAATTTTTTTCTTTTGCTTGAGCAACAATTTCTCCTATTTTGTCGGCAGCAGCTACCATATTTTCTCCACTTCTTTTTTTAACATCTAACATCACAACAGCCGAACCTTTTTCTCTTGCATATGTTGTTTTGTCTTTGTCTTTAAAAGAAATTTTAGCCACATCTTTTAAATAAATTGAATTCCCTTTTTCAGATTTAATCACAAAATCAAGCAAATCTTTAGGAGATTTAATTTCTCCTATAATTCTGATCGTTCTTCGCTGCTGACTGGTGATAAAATTACCAGCAGACATGGTTACATTTCCTCGGCTAATAGCATTTGTAATATCATCAAAACTAACTTTTGCTGACATCATTTTATAAATATCTACAGCTACTTCAATTTCTTTATCTTGAGCTCCTCGAATAGCTACTTTCTTAATTTCGGGGAGGTCCTCTATTTCATCCTGTAAATACTCTCCAAATTCTTTTAATTTAGAAACTGGGTAATTCCCTGAAATATTAATATTTAGTATTGGAACTTCTTCAGACATACTCAGTTCAAAAACATTGGGTGTAACTTTTGCCCCATTAAATGTAGGCCAATCTTCACCTGCTGTTTCTTGATCTATTTCGTCTTTGACCTTCTGTTTTGCCTTATCAACTTCAATATTTTCATCGAACTCTACAGTAATAATGGAATAATCTTCTTGTGATGTAGAGGTAATTTCAACGACATTACTGACCGATTTTAATTTATCTTCTAGTGGTGTTGTAATTAATTTCTCAATATCTTCAGCTGTATTGCCAGGAAATACAGAACTAATGTAAATTTTTGTTTCACTTATTTCTGGGAAATTTTCTCTTGGCATCGTGAAATAAGAGGTAATTCCCAGATAGAGAAATAGAAACATTAAAACATAAATGGTAGTTTTATTGTTTATTGCCCAGGACGAAAGTTTAAACTCTTTGTCTACTTTATTATTAATTTTGGCCATTTTTAATTAGTTTTATTGATCACTTTTACAGCCTGACCATTATTAACACTTCTTGCACCCTCCAAAATAATCTCTGTGTCTGTAATGAGGTTTTTTGTTACTTCAATAAAATTTCCTTGAGTTTTTCCGGTTTCAATCACTAATCTTTCTGCAACAGCTAAATTGTTTTCTTCTTTATCTTTTACAACATAAATAAATTGTTGACCCTCTGCATTTTCAGAGATAATCGATTGTGGAATTAAAATTGCTTTTGTGTTGGTATAATCGTTTAATTTTAATTTTGCAGTTAGATTTGGTTTAATATCTAAGTCTTGGTTTGGAACTCCAACCTCTATTTTAAAAGATCTATTGGTAGGGTTTATAAAGTTTCCTACTTGTCTGATTTTTGAATTAACTATTTTTCCTAAGATTGGAAAATTAACTTCTACCTTTTTGCCTTTTGTAATGCTTGTAATATAATTTTCTGGAACGTCTGTTTCAATATACATATTTGAAAGGTTTATAACTCTAAACAATTCCGACTGTTGCCCTGGAGCTACCACGGTTCCTTTTTCCTTAAAAACATCATCAATTATTCCCGAGAAAGGGGCATAAACAGTAAACTTCTTTAGTTGTTGTTTTAGCTGTTTTGTAGTATTTTTTTGTGATTTATAAGATGCTTTAGCTTGTAAAAACTGTATTTCAGAACCAATTTTATCATTCCACAATCTTTTCTGACGTTCAAAAGTAGTTTTTGCTAATTGTTCATTAGTTTGAGATAAAAGAACTTGTTGAGCTAATCCACCATCATCAATTACAGCTAAAATTTGACCCTTATTCACATATTGTCCCTCCTTAACCAAAACCTCTTTTAAAATACCAGGGACTTCTGGATATACCAGAATGTTTTGTTTTGTTTGAACATTCCCTTGGAGTTCTATATAATGAGTAAAGACCTCTTCTTGTACTTTAAAAGTTGTAATTAAAGGCGTATTTTTATCCTTATTTAAACTGTTTAATTTTCTGTTTAATTTATTTAGATTGAGGGTTAATTCCTGTAACGCTGCATCAATTTTAATTTTTTCTGATGTGATTTGATCTACGCTATTAGTAGCTAAAATTTCCTCTAACGTAGGCTCCTTTTTGTCACTACAGGCATTTAAAATAAGTACCGTCGATAGTAATAAATATATATTTTTCATAATTTTTTTTTATTTAATTGGAATATTTAGGGCGGTTTCTAATGCCGCTTTTTTAGCGATCATATCTAGCATGGATTGCACATAATTTTGTTGCTGAGTAAATAATTGATTTTGAGCTTGTAATAGGTCAAAACTTGAAGAAATTCCCTCAAAAAATTTAGTTCGTTGTTTTCTTTCAATACGTTCTGATAAATCAACATTTTTCTTTGCTGTATTGTAATTTTCTATGCTTAATTGGTATTCATTTTTTGCTTTTTCAGCCAGTAAGCCTAATCTTTGCCTTGTTTCCTCTAATCTAATATCAGCTGTTTCTAAAGCTATTCTTGCTTGAGAGGTTTTAGCTTTTCTTCCTAGGCTACTAAAAATTGGTACATTTAAACTCACTCCCATCAAAGATGAATCAAACCATTGTTGATTGCCTCTAAAAAAAGTAAATGAATCTGAAAAGGCTTGTTTCCCATAGTTTACAAAAGCTGACAAACTTGGTAAAGCTTTACTTTTTTCCAATTGCATTATAAGCCTTTTTGATTCCCTGTCGTTTTCTGCAATTTTAAAATCAATATGATTAGACAATTCAAATGGTTTAGAGATAAGTGCTAAATCAATATTCGACTCTGCTAAAGAATCTAGACTATCAGTTAGCTCAATAGCAGTATTAATGGAAACTCCCAATGAGAGGTTTAGCATTTGATATGCAATCCCTTTCATTCTTTGTAAATTATACAATTGATTTTTCAAAGTTCCAAAAGTGATTTCTAACTGCTCAACATCTTCTTGTTCATTGAACCCATTTTCATAAATCTTTTTTGCATCGTTCAAATTCTTCTCAATAATTTTAAGGTTTCCTTCAAGAATAGAAATACTTTTTTCTGTCACTAAAACATTTCCATAAGCGTTCACTACAGCCTCTCTTGTTAAAATTTCAGTTTTTTCATTGGCTTGTTCAGAAATTTTTAAAAAAGCTCTAGAGGCCTGTAAACCAACTAAATAAGAACCGTCAAATAATAACTGTGTTACTGTCACAGATGCATTTACATTCTGTTGAGTTCCAAAAACTACGGGTATAAAACCTTCTGGTAACTCTGGTTCTCTGTTTGAAGGGATATCAAAATAATCTTCAACTGTCTGAACAACAGAGGCCGTATTATCGAAAGCCGCTGAGGGTAATAAAGAAACAGGTTGTTTTATAAAATTCTGATAATTGACTTTTGCATCTATTTGTGGTAGGCCTGTAGCAGTTGTTTCCCAAACAGTTTCTTTAGCTGATAAGACATTATTTCTTGATGCTTTTGTGTTGTAACTATTATCCAGTGCCATTTTGATAGCTTCCTCTAAAGACAACAAAATCTTTGTTTCTTGAGCAAAACTTGGAAGACTAAAAAATAGGCTTAGGATAAGTATTAAATTCTTTTTCATTAATTAATTTTGTAATTGTTTTTCTAATTCTTTTATGCCTTTTTGTGAACAAATACCTCTTAAATGATATTCTAAATGATAGGAGGTGAGTGTATTCATTGAATAATTAACAAGAGGAAATAAATCTTTGTTTTTTATTCCTAACATTCCGTTAAAATAAATTCTCGCTGTAAAATCAATATCAATATCGTCTCTATATAACTTTTGTTCAATGCCTTTCGTTAAATTTTCTTTGAACAATTCTTGCATTAACTCAAATTGTTTGTGTTTTAAGTTTTTGAAAATTTTAGGATAGTATTTTTGAAGTTGGTATTGTGGAGAAGATTTTTCATCTTTTAAATGCTTCATCACAAACCTTTTCATCTCAAATAATTCTATAATTGGATTTTGTTGCTGTTCATGAATAATATCGATCCCCTTTGAAATAATATCAAATATATGAAGTGTAGCGGCCTCTACTAATTGAATTTTATTCGCAAAATGTGCATAGATTGTTTTTTTTGAAATTCCTGAATTTGCAGCAATATCATCCATAGTAACACTCTTAAAGCCTATGTTTAAGAACATCTCTGTAGCATTATGTAGTATTTTCTTTTTCATAAAACAGCACAAAAATACATTGGAAACTTTAGAAACAAAAATAGTTTCCTGAGTTTAATGATTTTTTAACATTCTTAACATTAAAATAAATCTTTAATCTTATTTTTGTTGAAACTATTATCAACTTTGGATTTAACATCATACCAAAAGGAATTTCAACAATACCTTGACAAAAAAGAGTGGGTCAGAGAACCAAAAAATCTATATGAACCCATAAATTATATCCTACAACTTTCCGGAAAACGTATCCGTCCTATTTTAACGCTAATGGCTGCTGAGATCTTATCCAAAGATTATAAGAAAGCATTTCCTGCAGCACTAGCAGTTGAAGTTTTTCATAATTTCACCCTAGTGCATGACGATATTATGGACGATGCACCTTTAAGAAGAGGCAAAAAAACAGTTCATGAAAAATGGGATTTAAATAGAGGAATCCTTTCTGGTGATGCCATGTTAATATTGGCCTATCAATATTTTGAATGTTATCCACCAAATATATTTCAAAAATTAGCAGTTTTATTTAGTAAAACTGCTTTAGAAGTTTGTGATGGACAACAGTTAGATATTGATTTTGAAACTAGAAATGATGTTACTATAGACGAATACATTAATATGATTCGTCTAAAAACATCGGTTTTGGTAGCTGCTGCGTTAAAAATGGGAGCTATTGTCGCGGAATCGTCAGATAAAAATGCAGATTTATTGTATGAGTTCGGTATAAATCTAGGTCTAGCTTTTCAATTACAAGATGATTATCTTGATACTTTTGGAAATCCAGAAACATTTGGGAAACAGATAGGTGGTGATATTATTGAAAATAAAAAAACATATTTGTACCTAAAAGCAATGGAGCTATCTGATGCTCATGATAAACAAAAGCTAGAATTTTTTTACAAACAAAAACTAGAAGATAATTCCATTAAAATTGATGAAGTAAAACGAATTTTTGAACAATGTGACATCCCTGCTTTAATTCAAAAATTGATTCACGAATACACTGAAACTGCTTTTGATATTCTAAAAAACATGAATATCAGTGAATTAAATAGACAAAAACTTAAAGATTTTGGATCTTTTTTAATGGCAAGAGATAAATAAATTTTTTATTTATTTGACGATTAAAATTATTTAAAAGTGTTACATTTGTCGACTGTAATTAGGACCCATAGCTCAGCTGGTTAGAGCACCTGACTCATAATCAGGGGGTCCAAGGTTCGAGCCCTTGTGGGTCCACACGTTACTTAAAGCTCTACAGAAATGTAGGGCTTTTTTATTGTTTCGTAATGAAGCTACAAGTTCTTACTGAAAACTAAGTTTAGGTATAAGTTTATTAAAATAACTGTGAAATCAGTTAAAAAAACCAAACAATAAGTAGTTTTATTAATAGTATAGTCAAACACTAAATTTTTGTAAATTAGAATTATGAAAAATAAGAGATTTAAAAAGTATGCCATTAAATATCTGTTAGAATTTACAGTCATTGTTCTAGGTATTTCTGTTTCTTTTTGGGTAAATCAAGTAGCAGTAGAAAAAAACGAAAATAAAGAACGAGTAAAAATTTTAAATCAACTAAAAACCGAAATTGAGGATATTAAAAAGTACACCAATGATCGAATGAAATACTGGCAAGACGACATAGATTTATATGCTATGTTTTTAAGCTCAGAATTTCAAATTAATGCTATTAAAGAAATTACTTCAAGTAAAAGCAGAGTTGAATATAATTTGATTTATTACAGAGATTTTGAACCCCCAATGAATAGATATATTTCTATTATTAATACAGGAAGTTTTAAGTTTATTAAATCTGAAGGAGTTAAAGAAGCACTAACTAGACTTCATACCATAAACTTCTCAAACATAAACACCTCAGTTCAATATGAAAAATTACTTAAAGAACATCTAATAGAAATCATTACAAAAAATCATCCTGAACTTTTCGTAGCGTCCAATGATTCTCAAATTAGTATCGACGAATATTCAAAATTATTAAAAATTGCTATAGATAAAAACCCCGTTTTAAAATCAAATTTAATCATTCAACAAAAGTATTTTGAAACTAAGAAATCTTTACTAATGCTTTATAAGTATACTCTTGAAGAATTAGATGCTGAATTAAATAAAACTCTAGAATAGTATTAGTTTATAGATTTTTGTTTGTCTATAACTATATCTCCCTTAGATTTTGTAAGTTGATCAAGTATGGTTTGCATATTAAAAAAGTCGTGTTCTTTTGCAATTTTTCCATCCCTCATGGTTACTATAGTAGTTCCGGATAAGTCTAGATAATTGCCAGAAGCAGGTATCCCAAAAAAATCTCCAGTATGTTTTCCTTTGAAATTATAGTGTTTGATAAGTTTATTTCCTTGGCCAAAAGTTTCCTTGATTTCCCATTCTATTTCTGTAAATCCACTTAAATAATTCGAGTAAAATGCTTTAGTTGCTTCTATCCCTACAATATCACCATTAGCAGTAACAACAATACAATCTTCGGTAAAAGTTTTACTATTAATTACACTGGGATCTCTATTAAACAGAAAATCATCCCAGAGATTTATATACATTTCTATATCTTTTTCTAATTGAGCGTTTGCATCGGTTACAGTATCTTTTTTACTTTCATTATTACAGCTCAAGACAAAAGTAAATAAAACTAATAAGGCTATTTTTTTCATTGTTGTGAATATATTGTATTGCAATATATAAAATAATTAATACCCTTGAAGTCTTGCTACATACTTCCCAATGACATCAAATTCTAAATTAACGAGGGTTCCTTTTTTAAATTCAGAGAAACCTGTGTGTTCGTAAGTATATGGAATAATGGCAACACTAAACTGAGTTTTTTTCGAATCTACAACAGTAAGACTTACACCGTTCACTGTTATTGATCCTTTCTCTATGGTAATGTTATTGGCTTCAGCAGAATATTCAAAAGTATAGAACCAACTTCCATCATTCTCAGATACTTGAGTGCATATGGCGGTTTGATCAACATGTCCTTGAACAATATGCCCATCTAATCTATCCCCTAACTTCATTGCTCTTTCAATATTAACGAGGTCATTTTTAGATAAGGTCCCCAAATTGGTTTTGTCTAATGTTTCTTTAATAGCGGTAACAATATAGGTATCCTCTTTAATTTCAACTACAGTTAAACAAACCCCATTGTGCGCAACACTTTGGTCTACTTTTAACTCGTTTGTAATGTCTGATTGAATTGTAAAATGAGTATTTCCTTTATCATTTTCAATCTTTACAACGCGCCCTAATGTCTCAATGATTCCAGTAAACATGTCTATAAATTTAATTACTTTTGTGATGTACAAAAATAGACATATTAACTTTTAGATATGAATAAAAAAGGTAAAATCATAGTTGGAATATCTCTTGGAGATATAAATGGTGTAGGAATTGAGGTTATCTTGAAAACATTTGAAGATAAAAGAATGCTAGATTTTTGCACTCCAATTTTATTTGGTTCATCTAAAGTTATTTCTGCTCACAAAAAAATATTAAATATAGAAACCCATATTCACGAAATTAAATCTATTGAACAAATTAGAGGGGGTCAGATAAATCTTTTAACTGTTTGGAATGAAGAGGTAAAATTAGAAATTGGAAATGGAACTAAAATTGGAGGTCAATATGCTTTTAAATCACTTAATGAAGCTACCAAATCATTAAAAAAAGATGAAATCGATATCCTTATCACTGCTCCAATTAATAAAGATACGATTCAGTCTGAGGAATTTAATTTTTCTGGACATACAGAGTTTTTAGAGCGCAATTTAGAAGGAGAAAGTTTAATGATTTTAATGAATGATTTTTTAAGAATTGGTCTCATTACTGGACATATTCCCATTTCAAAAATAGCCGAAACTATAACTCCTGAGCTCATAGAAAGTAAAGTTAAAATTCTCAATAATTCTTTAAAACAAGATTTCAATATTAACAAACCAAAAATAGCTGTTTTAGGATTAAATCCGCATTCAGGAGACAATGGCGTCATTGGTGAAGAAGAAAATAACTTAATTAAACCTACCATACAATCAATTCATGAAAAAGGTATTTTTGTTTATGGCCCTTATGCAGCAGATGGGTTTTTTGGTTCTGAAGCCTACAAACAATTTGATGGTGTACTAGCGATGTATCACGATCAGGGGTTAGCCCCTTTTAAAGCCCTTACTTTTGGTAATGGTGTTAATTTCACTGCAGGTCTAAGTCATATAAGAATCTCACCAGACCACGGGACTGCTTTTGATATCGCTGGGAAAGGAAAAGCAAACCCAGATTCCTTTAAAGAAGCTGTTTTTACAGGTATTAAAATATTCAAAAACAGAAATGAATATAAAGAACTCACTCAAAATGTTTTAAGGCCAAAAAAACGGTAAATATTTTGATGTTAAAAAACAATATATAATTAAAACATTTTATTATATTTGCACGCTCAAATTCATTCGCTTGTAATGTCAAACTTGAAAAATTTTAATATCCCTTTTGTAGGATTAAAACAAGGAAAACATTTATTTGAATATGAAATTGACAACACGTTCTTTGAAGCTTTTGATTTCAATGAGTTTAATAGTAGTAAGCTTCAGGTTAAATTAGTTTTTGACAAAAAACCTACCTTTTTTGAATTACATTTTAATGTAAAGGGGTTTGTTAATGTTGATTGTGATATTTCACTTGAACCTTATGAACAAGAAGTTAAGGGCACTATGCCTTTAGTAATTAAATTTGGTATAGAATTCAATGATGATAATGAGGAAATGCTCATTATTCCTCATGAATATTTCGAAATAAATGTAAGTCAGTTCATTTATGAACTCATCATACTCTCTGTGCCAATCAAAAAAGTTCATCCAGATGTACTAAATGGCACTATGAATTCAGAAGCCCTCAATAAATTAAAAGAATTAGAAGTAAAAGAAAATAATTCTTCAAAAAATAAAGATAGTATTGACCCGCGTTGGGACAAGTTAAAAAGTTTAATTAAAGAAAAAAACACATAAAATGGCACATCCTAAGAGAAAAATATCTAAAACTAGAAGAGATAAGAGGAGAACTCATTATAAAGCATCTAATCAACAGATTGCAGTAGATCCAACAACAGGAGAGGCTCATTTATATCATAGAGCTCATTGGCATGAAGGAAAGCTATATTATAGAGGACAAATAGTATTAGAATCTTCTACTGCTGAAGCTTAGTAAATTTTCAAAAAATATGAAAAAAACCCTCTTTTTGAGGGTTTTTTTCTGTTTTTGAATAAAAAATGATTGTTTTTGCCCATTTTATTAAAAAAAACTAAAATAATTTTTACTACTTTAGTCACCCGATTAAAGAGAGGGGAAAATCAAGAAAAAAACTTCTCATAATAAGTTATTATATGTCAAAAATAACTGCAGCTATAACAGCAGTTGGGAAATATCTTCCTGATTACATTTTAACCAATAAAGAACTAGAAACTCTTGTGGAAACCAATGATGATTGGATTACTTCAAGAACTGGAATTAAAGAAAGAAGAATTCTAAAAGAGCCAAATCAAGGAACCTCTTACATGGCTATAAGAGCAGCCAAAGATTTACTGCA
The DNA here is from genome assembly GCA_038104255.1 of Flavobacterium sp. Lineage (GTDB taxonomy): Bacteria > Bacteroidota > Bacteroidia > Flavobacteriales > Flavobacteriaceae > Polaribacter. The sequence goes on along the minus strand of JAYOAM010000002.1, from coordinate 195,369 downwards.
TAAATCAAATATAGATCCAAAAGAAATTGATATGGTTATTGTTGCTACTGCGACACCAGATTTACCAGTTGCCTCTACCGCTGTTTTTACTGCTACAGAAATAGGAGCAACAAATGCATTTGCTTATGACTTACAAGCCGCATGTTCAAGTTTTTTATATGGAATGTCTACTGCAGCTTCCTACATAGCATCTGGCAGGTATAAAAAAGTATTACTAATAGGAGCCGATAAAATGTCATCTATCATTGATTATACAGATAGAGCTACTTGTATCATATTTGGAGATGGGGCTGGTGCCGTTCTTTTTGAGCCAAATTCTGAAGGGATGGGGCTACAAGATGAATATTTGAGAAGTGATGGGGCTGGTAGAGAGTTTTTAAAAATAGAAGCTGGTGGTTCAATACTTCCTGTTTCAAAGGATACATTAAAAAGTGGACAACACTTTGTTCATCAAGAGGGGAAAACTGTTTTTAAGTTTGCCGTCTCAAATATGGCAGATGTTGCTGAAAAAATGCTTATACGAAACCAACTTACAAACGATGATATAAACTGGTTGGTTCCTCATCAAGCGAATAAAAGAATTATTGAGGCTACTGCTAAAAGAGTAAATGTAGACGCCTCAAAAGTAATGATGAACATTCATAAGTATGGAAATACAACTTCAGCAACCTTACCGTTGCTGCTAGCAGATTATGAAAATCAATTAAAAAAAGGAGATAATTTAATATTTGCAGCATTTGGAGGTGGTTTCACATGGGGAGCTATCTATCTTAAATGGAGCTATAATTCATAATATAAAACAACTAAAACTAAATAGAATGGATATTAAAGAAATTCAAAGTCTCATCAAATTTGTAGCCAAATCTGGTGCTAATGAAGTTAAGTTAGAAATGGAAGATATAAAAATCACCATTAAAACTGGATCTGAAAAAACAGAAGTTACTTACACTCAGCCTGCTCCAATGATGGCTCCACCACAAGTTATTCAGGCTGCTCCAGTAGAGACGCCAAGTGAAACACCTAAGAAAACAACAAGTAATGATTCCGATAAAGAATCTAAGTATGTTACTATTAAATCACCCATTATTGGTACATTATACAGAAAACCATCTCCTGAAAAACCTTTATTTGTTGAGGTAGGAAGTACCATTAATGTTGGTGATACAGTTTGTATTATTGAAGCCATGAAACTTTTCAATGAAATAGAATCCGAAGTTTCAGGGACTATCGTTAAAGTACTTATTGAAGACTCTTCTCCAGTAGAGTTTGATCAACCTTTATTCTTGGTAGACCCCTCTTAATCTTATATTTCTAATACGATTTTATAATATTAAGGATAAAATAACACAATTATGTTTAAAAAAATATTGATTGCCAACCGAGGAGAAATTGCTCTAAGAGTTATTAGAACTTGTAAAGAGATGGGAATAAAAACTGTAGCTATCTATTCAACAGCAGACTCAGAAAGTTTACATGTCAAGTTTGCTGATGAAGCTGTATGTATTGGTCCTGCTCCAAGTGTAGATTCTTATTTAAAAATGTCTAATGTTATTGCAGCGGCTGAGATTACTAATGCCGATGCTATTCACCCCGGATATGGTTTTTTATCAGAGAATGCAAAGTTCTCCAAGTTATGTGAAGAGCATGAAATTAAATTTATTGGAGCCACGGCAGAAATGATTGATCAAATGGGAGATAAGGCCTCTGCTAAATCAACTATGATTTCTGCAGGAGTTCCTTGTATACCAGGCTCTGAGGGTATTATTGAAGATTTTAAAGAATGTGAAAAACTAGCCAATGAGGCTGGATATCCTGTAATGCTTAAAGCAACTGCTGGGGGTGGTGGAAAAGGAATGAGAGCGGTTTGGAAAGCTGAAGACCTCCAAGAATCTTGGGATTCAGCCAGACAAGAAGCAAAAGCATCTTTTGGTAATGACGCCATGTATCTAGAAAAACTTATTGAAGAGCCAAGACATATTGAAATTCAAATTATTGGAGATTCTTATGGAAAAGCTTGTCATTTATCTGAAAGAGATTGCTCTGTTCAAAGACGTCATCAAAAGTTAACAGAAGAAACACCTTCTCCTTTTATGACTGATGAGCTTAGAGATAGAATGGGAGAAGCAGCCGTTAAAGCTGCTGAATATATTAAATACGAAGGCGCTGGAACTGTTGAGTTTTTAGTTGATAAGCATAGGAATTTCTACTTTATGGAAATGAATACGCGTATACAGGTAGAGCACCCAATTACTGAAGAAGTTATCAACTACGACCTCATAAGGGAGCAAATTTTAGTTGCTGCAGGAGTTCCAATTTCAGGAAAAAACTATTTACCGAAATTACATTCAATTGAATGTAGAATAAATGCTGAAGATCCTTATCACAATTTCAGACCTTCTCCAGGGAGAATAAGTACTTTTCATGCTCCAGGCGGACACGGAATTCGATTAGATACGCATGTTTACTCTGGCTATATAATTCCTCCAAATTACGACTCAATGATTGCTAAACTTATAGTAACAGCTCAAACTAGAGAAGAAGCAATTAACAAAATGAAAAGAGCACTTGACGAATTTATAATTGAAGGCGTAAAAACAACCATCCCATTCCACAGGCAATTGATGGATCATCCAGATTATGTTAAGGGAAATTATACTACAAAATTCATGGAAAGTTTTGAAATGAAAGCCAAATAAGTTTTTTAGCTTACATTTAATATACAAAAGGAAAGTCATACATTATGTCTTTCCTTTTTTTTATATTTGCAGCTAATAATATTAACTCTAAACAGAAAAATATGGCTACCAAAATTAAAATTGATGGCATAGATAAAATTATCATTAAAAAACTCGTTGAAGATGCTAGAACACCTATTTTATCTATTGCTAGAGAGGTTGGTATTTCTGGAGCTGCCATTCATCAACGTTTGCGAAAACTTGAAAATTCAGATTTAATGGCAGGCTCAAAATTAATTTTAAATCCCAAAGCTTTAGGATACACCACCACTGCCTTTGTGGGTATTTTTTTAGATTCAGCTGCAATGTATTCATCAGCCATAAAAAAATTGAAACAAATTCCTGAGGTGGTTGAAAGTCATTATACTACAGGAAATTGGGCTATTTTAATAAAAATAATGAGTAAAAATAATGAAGATCTCATGTATTTACTCAACAATGATATCCAAAGAATTAAAGGAGTATCCAGAACGGAAACATTTATATCATTAGATCAACAAATCAATAGACAAATAATGATTTAGATATTGGAAAAGCTTAACATCTAAAATTATTATTAGTTGTTTTTTACAATTAAAAATTTTATCTTGGAATTCTTAACCAATAAATTAATTTTAAGATGAAAAAAAGAATTTTTAGTACACTAATTGCATTATTCAGTATTAATGTTTTACTGGCTCAAATAGTTGTATTTACACCTGTAAAAGTAGAGCAAGAGGATGTAGAACAATTTTTAAATGTAGAAATGAATTACAGTAAAAAAATTGCACAAGATGCTGTAAACAACGGAAACCTTATGGGATGGGCTTTATTACAAAACACAAATCCTGGACCCGATGATTATAATTACTTGTGGGTAAATGCTTATCCAGATATCAATACAGCTGCAAATAATAATATGTGGTGGAATAATTCTGAAAAAGTGGTAGGAATTAAGCCTGACATATTATTTAGTGATGGTTCAAAGTATAAGTTTGACAGGAGTTACACCTATCAAATGAAATTGACAATTCCTAATGTTGCACCTGCAGGATACGTTCTTTTAAATTTTACTTCACCTGATGATGTAGATGCAATGGCAGCGAGTGCTGAAAAATATGTGCTACCACATTTTAAGAAAAATATGGGTGATCACGGAATGGTAGGTTGGGGAATGGCAACTAAAATAACCCCCCAAGGGAAAGACTATTCATCGGTTATGTTTTATGATTCGTATGATACTCTAGCGAATGCTATGAGACATCTTGCAGGAGAGAGTGTAATGAAAGGATTACCATTTGATAAAATGGAAAAAGCTGTATGGGAAATGAGGCCTTTAATGAAAGTCATTGCAGCAACAGAAGCAAAACAATAAAAAACACTCATACAAATAAATTTCCTTCAATTTTAGATATAAAAAAAGCTCGAACATTTTGTTCGAGCTTTCATCTGTACAGAAGGCGGGACTTGAACCCGCACGGGCATTACTGCCCATTGGATTTTAAGTCCAACGTGTCTACCAATTCCACCACTTCTGCATTGGTATATTTTTGTAGAATAGAGCGAAAGACGGGATTTGAACCCGCGACCCTCACCTTGGCAAGGTGATGCTCTACCCCTGAGCTACTTTCGCGTAGTCGTATGTAATGAACATCCATTCATCAGAATGGGATGCAAATTTAAAACAAAAAAGGAAACTACAAAGACTTTTAAAAATTATTTTAATTTTATTTTAACTGAATATTTAGTAAATCCCATTGGATTTCAATTATTATGAAATATCTTTGCAATCGATTTATTTTATAATGAATTTAACAACGGCTATCGATACTAAAATCTCTTTTAGAAGAGTCTTTTCAGACTACAAACAACTCGCAAAGATAGGCTTGTCTCTTAGTGTTGTTTTTTCCTCAGTAGCCGGATATCTTCTAGCTGTAGATACAATAAATTATCAGACACTCTTTTTGTTAAGTATTGGTGGATTTTTAATGGTAGCGGCTTCAAACGCCTTCAATCAAGTAATTGAAAAAGAGTCAGATTCTTTGATGAAAAGAACCATGAATAGACCTATTCCAACAGGAAGGATGTCTAAAACCACTGCATTAATTTTTGCCATCATATCTACTATTATTGGTCTTGGAATTTTATATGGCATCAACCCTAAAAGTGCCCTTTTTGGAGCGATCTCTATATTTTTATATACCTGCGCCTACACTCCTTTAAAGCCGGTAACTCCCTTAGCTGTTTTTGTTGGAGCTATTCCTGGAGCCATTCCATTTATGTTGGGTTGGGTTGCAGCAACAAATCAGTTTGGAATAGAAGCTGGTTTTTTATTTATGATTCAATTTTTTTGGCAGTTTCCTCATTTTTGGTCTATTGGTTGGCTACAATTTGAAGAGTATAAAAAAGCTGGGTTCATTATGCTTCCTATGGATAGGAAAGACCATTCTGCAACCAAACAAATTATTTTTTACACGGTAATTATGATACTGGTATCTATCTCTCCAGTACTAAAATTAACTGGAGATTTTTACATTCATCCAATTACAGCAATAATTATAGCTTTAATGGGTTTGTCTATGTTGTATTATGGAGTTTTGTTACACAAAAGACAAACCAACATAGAAGCAAGAAAACTGATGCTATCAAGTGTCCTATACATCACAATGATTCAAATCATATACGTAATCGATAAATTTCTACACTAACTATGAATATTAGCGAAAAAGATTTAGAGAAAGAATTAACCGTTGGGAGAAAAAAATCTGCAAAACCTATGCTTTGGGTTTCCATGATTAGTATGGTCATGTTTTTTGCAGGGTTAACAAGTGCATACGTGATCAGTATGAAAAGAGACGATTGGGTTACTTTTGAGTTACCTAACGCTTTCTATATTAGCACTCTACTTATAGTATTAAGTAGTATAACCATTGGTGTATCTCAAAATCTTATAAAAAAAGGTAAAAGAGAACTATCTATTGTGTTTTTATTAATCACTTTTGTATTGGGTGTTGGGTTTATGTGGCAACAATATGCTGGCTTTGAACAGTTAAGAAATGCTGGATTATTTTTCACAGGTCCATCAAGCACTGTATCTACGTCATTCATTATAGGTATTAGTTTAATGCATGCATTTCACGTAATTGCAGGGATTCTAGTATTACTAGTTGTAATTTATAATCATTTTAAATATAAATATACATCAGATGATTTGCTGGGCTTTGAACTAGGGGCAATCTTCTGGCATTTTGTAGATGTCTTATGGATTTATTTATTTTTCTTTTTCTATTTTATTAGATGATGAAAATTGATTAATTTTGGCAAAAAATTTAAAAAATTTTATATAAAAATTTATGGAAGCAAACGTTGCTGTATCTAACGATAACAAACCTACTTGGGGAGGTGGAGGAGTAAAACCTTTTGGAGCGAGTTATGGGAAAATGATGATGTGGTTTTTTATCGTATCTGATGCCTTAACATTTTCTGCTTTTCTAGCAGCTTACGGCCTAACAAGATTTAAATTTATAGATTCTTGGCCAATTGCAGACGAAGTGTTTACACACGTTCCTTTTGTACACGGTGAATTTCCTATGATATATGTAGCTTTTATGACTTTTGTCTTGATTGCTTCATCAGTAACTATGGTTTTAGCTGTAGATGCTGGACATCAAATGAATAAGAAAAAAGTAACCCTCTATATGTTGCTAACTATCATTGGAGGTGTCATTTTTGTTGGCTCACAGGCTTGGGAATGGAATACTTTCATTAACGGAACCTATGGAGCTGTAAAAACTACAGATGGAAAAATTTTACAATTCACTAAACAAAATGGTGTAGATAAAGACGGTAATGCAACTTACAAACAAATTGCTTTAGCTGACTTTGTTGTTGGTGAAAGAGGAAATGCCAGAATGCAACACACAAAAGGCAATGGATTGTGGTTTGAAGACGAAGGAACAATTTCACAATATTCTATCGCTCAAATTATCAGCTCATATGAAGCTAATCCAGAAGTTCAAATAAGAACAGAATTGATTGATTTAGATAAAAAACAAAAAACTATTCTCAGCAGAGAAAAGGGAGCTGAAGAGCTAGCTAAAACTAGGTTAATTGTAGAAGGAGCTAACTTGGAGGTTAACGAGTATGGAAATACAATTTTTGCAGATTTCTTTTTCTTCATTACTGGATTCCATGGTTTTCACGTATTCTCAGGAATTGTCTTTAACATTATTGTTTTCTTTAATGTAATTTTAGGAACTTATGAAAAAAGAGGTCATTACGAAATGGTTGAAAAAGTTGGTTTGTATTGGCACTTTGTAGATTTAGTTTGGGTATTTGTATTTACATTTTTCTACCTAGTTTAATTTTTAATAATAGTATACATGGCACACGCACAATCTCATACAAAAAGAATTTGGAACGTATTCTGGATACTTTCAGCAATAACAATTGTAGAAGTTATATTAGGGATCTACAAACCAGAAGTTCTTCACTTAACCAATTTTTTAGGAACTAGCCCTTTAAACTGGATATTCATTATTTTAACTCTAGCCAAAGCCTATGGAATTACTTGGTCATTTATGCATATGGAGGGTGAAAAAACTTGGTTTAGAAGAGCTGTAGTTTGGACTGCAGTGTTTTTAATTATTTATCTGGTTACGCTCCTATTATTTGAAGGAGATTATTTATATAGTACACTAGCGCCCTTAGTTCGCTGGTAACAAAATAAAATCAAGGTGGTTATTAACCGCCTTTTTTTATCACTAATTATGAAATTTACTAAAAAACGTTTTGTACTCATAGCATTGTTTGTGTTTCCTCTGCTGTTTTTTTTAATTCTTTCCACAGGAATTAATAACTTTAAGAAGTTACCTACCCTAACCAATACTATAGTTCTAAACTCAATCGAAGATTCTATTCCGCTTTCAGATCACATTACTGTGTTGTGCTTTTTAGGAAATGATATTGCCTCAAAAAAGGGAGGTTTCTTTAATTTAAATCAAAAAATATATAAAGAATTTTACGGCTACAGACCCTTTCAAATCATTGCTGTATACCCAACATCATCTGAAAATGATGTTGATAAATTAAAATCTGATCTAAGTGCTTTTACCGATATGTCTAAATGGAATTTTCTATCCATGAATAATGATAGTATTGAAACACTATTTAATACACTGAAAATAAAAGATTCATTAGATTCCTCTCTATACTCTAACAAAGTATATCTTCTAGACAAAGAACTAAACCTAAGAGGAAGAACCCAAGATGATGATGATAATCAAATCATGTATGGTTACAATATAGAATCTGTTGCAGAGTTAAATAATAAAATGGAAGACGATATAAAAGTGCTGCTTTATGAATACAGAGCTGCTTTTAAAAATAAGAATAAAGCAGATAGAAAAAACTAGTTATATGAGCAGAAAAAATTCATATATAGGCATCTCTTTTATTATTTTGATATTTGGCATTTATGTGGTTCGAAATTTAGATGATAGAATTTCAAATGAAACTTTAATTGACAACAATAGACTTAACAGTACACAAAAAAATAATGAAGATAATTTAAGTCAACTATATGTTTATGATAAAGTACCTCCGTTTGAATTTATAAACCAAAACGGAGAAACCATTAATAATGACACCTATCTTGGAAAAGTATATGTGGTAGAGTTTTTCTTTACAACATGTCCCACCATCTGCCCTATGATGAATGATCAAATGTTATTAATTCAAGAAGCATTCGCTAAAAATTTAAATTTCGGGATAGCCTCTATATCAATTACACCTAAAATTGACACTCAAGAAGTATTGAAAGATTATGCCATTAACAATGGTATAATTCATAAAAACTGGCATCTCCTGAGTGGTAAATCTGAAGAAGAAGTTTTTAATTTATCTAACAATGGGTTTAAACTATATGCTGGAATAGACGAAAATATAGATCATGGCGGTTTTGAACATTCTGGGCTTTTTGCTCTCGTTGATAAAAAAGGAGTCATTAGATCACGAAAAGATGCACAAGGAAATCCAATACTATATTACAGAGCTATTGAAGAAAATGGGTTTCCAAATCAAATAAATGAATTAAAAGAAGACATTAAAATATTACTAGATGAATACTAACGAATCAAAAGAAAAAAATTACAAGACAGGCATAACAATTCTTTCAATTGTTATACCAGTTGCTGTTGCTGCTTTATTTGGTATAAATTTAAGAGCATTAGGCTTTGATGTTGAGCCTCTAAGTTTTTTACCTCCTATCTATGCAACCATAAATGGTATTACAGCAATTTTACTTGTTTTAGCAGTGGTTGCTATTAAAAAAGGTAAAAGGAAGCTTCATGAAAAATTAAATACATTAGCAATAATTTGCTCGGTATTATTTCTTGTGATGTATGTAGCTTACCACATGACCTCAGATTCTACTTCTTTTGGTGGCGAGGGAGTTATTAAATACATCTATTATTTTATTTTAATTAGCCACATTGTTTTATCTGTGGTGGTTATTCCTTTTGTATTAGTGACACTAATGAGAGCAAAATTTGGAAAATTTGCTGAACATAAAAAAATTGCTAAAATCACTTTTCCACTTTGGTTGTATGTAGCATTAACTGGAGTAATAGTTTACTTAATGATATCTCCCTACTATGTCTAAATATTTATCCTATTTACTAGTTGCTATTTTTATTTTTTCAAGTATTCCTTATTCCTATTCTCAGTGTGCAATGTGTAAAGCTGTTGTAGAAAATGGAGATGTTACAATGGCAGAAGGTATTAATAACGGTATTACTTATTTAATGGTGTTCCCTTACCTATTAATTGGTGTATTATTTTACTTTATCTATAGATATAATAAAGGAGTTAAAAATTAACATTTCAATAAGAGCCGTTACGTGTAACATATTCTAATTTTGGTCGTCTTATGAAGAGCGTTTGATGCAAAAAATGTACAATAAACTCGAAAAAAATATAAAACACCTTAAATGAAAATAAAATTTTTACTGATTGCTTCGTTTTTAATGATTTCTAGTGGTTATTCACAAGAAAAATGGTCATTAAAAAAGTGTGTAGAATACGCTTTAGAAAATAATATTTCAATTAAACAAAGTGCGCTAAGCATTTCTCTTTCTGAAAGAGATGTTGCCATTACTCAAGGAAATTTTCTGCCAAGTATTGGAGCAAGTACTAGTGGAGGAATTAATTCAGGATTGTCTCCAGATCAAACAGGAGTATTAAAAAACACAACCAATGTTAACGCTCGGTTTAATCTTGGAATCAATGGTACAATATTCAATGGATTTAGAAATTTAAATTCGTACAAACAAGCTCAATTGGGTGTAGAATCAAGTAAACTAGATTTAGAAAAAGCACAAAATGACGTTTCTCTTTTTGTTGTTAACGGGTACTTAAATATTCTTTTTGCAAAAGAGAATTTATCTGTAGCCAAGGTTCAAGCAGAAATTAGCAAAAAACAAGTTGAAGCAGCTAGCCAAAGATATGACGCTGGTATTATCCCTAAAGGTGATCTTTTAAACACTCAATCTACAGCTGCCAACGATCAACAAAATGTAATTGCTCGTGAAAACACACTAACCATAGCCTTACTAAATTTAGCTCAATTGTTGCAAATATCTTCAGTAGGATTTGACATAGAAGACATGAATGTAAATTCACCTTCGGGTCTTTTACTGTATGAGACTTCAGAAGTTGTTTATGAAAAAGCATTAACCAATCAGCCTCAAATTAAAAATGCAGAATTAGGCATAAAAAACGCAGACTTAAATATAGAACTATCTAAAGGAGCTTTTTTACCTAGCCTGAGTTATAATGTTAGTGGTGGAACCTCCTATTTTAACCAAATGAATAACCTATTCCCTGGGCAAAAAAATGAATATTTCTTTCAACAAGTTCTTAGAGACAGAGTTACTTATGGGATATCACTATCTTTAAATATTCCAATATTCAATAGGTTTCAAACCAAAAACAATGTTGCTAAATCTTATATTAATAAAGAATTGTCTCTATTAAACCTAGACAATCAAAAACTTCAACTTCAACAAACTATTGAGCAAGCATTTGCAGACGCTAAGGCTGCCTCAAAAACTTTTGAAGCGGCAACAATTTCATTGAAATCTCAAAAGGAAGCCTTTAAAAATGCCCAAGAGAGTTATAATTTAGGAGCAAGTACTTTATTTGACTTTGACTTGGTAAGAAATAGATTGGTAAGTGCTGAATCTGCATTAATTAGAGCCAAATATGATTTTGTATTTAAAACTAAGGTGCTTCAGTTTTATTATGGAAATTTAAATCTAGATTAAACCCATATCTACAATATAAAAACGGCAACTTTTGGTTGCCGTTTTTTTATACTTTATCTTTACGCAAAAAGTTTTTGAGTACTATATTACACATAGAAACGTCTACTAAAAATTGTTCTGTTAGTATTGCAAATTGTGGAGAGTTAATTAGTTTAAAGGAAATTAACACTGGAAATTATTCTCATGCTGAAATGCTTCATCCATTAATTAATGAAGCTTTACAAGAGAGTAAACTAACCATTAAAGAAATTGAAGCTATAGCTGTAGGTAAAGGCCCCGGATCTTACACTGGTTTACGCATTGGTGTTTCCGCAGCAAAAGGATTGTGTTTTGCTAACGATATTCCTTTAATTTCAATTAATTCATTGGAAATTTTAGCGCAATCCCTGAGCATTGATAGTGGTCTTATTATCCCTATGATTGACGCAAGAAGAATGGAAGTTTACGATGCTATTTATGACAAAAACCACAATACTGTAAGGCAGACTAAAGCTGAAATAATTGATCAAGATTCTTTTTTAGAGGAATTACAAAACCAAAAAGTTTATTTTTTAGGTGATGGCGCAAAAAAATGCAAAGAAATTATTCTTCATAAAAATGCTGTTTTTATAGACAATGCATTTCCTTCAGCGAAAGCAATGGCTAGTCTTGCTCACCATAAATTTAAAAACAAGACTACTGAAGATGTTGCGTACTTTGAACCTTTTTATTTGAAAGACTTTATGGCTACTCTAGAAAAAAAGAAAATTTAAACCCTAATTCTTTTTTGTTATTTAATTGTTAAACAATTTTTAATTGAGTTTTAATAAAACCAGAAATAATATTTTTTTATCAAAATTTCTTAACCATTTTTTTATTTTTTTAAAACTATTTGTTTAAAAATAAATTTGATTTTTGAGTAATCTTAAGATTAGCTTAGAAATCATAATATTTAGTTTTTGTCAATTAATATTTTGATTATTCAACTGCCTTTGGCCAAGGCAGTTTTTTTAATATATAGGAAACATTAATTTAACATTAGAATTAGTTATTTGCAGTGACAAAAACTAATACATTATGAAAATTAATTATGCATTTCTATGCATTTCTCTATTTCTATGCATGAATTTATCCTCGCAAGAAACAAACGCACCAAAATTTGGCAAAGGACTTTTTAATCTAATTGGTAAGGATAGTTCCTTTTCTATGAATATGAGTGCGAGAATGCAAATGCTGGGTACGTCTAACTGGAATTTAAATAACGGTTTAACTAACCCATCTTCCTCGCTTTTAGTAAGACGAGCTAGACTAAAATTTGATGGTTTTGCTTATTCTCCAAAATTAAAGTATAAACTGGAGCTTGGACTTTCTAATAGAGATATTGGTAAAGCTTCCTCATTTACAAATGAAGCTCCTAAATATATTCTTGATGCAGTTGTTAAATGGAATTTTTCTGGAAATTTTGTGTTATGGTTTGGTCAAACAAAATTACCAGGAAATAGAGAGCGTGTTATCTCATCTGGAGACCTACAACAAGTAGATCGTTCTTTACTAAATAGTAGATTTAATATAGATCGTGATATGGGCTTTCAATTAAGACACCACTTTAATCTTACAGATAAGTTTATTGTAAGAGAAATGTTTTCAGTGTCTCAAGGTGAAGGAAGAAATATAACAACTGGAAATTTAGGAGGTCATCAATACACTTCAAGAATTGAATTGTTACCATTTGGTAAATTTGCAAGTAAAGGAGATTATAGAGGGAGTGATTTAAAATTTGAACCAGCCCCAAAGTTGGCTTTAGGTTTTACTTATGATTTTAATAATGACGCTGTAAAAAATAGAAGTAATCAGGGATCGTATATGATTACCGATACTGGTTTTTATTCAACAAATATTTCAACAGTTTTTGTAGATGCTATGTATAAACACAATGGATTTTCATTTATGGGGGAGTATGCTGTAAGAGATGCAGAAGATGCTTTTGCTAAAAATTCTGATGGAACTTTAACAGGAGATCTAGTACAAGTAGGTAATGCATTAAACCTTCAAACTGGTTATTTATTATCAGAAACCCTAGAAATTTCTGGTAGATATACCAATATAGATTGGGAGCAAAATATTACAGGAAAAGGAAATGAAACTCAATATACTTTGGGTTTATCTAAATACATCTTAGGACACAAATTGAAGGTACAAACAGATTTAAGCTATTTAGATTTAGCAACAAAAAACAATCAATTCATGTATAGACTTCAAGTCGATATTCATTTTTAAAAATATAACATAACGATAACATTCATAAACAATAGTCACTATAAATTTGTGACAATAATAAAAACAAAAACATGGGAGATCCATATATTTTAATGTTAATTGCCTTAGCCATTTTAGCTACGGTAGATTTAGTAGTAGGGGTGAGTAATGATGCTGTAAATTTCTTAAACTCAGCCATTGGTTCAAAAGCAATAGCCATAAGAAATATTATGATTATTGCAAGTATTGGTGTATTCTTTGGCGCCATTACCTCAAGTGGTATGATGGAAGTAGCACGTAAAGGAATTTTTAACCCTGGAATGTTCATGTTTCAAGACATTATGTTCATTTTTATGGCAGTAATGATTACTGACATCTTGTTGCTAGATGTATTTAATACCTTAGGGATGCCAACCTCTACAACAGTATCTATTGTGTTTGAATTGTTAGGAGCTGCTGTTGCCATTTCATTAATAAAAATTTCACAAAACGATGCAGAATCAATTAGTGCTATTTGGAATTATATTAATTATGAAAAGGCCTCTTTAATTATATTTGGAATTTTACTTTCCGTAGTCGTCGCGTTTTCTGTAGGTGCTATTGTTCAATTTATTTCGAGGCTAATTTATTCTTTTAATTTTGAAAAAAGACCGAGTTATATTAATGCACTCTTTGGGGGATTTGCTATTACTGCAATCACCTATTTCATTATCATTAAAGGGATGAAAGGGACACCTTACTACAAAGATGTAAAATATTTAATTGAAGACAATACCTTATCTATCATTGTAGGTAGTTTTTTATTTTGGACAATAATATCTCAAGTCTTTATTAAATTTTTTAATTTAAATGTATTAAAACTAATTATTGGTATTGGTACTTTCTCATTAGCTATGGCTTTTTCTGGTAATGATCTAGTAAACTTTATTGGTGTTCCAATAGCTGCATGGAATTCTTATGAAGCTTGGAGTGTTTCTGGTATAGAAGCTAATGCTTTTTCTATGGAAATATTAGCTAAAAAAGTTCCTTCAAATATTTGGTTGCTTTTAATTGCTGGAGCTATCATGGTAATTACCTTGTGGACCTCTAGTAAAGCGAGAAATGTAATTAAAACAGGGATCGACTTATCTAGACAAGGTGAAGGTTATGAAAAATTTCAACCCAACCCTTTATCAAGATTAGTAGTGAGAGCCTCTATGGGAATCAATGCAGGATTAACCTATGTGTTACCAGCCAAAACAATTGCCTTTGTGGATTCTAAGTTTCAAAAACCAGTCATAGAATTGCCAAAAGATAAAACCTACGAGTTACCTGCATTTGATATGATAAGAGCTTCTGTAAATCTGATTGTTGCTGGTATTTTAATTTCTATTGCCACCTCTTTAAAACTTCCATTATCTACCACTTATGTAACATTTATGGTAGCCATGGGTACGTCTTTAGCAGACAGAGCATGGGGAAGAGAAAGTGCTGTTTACAGAGTTGCTGGAGTTATTAATGTAGTGGGAGGATGGTTTTTAACCGCCATTACTGCGTTTTTAGCTGCTGCACTAGTAGCATATCTTATTAGTTGGGATATGGTAATGATACCTGTATTACTAGTTCTTGTAGCCTTCTTAATAGGGAGAAATACCATCATTCACAAAAAGAAATCTAAAGAAGTAAAAGAACAAGAATATATAGAAAGAGCAGATTTAATAACCATTAACGGAGTTATTGAAGAAAGTGCAGATCATATATCTGGTGTTGCTAACCGTGTGAATAAATTATACACCAATGTAGTGAATGATCTATCAAAGCATGATTTAAATAAATTGCGTAAAACAGACAAACATGTTGAAAAATTAAATGAAGAAATAGATAATTTAAAAGACGGTGTATTCTATTTTATAAAATCTTTAGACGATACTTCGGTACAAGCAAGTAGATTCTACATTCTAGTTCTTGGCTATTTACAGGATGTAGCTCAATCTATCAGTTACATATCTAGAGCTAGCTTTAAACATGTGAATAACAATCATAAAAATCTGAAGAAAGGTCAGTTAAAAGACCTCAAGGAAATAGATAATCAATTAACCGAGTTATTAGGAAAAGTAAGTACTGTGTTTGATTTAAGAGCTTTTGACGATTTAGAAGAAATATTAATAGAGAAACAAGATTTATTAAAAGATGTTTCTGACTCTATTGAAAAACAAGTTACTCGAATAAGACAAGAAGAATCTAGTCCAAAAAATACGACTTTATATTTTAGTATTTTACTAGAAACTCAAGATTTAATTACTGCCTTAATGAGTTTATTACAAACCTATGAAGAATTTCATATTTCTACTAAAGAAGTAAAATAGAACAGTATATTTCTAAATACGTAAAACCCAAGTCAATGACTTGGGTTTCTTTATATTTCATGGTTAAGAGAAAGCAGTGCCATTCTCAACTCCATAAAAGAGAAGGATTTATCTACATTCTCTTTTAAATGAGTTAAATTTTTGTACTCTACAGCTTCTATTTCTTTTATCAATTTTTGATACCTTTTTAAAGATATTAATTCTAAAATATCTATCTCACCAGAGGGTATATAACTTGCCAGATGACTTTCTATAGTCCCTGCTGTTAAACTTCTTTCTTTTGCAATTTCCTTAACCGACAAGCCTTTTTTAAATAACTCAAAAGAAATTTGTTTGGTAGATTTTTTATCCTCTTTTTTTTGCTCATTAAAGGTATTAATACCGTTCTCTTTGCAATACTTTGCTATGAATTCAAGAATTTCATCTCCATACTTGTTAACACGTATTTTTCCCATACCATTTACTTTTAACAACTCTTTTTCTGTTCTTGGTAAACTATCACATATAGCATATAAGGTGTCTTGTGTAAAAATTTGAAAATGCGGAATATTTTCTGCTTTAGAAATATCATCTCTAAGTTCTCGTAGACCAAGAGCTAAAATGGGATCTCTTTTTGAAGATAATTTTTTCTTTTTAGATGGAGCTGTTTTTTGAAGAACAGAGTCTGCTCTTACCTTTAAGTAAAACTTTACTTTAAAGCCCTTAGTCATTTTTTCTAAGGCAAAAACTTTTTCATTTAATACTTCTTGAAGCTTATCAAACTGAGTTGTAAAGTCTTTTTTTACAGCTTTATTATCTGAGGAAAAAGATAGTTTTTCTATAGGTTGTTGTATATTTTTAATACTCTCAGCCAAGAAATAATTAACTGCTTTTTTAAAACGATTTTGAATTTGAGAACTGTGTTCAGGTAAAACACCTTCCTTAGAAATAGTATTTAACTGATTTCTAAAGCCATTAGAAACTTTCATCAAAGCTACAACTCCATCATCTTTGATGAGTTGCAAGTGCTCTATTACATCTCCTTTAATACTGGTTCTGTTCTTATAATAAATATCTATTAATCTGCTAACAGGGTATAAAAAAGATTGGTAATCAAATAACTCTGAAATTAGATTGAGTTGAAACTGTATTTCGGAAGCAGTTAAAACAGTTTCATCTGGGTGGTTTTCTTCAACCTCTTTACTAAAAGTTTGTACCGTATGATCATTAATAATAGCACTGCTCGAAATGGGAGTTTTTAATACCAAGCCTTCAAGAGATCTACATCTACTTAAAGCTACATAAGTTTGCCCGTGCGCAAAAGAAGCCTCTGCATCTATAATGGCTTTGTTAAAAGTTAATCCCTGGCTTTTATGAATAGTTATGGCCCAAGCCAAACGCAATGGTATTTGAGAAAAAGACCCTACAATATCTTCCTTTAACTCTTTAGTCTCCTCATTAATAGAATAATTAACGGTATCCCATTGTTCTTTTTCCGTAATAATTTCATCAATTTCATTGGCACATTGTACGGTTACATTTTCTCTAGAAATAGCAGTAATAACCCCTATTTTACCGTTGTAATATCTTTTTTCTGGTGAAGAATCATTTTTAATGAACATGACCTGTGCTCCTACTTTGAGCGCTAATTTCTCGTCATTTGGATAGGCATTTTCATTAAACTTACCAGACACCTCTGCTTTAAAAATATAATTTTTTGTTTTTAGCTGATTTAATTCAGAGTCATTTATTAAGCTCGCTCTATTGTTGTGAGTAGTAAGCGTAATGTACTCCTCATCTTTGTGAGGAGAAAATGTAGGCTGGTATCGATTATTTAAAATCTTGGCAGAAGTTTCTGATAACTGATCATTTCTAATTTCATTTAAAATCTTAATAAAATCCTCATTCTTTTGTCTATAAATGTGTCTTAATTCTATTGAAACTACTGACGCTTCTTGAAAAGCTTTAGAACTAAAAAAATATACCGTATTGTAATATCCTTTTAATAAACTCCATTCATTGGGTTTCACTACGGGTGCCAATTGTTGCAAATCTCCAATCATTAAAATTTGTACCCCTCCAAAAACCTTATGCCTGTTTTTATATCTACGTAGAACCTGATCAATCCCATCTAATACATCTGCACGAACCATGCTTATTTCATCTATAATCACTAAATCTAATGATTTAATAATGTCTATTTTAGTTCTAGAAAATTTTCGTTGTTGGTTTGAGGTATGAGTAATTTGATTAGGTAAAATAGGTCCAAAAGGCATCTGAAAAAAAGAATGGATTGTTACTCCTTTAGCGTTAATAGCCGCCACACCAGTAGGCGCTACCACTACCATTCTTTTAAGAGATTTTTCCTTTACACTATGTAAAAAAGTAGTTTTACCTGTACCTGCTTTACCTGTTATAAACAAGTTTCTGTCGGTATTTTCAATAAACTGGAGCGCAAGTTCTAACTCAGTATTTTTAGACATGGTAGCTTTTTATGGCAAGATACCCAATAAAATAGGTTTGGTGAAAAAAGACCATGAAAATGAAAGATCAATACCATATTTAATAAAAGAAGAAAGGCAAACAACGTATCTGCTATCTGCCTTTTAGTGCCAAAAAAGAATTATAATTTCCTCCTCAAAAAATTAAAAAACTATAGATTTGGTGTATTGTGATTGTTTTTTTTATGAAAATAAAATGGAGTTTAGGCTCCCTGCTGTTGAAGTTGTTTCATACTAGGAATAAAAACTGGTTTAGATTTTTCTCGAACATTTACAGCCATAACCTTATTACATCTAAGACATTTTTGGTGCCATTGATTTTTTACATCAATAGATCTTTTTCTTCTTGATTTTGTTGAAACTTTTCTTCTGGTTCTACTCCAGTTATGACCAATTACTTTGCAGATGAGGGATTTCATAGATGAGAGATTTTTTTGTAAATTTCTTAAAGTAATGTTGATTGCACAATACCCGAAAACAATGAAATTTTCAACCCCCTATTTATGGGGAGTATTATACTAATAAAAAGGTATTTTGACTAAACAATACACCGCTAAAGTATAATTTTTAAGGGGTGGATAGTATTTAGAAAAGTTCAAAAAGTAGTGGAAAAAGTTCAATTTTGTGACTTTTTAAATACTTTTAAGTAGTTTGGGTCACTTACATTTCTAGAGCACTTGTTGGATTATTATCCATTAATAATTCAATCGGATTTTCTAATGCCTCTTTTACCGCAACTAAAAATCCTACAGATTCTCTACCATCTATAATTCTGTGGTCATAAGACAAAGCAACATACATAATTGGCTGTATCACTACCTCACCATTTACCGCCATAGGCCTATTAACAATGTTGTGCATTCCTAAAATGCCACTTTGTGGTGGATTAATAATTGGTGTAGATAGCATTGACCCAAAAACTCCTCCATTGGTAATGGTAAAAGTTCCTCCTGTCATTTCATCTATGGTAATTTGACCTTCTCTTGCTCTTATTGCTAAACGTTTAACTTCACTTTCTACACCTCTAAAACTCAATTTTTCTGCATTTCTAATCACAGGAACCATTAGTCCTTTTGGTCCTGAAACAGCTATAGAAATATCTTGAAAATCATGTTCTATTTTAAAATCTCCGTCAATCATTGAATTTACATCTGGGTACATTTTTAAGGCTCTTACTACTGCTAGTGTAAAGAATGACATAAAACCTAAACCTACACCGTGTTTAGCTTTAAATTCTTCTTTATATTGAGCTCTTAAATCAAAGATTGGCTGCATATTTACCTCATTAAAGGTGGTTAACATCGCTGTTTCACTTTTTACAGCTACCAAACGCTCTGCTACTTTTCTTCGTAGCATAGACATTTTCTTCCGGGTTGTTCCTCTTGTGCCATCCTCTGGTATAGTTCCCATGGAGGGCACTGCTTTTACAGCGTCTTCTTTTGTGATTCTCCCTGCTTTTCCAGTTCCTTTTACTGTTGAAGCATCTATTTCTTTTTCTGCTAATATTTTCTTAGCTGCTGGCGATGCTGTTCCAGTTGCATAGGTTGAAGCAACTTCCTCTTTTACAGGAGTAGCTTTTGGTGTTTCTTTTACTGAAGATGTAGTTGATGTTGCAGATGACCCCTCTGGTTTTTCTGCGGCAGTATCTATTAAACAAACTACAGCTCCAACAGCTACAGCATCACCCTCTTCTGCTTGTAAAGTAACAATACCACTTTCCTCAGCAGGCAATTCTAAGGTTGCTTTATCTGAATCTACCTCTGCAATAGGTTGGTCTTTTTCTACATAATCTCCATCCTCAACTAACCAGGTTGCAATTTCTACTTCTGTAATTGATTCTCCCGGTGAAGGAACTTTCATTTCTAAAACCATAACATCTTATCTTTTATATAGAACTATTTGCCGTAAATGCAATCAATACATACCCGACAATAATTAAACACACGATCCACCAATATTTCTTAAACATTGAATAAGTATACCTATTTGAACCCCATGAGTCTGACATAATATAAACTATTTTGTAACTTACAATACTATAAATAAATTACACTTCAAATTTAATATTATAATAAAAATCTACCCAACCTTTTTATAGATATTTTTAGTTTCATGCTTTGAAATCTATTTTTCGCTAAGTTTAAAAGTATACAAAATAAAAAAACCCGCTTGATGCGGGTTTTATATATAAAATATGAAATCTTATTTCAACAATGAACCATTGTAATACATATATCTTTTTGTAATCTTTCCATCATCATTAAAATCATCCATAAAAAGAACCTTTAAAACAATTTTCTTTCCAGTTTTGTTATTGGTCATTCTCATATTCCACCATGATTGAACTACTTTAGATTGTCTCCAATCATATTCTAAATAATCTGGATATCCAGATTCATCTAGTGCATCTAGAGTCCAATCTGAAAAAATGACTTTATCCCTTTCTTTTCCTTGTTCTAAAGTTAAAATACTGGTTTCATTTATATCTTCAATAACAGCGTTTTCGTCAAAATAACTGTAAGCCTTTTCTGCATCATTATTTAAAAAAGCATACATTAATTTTCTTACCGTATTAATGTTTTCATGATTGATATATATATCTCCATTTTTTCTTTCATTGCCTGGCCAAGCATCCCACATCCTCATATAATTTCTCCTATCAGAATAATCCATTAATGCTACAATTTTTGTTGCATCTTTATTAAGCCTGTAGAGTCTGTGAACGGGCATGTCTAGTTCTACACCTGTTTGTTTATTTACACCATATACTCTTTCCCAAGTTTGAACCCAAGTCTGATCTCCTTTATACTCAATGGCATCTGGATATGCAGGTTTATCCTGTGTAATCTTCAAATAATTAATATTTGCATTCCACCATTTAGATTGACCAATAAAATTATTTTTTGGAGTTCCTTTTTGATCTTTGTCAGAGGAAAGGGCATTATAAGCTTTGAAATTATCATCCATAATAGAGGATAATTTTTCGACATCTGCCTCTACAAAGGCTTTATTAAATTCTTCAATTAAGAGAATTCCTGGGTGTTTGTCAAAAACAACACCGTTTTTCTTTTTTTGAGCACTCATTGAAAATGTGATGAGTGCAACTAAAATTAACGTTAATTTTTTCATTTTAATAAATTTTTCATTGTTATACATTAAGACTAGCTAATGTATATAAATTAATTGTTTTTTGCAATTAATATTATTTGAGAAAAATTTATTTAGAAAAAACGCTGTCTATAACTGCTTTATGTCGTTTTTTAAATCGTGTACTTGAACCTGCTGCAGGAACAGCATAATATTTACGAGATCGTACATTTAATTTCACAAGCTCTAGTCGCTCTAACATAAAACTCCATGCTCCCATGTTTCTTGGTTCTTCTTGAGCCCAGACATATTCTTTCACCGATGGATATCTATCGATAACACGTTGAATTTTTTCTAGATGTAACGGAAACAATTGCTCTATTCTAACCAATGCTATGTCTTCTCTTTCGAGAATTTCACGTTCTGCTAACAAATCATAATAGAATTTACCCATGCAAAAAACAAGTTTGGTAACTTTTGAAGGGTTAAGTGTATCGTCAATAACTTCTTGAAACTCACCTGTTGCTAAATCTTCTATGGTATTGACTACTTTGGGGTGGCGCAATAAACTTTTTGGTGTAAAAACAATTAAAGGTTTTCTAAAGTTACGCTTCATTTGTCTTCGCAACAAGTGATAAAAATTTGCAGGGGTTGTACAATTAGTCACTGTCATATTATCTTCTGCACACAATTGTAAGTAACGTTCTATTCTTGCAGATGAATGTTCAGATCCTTGTCCTTCATATCCATGCGGAAGTAATACCACGATACCATTTTGCATTTTCCATTTGTCTTCTGCAGCTGATATATATTGATCAAACATAATTTGTGCTCCATTAGAAAAATCTCCAAATTGTGCCTCCCAAATGGTTAATGTATTTGGGTTAGCCATGGCATAACCATAATCAAATCCTAATACCCCATATTCAGATAATAACGAATTGTAAATTGTCATTTTTCCTAAATTATTTGGGTTATTGTTTAGTAAATTAATTCTTTCTTCTGAAATTTCATCTCTTAAGATGGCATGTCTATGAGAAAAAGTACCTCTTTCAACATCTTGACCAGAAATTCGTACATTATAACCTTCCTCTAATAAACTTCCATAAGCAAGATTTTCGGCCATCCCCCAATCTAGAGTATTAGTCTCAAATATCATTTTTGATCTTCCTTGTAGAATACGTTCTGCTTTTCTAACAAACTGAACATTTTCAGGAACAGTAGAGACTACTTTCGCAATATGTTTTAGTTTTTCTACTGGATAGGTTGTATTTTCTTCTTCCAACATTGCTGAGAGTTGCTTGCGTTCAAATCCTTTCCAAGTAGACTGCATAAACTCTTTAACCTTTGAGGTTTTTACTTTTTTAGATTCATTAAATTCTGTTTCTAATAGTTCTTTAAAATCTGTGGTTACTTTTTGAAGATACTCAGAGTTTATGGTATTCTCCTCTAATAACTGAGCAGCATATAGATCTTTAACATTTTTATGTTTAGAGATGGCTTTGTATAATTTAGGCTGAGTAAAGCGTGGTTCATCGCCTTCATTATGTCCGTATTTTCTATACCCTAATAAATCAATAAAAACATCTGTTTTAAACTTCATTCTGAAATCTAATGCCATCTCCATGGCATGACAAACCGCTTCTGTATCATCTGCATTTACGTGTAATACTGGAGATAAGGTAACTTTGGCCACATCAGTACAATAGGTGCTAGAGCGAGCGTCTAAATAATTGGTAGTAAACCCTATTTGATTATTAACAACTATATGTATTGTTCCTCCAGTTTTATATCCATTTAACTTCGCCATCTGAGTAACCTCATAGGCAATTCCTTGACCAGCGATCGCTGCATCTCCATGAACTATAATCGGGAGAATTTTGCTTTCATCTCCGTTGTATTTTCTGTCTATCTTGGCTCTTGCAATTCCTTCTGCTACAGCTGCTACTGTTTCTAAATGAGAAGGGTTAGGAACCAAATTCATTTTTATTTGTTTCCCATTTCTGAAGGTCTTACTTAGGGTTAATCCTAAATGGTATTTAACATCTCCATCAATATTTGTATCCTCAAAATCTTTCCCCTCAAATTCACTAAATAAATCTCTTATGGGTTTTTTAAAGATATTTACTAAGGTATTTAAACGACCTCTGTGAGCCATTCCTAAAACACATTCCTCAACACCATAAACCTCAGCCGCATTTCTTAAAGCAACACTAATCCCTGGGATTAAAGCCTCTCCTCCTTCCAATGAAAATCTTTTTTGACCCACATATTTTGTTTGCAAAAAACTCTCAAAAGTAACCGCTTGATTCAATTTTGATAAGATATACTTTTTTGCATCTTGAGAATAATTTGGGTGATTATCATTTACTATGAGTCGATCTTTCCACCAAGTTATTTTTTCAGGATTTCGCATGTACATGTACTCAACTCCAATAGAATCACAGTACGTTCTTTCTAAATGTCCAATAATTTCAGAAAGCTTTTTGGGGCCAATCCCTACTATTTCTCCTGCATTAAAGGTGCTGTCTAAATCACTTTTAGAAAGACCAAAATTTTCGATATCTAATGTGGGTGAATATTTTCTTCGATCTCTAACCGGATTTGTTTTTGTAAATAAATGTCCTCTAGTTCTGTACCCATTAATTAAATCAACCACCAAAAATTCTTTTCTAACAGATTGTGGGATTTCAACTGATGTTTCGGAATCATCTGTTAGAGAAAAATTTTCATTTGCCAAGTCATAACCCTGAAAAAAACTTCTCCAGCTTGGTTCTACAATGTCAGGGTTTTGAAGATATTTATCATACAAATCGGCTATATAGCCAGTATGTGCTGCATTTAAAAAAGAAAACTTATCCATAAATATAGATTACTATGTATCTAAGCTAATTATCGTCTGTAAAAATACAACTTTTACAAAAAATAGCTATTTATTTAGGCATTTAAATATTACCGAATAAGGTTTAATATAATATTGTTAAAATAGCGATAAAGAAGGTAGCCTATTTATGGTTTATAATGTTTAGCAACACAAAAGTTTAATTGGGTATTTTTTACAAAAAAGTTTTTGTGCTTTTTGTAAAAGATATATATTTGCAAACGCTAAAATAAATTTATTTAAGCAAACTCCTCCTTAGCTCAGTTGGTTAGAGCATCTGACTGTTAATCAGAGGGTCCTTGGTTCGAGCCCAAGAGGGGGAGCAACATATAATGATAAAACGGTTATACTTTTATAGTGTAACCGTTTTTTAATTAAAAGACTTTGTTCAAACACCTTCAAAGATTAAGATAAGATCTTCCTGCGATTATTAGACCAGTTTAAAATAGGATTGAAAAAGTTTATTCATCTTCAGTTTCATTATATTTGAAATAAAATGATAAACGAGAACAAAAGGTCCTGTTATCCGGAAACATAAACCTAAAAACAGGAAATTTATTCCACATATAAGGAGTTAGAGACCATTTAAAATTAAAACAGCTAAACAACTAGAGATATGAAATTAGACAGCATACATTCTAAACATTTATTACTACTAAGACTTCTATTTTTACCTCTATTGTTAGCTCTTCAGGGTTGTGACACTAATGAAACCCAAAATACTACAACGAGCGAATTGTTGGGTTATGGTTTTCATGGTTATGTGGGCTATGATGCAGAACCGAACCCGTCTTACGGGATGGGGGTTTCTTTTTATACAGCCGCTTGGCCACTAATCGATCAGCCTCTGAATCACCTTCAAATAGGTCTCCCTGGTACGTGGATAATACCTAATAATAAAGATAATACGACCATTGAGCTTTGCCCACCGGGAACTGTAATTCGGAATTATGATGGATTTGGTCCTACGTATGATAGGGTTTTTCAGACATTAGAAGGAGGACTTGGGTATTGGGCAAGGAATAAGTACAAGTATGGGCCGCCAAAGTTCAGCATGAACTCAACTCCTCAGTGTTATGATTACGAAGTGGCAACTCCAGGTTGGTCATTCTTTTACAATGATGAAGCACTCCAGGATAGCCTCCTTGGAGTTGCCCAGTTAAGCAATCGACTTCTAATACCTCCAGATGCACTTCCTTTTGAAGGAAATCCAAATGGCGAATTCATGGGATATGCATACATGGCATTGCCTTTTACTGATGCGTATCATAATTCAAAAGTTACTGTGGGCAACCAGAGCTGGACTTGCTTTATCAATACAGAAAATTTCAAAGGGCCTATAGCTTACTATCTACCCGAAACTTGGAGTAAATTTTCAGAAATATATCCCGAACTTGAAGGTAGAGGACTAGATGCCCGTGAGGGCATTATCGACAATGGTGCAATGGAAATTAATACTGTTCCAAGTTTTTTACAGTATGACAAGGATAGTACGATGTACGTGAAAATACCGAAATTAAACTTTCCAATTCAAGCTAATGGAAAAGCACCCTTGGTTCAGGATTTAAGTTACTATGATAAGAATGCACTATACAACGAAATACTTGCTTGGAGAAGGAATAAAATACCCTCAGATGGAATATTCAAAAATCAAGGCAGACTTCGACCAAAGATGGATTCTACATTTGCATCACTTGACATTTATGGAATGAAAATAAAAAACAGCGACACCTTTTTCAAGCCTTACACAGATGGAGGTGTTTTTGGTTACGAATGGGCGAACACGGCGTATCAAAAAGGAACATTCCCTGAATATTTTAAAAGCGATGGAGAAGTAATGGTACCCATTAATGAGACAGAAGTTCCAAGAGGATTTGAATTACTCAAAGCTGAATTTCCACTTCAAGAAAATTCAGGTACATATTTTTCACCTGACCAAGGTAGTTGGAAAACGCCTGGGCCTGCGAGTGGCCCTTTTGAAGCAACATTAAATGATGGTTCCAAAGTAACTTACTACTGGTATAAATTTATTGACCAGCCAGTATTTGGTCAGTTCAATTGGTCAGATGAAAAGAAGTCAGCCTTGCAGTCTTTAATAGAAAAAATCCATTCTGAGTGGCCTATTGACAGGGATTACATACCAACACCGACTTTTGGTAAATTGGTAAGCATAGATGAAAACCTGATTGTAACGCCTCCGAAAGGCATGGAAGTTGGGTTTGTACCGATAATAGTAAAACAGGTCTCTAACAACGGCTATAAGCAATAGCACCTTGCAGGATGCTACTGCTCATAGCCAGAACGTTGTAGGTAATTAAAATGAACTCTGTAAAAACATATAATAAAATAAACAAGAATGATGAAAAGCTGAATTTTAGCATTTCAAAAATGGAGGATATTTATGATTCAAGGCAAGGAGCAACAGATGACCCTCACCGCCACGATTACTATACAGTTTTAATAGTAAAAAAAGCTAATGGCATACATAAAATTGATTTTGAAAGTTACGAATTAATGGATAGTCAAGTCTATTTTGTGTCCCCAGGTCAAGTCCACCAAGTAATAGAAAAAAAGAAGTCCTATGGTTATGCAATGACTTTTTCTACAGACTTTTTGATGCAGAACTCTATACCATTAGCTTTTATTTCAGACCTAAACCTATTTAGAAACTACGGACAAACTCCACCGCTACTTCCTGAAAAGAAACCTTTTGATAAAATATTACAATTCACAAATGAAATTGTAGAACACTACCACAGCCAAAAGTCTAATAAATTCCTGTCTATAGGTGCTTATCTTAAACTTTTCCTTATTGAATGCAGCAATATTTGTACGATATACTCTCATATAGCAGAGAGCGACAATAGTATTATACGTGATTTTAAATCTGCTGTCGATAAGCACTACAGAATAGAACATTCTACTACTTTCTATGCTAAACTGCTAAATATTACTCCAGACCACCTAAACCGATCTATTAAAGCTAAACTAGGCAAAACGAGCAAAGAGTACATACAAACTAGAATTACAACAGAAGCAAAAAGACTACTTTATTTTACGGATTTAACCAACAAAGAAATTGGTTATAAATTAGGATTTAATGAGCCTGCAAACTTTAGTGCTTTCTTTAAAAAATGCACTTCTTTATCTCCTTCTAACTTCAAGAAACAAGAGCTTAAATCCTAAATATCGGATTTTCATAAGTCTTCCGCATTTTTTCATATTCCACACGTAGGTAAACTGCCCAATCTTTGCATTATAATTTTAAGGCAAAGAAATATGGATAGAAAAAAGTTTATTAAATCGGCATTACTCACAGGAGCTATTGGTGCTATCGCTCCACATATTTTGAAAGCTGAAACAAAACAAAACTTAAAATCAACTTATGATAAGTTGATGCATCAAGTAGGATTTAATCATTTACCAAATAAAGAAGTTAAAACAATGAATACAGTAATTCACAAAGCAGAAACAAGAGGACACGCAAATCACGGATGGCTGAACTCTCACCATACTTTTAGTTTTGCCAATTATCACAATCCTGAAAGAATGAATTTTGGGGTACTTAGAGTATTAAATGACGACCGAGTTATGGCTGGTCAAGGTTTCGGTACTCACCCTCACGACAATATGGAAATTATTTCTATTCCCTTAGAAGGAGATTTAGAACATAAAGATAGTATGGGTAACGTAGCGGTAATTAGAGAAGGTGATGTACAAGTGATGAGTGCAGGTACAGGTATTACCCATTCCGAATACAACAAAAACAAAGATCAAGAAGTAAAATTTTTACAAATATGGGTATTCCCAAAAGAAAGAAATGTAACTCCAAGATATGACCAAATATCAATAAGAGACATTAAAAAAGAGAATGAGTTTTATCAAGTTTTATCGCCCAATAAAGACGACCAAGGAGTTTGGGCGAATCAAGATGCTTGGTTTCATTTAGGAGATTTTACAAAGGGTAAATCGGATGAATATAAAATCAAAAAGGGAGGTAACGGCATATACGCATTTGTTTTAGAAGGTGATGTAGAAATAGAGGGAGAGCAACTCAATAAACGTGACGGTATAGGCATTTGGGATACCAGCTCGATTA
Organism: Flavobacterium sp.; assembly: GCA_038104255.1. Taxonomy (GTDB): domain Bacteria; phylum Bacteroidota; class Bacteroidia; order Flavobacteriales; family Flavobacteriaceae; genus Polaribacter. The sequence goes on along the minus strand of JAYOAM010000002.1, from coordinate 167,204 downwards.
AAGTGCAAGCAAACGAAAATGCCCGAGTTTTACTAATGGAGATACCTATGAGTATTTAATTTGAAAATAATTTTTAACTATAAATAATACAACAATAATGAATACAACAAACTGGACAATTGACACAGCACACTCAGAAATAGCTTTTAAGGTAAAGCATATGATGATTTCAACAGTGACGGGACATTTTGAAGAATTTACTGCAGGAATAGAATCGGATAACGATGATTTTAAAAACGCTAAAATTAGTTTCAATGCTAAAATTGATTCAATAAACACCAAAAACAAAGACAGGGATACACACTTGAAGTCAGATGACTTTTTTAATGCTGAGACTTATCCTGAAATGAAATTTACTTCTTCCTCATTTAATGGTGAGAAACTTACAGGGGAGCTCACCATTAGAGATGTATCCAAAACGATAGAACTTGATGTAGATTTCAATGGTGTGGCGGTAGATCCTTATGGACAAACCAAAGCTGGATTTGAAATTAGTGGAGAAATTAATCGAAAAGATTTCAATTTGACTTGGAGTGCTGTTACAGAAGCTGGAAGTATTGTGGTATCAGACAAAGTAAAAATAGTGGTAGACGCTCAATTTATAAAACAAGATTAATATGCAATTAATTGAAAGCTTAAAGTGGCGATATGCCACTAAAAAAATGGACGCTACCAAAAAAGTATCTGAGCAAGACATAGACTGTATTAAAGAGGCAGTGCAATTATCTGCCTCTTCTTATGGTCTCCAACCTTATACAGTTCTGGATATAAGGGATTCAGAGCTCAGAAAAGAGATTCATCCAATGTGTTGGAATCAGTCGCAAATCACGGATGCTTCTCATATATTCATTTTTTGTAATTATAATAAAGTAGATGAGCAAGATGTAGATAGTTTAATCCGTTTAAAATCAGAAACTAATGAAGTGCCTATAGAGAAAATTTCTGGTTATGGTGATTTTGTTAAGGGAAAACTAAAAGAAAAATCTGAAATAGAAATGTTTCACTGGTCTGCTAAACAGGCATATATAGCTTTAGGAAATGCACTAACCGCTTGTGCTGAGTTGAATATAGATTCTACACCAATGGAAGGTTTTGAACCGGAAGAAGTCAATAAATTGCTGGGATTAAATGATAAAGGGCTAAATGCTTGCGTGATATTAGCAATAGGGTATAGAAGTTTAGACGACCAAACTCAATATTCCAAGAAGGTTAGAAAACCAATTAACACAATGTTCGAAGAAAGATAACTACCTACAACACGGTGTATAAGCAATAGCGGTTTGAGTGCAATCTTGAACCGCTATTTTTATAAATTAAGTATATTGCATATTGAAAAGTAGTGGTTTAAAACCCGCTACTGCTCATACACTAGACCGTTGCAACAAATTAAAAACCAAGGAATTATCGAGCTACTTCCTTCACAATTAGAGGAAGTTTACATTTCTTACTTAAGTATTATTCGGCAAGGAGAAATGGATATCGTCCAAGGCGAGTAGATCGTCAAAAGAAGAAATTGTGCTGCAACTTTGAATAATAGGGGGAGCAACTAAAATGATAAAACCGTTATACTGTTATAGTATAGCGGTTTTTTGTTTGCCCGATAATATTTTGTAAATAAAACTTGACATTTTAAATAAAAGACTTATTTTTGTCAACTAAACTTTACAAATTATGAAAGAAGAGAGAAAAAAACATCTGCTAAACTTAGGGCTATGGACATGGTCTTGGGTTGCCACTTTGGCAATTGCCACATTTGGACCAAAATTTATTTGGGATGACCATGCCGTACTAACACCCTTTGCAATACTTACAAACCTTGTTAATGGTGTTCTTATGATCTTGGCAAATAGAAAGTTATTTAACCATTATGATGAATTGGAGCGGAAGATTCATTTGGAGTCTTTAGCATTAACGCTTGGGCTGACTGTTATAGTAGGACTCACCTATTCGTTATTGGATCAAGTCAACCTAATACCGTTTGATGCAGAAATAGGAATTCTTGTTGGATTTGTTGGACTAACCTATATGATAACTTTATTGATTAATAGAAAAAGATATTCATGAAGAATAGGGTTAGAGAATTAAGAAAACTGAAAGGCCTAACACAAGAACAATTGGCTGAAGTGATTGGCGTTTCGAGACAAACTATAAATGCTATTGAAAAGGAGAAGTTCGACCCAAGCTTACCCACAGCATTTAAAATGTCAAAACTATTTGATCTTCCTATTGAAGATTTCTTTCTTTTTAATGAAGTAGAATAGATTTTGTGCTGCATCTTTTAATAATAGGGGGAGCTGGTGATAGAATTATAAAGGGAGATCGCTTGGGAAAGATTACTAACTCATTTGGTACAATAATCCAAGAAGTTGTAGCACCTGTTTCAGGTATTATCCTCTACATGAAAGGAGTGCCACCAACCAATGTTGACGATACACTTTTTAGTATAAGCCCGAATGAAAAAAAAGAATGAGTCTTTCAAACTCAAATATTACGTTTTAACATAGGATACAAAAGAATGTTCCTGAAAAGCTTTTTTTTATTGGCATATCCTCCTCCTTCAGTTCAGCTATTTCTAACCCTCTTAAGTAAGTCATAGATTAATTTTTTATATTTGAAGTATAATTCGATTTGATTATGAAAAAACTACTCTTACTCTCCGCTTTATTCATTATCGCTTGTAGTAGTGATGAGTCAGTTTTACAAGACAACATAACTCTCAACTCATTTAATAGAAATCATGCACCATTGTATATTTTAGATGGAGTGATTACAAGTACTCTTGATTCTGTAACCTCCTCGTCAATTGCAGAAATATATGTCCTTAAAGGAGAAAAGGCAACTGATAAATATGGTCTAAAAGGTAAACACGGAGTTGTTGAAGTTATTACTAAAAAAGCAACAACTAAACGATAGGCATATCTTCTTCTTTTAATTCAGCTATTTCTAAAACTCTTAGATAGGTTAATTTTTAATAAGATTTTTTATATTAGTGTTTATTAACCAAAAACAATTAAAATGAAAAAAGTCATTCTAGTTCTTACAATTACCTTTTTAATAACGAGTTGCCAAAATAACGAACCTGTTGTTAATAAAAATGTTGGTGAAATTTTAAGCGGAAATAATAAAGGTAGTACTTACTCTATTGGAAGTATGGAGCACGCTCAACTAGCACTAGATTTTTCTAATGCATTTGTAAATCAAGATTGGGATTTTGTAAATGAAGAAAATTATCAAAAAACTGTCTTTTTTTATCCTGAAAAAGGGTTGGATAGACTTGAGTTTGATTTAACTAACTTAATTGAACTTGCAAAATCTATGCACGAACCATATGATTCAATTAGAAGAAGTGTTTATGATGTAATTCCTGTAATACCATCTTATGATGAGAATTTAACTGTTGTAATGTTTCCATTTACTGAAACAAGATATAGAAAGGATGGTGAGATTGAAAAATTTAGATTTTTTGAAAGACATTATATCAGAGATGGTAAAATTGAAGGAGTAAGAAAATGGAGTCAAGAAGAATAAAAATCTAAATGAAGTAAAAAAATCCTACTGTATCTTGTTCAAGAAGTAATGTTACTAACAACAACCCGAGTTAGGATTACAACTTATACCACTTGCCGTAATTCGAACACGAGGTTTTTCTTCCGGGATACCACATTGGTTGGGTGCTAAGCAAGCTGTATGAGTATTAATAAGTTGAAACAAAGCTCCATCAAAAGCTAATTTGTAACGCCCAATGGTATTTTGTTGATATTCGACTTCCACTTCCACATTAGAACAGCCTAACTGTTTTTCAGCCAATTCCAGTATGTTCAATAAAGTAGACGGTTGTAGGCGATGGTCTGTGTCAGAAGCAACCCAAAGTTGAAGGTTGAGTTTATTTTCTTGCCGTTGCACACCTCCACAATCTATGAAGTTACGTGTTACATTTCCTACCTCTGTGATATGAAAATGTTGAGGCACAAAATGCCCATTTGGAAGTTGAAACTTGAGCAAATCTAAAGTGCCAAGAGTTTGTTTAAAAGCCGAAAGCAACATATTTAATTTTTTTGTAAAGATACAATTGTTTAAAAATATTCGAACCCGCAGAAATTAAAAAAAAGAATATAATTCGTATATTCAATCACAAACATAAATTAATTAAAATGAAAAAATTATTATTATTACTTTCTACAATCTTTTTGAGTTGTAGTCAAATTCCAACCGGTGAACTTAGTGGTGTTTTGGATGACAACAGTACTGAAGTTCAAATGACCAAAGAATTAATGGAAAAGTACGCTGAAGGTAAATTTCGTGAAATTGCAGATATGATTTCAGACGATTCTGGAGAATACTACTTTAATAATGTCAAAGTAGATAAAGAAGGATGGCTCTCAGCTGCTGAAGGGCATCATGATTTATTTGAGGACATTAAAAATGATAGTGAAGCAATAAATCTTACCTCTGCTAAATACAACAATGGAACAACATGGTCCATGGCCTGGTTTCAGTGGTCAGGAAAGGGAAAATATACTGGTGAAGATGTAAAAATTAATGTTCATCATGGTTTCCGTTTTGAAAATGAAAAAATAGTCTCTGCTTATCATTTTTTTGATCCAAGTTTAATCGATAGAGAAGTTAAAGCTTCCGAAGGGGTAAACAAAAATTCTCAAAAAGTACTTGGCTTAGCAGAATTAAAAGTTAATAAAGGATTTTCATCAACTGATGTGGAAGAGTTTTTAAAAAGGTTTAGCAAATTTGTTAGAGAGACAGAACCTGGAACATACGATTTTGGATACTTTATTTCTCCTGATGGGAAAAAAGTTAATCTGGTAGAAAAATATTTCACCTCTTCTGACTTTGTTCACCATTTAAATAATTTTGAGAAGAGTGATTATTCTAAAGAATTTATGACACTATTTACGTTAAATAAGGTAATCATTGCTGGTGATGCCTCAGATGAGCTTAAAGCCAAAGCCAAGGCTTACGGAGCAGAATTAAGACCTCAGATTGGTGGTTGGATTAATTAATAAATATATTAATACATAATCAATAAAAAAGGTTTACAAAAATGTAAACCTTTTTAAATTTGATAGAAAATAATTTTTATTTTCTATTCTCCTTTGAGTAATTTCTTAAATGCCTCCAAATCAAATTCATTACCATAAAATAATGTACTCATTTTCATAATGTCTGCAGCAATTAGAACAGCAGTTTTTATTTCATTTTCTGAAGCTCCTAACCTTTTTAGTTCAGAAATGTGATAAGGAATACAATATTGACATTTAATAGCTGCAGATGTACCTAACGCTACTAAATGAGCTTCTTTTTCAGCTATAGCTCCTTCTTTGTATAAGCCCATTTGAGCTTTAAAATAGGTTGCTGAACTTTTAAGTATTGATTCAGGATAAACATTATTGAATGGACTTTCAGCTAAAATCTGATTCTTTTCATCATTTGTTAGTTTTGAATCTTGAGAAAAGGCGATTGAGTTCATTCCTATAAATAGGAAAACAAATAGTATTTTTTTCATGATATAAATTATTTAGACTATGATTAAATCAAATCTAATGAAAATTTTTATACTTGCAAAATACAATTAATATAAGTAAAAACTGAAAACTTTTAACCAGATATTGAATAATAAATTTATTATATTTAGTTTCTAAAAACAATTAATCATGAAAAAAATTATCGTATTACTAGCATTAACATTCTCCACATTAGCATTCAGTCAGTCTAAAGAACGAATTAGTTTACACGTATTTGACTTACCTGCTGGAATCACTATCGAAGAATTTCAGAATGATTTAGATAGGGCTAATAAAATTTATGAAAAAAATGGGTTTGGAGCCAACAAGTATAAAGTCTATCAAGTAAGTTCTGATGATGAAGCAAAAGAACATCGTTATATGTGGTTAAGTACTTGGGCTAACGACGAGGAATATAACAATGCACATTCTGAAGAAATTGATGATTTTTGGCAAAACTATTTTACAAAGAAATATGAAAAAATGCTAGAGGACCATATCTATAGAAAATTTTTCTCAGTAAAGTAAAGCTAAAGTATTAGGCAGTAACTTTAAAAAAGGTTTACAAAATGTAAACCTTTTTTTGTTGTTTAAAATATTTAGTTTTTATCTTTTTTAAAGAGTACATTAAATCCATAAACTTGGTGAAGTATGGCGGCCATAAATGTGAGTACAATTGATTTTTGAGCGATTACTTGTAGCATGAGATCTGCTTCACTATATATTTTTCTAGGACCAATCTGAGGGCCAAAAAATATAATTCTCAAATAAACAAATAGTACAACACAAAAGGCTAAATAGCCTATAACATAGGAATTACTGAGAAAGTTAGAATGGTAAACTGTAATACTATGAAGAAGACACAAGAAGAAGAGTGTTAGAAAGGCAGAATTTGCAAAAAACACATGAGCTCCAAAATGAAGGTCATGAGGAACGAGTCCAACTCCAGCATAAAAAAACCCAGCTAGTAAGCCCACAGGCATGGTAATTTTTGAATACAATATAGACTTGCTTGAGTCTTCAATAAAAGTGAATACTTTTCTAAAATTATAGTAAAATAGTATTAAAGTTGCCCCAATTAAAATCAAACTGCCATTAAATAAAAGCATAGACGGGGTATTATCTTTTTGAATAATTGCAGAATTTATCTCGTCTGTGTTGGTTTTTAGGCTCCCTAGTTCACTGAGGAAATTATGGGTGAAAGAATAGTAATCTGATTGATAGCCAATAATTTCTTTGTGAGAACCTGGATAAATTAATGCAGCTGTGACGCAACAAAAAAAGAAGATTGTAATAGCGATAATAGGAAGCTGCACTAAATAAAACCTTATTTTTTTCATCATAAATTCATTTTAGAGTTAAATCCTGACCTTTTTTTAAAAAATCTAACGTAACAATTCATAATCATTTTATACTAATTTGTTTTTTTTCAAATTGATATATTTCTCTTCCTAAGGCGGCTAAAAAAGGAATCCCTAATTCATCATACTCGTATAGATTATCATTAAAAATTTCATTTTTATTTGTTAAAATTGTTGCTGTTAAAAAAAACTCTATCCCGTTTCTATCTTTTACATAGGCCACATCTGTAACAGTTCCATAAGCTAAGCCAACCTTATTGTAAATTCTTGTATCCATAGTCATTTCTCCTTTTTTATCTCCATACATAAAGAATTTTCCAAAGCTTTCAAAGAAAGTTTCCCTATCATAAAACGGAATAGCTACCTCATTTGGAGTTCTACTCATCCAATATCTTAAAAAGAAATAATCGTCTAGTTCAATAGTAAATTGTTCATTTTTACTAAAAAGCTTTGGAAAAATTATTCGTTCAAGAATTTGACCTAATGCTGCTATTGAAACATAATTTTTTTCTGAAAAATCCATGGGCTCTTCAATTATAGTTCCCTCGTTTACATGCCCTTTACCTTTCAAAACTCCATTTAAATATTTATTCTTTATTATTTGATTAGAGATAATAGGCGCCTGATTATAAAGAGTGTCTCCTCTATCATTGTAAAAAATAAACCTTGATACAGTATTCATATTCTCGGAATCTGAAAACTTATGTGACAAATTAAAATCATTTATTCCCATATTATGAATAGCGTTATTTGCATCATCTTTACCTATAAAGTCAAACAGATAATTATATGCTGTATTGTCACTAACCAAAAAAATCTTTTTAATCAAATGAGCAATTGTCAACTTGTTTTGGGGATGGGTAGAATCAGTTTTTACAATCATATTTTTACTAGAGAAAACCATAAAAGGTGTTTCTGGCGTTATGGGTATTCCCTGAGATTGAAGTTTTCTTATTTTCTGGAGCGCAAGAATGGCTAAAGGTAATTTTACTGTACTTGCTGGATAAAAATAGTGCTTAGCATTTTCTTGAAACGTATGCCTTTCAAATTTTGGAAGCCCAAGAGAGTCTCTGTGAATTCTAGTAAATAAAATCTGTACTTCGTGGCTATCTATGTCTGAAAGTACTTTTTTAATAATGGGTTCTTTACTTTCCTGTAAAATTTCGAAAAGCAATCTACTGTTTTTAGTCTCAGAATTGCATCCAATTAGGCAACTCATCAAAAATAGAATCCCTAAAGTTTTAATATGTTTAAATACATTCATTCTAATATAAACTATTTTAACCAATTTTATCCTTTTCAACTCTATTAAAACATGAGTTGTATTAATATTAATCTCCTAACTTTCAGAATATGTAGTTGATTCAAAAGTTTCATCGTAATCTTTTCTCAGCGTTCCCATTATTCTATCCCAAAAAAGTAAATATAATCCATAATTCCCATCAAACCTTTTATGATGAAGATTATGAGCTACGGAGGTATTAATCCATTTGCCTAACCAATGCTTGTGAAATCCTTTCGGATATATTTCAAACCCCAAATGACCATAAACATTATACAAAATCTGAAAAAGAAAAAACAGTCCTATTGCTGGAGCATATAAAGGGATTGTAAATGCTAAAAATGGGTGAATGCCTACTTCAATAATTGCTTCAAAAGGATGAAAGGCATAGGCTGTCCAGGGTGAGGGATTGGTAGATTTATGATGTACTAAATGAACGTGTTTGAATAAGATTGGGTGATGCATAATCCTATGCCACCAATAAAACCAAGTATCGTGAACGATGAGCATCCAAAAAAATGAAAAGATTAAATAAGGGTATCCATATTCATCAATGTCCTTATACGTATTTGTGAGGTGATTAAATTTAACAAACGTAAAAATAATAACGGTTGTAAATATGGTAATGGTCATTAAAGACCAAAAGATATCTCTTTTGTAATCTGTTAGTTTTGGAATCTTCTTCTGAATCTTTCTGTACCAAAGTGGTTTTTTTAATATCACATAAAACAAAACAAAGCTTATACTCGCAAATGAAAAATACCTAAACAGTATGGTGGAAGTTATTTTGGTCCAAATTTCAAAAGTGATGTCCATTCAATTGTAATTTATGAGATTGCGTTGTCAACTATCTCTTGAACAACTTCTTGATTTAATAGGGTACTTGTATCACCCAAATTATCTGTTTCATTACAAGCAATTTTTCTCAAAATCCTCCTCATAATTTTACCCGAACGGGTTTTTGGTAATCCATTTGTAAATTGCATTTTATCAAGTTTAGCTATTGGGCCTATTCTGTCTGTAATTAATTGATTAATTTCTGATCTTAAATTGTCATGATTTCTTGATTCTCCTGTTTCTTTCAGCGTGATATAACCATATAAAGCACTTCCTTTAATATCGTGTGGAAACCCAACAATAGCTGATTCTGCAACTGCAGGATGTTCATTAATAGCGTCTTCTATGGGTGCAGTTCCAAGGTTATGACCAGAAACTATAATCACATCATCTACCCTACCTGTTATTCTGTAATACCCTACCTCATCTCTTAGTGCCCCATCTCCGGTAAAATACTTATTGTCAAATGCAGAGAAATAAGTGTCTTTGTATCGCTGATGATTGCCCCATATGGTTCTAGCAATACTTGGCCAAGGGAATTTAATACACAAACGACCCTCTACTTGATTTCCTTTCAATTCATTTCCGTCTTCATCCATCAATGCAGGCTGAATACCAATAAATGGCAAAGTTGCATAGGTTGGTTTTGTTGGTGTTACATATGGAATCGGGGAAATCATTATTCCTCCTGTTTCTGTTTGCCACCAAGAATCTATAATAGGGCTTTTCTTTTTACCAATATTTTCATTGTACCAATGCCAAGCTTCTTCATTAATTGGTTCTCCAACAGACCCTAAAACTTTTAAGGACGATAAATCGTAATGATCAATTACCTCTGTCCCTTGTTTTGCTAGTGCTCTTATAGCAGTGGGTGCAGTATAAAACTGATTGACTTTATGCTTTTGAACAATGTCCCAAAAGCGCCCATAATCTGGATAGCTTGGAACTCCTTCAAACATCACTGTAGTGGCACCATTTGCCAATGGACCATATACAATGTAACTATGGCCAGTAATCCATCCAATATCAGCAGTACACCAATACACATCATTTTCTTTATATTGGAATGCATTTTTAAAAGTATAAGCAGTGTAGACCATATATCCAGCTGTGGTATGTACCATTCCTTTAGGCATACCTGTAGACCCAGAGGTATATAGAATAAATAAAGGGTCTTCTGCATTCATGATCTCTGGTGAGCAATCATCAGAAGCTTTCTCTAACAATGGTGCTAACCATTGATCTCTACCGGCTTTCATGAAAACCTCTGTCTTTATTCTTTTGGCAACTAATACCGTTTCAACACACGAACAATTTTTTAGAGCTTCATCTACAATACCTTTTAAATCAATAGTTTTTGAACCCCTGAAAGAGCCATCAGAGGTAATTACCATTTTACAATCTGAATCATTAATTCTGGTTGCTAAAGCAGCAGCTGAAAAACCCGCAAACACAACAGAATGAATAGCTCCAATTCTAGCACACGCTAGAACTGAAATTGCTAATTCTGGAATCATGGGAACATAAATACAAACTCTATCTCCTTTTTTTACCCCTTGCTGTTTCAAAACATTTGCGAATTTATTAACGCGTTTATAAAGTTCATTATAGGAGATATGCTCAGCTCCTTCGTCTGGATGATTGGGCTCAAATAAAATAGCTGTTTTATCGCCACGAGTGGTAAGATGCCTATCAATACAATTCTCTGTAATATTTAGTTTAGCACCTTTAAACCAAGAAATTTCTGGTTTTGAAAAGTCCCAATCTAATACAGTATCCCATTTTTTACGCCATAAAAAATGTTCTTCTGCTATTTCCTCCCAAAAACTTTCAGGTTCACGAATAGACTTCCTATACACTTGATAATATTCTTCGAGATGTTTGATGTGATAGTTACTCATGATGTAATTTTAAATTAAACTGTATAATAACTTACTAGTTGTAAATATTCCTATGGATATGTTAATGTGTTGCTTTTCCAGCACCACTTGGAATTCTAATGTTTACAACTATTTCTTGAACCTCATTGGGAGGATCTGGTGTAAATTTAGAGATTACTATAGATACCGTAAAATTAATAATCATAGCCACAGTCCCAAAACCTTCAGGTGATATTCCAAACCACCAATCTTCCTTTGTTCCTCCTCCAAACCAATTAAACTTAAATTTTAGCATATAAAAAAGCATTGCTAAAACACCTACTATCATTCCTGATATAGCACCTTCTTTGTTCATTTTCTTGGTGAAAATTCCTAAAATAATTGCTGGAAAAAAGGAGGCTGCTGCTAGTCCAAAGGCTAATGCAACCGTTGCAGCAACAAAATCTGGAGGATGAATTCCAAAATATCCTGCAACACATACTGCAACAATTGCAGATAAACGTGCCGCCACCAATTCTCCTTTTTCTGAAATGTCTGGCTTCATCATTTTCTTTATTAGGTCATGGGATACTGATGCAGAAATAACCAATAACAAACCTGCTGCTGTAGATAATGCTGCTGCCAATCCTCCCGCTGCAACTAAGGCAATAACCCAGTTTGGTAAGCCCGCTATCTCAGGATTGGCAAGTACCATAATATCTTTGTCTATGATTAATTCATTTTTTGAAGCATCTGCTAAATATTGAATTTTTCCATCGTTATTTATATCGTTAAAAGATAACAATCCTGTTTCCTCCCATGTGGTGAACCAACTAGGCATATTCTTATATTCTTGATTATTTACAGTTTCGATCATGTTGGTTCGAGAAAAAACTGCAATAGCAGGAGCTGTTGTATATAAAATTGCAATAAATAGTAATGCCCAACCTGCAGATTTTCGAGCATCAGACACTTTTTTTACCGTGAAGAATCTAACAATTACATGAGGTAATCCGGCAGTACCAACCATAAGAGCAGCTGTAATAAAAAATACATCTAGTTTAGATTTACTTCCTGAAGTATATTCAGCAAAACCAAGATCTCTGTGTAAACCATCTAATTTATCTAACAAGAACACTCCATTGGTATCTTGTCCACCAAATCCGATCTGTGGAATTGGATTTCCTGTCATCTGAATAGAAATGAAAATTGCAGGAACCATAAAAGCAAAAATGAGAACACAATATTGTGCCACTTGCGTGTAGGTAATTCCTTTCATTCCTCCCAAAACGGCATAAAATAGAACAATAATCATCCCTATGATGACACCAGTATTAATATTTACTTCTAAAAATCTTGAAAATACTAACCCAACTCCTCTCATTTGACCGGCTACATAAGTAAAAGAAACTATCAAGGCACAAAATACGGCTACAGTTCTAGCAACATTGGAATAATAACGATCTCCAATAAAATCTGGAACTGTAAATTTTCCAAATTTTCTTAAGTAGGGAGCTAATAAAAGTGCTAATAATACATAGCCTCCAGTCCAGCCCATTAAATAAACAGATCCATCATATCCGTTGAAAGAGATAATTCCAGCCATTGAAATAAAGGATGCTGCAGACATCCAATCTGCGGCTGTAGCTAACCCATTAGCAAGAGGTGAAACGCCACCTCCAGCTACATAAAAGTCTTTAGTAGATTCTGCTCTTGACCAAATGGCAATCCCTATATACAACGAAAAGGTAATTCCAACTAATATCCAGGTCCAAATTTGTAAATCCATAGTTAACTGTCTAGATTATATTTTGCATCCAACTTATTCATCAATTTTATGTAAATAAAAATTAAAATAGTGAATGCATAAATTGAGCCTTGTTGAGCAAACCAAAACCCAAGTTTAAATCCACCTAACCTAATGCTATTTAATTGATCAACTAATACGATACCAAAGCCATAGGAAACAACAAACCAAATCGATAACAAGATTGATACATATTTTAAGTTCGTTTTCCAGTATTTTTTTTGATCACTTTTTTTCATTGAACTAATTTTATTGATTTTGCTAAATTTAGAATAGTTAAATTCTTACATGCTTCAAAATACATAAATAAAGATATAGAAAACATATTAAAGCTTCTTATCCTAAGATAATTTTATACCAATGTAAGGGTTCAATTTAAATTTCAAAAAAAATTAATTTGTAACTTGTCAAAATATTTTTTTTTAAAAATGGAAACTTACGCAAATGTTTTACTAATAGCGCTACCAAGTTTTATGGTATTGATTCTAATAGAAATCATCTATGGAGTTTGGAAAAAAGAGCTCAATTATAACTTGATGGATACTATCTCTAGCCTAAGTGCTGGAACAACCAACATGATCAAAGATCTTTTAGGAATAGGTTTTATCATTATTACCTATCCGTATATTTTAGAAAATATTGCTTTATTTCAACTAGAAGAAAGCATCACCCTTTACATTATAGCGCTTATCTGTATGGATTTTGCTAGTTATTGGAATCATCGCCTAAATCATTCCATTAATGTTTTTTGGAACAGACACGTTGTTCATCACAGTAGTGAGGAGTTTAACCTTGCTTGTGCACTTCGTCAAAGTATCTCAAAAAATATCATTGGTTTTGGAGCATTGTTTCTTATTCCAGCAGCACTGCTTGGGGTACCACAAAAAATTATAATTATTTTAGCTCCTTTACATTTGTTTGGTCAATTTTGGTATCATACTCGTCATATAGGTAAGTTAGGATGGTTAGAATATATCTTAGTAACTCCATCTCAGCACAGGGTACATCATGCTATAAATCCAGAATATGTAGATAAAAATCTTTCTGCTATTTTCTGTATATGGGATCGAATGTTTGGTACATTTCAAGAGGAGTTAGATGATAAGCCTTGTGTTTATGGAACATTGAAACCTGTTCAAACCTGGAATCCAATTATTATAAATTTTCAACACAACTGGGGGCTAGCAAAAGATGCATGGCGAGCTAAAAACTGGTTAGATAAATTTAAATTATGGTTTATGCCAACAGGTTGGAGGCCAAAAGATGTAGCTGAGCGTTTTCCAATAGCTATTGTTGAAAACGTATATGCCCAAGAAAAATATGCTCCAAAATATTCAACATTGCATAAATTTTATGCTATTTTTCAGTTTGTTTGTATCAACATCTTTATTTATGTTTTATTAACCAACTTTGGGACACTCAGCATCAATTCCCAGCTAAGTTTTGGACTCCTTATCTCTACTACTATTTTTGGCTTTACCTCTTTGTTGGATGGTCATAAATGGGCTTTTTTCTTTGAAATTTTAAGAGGAATTTTAGGACTATTCCTTTTACTCTATCCCATGGGTTTCTTTATGCTAAAAATTAATTTTGCCTTTACCCTATTTTTGAGCATTTATTTCTCAATATCTATCATCACAACATGTTGGATGTATCAATCACCCCCAGAGCGCTCACTAAAAATGGTATAATTAAATTTTAATTCTCCTGCTATGAAGAAAAAAAAATTTGTTTTTTTTAAAATTATAGTTGCTCTTATCCTATTTATTTTAATTTCAACACTAGGTTTTTTTTGGTATCTCAATCATACATTTATAAGTTTTGAAGATGGATACGATGATCCAACCAATATCAATGTTCTCACTATAGATGGCTATACCTTCTTAGACAGAAATAATAATAGGAAACTAGATATTTATGAGGATGATCGCGAGACCATTGAGATCCGAGTTCATGATGTACTCGCTCAGATGACTCTTCAAGAAAAAATTCACCTACTCAAAGGGGCCGGAATGGCGTCTTCTATAGGTATGACAAAACCTGGTGGTATTCCTGGAGCTGTTGGTGCGATTGTTCCTACACCAAGATTAGGAATTCCAACCGTTCACCTATCTGATGGCCCAGCAGGGTTAAGAATACAACCAACAAGAGAAAATGATGATAAAACTTATTACTGTACGGCATTTCCTATAGCTTCATTATTGGCATCCTCTTGGAATGAAACCCTAGTTTACGAGGTAGGTAACGCAATGGGGAAAGAAGCAAAAGCATACGGAATAGACGTTATTTTGGGTCCTGCAGCTAATATTCATAGACATCCTTTATGTGGTAGGAATTTTGAATATTTTTCTGAAGACCCCTTACTCTCTGGATTTATGGGCGCCTCTATTGTGAATGGAATTCAAAGTAATGGCATTGGCACCTCAGTGAAGCATTTTGTTGCTAACAATCAAGAGACAAATAGAGTATTAAATGATGTAATTGTTTCAGATCGAGCTATGCATGAAATCTATTTAAAAGGATTTGAACATATTGTGAAGCGCTCCCAACCCTGGACGATCATGTCTTCTTACAATAAAATCAATGGAATCTATACTTCAGAAAGTAAGTGGCTCCTCACCGATATTCTGAGGAATCAATGGGATTTTAAAGGCCTTGTAATGACCGACTGGTATGGAGGGAGAAGCCCAGTGTCTCAAATAACTGCAGGAAATGACTTATTAGAACCTGGTACCAACAGACAATGGAAAGCTTTAACTAAGGCTGCAAAAAATGGAGAATTATCAATGGATGCTATAGACAAAGCTGTAAAACGCATATTAACCCTAGTTTTTAAGACTAAAAAAATGCAAAATTACAGGTTTAACAATTCTCCAGATTTAAAAAAACACGCAGCAATTACAAGAAACTCAGCTGCTGAAGGAATGGTTTTATTAAAAAATAAAAATTCTTTGCCTTTTACTAATGAAAAGAATATTGCTTTACTTGGAATAACCTCATATGAATTTATTACCGGAGGAACTGGATCAGGAGATGTTAATGAGGCCTATACCATTTCTTTAGAGGAAGGGTTTTTGAATGCTGGATTTAAAATCAATAAAACTGCCAAAAAAATTGTGGAGTCACACCGAAAAAATAATTCTAATGGCTTCATAAAACCTAAAGGACTAGAGGCTATATTTTCTCCATTCTCACCTCCTGAAATTATTTATACAACAGATCAAATAAATGACATTGTTGCTTCATCAGATGTAGGAGTTTTGACCATTGGAAGAAACTCTGGTGAAGGGGGTGATCGCCTAGAAAAAGACGATTTTTTATTGACAAAAACTGAACAAGAAATGATCGTTAAGTTCACGGATGCTTTTCACAAAAAAAATAAAAAAATCGTCATGGTATTAAATATTGGTGGAGTTATAGAAACTGAATCTTGGAAGCATCTCCCCGATGCTATACTCCTAGCCTGGCAAGGAGGGCAAGAGGGAGGTAATTCGGTCGTAGACATTCTCTCTGGAAAAATAACTCCAAGTGGAAAATTACCCGTGACCTTCCCCAAAATTTTATCGGATCATAGCTCACATTCAAATTTTCCTAAATACCCAAAAATGACAACTATAAATGGCCTTGTAAAAGATTTAATATTCCCACCAAATGAAGCTCCAGAAAAACTTAAAGTTAAAGATGAGGATTATACCATATATGAGGAAGGAATTTTTGTAGGTTATCGACATTTTGACACAAAAGATTTAGCAGTTTCTTTTCCTTTTGGTTTTGGGTTAAGTTATACTGATTTTGAATATGGCCCAATGGAAACAATAATTGAAAATGACACCATACATATTTCCTTAAATATTAAGAATATTGGTCAATTTCCTGGAAAAGAAGTAGTTCAGTTTTACACAGAAAAAATAAATTCAACAATAGAAAGACCTCTTCAGGAATTAAAAGCATTCGCCAAAACTAAGCTTTTAAAAAGTGATGAGATTTCTCGTATCTCTGTTAAAATCGATATAAAAGAGCTAGGTTACTGGGATGATAAAATAAATAATTGGTCTATTGAAAATGGAAGTTATCGCATTAAAGTAGGAGGGTCCTCAAGAAACATCAAACAAACCTCAATGATTTCATTATAATATTTTTCTTGATTTTCCTATAAACTCTTAAAACAAAGCCAATTTTATAACTATTCGTTATTTGTAAGACTAAAAAAATTATTTTTGACAGTTATTTTTCTATATGAGATTTTTAATTTTCTTTTTTTTCATCTTTTCATGGCAAGTTCTTGTTGCTCAAGAAACTTATACCCCAGCAAAAATAAATGAAAATGAAGTTACTTTAGATGGTTTATTATCTGAAAAAATTTGGAAAGATGCTACAAAAATACCTATAGACATTGAATTTAATCCTGCCAATAATTTACAGGCTAAGAAAAAAACTACGGCATATATATCTTACTCTGATACATATTTATTTATTGCAGTTCATGCAGAAGATGATCCAAAAAATATTCGTGCCTCTATTCGACCAAGAGATGATTTTAATATCTGGAATGATGATCTTATACTAGTTCGTTTAGATCCTTTTGCTGACGCAAGAAATAACTTAGGGTTAGCGGTGAATGCGTTAGGGAGTCAATTCGATGTGAAGCAAGTCAATGCCCTATCTGACGAAGATCGATATGACAGTACATTTAACATGAATTTTGAATCTAAAGCTGCTATAATAGATGATGGGTATACTGTAGAAATGAAAATACCTTTTTCTGAAATTCCTTTCCCAAATGGTACAGATCAAGAATGGCACATCAATTTTTACAGACGCTACTTCGAAAATGGAAATGAAATTGAAGTGAGTAGCCAACCAAGAGATAGAAATAACAATTGTGTGGTTTGTCAAACTACAGATAATCTAATTTTAGAAGACATTGTTATCGATAAAAGATTAGAAATACTACCCTATGTTTCAAGTAATATTCAGGGGTCTAGAAATAGCCCTGATGAAAAAATTGCTTATGGGTCTGTAAAAGGAAAAGTAGGTTTAGGACTTAATTTAGATATCAATAAAAATACTAGTTTTGAATTAACATTAAACCCCGATTTTTCTCAAGTAGAAGCTGATGTGACTCAAATTGATGTAAATTCTTCCTTTTCATTACAATATCCCGAAAGACGACCCTTTTTTAATAGAGGGACAGATCTTGTTAATTTTACTGATGGCGCCTTTTACTCTAGATCTATAGTAAATCCATCCATTGCAACTAAATTGTTGAGTCAAGGAAAAAAATCTAGGATATTTTTGCTGAATGCATTGGATCAAAACTCTGTTTACCTTGTAGGTAGTGAAGACAGATCTTACACAGGTCAGGGAGGTAAAAGTTTGGTAAATGTACTTCGCTATCAACATTTATTAAGCCCTAAATCTCGATTTGGTGGGGTAATGATGAATCGATTTTACAAAGGAGGTGGATTTGGTCATCTTTTTGGATTTGATGGACTTTTCTTATTAAATCAAAACCTCCGTCTAAGTTTTGAAGTTTTCAAGAACTTCAATGAAGAACCTATAAATGACTGGATTGATACAGATGCTACCATTAATGGAAAAACAATTGCTTTAGATGGTGATAACATTAATGGAGATGCTCTTTATGTACAACTCTACAGAAAAACAGAACACTGGCAAAGTTATCTATATTACAGAAATATTTCTCCGCAGTACAGATCTGATGTTGGTTTTGTAGTTAAAAACAATCGTAAATGGGGAACCCTTTTTCATGAGTATATCAATATTATTAATAAGCCAGCTGTTCAATCTTTTGGTTTTGGGACTAAGATAGATGTAGTGTATACTTTTGAAGATTTATATAAAAACTTTAGTGTAGACTTATTTGCTTCCTTAAAAACTTACGGACAAACAGAACTATCCTACACATTAGATTATGATGCCGTAAAAACCTTCTTAGGAATTCGCTTCAACAACTTACCCACGCATTCATTTTCTGTAAACGGATCTCCAAGTGAATCCTTTAATTTTAGAGCAAATCTTAACAGTGGAAAAGACCTTTCTGTTAACGAAGAGATCCCAGAAATTGGAGACCTTACCTCCTCTTTTATGACTCTAAATTTTCAAGTGAATGACAACCTAACTATTAATCCATCAATACGATACTCAAGACTAGAAAAAACAAATGGATTAGGCAATTATTTTGAGGGAAGTATTGCTCGTTTAAACCTAAGATATCAATTTAGTAATGAATTTAATGTCAGACTTGTTTCTCAAAAAAATACATTTACTGATCAATTTTTTATTCAACCACTAGTTCAATGGAATCCAAACCCATCAACAATTTTTTATCTTGGTGGAAACCAAAATACCGTTGAAGAAATTGAGGGTGCTCACTTTCAATTGCTGCAATTTAATCAAACACAATTCTTTTTTAAATTTCAATATCTTATTGGACTTTAAAAATAACACACAAATAATCAATAATTTTCTTAAAAGGAAGTTGTTTTGATTTGAAATCGTGTAATTGTTTTATCGAATATTTTAAAAGTATTTATTGTCGTCATTTTTTTTCTATTTTTATATGATGAATAAAAATGCTATATCCAAAATTGATGGTGCCGAAATTTCGTGGTTTGCCCCATTGTGTAATGGAGACGATGATTTTTTAGGAAATCGAAATCCGCTTTATAAAAGCTCTTGGGAAAACACCTCTTCTATTGTAAAAAAAGCAGATAAATTAGGGTTCAAAAATGTACTATGCCCTTCCTCTTATCAAGTAGGTCAAGATCCTTTATCATTTGTATCAGGGATGGCAAGTTTAACAGAAAATATTAATTTTTTAGCTGCCATACGTTGTGGAGAATTACACCCACCCATGCTAGCAAGAACTATTGCTGCTTTAGATCATATGCTTAAAGGGAGATTAACGATTAACATTATTTCATCTAACTTACCAGGCATGGAGTTATCTTCAAAAGAACGTTATGCACGTTCTAGAGAAGTGATTCAGATTCTAAAACAATCTTGGACTCAAGATGAAATTAAATTTAAAGGAAAATATTACCAATTAGAATTAACATCAAGACCCGTAAAACCCTATCAACAAAATGGTGGCCCCTTACTTTATTTTGGAGGCTATTCTCCAGATGGTGTAGATCTTTGTGCAGAGTTTTGTGATGTATATCTCATGTGGCCTGAAACAGAATCAAAATTAAAAGGCTTAATGGATACCATGGCGCTTAAAGCTGCCAACTATAATAGAACTGTTAAATTTGGACTAAGAGTACATGTAATTGTTCGAGAAACTGAACAAGAAGCTCGAGATTATGCAGACCAATTAATTTCAAAACTAGATGTAAAAAAAGGAACTGATATCAGAAATAGAGCTCAAGATGCTGCCTCTCTAGGGGTGTCTAGACAAACAAAATTGAGAGAAGAATCTGATGAAAAATATTATGTAGAACCTAACTTATGGACAGGAATTGGCTTAGCCAGATCGGGTTGTGGTGCTGCAATTGTTGGGAATCCAGATCAGGTTGTAGCAAAAATTGAACGTTATATTGAAATGGGCATTAATTCATTTATCTTCTCCGGATACCCCCATGAAAAAGAGTGTGAGATCTTTGCCAGATTGGTACTCCCAAGATTAAAAACAGTTTCTCTTCCAAAAGTATTTGGACGAGTACCAAATTCAGAGCCTAACAGTCCTCTGGCTAATGGTGAAAGAAAATAACGATGATAGACTTTATAATTGTAATCTCTTATTTTATAATCATACTATTCGTTGCACTTCGTGGAAAAGTAAGTGCCGACAGTTCAGCTGATGAGTACTTTTTAAGTTCAAGAAATTTACCTTGGTACTCTATAGCCTTGTCTACCATAGCCACAAATATTCAAGGATATCAATTCTTGGGGATGATGGGGTCTGCCTATCTTTTTGGTTTGGCTCAAGCTAATCTTGAAATTAATGCAGTTCAAGGAATTTTATTAGGTGCTTTTGTTTTTGTTCCACTTTTTTTAAAAGAGAAAATAACTACCATTACCCAGTTTATTTCAAAAAAATTAGGGAAACGCATTGCTCTTTTTTACTCATTAACTAATATGGCTCTTTTTGCAACAGTAACTCTTGGTGCTGCTCTTTTTTGGGGAGCTTATGCAGCTGACATGGTTTTTAGTGAGCAATTATCTTTTTTAAGTGAAAATAGATTGATTCGCATTGCCATATTAATTGTAATCCTTGGAGTATTTTCAGCAGTATATACCTATTTTGGTGGGCTTAGCGCCGTAGTGAAAACCGATATCATTCAGTTTGGAACATTACTTCTTGGGGGAATTGTAGTCTGCCTAACCACCATATACCATCTGGGAGGCTGGGAACAATTATATGTAAAAGTTCCTGATAAAATGCATCTTCATTTGCCAAGTGATCATCCTACATTGCCCTGGACGCATTTATTTGGACTTTTCTTTTTAAACATAAATTATTGGTGTGCCAACCAAACTGTTATTCAAAGAGCATTAGCTGCAAAAAGTGTGGCACATGCTCAAACAGGCTTAATGGTAGGGGGAGTACTTAAATACTTTATGGCTGTTATTATAATTGTTCCCGGAATTGCCTTGTACGGAATACTTGGAGACAGTCTATCAGAACCAGATTTAGCATTTCCATATCTTGTAAAAACATACCTCCCCAACGGAGTTAAAGGAATTATACTCTGTGGACTATTTGCCTCATTAATGAGTACTGTTGATTCTACTTTTAATTCATTAGCCACACTTTGGTCTACAGATATTTATGCAACGTATATCAATAAAAAAGCAACAGATCGAGAAAAAATAAATGCAGGACGCAAAACCATTTTATTTAGTCTTGGAACAGCATTAATTATGGGGTTCATTTTATTGTATTTAAAATTTGACAACCCTAATTCTGCATTTACCCATACCCTAAATAATCTTCGTTATTATATTAACTGCGGAATTGTGGTGTTAATCTGTGCTTCAGTATTATTAATAAAACCTAACAAAAAAATTGTGTTAGTCGCTTTTATAGCCTCATTACCAATTAATATTGGATTACAATTATTATTCCCTGAAATGAATTATTTTTTAAGAGCCTTCTGGGTTATAATAACTAGCTTAGGTATTGCACTGCTTGGAAATAAAGGAGAAATTCACAAATTAGTCTCTCTTTTTAAACCCTCTAATTCAAGAATTAGAAATTGGGGAATTGCTTTGACTATAAGTTTAATCTTACTTCACATTATTTTCCACTAATGGAATATTTTACAAGTATTTTTTTTAATATCTCATCATCTAAATTATATTCTATAAATTTATGGATATAATGAGATTTAAATATGCATAAAATAACTAGTATCCTTTTTGTTACACTCCTTTTTTTTCAATTAAATACCTATAGTCAATTTCAAAAAGAGATAATTCATTTTGAAAGCGCCAATCCTTTTTCATTAAGCGATATTATTACAGATTTAGATCGTCAAGAAAAACAACAAGTTTTTGGACAACTCACAATACCTATAGATAGTTTAAATCCTGATAGAAAATACCCTTTAATTATAGGAGTTGCTGGAAGTATGGGGTGGAGAAAACATCATTTAGATTACCTTAAAATGTATCAAGAGGAAGGGTATGCTACCTTTCAACTCAATAGTTTTAAAAGTAGGGGCATTACCTCAACTGTAGGTTCTCAAGATGAGGTTACTATTGCCGCTGTAATTCTTGATGCCTATAAAGCCTTAGAACAACTTTCAAAGCATCCTAAAATTAACAGGGATAAAGTAGCGCTTACTGGATGGAGCTTGGGTGGAGGTGTAACCCTATTTGCTGGGTGGATGCCTTTAAAAGAAGCAATTACAGATCAATTAAGTTTTGCTGCGCATTTGGCTTTTTATCCACCGTGTTTTATAAATCCAGAAAATTTATCATTTACAAAAGCTCCTATTCATATTTTAATAGGTGAGGCAGATAACTGGACACCTGCTAAACCTTGTGTAAATCTCGTTGAAAAACTATCTGATAAAACCAACATAAGCATCACTACATATCCAAATGCTCATCACGGATTTGATAGTGAAGAACCTGTGGTTTGGAACGAAAAAGGATATAGTTTTAAGGATTGTTTGTTTGATTTAACAGCAGAAGGAGATGTTTTGATGAATTATTTGAGGTTGCCAATGTCTAACCCAATGTTACAGAAGATTGGTTTTCTCTTCTGTGTTGACAGAGGTGTAAATGTTGGTGGCAACTTGGATGCTAGAAAAAAATCTTTGGTATTTGCCAAAAACTTTATGAATAGCCAGCTATTAAATATTAGATAATAAAACCCAAAAAGACATGCTTTATGGCATTGTTTTTCCTACAAAAACATTCACTTTTGAATTAATAGGGTTTCCACTTGCGCGTCTATTTGTTACAACTTGACCACAATGCCAAATAGCATCTGCAATTGGACCGTTAATCATGTTCCAAAAAGGAAAAGACATTTTGTTTCCTCCTTTATTTAGAGTAATGGTTAAAGTAGATAAATCTTCAGTCTCTTTGAGTTTATTAAAAACATACTTTAGATTATTCAATATTTTTTCTCTCAATCCTTGATAGTCTAATTTATCCTGAGAAAAATCAAATTCTTTGCCATCCATTGTTAATACAATCGCAAGACTTAACCCATAGATGTGTTCTATTACTTCATAAGTAGATCTACTGTCCTGACTTGGTTTATAATTTAAATCTTTTTCTTCTAAAGATTCGGTTGCCCAATAAAATCGATATCCTAATCCTTCGATCATTCTTGATACAACATTCGTAGATGAAAATTCTGTTGGATATTCTCCAATCTCATAGAATGGTAATTTGTCTTGTTGTGCATTCATAGTTACTGTAATAATTAAAAAAATAAATATACTTTTCATAGAATATTTTTGGATTACTATTAATAGTTTTAAAACGAAAGTAATTTAATAAAAAAATTATATATATTTATAATTAGTCATACAAATCGTTATAATTTCGTTTAAATACTTCAAAGTATGTCATTAAAACTTCTAAAAAGAGCAAGATCAAATTCAAATAATTCATCTGGGTATTTAAAATATGCCATTGGTGAAATTATACTTGTAGCACTTGGAATATTAATAGCTTTACAAGTAAATAATATGAACCAAACTCGATTAGAGAAAAAAGCATTAAAGAATTATTTTGAAAAAATAAAGTCTAATATTCAATTAGATATGATAGAATCTGAGAAGTTATTAAAATTTAGAACAGATCATGCTCATGCCTGTAATGAAGTTTCTCAAATGCTTATTGAAAATGATTTTTCAAATCAATTGAAAATTCAACAATCTATTTTTGATATGATTATAGAAAAACAATTAAACTATAACAGATCTGCCTTTGAGTCTCTAAAAAGCTCAGGATATTTAAGACATGTTCATAAAAAAAGTCTTGAAAAATTATTGTATGCCTATTATGATCAAGTGAATGAAATAGAAATGTTTGAAATAGATCAACGAGATTGGGCCAATGCACTCGAATTAGAGTTAGATAAAAATGGGTTTATATACGAATGGACACAAATAGGGAAAAAAGTACATAAAAATTTATTTACCCAAATATCATGGTATACTGAATCTTTAAAATCTCATGAAGGTCATAAAATAATTATGAGACTGCTTTTTAGAGGAGGTTCGAATACTTCATTACTGACAAGACTCTACGAAAAACATATTCTGAGCTCTAAAAAACTATTAAAAGAAATGGATCTTTACTTAAAAGAGTTGTAAATTAATTGCTAATAACAATTAATTTTTTATTTTAGTTTTTTAAACTTATAAAAACTATTTATTAACTAATCCATTTTTAATTAAATTAAAATTATGAAAAAATTACTTTTAGGAGTTGCATTATTTGCATCTCTATCGATGACAGCCCAATATTATTCAATAACTTATGTGTCTGTGGCTTCAGAAGACATTGCAGAATTTGAACGAAAGGAAACAACGTATTGGTCTAAAGTAAAGAAAGCCGCTATTGACAGAGGTGAACAAAACCTCTGGTTATTGATGCGTAAAGTAGGTACAGCAGGCAATAATGATGTTAATTATGCCTTTGTTAACGGTTATCCATCCCTTGAAGCTATGACAAGTACTTCATGGAATGCAGAATCGCTAGGGTTTGATGTGCAAGATGCTATGTCTCCATATACTGTTTATGAAATTCACAATTACAAAGTATTAGATCAGGTTCCTGGTGAGGGAGGAAAATATTCTGTTTGGAATTACGCTCGTCCAAAAAACATGAAAGGTTTTGTAAGTGAAAACCAAAACTTATGGAAACCTATGATGGAAAAATCTATTAAAGAGGATAAAACTGGATTAACAAATTGGGGTATTGGAGCTAAAATTTATCCAATGGGCCAAGATGAGAGTACCGTAATGACATGGGATGGTTACAAAACACTTGTTGATGCTATGAAAGCTTTAGATGTTTCAGATTTCACACCACCTTCAAAATCAAAAATGTCTGAGTATGATCCAGATGGATTTAGACTCCGTGTTATCTGGCAACAAGTAATGGCAGTTCAACAATAAAAAAGACTTAAAATGAAAAAAATAATAGGATTAATCTTAATGGCCACTATTTCTATTTCTTGTAATAATAGCAATGAATTAGAAACACAAAGTACTCCAGATCCAATTGGAGTTGAAATTCCAAATGACAGTACAAGAATATCTCTTTACGGTGGTGACATGAACACTATAAAGCTTTGGGAAACCTATATTAAAGCACATAATGAAAAGGATTTAAAAACCATAGAAAGTATTAATGATGTCTCTTTTAAAGGATATCCGCCAAATGGAGATGTAATTGATGGATCTAAAGCTCATATTGGGTTTCTAGAGGAATGGTTTAGCAATAGTAGCCCAAGGTGGAGAACTAAGTATATGATTGCAAATGAATTTACTGATAACAAAGGGGTATTAAATCAATGGGTAACTTCTGGACAGGATTTAACTGATATGGTAAATGGTGAAGAAGTTACAGTTCATCATGTTCACGATGCGCTATTTGTAAATGGGAAAATAAAGATGATTTATGTATATGAAAGAGCAAAAGCTAATGAGTAAACATTCCTTCTTTTAAAAAATAACCTCATCAATTGATGGGGTTATTTTTTTTAAAATTATATCTACTATTCGATATAAAAAATATATCTTGAAAATCTGTTTATCAAAATTAAATATAACCAATAACCTATGACACTATTCTTATCATTTTTTGGATTCACGGCTTTAGTAGCTATCATATCCTATTTGAAAACTAGAAATATTAAAGAAACATCTTCAGATGGATATTTCCTAGGTGGTAGAAGTTTAACTGCTGGAGTAATTGCTGGATCTCTTTTGCTTACTAATCTATCTACTGAACAGATAGTTGGCCTAAATGGATCTGCATACCAGAGTGGCTTATCTGTTATGGTTTGGGAAACATTGGCTGCTGTGGCCATGGTAGTAACAGCACTTTTTTTATTACCAAGATATTTAAAAGGTGGGTTAACTACAGTTCCTGGATTTTTAGCAAAACGCTTTGATGTTACAACAAAAACATTAACCTCTATTTTATTTCTATCTGGATATGTAGTAGTGCTACTTCCTGTAATTTTATATTCAGGATCATTGGCGATTAGCGGCATGTTTGACATTCCTGAATTGCTCGGAGTTACTCACACGCAATCCATTTGGATTTGTGTATGGGGTATTGGAATCATTGGATCTGTATATGCCGTATTTGGAGGATTAAAAGCTGTAGCAATCTCGGATTCAATTAATGCAATTGGCTTATTAATTGGGGGGCTCTTAATCCCAGTTTTTGGCTTGCTCATGATAGGTGACGGAAGTCTTTTAGAGGGACTTTCTGTTTTAACGACTGAAAATCCAGAGAAGTTTAAATCTATGGGAGGCCCAACAGATCCTGTTCCATTTTATACGATATTTACTGGAATGATGTTGGTGCAATTGTTTTATTGGGGAACCAATCAACAGATTATTCAAAGAGCTCTAGGGGCTAAAGACCTAAAAGAAGGACAAAAAGGATTATTACTGGCCTCATTTATAAAAATACTAGGACCTATTATCGTAGTATTGCCTGGGATAATTGCATTTCATCTCTTTCAAGGAAATTTAGAAACAGCCGATAGTGCCTATCCTATGTTAGTTAAAAAAGTACTGCCTACAGCGTGGGTAGGTTTCTTTGCAGCAGTATTATTTGGTGCTATTTTAAGCTCATTTAATAGTGTATTAAATAGTTCTGTAACTTTATTTGGAATTGATGTTTATAAGCAACACATCAATAAAGAGGCAGACGAAAAAACAATTGTAAAATATGGAAAAATTTTTGGTGTTATTTTGGCAATTGCTGCCATGTTTATTGCTCCAATGATTGCTAATGCTGGAAGTTTATTTGACTACTTACAAGAGATTAATGGAATATATAGTATTCCTATCCTAACTATTATTGTGGTAGGATATTTAACTAAACGAGTTCCTGCTATTGCTGCTAAAATTGGACTAGCTTCTGGTTGTCTTTTATACATTATTAGTCAATTTTTCATGCAACCCTATTTTGTCTCTAACGCCTTAGAATTGGCAAAAGATAATGGTGTTACAGACGAAGCTGCTTTGGCATTAATTGAAGCACAAGCCTATCCTCATTTTTTAGATGTAATGGCTATTTTATTTTTACTAAACGTTGGTATTATGCTTTTGATAGGGAAAATGTCTCCAAGAAAAGAAGCTTATGCTCAAGAATACACAAAACAAGTAGACATTACTCCTTGGAAATATACAACACAGGCAAGTATACTAATTTGTGTCGTTGTTATCAGTATATACGTTTATTTCGCTTAGGAAAATATAAAAGCTCTTCTTATAAAGTTTTTGTAAAAGAAAAAATCCATGGAAAAAGATTCGACTCTTTGAATGCATTATTCCAACTTTCATGATTTACTCTTTTATAAGTGGTAAATTTAGTATCCTTATTAAATCTCTTCATTTTACGAAACATTCGTTTGGAAAAATGATAGGACACTACATTATCTTTGTCGCCATGAAAAATCCAGAAAGGAGTTTTACTCA
The DNA here is from genome assembly GCA_038104255.1 of Flavobacterium sp. Classification (GTDB taxonomy): domain Bacteria; phylum Bacteroidota; class Bacteroidia; order Flavobacteriales; family Flavobacteriaceae; genus Polaribacter. The sequence continues at coordinate 139,384 of JAYOAM010000002.1, read as the reverse complement.
AAATTTTTGACCATGAAGGGTTACCTCCTCCGCAAATTGCAAATGCAGCTGCAAAATAATTTGGCATTCTAGTGGCCAATTCAAACGTGCCCATCCCCCCCATAGAAAGACCTCCTAAATATCTTTTTGAAGAATCTATAGCATAAGATTTCTCCAAATCATATAAAAAAAATTCTAATAACTTTTGAGTTCGAAATGCCTTTAGGTGTTTTTGAAAATTAAATCTCTTTTCTAGTTTTTTGCTCTTATTTTTTTGAACACTAGCCCAATACGAATTCTTAGGACATTGGGGAAATACTATAATAGCTGGATAGTTTTTTCTGAAATTATCTGACGTATATAAATCACTACCATGTATTAATTGTTTTTCATTATCGTTTCCTCTTTCTCCAGCTCCGTGAAGAAAAACAAGCAATGGATACGATTTTTTTGGATTATATTTATCTGGAAGTAACAATCTGTAGGGTAGTGTATCATTCTCGCTAATGTAGAGCCTTTTTTCATACTCTTGCCCATTCATGACTCCCACAAACACAAATAAATAGAAAAAAGATAAAAACTTCATTCAATAAATATAAAAAATTAAGACAAAAAAAAAGAGCTGTTAAATAATTAGCAGCTCTTAATGCGTTTAAATATGTAGAATTAAAAATCTCTGGCAAATTGAGTCATTGAGGTTATTTTACCCTCTAAATCAAAATAAAAAATCTCGAATAATTCTTTCTCCCACACTTTTCCATTTTTAAAAACTCGAGTTTCTTTGGACATTACTTGAACACCAGAAGCAGCATCAGTATTGTATATTTTAAGAGGTACAATTGCATATGGAACCCAGTTTACAGATTTATAATCATTAAAAAGACCAGCCATATCCTCTTTTTTCAACTTCATAGCCTCGCCTTCATACGTATTTAAAACTGACATATCTGCGAAAGGTTTTGAAAACTCCTCAACATTCATGGCGTTATAATCTTTTATTAATTTCTCTATGATTTCAACTTCATTTCTGTCAGAAAAAACTAAAGGTCTTCCAGAATATTCGTTATCATTTTTCCCAATAAATTTACCCCCATAGGATTTTCCAAAGTTTGAGGAATCAATAGATTTCCATTGTCTGAATGCATCAACTTTACCTTCTTGATTAAAGTTAAAAAATTCCATAAGATCTAATTTTTCATAAGACCCATTTTTATAATGACGTTCTTCTTTAGACCACGCTAGTACTTTTGTGTCAGGGTCTCCTTGAAGCTTTACTGGAATAATAACGTAGGGTTTCATACTAATTGAATCCATAGATTCTAACCAATTACGAGTAGTTTCAACTCCATTTTCTCCAAGAAAATCTGCATCATAATGTTTTACTAACTCATCTGTGTTTTGCATGCTATAGGCCTCAGATAACATCTGAAGTTTTTCAGACATAGCATCATCACCAATACTATAGGTTTTACCATAGTTGTCTCCAGGTACTAAGTTTTTCCCCCCATTTGAAGTACAGTTAACTAATAAAGCTGAGGTCATTAGGAAAAAAATTCCTTTTAATAATAATTTCATAATATGACAAATTTTAGTTTTTAAAAGAAAGTAATTTAGGAAAATTATATGGAGTTTCAAAATACACGAATCCCCATAACCGATAAAGACTCTAGAAAATGTCATAAAAATTGAGTAAAAAAATTTAGTATCTTTAACCTAACTGTAAATTTTTATAACAAATGATTGTTTGGCACAAAGCTTTGGTAGAAAAAATTAGAATTAAATTAAATCTTTCATATTACCAATTATATTGGATCTGTTTTATAAAAGGAGTTGTGACTTGTTACTTAGCAATTTTACTATCAAATTAAATAATTTGTAATTATAGATACTGTATTAAATAGTAACTATTTTTAACTCACCTTCAACTCCATCACATATGAATTTTCTTATCGCTTTATCTGTAATCGTTTTCTTAATGGTCATTTTATGGCTTATTAGTATTCCCATAAAAAATGTAAGTATTGTTGATGCCTTTTGGGGAATGGGTTTTGTAGTTGTGAATGCAACTTACTTTACATTAGAACCTCTAATCTTTACTCGTAATATAATTGTATTAATTCTAGTGAGTATATGGGGCGTTCGTTTATCTGCGTACTTATTCAAAAGAAACTATGGAAAACCTGAAGATTTTAGATACCAAGAATTCAGGCGACATTATGGGGCAGACAGATATTGGTGGTTTAGTTTTTTTCAAGTTTTTCTTTTACAGGGGAGCTTAATAATGATTGTTTCTCTTCCACTTTTTGGTATCCATGGAGAAACTACTAGTAATGAACTAAATGTCCTAGATTACATTGCTCTGTTGTGTTGGTGTATTGGATTTTTATTTGAAGCTGTTGGTGATTATCAATTAACAAAGTTTAAGAAGAATCCGGCCAACAAAGGTAGAATTCTTAAAACTGGTTTATGGCGCTATACGAGGCATCCAAATTATTTTGGTGATGCTACAGTTTGGTTCTCTTTCGGACTATTCTCTATAGCTTCTGGAGGATATTGGCATATTATTGGTGCCTTTGCAATGATCTATTTAATTATTAATATATCAGGGGTTGCGATGTTAGAAAAATCATTACATAAAACAAAAAAAGGGTATAAAGAATATATAGAATCTACTAATGCCTTTATCCCTTGGTTACCAAAAAAATAGAAGCATGCTAGAATTTATCAAAAATAATATATGGCTAATCGCTTTTATTATTTGGGGGTTACCCTTATCATATTACAGAAGTAATTTTAGAAAGATTGTCTATCAAACAAATGATTGGAAAATTAATATTAAACCCCTATTTGTAAAAGAGTTAAAAGCTCTTTTTGGAACTATGTATTCAGAAAATCATTCATATATAAAAGCGAGAAATTTTTATCGCTTTTATCTTCTTGTCTATTTTGTTTTATTTCTATTATACCAATTCTATGGTAAATTTTGATTCATAATAGCATCAATCTCTAGTTTTGATATCATTGGATTTGCCCCGCTACTTTTAGCCACTAGAGCTCCAATTGCACATGCCCTGTTAATAGCTAGCTGAGGATCCTCTGCATTTAGTAAAGCATCTATTAGTGTTGCTAAGAATGAATCTCCCGAACCCACAGTGTCTACAACTTCAACTTGATATCCTTTACTATAAAAAAATCTTTGATCATAAAATAGAATAGCTCCTTTCTCTCCTAGAGTTACACATATAGATGCTGTATTGGTGTTCGTGGCTACAGACACAATGGTTTGTTCAATAGACGCTCCTTGGATACCCAGACCCTTTGAAATTTCAGTGAGTTCATCATCATTAAATTTTATGAAATTAGCAGCATTCATAAGGACTTGAATTGAACTCAAATGATAATGAGGAGGCCTAAGATTGACGTCAAAAACAGAAAATTTTGAAAAAGGGAGAAGTTTTACAAGGGTATTTCTAGAAGTATTACTTCTTGCTACTAGGCTTCCAAAAACAAAAGCTTCAGAGCTCTTTACTAATGATGTAAGTTTACTAGTTACTTTAATATTGTCCCAAGCACAAGGTTGATTTATTAGATACGAAGCACTACCATTTTTATCTAAAGAAATGACTACAGTGCTGGTTTTATATTCTTTATCTGTTTGAAGATAATAAGAAATTGAAAATTTTTCAAGTTCTAATTTTAGTTCATTTCCAGATGTATCATCCCCTAAACAACTAATAAGAGAAACGTCATTTTGAAAAGATTTTAATCTCAAAGCTACATTTAAAGGAGCTCCTCCAATGGTTTTATGTGTAGGAAAAACATCCCATAATACTTCCCCAAAACAAACAATCTTAGTCATGATCTTTTATTAATGATACTGATAGTTCCTCAAGTGTTCTTCCTTTAGTTTCTGGCACATAAAATTTTACCCAAATTAATTGCAATAGCATCATGAACGCAAAAATTGCAAAAACAACTCCTGCACCAATAGAGTTAAATAATGATGGAACTAACGAAGGAATTATAGCCGCTAATAACCAATGTACAGAGCACCCAAATGATTGCCCTTTAGATCGTAAATGATTTGGAAAAATTTCTGAAATAAAGACCCAAATCACTGCTCCTTGACCTACAGCATGGGAAGCAATAAATAGAAATAAAGAAATCGGAACAATGAATCCAGACCAGTCATTAAAAAAGCATAAGGAAACTAAAGTCAAAGAGATTATATATCCAATTGATCCTATATATAAAAGCACCTTTCTACCCAATCTATCAATCAAAAACATCCCTAAAAGAGTAAAAATAAAATTAGTAATCCCAAGACCAATAGTTCCTAGAGATCCTGCTTGCTCTTCTAGACCTGCTACTGCAAAAATTCTATTCGCGTAATATAATATGGCATTGATTCCGCTAAATTGATTAAAAAATGAAATGAAAAATGCCAAACTTAACGTTATGTGATATTTTTTGGAGAAAATACTTTCTCTGTCATATACCTTCTTATTTGAGGCAACAATCAAAGCTACTTGTTTTTCTATCTTATCTTTACTGATATATAACATTGAAAAAATTGATTTAGCGCCTTCAATGTCATTGTTTTTAGAGATTAACCATCTTGGGCTTTTAGGAATAATCCATACCAAAAGGGTATAAAAAACAGCAGGGAACGCCTCAATTCCAATCATCCATCTCCAGGCTTTATCTCCCAAAAATTTGGCCAATAAAGCATTTGATATAAAAGCAATTAATATTCCAAAAACGATATTAAATTGGTAGGTGGCAACAAGGCGACCTCTTTTCTCTTGAGGTGCAATTTCAGAGATATAAGACGGAGCGGCTATGGTTGATGCTCCTACTCCCAATCCTCCTAAAAATCTGAAGATTCCAAAAACCCATGGATTCACAGCTAAAGATGATCCAATTGCTGAAATTGTATATAATAACCCAATCAAAAAAAGTGTATTCTTTCTTCCATATTTATCATTAGGAATAGCTCCTAGAACAGCACCCAAGACAGTGCCCCATAATGCAGAACCTACGATGATTATTCCGTGAAATAAATCGTTTCTCCCAAATAGGGTATATGTACCCCAAAGTTGTTGAATATTTTGTTCTGCACCACTGATGACGATGGTGTCAAATCCAAAAAGAAATCCTGCCAAGGATACTATAAAAGACCAATAATAGAGTTTTTTTGTCTTCAATTTTTTACTTGTTCTTAAAATATTTAGGACTTAATAAATAATACTTCCATGGTGTTAATTCCATATTTTGAGAAACAAAATCAATATTTTTCTGAGCTAGCAAATCATAAGAAATCCCATCAAGATCCGCAGAAAATTTCTGGGTCTGCTCAGATAAATTTCCAACAAAATACACTTCTTCTTTTCCTTTAGTTCTTTTAAAAATAAGAATATGATTATTATTAGTCTCTATTCGTTGATATGCTGCGCCATTTTTACCTCCATGAAAAGCTATATGATTATTTTTTAAATCTCCTAATTTTGTGAGTAAATCCCATGTGGCTCCTTTGGTTTTTGGAATGCTATCTTTTTCAAAAAACTTTAAACGATGATTCAAATCATATTCCTGACCACTATAAATTAAGGGCATGCCGGGTATAGTATAAACAAGAGTTGTTAAAATTTCACTAGCCTCTCCCATTCGTTCTTTGATAGTTCCATTCCAAGAATTTTCATCATGATTAGTCACGAAATTCATATTAAAATCTGATGCCTCTAACAATTCATTTTGTTTGTTCATATACGAGTCAAAATCACTTACGGTAGCTTCTCCTTTAGCTATACTGTTTAAAATATGATGGCCTTCCCATGCATATTGCATATCAAAACCATTTCTAAAAAGGTCGTGTTGTTCTGCCTCAGCTAACATAAAAATGGGTTTTATTTTCTTTAACTCTGTAATAGCTTCATTAAAAAAAAGAGGGGGAACTTTATGAGCAACATCCATTCTATAGCCGTCAATATCAAAATTCTCAACCCAATATTTTAAGTCTTTAATCATCTCTTGCTGCATGTCTAAGTTATTATAATTAAGATCTGCAGTATCTGTCCATCCCCAAGATTTTCCAGTATCTGGGTTAATGGGATCTATGATTTCGCCTTTTTCATTTTGAGTATACCATTCTGGGTGAGCGGTAATCCAGGGATGATCCCATCCTGTATGATTTGGTACCCAGTCTACAATGACATATATTCCATTACTGTGAGCAGTATCTATCATTGCTTTAAAATCATCTTTATCACCAAATTCTGGATTGATGGCTTTATAATCAGAAACCGAATAATAACTGCCTAAATATTTTTTACGCTCTTCTTTATCCTCAATTTCACTGGTAAAAGTTCCATCCGTTGCCTTTCTTTTTATCTCTGAAATTGGATTAATCGGCATTAGCCATATTACTTTAACCCCCAATTCTTTGAGCATTGGAATATCTTTTGTAAATGCTTTAAAAGTTCCTTCTTTAGAATATTGTCTAATGTTAGCCTCATAGATAACTGCCGTTTCTAATACCTGATCTGAAATTGGAGCTATGAGTTTATCATTTTTGTTTACCTCTGCATCTTTTTGGCAAGAAAAAAATAGAATTGATAGTGCTACTACTAAATTTTTTATTTTCATTATTACTGCTTTTATTCAGTTTTATTTATTTGTTTGACGTTTCGTTTAATCTTAAAGCTAATAGGGCAGCTATTGCAAAAAATGCCCCTGCAAATAACATTGCAAAAACAGCATTATCAGATAATAAATATTTGTAAATAGGACCAAAAGTTAGGGTTTCGATACCCATAGGAATAACTATCATCATATTTAAAATTCCCATGTACACCCCTCTTCTTTCTTGAGGGACAATTTTTGAAACCATGGTATAGGGTATTCCCATCATGGCAGCCCAGCCAATCCCAAATAAAACCATTGGAATTAATACGAGCAAAGGGTCTGTTATAAATGGAATACAGAATAGGGCTAAAGCTGTTCCAAAGAGGCTCATAGCATACATTTTTTTATTTCCAAATCTTAAAGTTAAAGGAACTAAGATTAAAGCAATAAGCATCGTTGTTGTGTTGTATGTTAAACTCATTGCTGCAGATTGAGATCCAGCTTCAGAGATGGAATAGCCCATTGTTTTCATGAACAGCGGTGTTGAAAATTGCCAATAGACAAATAAGGCATACCATTGAAAAAGATATACAGCCCCAATTTTCCACATAAATTTTGGCATCTCTTTCACTGCATTACTTATCTCAATAAAAGGTTTTACCATTTTATTGAGTAATGACAGTGTTTTAATTTTATTAATTTCTTTCAGTTCCGCTTCGGAAGGAGCGATTTCTGGTGTTTTGAATACTGACCACAAAATGGTGGTTAAAGATAAAATAGCACCTATATAAAAAGAATAATAAATCCATTGTGGAATGGTTCCTGCAACATCTGCTTCTTCACCAAATAAATATTGAAATAACAGAATAGATCCTGTAGCTAGTAATGTACCCAACCCACAAAATAAGCTCTGCATTTGGTATCCTAAACTCAATTGTTTTTCTGGTAATTTATCTCCTACAAAGGCTCTGTAAGGTTCCATGGCAACATTATTACCAACATCTAAAATCCAAAGTAGTCCAACAGCAAACCATAGAACTGGGCTATGAGGAAACATAAACAAACAAATACTCCCAAGTAAGGCGCCAATCAAGAAATAAGGCTTACGTCTACCCCATTTTAAAGACCATGTTTTATCTGACAGTGCTCCAATAATGGGTTGAACTATTAACCCTGTGACTGGGCCTGCTATATTTAATATAGGTAACATATCTTCTGGGGCTCCCAAAAATAAAAATATGGGGTTAATAGCAGTTTGCTGTAATCCAAAACTATATTGAATTCCGAGGAATCCAACATTCATATTAAAGATTTGCCAAAAGGATAAACTTGGTTTCGATATTCTCATATTCGTTATTTAATATTAAATTATAACTTCAAAACTACAGCCTGATAAGGCTTTAAAGTGATGGTGTTTTTATCTGCCGATAGCTCACTATAGTTATTTATTAGAACTTCATTAGCAGAATCATAACCAGACAGCGCTATACTTGACTCTAACTCTGAAAAATTCAATAAAATTAACATTTTCTGATCCTCTAGAGTTCTACTGTAAGCATATATTGTTGGGTGCTCTTCTTGAATTATTTCATAATTCCCATACACTAGCAACAAATTATCTTTTCTTAATGCTACCATTTTTCTAAAATGATTCAATACAGAATTTTGATCGTTTTCTTGATTTAGGACATTAACTTTTGTATGATTTTTATGAATGGGCAACCATGGGGTTGCATTTGAAAACCCAGCATTATTTGTAGCATCCCATTGCATCGGTGTTCTACCATTATCTCTTGAAAGTAAGTTTAACTTTTTGAGATAGTGATCTAGATCTTCACCATCTGTAGCGGCTTTCTTATACCCATTAATGGCTGCAATGTCTTTGTATTGTTCAATTTTGGTGAAACCAATATTTGTCATCCCTAATTCATCTCCATAATAGGTGAAGGAGGTGCCTCGCATAGATAGAATGAAAGTGTTTAGTAATTTGGCAGAGTAATCCTTAAACTCTGGCTTATCACTACCATATCGATTTATGAATCTGGATTGATCATGATTTGATAAATAAATAGCAATCCATCCTTTTTCAGCAAATGATTTGTCCCATTTTGTAAATGATTCTTTAAATTGGGCTAGGGTACATTTATCTAGTGTAGTAACCATATCTGTAGCTTCAAAATGATAGGCCATTTGTAGTTCATTACGATCCTTGTCTACTAAATCATGGGCGTCTTGCAAAGTACTTCCTACCCCCTCTGAAACTGCAAAAACATCATATTTACTCAAAACCTGATCATACATTTCCTTTAAATAACTATGAATATGTGGACCCATCCCATGATATTCAATGACGCTTGGCACATCTATATCATATCCTTCAGGAAATGGCGGAAAAGTTATATCCTTACTAACATACTGGAAGGCGTCTAAGCGAAAACCATCAACACCTTTTTCTGCCCAAAATTTCATAATATCATAAACCTCTTGTCTTACTTTCGGGTTTTCCCAATTAAGATCAGGTTGCTTTTGTGAAAAGTAATGTAAGTAATATGAATCTGTTTGTTCATCGTATTTCCAGGCATCACTGTTTTCATCAAAAAAACTCCATCGATAATTTGGTTTTCCTTTTTCAGCAGGCCACCAATGATAATAATCTCTGTAAGGATTATCTCTAGAGCTTCTGGATTGTTTGAACCATTCATGCTCATCACTACTATGATTTACTACTACGTCCATAATAAATTTTATACCACGCTGATGTAAGCCTTCTAGGAGCTCATCGAAGTCTTCCATAGTTCCAAATTCTTTCATAATGGCTCTATAATCACTAATATCATAACCATTATCATCATTTGGAGATTCATAGATTGGGTTAAGCCAAACCATGGTTACACCCAAACTTTTTATGTAGTCTAGTTTTTGAATGATTCCTCTTAAATCACCGACACCATTCCCGCTGGTGTCTTTAAAACTTCTTGGATAGATTTGATATACAATCCCCTCTTTCCACCAATTTCTTTCTTGAAGTAAGTTTTTAGTCATTACAGTATTCTTAAGATCGTTTTTTAAAATTAAAGCTACTATTATTTACAGTTAAAAAGCTAGTTGAAAGTATAAAATACTATTCAATTTTTAGTCTATAATTATTCAGTGAAATAAATTGAACAAAAAAAATAAAAAATGTTATTTTTTGGAGTTAAATTCTAGTGTATTTACCCCCTTTAGAGTCTGTTATAATATTGTTTTCTAGAACAAATAGAATGTCTTCATTGTGGTACGTAAAAGTAAATCCTGATTTAGTAATCTTAGGGTAGTAACTTACGTATGTTTTGGATCCTTCTTTAATATCCCAGATAATTCCTCCGTTACTATTTTTAATATGAAACCAAAGATTTCCTGTTTGATTTTTCCAAAGACCTACAAATTGTTTTTTTAAGCTCTTTGATTCAGGAATAAATTCATTTTTTAAAAAATAGAGACTTTCTTTACAAATTGCAATAGGAAATTTTTTTACATCTATACTTACATAATAATTTCCTTCATCTTCTTGAATTAGATATGTACCATTAAAATCTTTTAACCAATATGATTCGTTTTCAAACAAGATAGAAACTTGAATCATCTCATTTTTTTTATCAATCCAACATCCCTCATAGAATGATTTTTCTGAGTTATTACAAGATTGTAATAGTAAGATTCCAATAAAAAGGGTTATGGCTTTTTTCAAAATATTCTGTTTAATCAATAAAAAGCATTCCAAAACATACGCATAAAAGACTATTCTTTAATAGGCATATATATTTGAGCTTCCCATAGCAACTCATCTCCTCCAAAATTTGGATTGCTATAAAAAACTTCTAAAGGTTTCTTATCTACAACTATATCATGACTTTCTGCATAATCCAACAACGCATACCAAGCCCTATCAGAGGTAATATAGTTACCATTGTATGTGGCTTTTAAAGCTTTCACTCCATTATACTGTTTATACTGAATACGAGGGTCTTTGGGTAGAGCATCACTTTTTATCACTGGAAAACAAAAATTATAGTGAATGCTATCATTTTGTATATTCCAATGGGTTATCTCAACAAAAGGAGTTCCATTCATCTTTATATTTTCTGCAGAAAGCACACTTGTTAATAATGAATAATTGTCCATCATTCCTCTAGCTTTTTCAATTTGTAACCCTTTCATTGAAACATAGGCTGTATAGGTTGATTTTGTGGTATCTTTTCCAACCACTGCTACTTTAATTTTTTTTAAATGTTCTTTAAGTTTAGCAATAAGATCTGTTACTGTATATTCTATTCTTTTTTCAAAATCTGTGGTACTAAACGGTATAGAAATTCTATTGGCAAAACTGTGTTCTTTATCTGTAACATACACATTTACCTTAGAAATCGAGTCATTTACCGAACTTATAGACCATTTGTAATGGTGAGTAGAGTCTTTTGCTATAATCTGCTGTGTTAGGTTTCTAAGATTTTCTTGTTGAATAGGCGTTGAGTTTTCTAGACTTTTATTCCAAAGTTTAAGGGTTTGATTAATTGTTCCCGCAGTAGTTTTTACCTTAAAGGTTACTAAATAGTCATAGGGTTTAATAACAAAATACCATAGTAAAAGACCAATAGATATAAACCCTACAATAGCACTAATTTTTTTCATTTACTTATGTTATTAAAATAGATGAATAGAAATATTCTAATTATTTAACATTCTTAATTTTTCAGTAACCAAGGCTCCAATCTTTCGGCCCTGACCTACACCAACCTCAACTGCAGCTTTGTAATGAATTCCTCCATACATTCTACTGATAGCAGCCTCGTCTGCAGCTACTTTAAAAGAGGAGAAAGATCGAATTGGTAAACCGTAAGGGACCTCAGTATCATCAACAAAACTAAAATCATCACCAAAAATAGAGGTTAGTACTATTGAAGCAGCTCCAGAAACCACGGAGTGACCGCTTGTATATTCTGGGAAAGGTGGGGTTTGTAAAATAGGCTTCCATTCGTCATCAAAATAGGAGTTTATTAATGTTTCTGGACGCACTAAATTACTTCTGTATTTTTCATCCCAACAACTGATAAAAGCATCGGCAATGGCTATAGATGTTTTTGTATAAGCAAAAACTGTTCTATTGAAGTCTGCCTTTTCTTTCTTAGCAGCAATTTTTGTAATTCCAATCCAATGTGCTCCTGGAGTTATCTTTTTTACAGCAAACATCAAATGACCACGAGTTACGGATACGTAGGGATTACAATCCCAAAATTGTGCAATGGCAATTTCCTCTGAGCTGTCTCCCTTTTTTGTAATTTCTAAACTTATATCATAAACCTCTTTCAATTCTTTAAAGAAATCAGAGTTTTTATTCATTGAAAATTTTGGTGGAGGAACAGGTTTAAATTGAGCAGCAGAGTCTAAAACAAAAGAACGAATTTTATTCCAATGGGGCTCTAAACCATCCATATATGATGGAGGAGTTGGTTGCCATCTCCCTTCATCTGCAGAATTTACACTAAATTTTGGCATGGTTCTAGTTTGTGCATAATTGTCTTTATTCATCCAGTTTTTAATGTAATCGACAACTTCTAAACCATAGGCTTTTGAATCTTCAAATTCTCGCGGATTTTTAACCTCCCATACACGATATAAGCTATCTCTATGTGCTTCGATTTTAGCTTCAGAAAAGATCAATTGTTTACTTAAATCTATATGAGCAATAATTGCAGCCAAAGGATAGTTTATTTGCTTGGACAAATTTGGCTTAGGAATGGCTCCCAAATGTTTAATCTGATGATTTAAAGAAAGATATGAAGTATCATTCTGAGCTAATATTTCATATGCTGCTATATTTGGATAAGCAAAAACTCTACTTGCCACTGGAGGTGAAAATATATCGTGAATCATAACCTCTACGACTTTGTCAATTACTGAATGAAAATTATCAGTAGTCACCTCTATAGGTTCTAAATTCTTGTTACAAGAAAAAAGTCCCATAAAAACTGTTATTGCAAACACATAGAATTTGAATTGTCTCATAAGCTTTATTTAATTAATTTATAAACTTGAGCACTGTCATTATTAATAGTGGCCAATACATAAAATTCATTATTAATTTTAATAATATTTAATTTCTTTACTGCTTTTTGACTAAAATCTAAACCAACTTTATTTCCTAAGATGATTTTGTCTTTATCAAAAATTAATGCTCCTGGAAAAGAATCATATCTCCCATGATACGGACTAACACCAAAATAATTACCCGCTACTAAAACTTCATTTTCTCCGTTGGCATCAAAATCAAATTCTAAAAATGCTGATATTGGAGATACTTGTAACTCATTTTTAAAAGGAACAAATGTAAACGTATTATTTTCATTTTTTAAATATCCAGAAGCAAGGGTATTTACTTCAAATATACGTGCCTTTTTTAACACTGATTGTTCAAAAATAGCATCAATTGATTTTCCTGCAAAACTTTTATAATTAGTAAATTTCTTTCGTAAGCTCACCATTTGACTCCCCAATTCATCTAAGCCTAATAAGGGATAATAGGCTCCATTTTTAAAATTACATACAATTGTTTCTGTACTACCGTTCCCGTCAAAATCTGCATAATACATTCGTAAAGGATGTTCTTTTGAAGCTTTAAATTTTGAGTTTTTCCCCCAATTCCCAACAAGATAATCTACGTCTCCGTCTTTATCTACATCAAAAGGGTAAATTTGTTGCCATAATCCGGTTAATTTAGATTTGATTGTATTTTCCTCTACAAAATTCCCATTTACATTTTTAAAAAATTTCGGATTCATCCATTCTCCAACCAATATTAAATCTACAAACCCATCTGAATTATAATCATCCCATATTGCATCTGTTATCATCCCTGCATTTTGGAAGGGTTGGTTTTCTAGAATTGAAAATCTACCGTTATTATTATTTAGAATATAAGAATTTGGAATTGCTCCAAAATCATTAGACACCATATTATTTCCAACAAAAATATCAAGATCTCCATCATTATCATAATCGGCTGATTTCATTACTGATGCATTTTCAAAATATGAGGGAAGCTCTTGTTTCTCATAACTAATGTCGCCTTGAGTGTAATATACATCTAACAAAGGTGTCATCTTATTATAAAAATCTGAACCTCCTGTACCAACAATTAAATCGTTTTTTTTATCATTGTTTAAGTCTATAATTAAGGCTGTAATATCTTCGTTAATAGAATCCTGAGTAATGATTTCTATTTCTTCTTCTTCAAAAAAGTCATCTTTTTGTATATAAATTTTAGCAGAATTAAACTTAGATCCTCCAAAATAAATATCTTCTTTCCCATCATTGTTTAAGTCGCCTATTGCAACCGCAGGACCTCTATCTGAAGTTTGGTAAGGAATTAATTTTTGACGATTAAAATCTGTATAATTGTCTTCAACATGAGTGAAATTAATTCCTAATGCAGTAGAAGTCTTCTCAAAAAGAAGGGGTTTCTTTTTATACAGAGCATCACTTTTAAAAGGTTTTGTATTTTCTGGACTTATGATTATTTGCTGATTTACAGGTATGTTTTTTATCGTTTGAAATGTTTTGTTAGGCCAAACAATAGTTATTGAATCTACGTGTTGAATCGATCCATAACCAAAATGAACCATGGGTTCTGAGGAAGATTGAAACCCTCGTACAGTATATAATTCTTTATATTGTAATTCTCCTTTAGTATAAGAGTAAACTTTAGTCCCTATACCAAAAGTATTAGGTGAAGGATAATCAAACTTTAATTTAAGGTAATTCGCTTTTTCATTGGTTTGATTAATGAATAAGGATACATTTTCATTAATATTACTAACCACTAAATCAATATCTCCGTCATTATCTAGATCTCCAAGTGCTGTTGCTCCAGAAACTCCTTTTTTAGTTGAAATCCACTCGCCAGATTTATCCTCAAATTCTAAGTTTTTAACCCCTTTATATATATAATTATGAACCTCACCAGAAGGCATCATTTGCAGGGCTTTTTGGTCTACCAACTTTGTGTTATCTATTTTTTTCTGAATTTGTTCATTGGATACAAACTTTATAAAATCTAGATCATTTGGCCTTTTAGAAATACCATTAGATATAAATAAATCTTGCTCGCCATCTTGATCAAAATCTGCAAATAAGCTGCTCCAACTCCAATCTGTTGCAGCTACTCCACTTAATAGTGCTGTTTCTAAATACCCAGAATTTTGCTGATTTACATAAAGCATATTTCTAGTAAACTGATAATGATATCCATACTTTTGAGTTCTTAACTTTTGAACCTGAATATTATCATCTCCTTCAGAGGTCTTTAAAACCACCTCATCTTCGGGTAACATGTCTAATGAAATAATATCTGGATAACCATCATGGTTAATGTCAGCTACATCGTTCCCCATAGAAAAACGAGATGTATGCCCAAAATAATCTTTAAGTTGATCTGAAAAAGTACCATCTCTGTTATTTAAATAATAATAATCATCTTCATGAAAGTCATTTCCTATGTACAAATCTGGATAACCATCTTGATTGAAATCTGCTACAGAAACCCCTAATCCATAACCATTAATTCCGCCAAAAATCCCTGAAGACTCACTCACATCTGTAAAAGTCCCTCCATCATTTCTTAACAACCTATCTCCTGTTTGCTCATTTCTTTTGTATCGTAAATCTGCTTTACCAAAAGACTCTTGAGTGTGAATGGCATGATTTAGAAGATAGATATCCAAATCACCATCTAAATCAAAATCTAAAAACGCTGCAGAGGAACTGTAAGAATCAAAATCTAGGTTGTATTGTTTGGCACTTTCGGTAAAAGTTTCATCTCCGTTGTTAATGTACAATTCATTAAAACCATAAAATCCATTAACCCCTACAACAGCACAAACATAAATATCTAGTAAGCCATCTCCATTTACATCTCCCATAACCGCTCCAGTATTCCATGAGCTATTCCCAGAAACATTAGATTTGTCTGTAATGTCCTCAAATTTTAAATTCCCTTTATTGATAAATAGTTTATTTTTTTCTTGATTAGCTGTAAGAAAAATATCTAGAAGACCATCGTTATTTATATCACCCAATGCGACACCTCCTCCATTATAATAATATAAATAATCAAGAATGTTTAAGCTATTCGTTGGTGTAAGTGAATTCTTAAAGACTACTCCTGTTTCTTGAGAAGTTGGGTTTTTAAACAAAAGGTCTTCTTTATTACATGCCAATAATAACAAAGACAAACACAGTATAATTACCTTATTTCTCATTGATTAAAAATAGTTTAGGACTCTCATTGTTTATGGCTGCCACGAGATATGTATTCCCTTTATTATCTACAATTTTTTTCAAATGTTTTGTTTCATTTTTAATTGTAAAACCAGAGGTACTATACTCTTGCCATGTAAAGCCTAATTTTCCATCACCTAACAAAACCGAACCCTGATTTGCATCAAGTCTAGAATATTGTGGTTTAAATTCAAAATTATTTCCAGCCATAATAATATCTAAATTACCATCATTATTAATGTCAGAACATACAATACCACAAACACAAGAAAGCTGAACGCGACTAGGTAATTTCTGAACATCAAATTTCCACCCACCTTGGTTTACAGCTATAATAGTTTCTGATATCTTACTTTGTTTCATAATTGAGTTACCAATGATTGATGCAGGAAAAAGTTCATCAATAGGTTTTTTTGCATATTCTGAAGCTTTCAAATTTTGCTTTTTTAAAGATACTAATTGAGCTGTTAATTCTTTTTTCATATGAATGGGATAATCTTTTCCATTTTTATGATTGGTTGTAATTTGCTCAATTGTACCATTATTATCAAAATCATTGACCCACATTTTTACAGGGTTTTCTGAAGAAGTTTTATGCATAATATTACTCCCTTGATTACCAAGTATGAAATCTAAATCTCCATCATTATCAAGGTCTGCAGCTTCAACGACATTCCACATTCCATGTAAGTCATCTAATGTAGATTTTTGTTTAATGAGTCTTCTTCCATTATTTATAAAGATTTTTGGGGTGTCCCATTCAGAAACCGTGATCAAATCTTTTATGCCATCATTATCAATATCCTTCCATATTGCATCAGTAATCATTCCGGCACTTTTTACATCATAGGCTACTTTTTCTGTCATGTCTGTAAAAGTTCCATCACCGTTATTTTCAAGGAATTGATGTGTTGGGTTTATCCCATAAGTTGCTACCATGCTCCTTGAGCCTACAAAAACATCAATATCTCCATCTTTATCAAAATCATAAGGTGCGATTACTGCAATATTTCTTCTTAAAGGCGGAAGTTTATGCTTTGCTGGTTCAAAAGCTCCCTTTCCATTATTAAGGTATAATCTAACTACATAATTATTTTGTTGTCCTATTTCGTTCCCACCAGATCCTATCATCAAATCCAAATTTCCATCGCCATTAGCATCAAAAAATGAAGCAGTAGTATCTTCGAATGAAGCATCTTTTTCAAAAGATTTTTGAACTGATAATGCTACTTTTCCATCTCCTAAATTTAAGTATAGTACTCCCGATTGATTTTTAGCACCTCCAATGTAAAAGTCTTCATTCCCGTCATTATTTATGTCTCCAACAGCCAATGCAGGACCCTCTTGAGAAAGCATTTTATTTATAAGTCCCTCATAATCAAAATCAGAATAACTATTTTCCTGATGTTTAAAGAATTTGTTATTTAAAACTTCTGTAACTAGTGTTATTTCTTTTTTAGATTTAAAAGATTTTTGAACTTCTGTAGCCTCATTTTGATTTAATGTAAGTGTTGTATCTACAGCAACATTAGTCCATTTTTGGGTGGTATTGTCTGGCCAAATGACACGTAATGAGTCTATAGTTTTTACTGCTCCAAGACCAATAGTCATCACATAATCCATGGAGGATTGAAACCCTCTTGAAGGCATTTGTTCCTGAACATATATATTGTTTTTGTGATAAATTTTTACCGTACTCCCAATACCAAATTTATTCACTTGTTTGCCTTCTAATTTTACTTTTATGTAACTATTATTAGTTAATGAATCCGAATTGTTCCTGTAGATAAAAGGCAACATATTTACATTATTAATCACCAAATCTAAGTCACCATCATTATCTAAATCTCCATAAGCAACTCCATTTGACAAACTAGGAGTTTCAAAACCCCATTCCTTATTTGCATTATCAAAAGTAATATCTCCATTATTTTTATATGCGTAGTTTGGTTGGGGTTTCACCGGCATTTTATTGATAATAGAATCAATGGCTTGTTTTCTACCTGTTAGTGCCATTTTTTGAATGATTTCATTTGCAAAAAAATTGACAAAATCTAAATCTGTTAAATCATGATTGATTCCGTTTGTAATAAAAATATCTCTATTCCCATCATTATTCATATCAAAGAGTAGCCCAGCCCAACTCCAGTCTGTTTTAGCCACACCACTATGGTAAGCTACCTCTGAAAACGTATTATTTCCATTATTTAACTGTAGGGTATTTTGAATGTATTGCTGAGAAAAATCTTTACTTTGTTTTAATTTAAAAACATTATAACCCTCAAATTCCATAACAGACTTTACACGCTGATCGGCCTCAGGCAACATGTCTGTGATAAAAATATCTGAATTCCCATCGTTATTTATGTCAGCTATATCTACACCCATTGCAGATAGACTTAGATGTGATGTCCAATTTGTAATGTCTTCTTTAAAGGTGCCATCTTGATTATTGATGTAAAGATAATCTCTCTCATAAAAGTCATTAGACACATAAATATCTGGAAACAAATCTCCATTAATATCAGTAACCATAACTCCTAAACCAAAACCTATTAAACTACCATAAATTCCAGCTTGTTCACTAACATCTACAAATTTGCCATTATCATTTCGCAATAACATATCTCCAACTCCTCTAAATATTGCTGGTACATTTTCCCAATCTTGAGCTCTTTTATCGCGCTGTTCAGCATACCCAAGACTACTAACGGGTATGTTACTATTATTGAGAATGTAAGCATCTAAATCACCATCTTTATCATAATCAAAAAAAGAAGCATGTGTTGAAAAACCTGTTTTAGCTAAATTAAATTCAGCAGCTTTTTCTGTAAATGTTAAATCTCCGTTATTAATGTACAAGTCATTATCATGGTTATTCCCTTTTAAGTTCCCTGCATTACTTACATAAATGTCTAATAATCCATCTTGATTAAGATCTACCATAACAACTCCAGTAGACCAAGGTTTATTCCCTTCAATTCCAGCACTTTTTGAGATATCCTCAAATTCAAAATTCCCCTTGTTAAGGTATAATTTATTGGCTACCATATTTCCTGTTAGGTAAATATCAGCCAAACCATCATTGTTAATATCACCAATTGCTACACCCCCTCCATTGTAGAAATTTCGGTATTTGAAAATATTAAAATTCTTCTGGTTTTTAACTTTATTGAGGAAGTCTACTCCTGTATCTTTAGCATCTAATAATGAAAATAACATTTGAGTATCACTATTTGATCCTGAATTTTTCTTATCTGAACTACAGGAACAAATTATCGCAAAAAGTAGCACTACAATAATTTTTCTTACTAATAATTGTATCATTATTTATTCACCTTTAAAAAAATAGGAGCGTCGTTATTTATTGATATAACATAATATAACTCCCCTTTAATATTTATAGTTTCAATATGTTTAGCTTCTCCTGAGATGTTAAAATCTTGGTCTAAACTCTCATAAAAAAACCCTTTTTTATTGTTTAACAAAATTAAGCCATGCGAGGCATCTAATTTACCCAATTGTGTGTTAATATTGTAATTATTTCCTACTAAAAGAACGTCTGTAAAACCATCACTATTAAAATCGTCTAATGCAATATCATTTACAGAGGATATTTGTGCCATAAACGGTAATTGATGTTTTTGAAATGAAGTATTCCCTTTGTTTTCAAAATAATAACTTCCCAATTCAAAAACTTGTTTTTTATACGCTCCATTAATTTTCTCTTCTGGAAGAAGCTCTCTAAATGAAGCTTCTGCAAAATCTTTATAGGATAGGAATTTTTTGTTCAAAAATGGGATTTGTTTCACCAATTCATCTTTAGAAGCAAAAGGTGTTTCTTGTTTTTGATAATAATACGTGATTACAGGATCAACTGTTCCATTATTATCAAAATCATTACTATATAAAGTTATAGGTTCATCTGTACTTGCTTGTAATCTTGAATTTAAACCCCAATTACCAGCAATAAAATCTAAATCTCCATCTTGATCAAAATCATTTACTTTAATAGAATTCCACCATCCGTTTGTTTTTTCTAATTGGGTATTCTTTTGAAGTATTAATTGATTCCCATTATTAAAAAATACTTTTATGGGCATCCAATATCCAACAACTACAGCATCTAAGTATGAATCATCATTTAAGTCTGCCCAGACAATATCTGTTACATTTCCACAATTCTGAAATTCAAGACCATACTTAAGGGACACGTCAGAAAAATTACCTAAACCATCATTCTCAAAAATATATTGTGAGGGTGTTTTTCCAAATTGCCATGGAAGAAGATTTGAAAGTATAGAAATATCGAGATCTCCGTCATTATCAATATCTAATGCCGATACTTTAGAGGCATTGGTCTGTATGTTTTTAAACTGTAGAGTATCTCTTTTAAATTTACCCTGATTATTAATGTATAATTTTGGTTGTAGGGGAGCTCCTTTTTTAAATTCATTTCCACCACTGACAATTAACAAATCTTTAAATTTATCACCATTAGCGTCAAACATAACAGAATACACGTCTTCATGAATTGCAACATCTTTAAAAAGATTCGTTTGTTCTGATGTAAATTTTCCTTCTTTATTCTGAATAAATAACTCACTTGATTGAAATTTCCCTCCAGTAATAAATAAATCATCTAACTCATCATTATTGATATCGCATACAGCTATATGTGGCCCTAGATTTGTACTAGCGTATGGAATAATCTGATCTCTATTAAATTCTAAAGATTGAGAGTCTTTGTGTTTAAAGTCTATAACAGCATCTTTATTTACAATAAAAGAGGATTGTTTTTTTGAAACATCGTAAGTATAGTTTTTCGAAGCATTCTTAAAAGAAACCTCTATTTCTTGATTGGTTTGAATATTTTTTAATGTTTCGAATGCATTAGTACTCCAAATAATTTGAAGTGAATCTATTTTTTGAGTGTTTCCTAGCCCTAGATGTATTTTGGGTTCTACAGAAGATAAATACCCTTTTGTTGTATAATTTTCTTCAGTAATTACTTGACCATTATAATAAGCTTTTACTCTTGTCCCTATTCCAAAAATATTATTTGAATCTCCTTTAAATTTGATTTTTAAATAATTATTTTGAGAAATTTGATTTGATTTATTTTCTAATATATAGGGTTCTTCATTGATGTTATTTACTACTAAATCTAAATCTCCATCATTATCTAAGTCTGCTGAAACTCCTCCATTACTATAGGAATTTCCATGTGAAGTCCATGTTGAAGTTACATTAGTAAAGGTCTTATCTTGATTGTTCTTATAAAAATAGTTTTTAACTTTTTTTTGAGGAATTTGCTTTGATAATTCTAAATTTCTTTCCGATTTTTCTGTCGCTAACTGTTTTTGAATGGCCTCATTCGAAATGAAGTTTATATAGTCCATATCGTTGGTAGCTCCTAAAATACCATTGGTTATATAAAGGTCTTTAAAACCATCATTATCATAATCTCCGACTATTGGACTCCAAGACCATTCTGTAGCAGCTATTCCACTTAAATACGCTGTTTCACTGAATGTTCCATTACCATTATTATAGTGTAAGGTGTTTTGCATAAATTGTGGAGCATATCCATTTTTTAAATAATATTGATAGGTTTGGTAAGGAAATTCTAACCCAGATGTTTTATAGGTGGTTAAATTTTCAGGGAGCATATCTAAAGAAACAATATCTAGTTGAGAATCGTTATTTAAATCTGCAATGGTATTTCCCATCGAAAAATGTGAGGTATGTCCTAGTGTAGTTTTATCGTTTGAAATGGCTTCTGCAAAAGTTTTGTCTTTTTGATTGATATAGAGATAATCATTTTCAAAAAAATCATTACCAACATAAATATCGGGGTAGCCGTCATTGGTAACATCTCCAATTGACACTCCTAACCCATACCCAATCTTTCCTTGAAAAATCCCAGATTGAAGGGAGACATCTTCAAAAACTCCTTGTTTATTTTCATATAGTCGGTCACCAGACATTGTATCCTTTTGACGCCTAATTTCTCCTTTACCATAATTACTATTAGGATACAAAGAATGATTCATTAAAAAGAGATCTAAATCTCCATCTTGATCATAATCAAAAAAAGTAGCTTGGGTTGCTAAAGAAATAATATCTAAGCCAAATTGTGATGCTGATTCTTTAAAAACAGGTATTCCATTTTTATCTGTTCCTTGATTAAGGTATAATAAATTTTTACCAGAAATAGAATTATGTTTCCCTACCTTACAAATATAAATATCCAAAAAGCCATCGTTATTTATATCTAGTGTAGTTACCCCTGTTGTCCAGGGCAGCGCATTATTAATTTGTGCCTTATTTGTAACATCTTCAAACCGAAAGTCTCCAGAATTCAAATACAATTTATCCTCTGTTTGATTTCCCGTGAAATAAAGATCTACTAGACCATCATTATTAAAATCTGCAGCAGCTACTCCGGCACCATTATAATAATATAAATAATTTAAAATGTTTAAATCTGTAGTACTTGTAAGTTCATTTTGAAACTTAATTTGAGTTCTACTGCTTGGTATAGTATCAAACAAGGCCTCAGAATCATTACATGACAAAAGCAAAAGAAACAAACTACAAGCTATAAACTCTTTCATGGTGTAAGAGGTTACTCTATTTAAATAAATAAGTTTTATAAATAATTAAAGAGGGTAAAAATACCCTCTTTAATTTTAATATCAATAAAAGATTTAATCTAGTATCCTGGATTCTGAACTAAATTAGGATTAGATAACAATGCTGTTAATGGAATTGGGAATAAATTTTTATTCGTGTCTCCAACAGCCGCTGGGTCCTTAAACTCCCAGTTTTTTGTAAATTGACCAAATCTTAATAAATCGTTACGTCTAAAAAATTCAATATACAATTCTCTACCTCTTTCATCTATCATATCATCTAGACTTAAAGATCCTAATGGAGTTGCATTTCTGATAACTCTTAATTCATTTACTTCAGCTAAAGCTCCTCCAGAATCACCGCTTCTTAACATTGCCTCAGCTCTCATTAAGTGAGCATCTGCATATCTAAAAATAATTTCATGACTTCTAAAAGAAGCAGCACCAGTTCCATCAAAAGGGTGGTATTTGATTACTCTAATCGCCTGAGTTTCATTACTGTTTGTTAAACTAAATTCTCTAGTAAAGTTAAGAGGATTACCTGCTCTATCAGATAATGGTTGACCTGAAGCAGAATATTGCTGCCCAATTAAAAATCCATATCCAATACCATAATTGTCTGTATTGTTTGCATTAGAAGCATCTGGAACCCATCCTCTTCTTTCTTCTTGTCCTGAACCCATATAGTTCTCGTTAGGATCTCCTTCAAATAAGTCATAAAATTCAGCTAAAGTAGAGAATCCATTCCATCCACCTCCTCCGTTATCTGGAGTAACGATGTTGTAGTGCATTCCGTTCCAAATTCTATTTCCAATTCCAATGTTTCCGTACAATACAGTTTCTGAATCTACACTTGGTAAAAAGATATCGAAATATCCTGATTGTAAAGCAAAACCACTTGCTTCAACAGCATTTACAGCATTAATTACCTCTTGGTAGTTTGGTGTTGAACCTGTGTAACGCTCACTATTTAAAATTAATTTCGCTTTTAAAAAGTTTGCTGCTGCTTTAGAAGCACCGCTTGTTGCTGTACTTGGAGCAATTTCTGGTAAATCTGCAAGAGCTTCATTTAAATCATTTAATATAAATTCATAAGCTTCTGACGAAGAAAGTACTCTAGGTGTTGAAGACGGAAGATCTGTAGCCTCTCTAAAAGGGTTTTGACCCCATAAGTCTAACACAAAAAACATGTTGAAAGCTCTTAAAAACTTCGCTTCAGCTATTTGTTGTGGAGTTGAATTACTCAATGGATCAATGATAAAGCTTGCTTGTAATACTTTTTCATTTAATTGATTCCATGTAGTTAATAAAAACCCATGATCTACTTGCCATGTATGATTGTGAAGCGAACGCCACAACCCATTATCTCCCCAGTCACTTCCTCTTGTAGGAATTACTTGTTCGTCTGTAGTTACTTCGTTCAAGGCAAAGAAATTTGCTTGATCTCCTAACATACCCCATGTTGCACCGTATAAACCATTTAAGGATTCCTCAGAATCGGCTAATCCGGTAAATTCGATATTTTGTATCACTGAATCCGTAGCTTCAAGCTCTAAGTCTGAACAAGAATAAAGTGCTGTTATGGAAATAAGTGATAGTAAAACTATTTTTAAATTAAATTGTTTTTTCATCATTTGTGTTTTTTAAAATTTTGCGTTAATTCCAAAAGTAATGGTTGTTGGATTTGGATAAGCTCCATAATCCATTCCAATAGAAGGTAAAGCTCCTCCAGTAGCAGAATTCACTTCTGGATCTAATCCTGAATAATCAGAGGATAACCATAAGTTTTGACCTGTAAGAGAGAATACCATTGATTTGAATACTCCTTCTCCAGATAGTGGCATATCATATGCTAAAGTTAAATTTTGTAGTCTTACAAAATCTCCCTTTTCTAAAAACCTAGTAGAGGCTGGTGCAGAAGCTCCAATATCTTCTCCACTTGTTAAAGTTTCTGGAAGAACATTTCTTGTAGTTCCGAATGCTCCTGCTGTGAAGAATGCATTTGCCGTATTGTTGTAGATGTAGTGACCAAATTGCCCATTGAAATAAGCAGATAATGAAAATTGCTTATAGTTTAAATTTGTAGATAAACCACCTGTTAAATTAGGTAAAGCACTTTTCCCTACAAAACTTTTTTCATCACTTAAAATGGGTTGACCAGCTGCATCATATCCTTCAAACTCTAATAAATAGTATGAGAACATTGGCTGCCCTTCTTGTAACCTCATTGCAAAAGCACCTGTTAAACCTGGTCCGTTTACATCAGCAAAGTCATATTGACCCAATAAAGATTCAACCATGTTGTCATTGTAAGCAACGTTAAAGCTTGCAGACCAGTTAAAATCATCTGATTCAACTAAATCATAACCCAAAGAGAATTCAACCCCTTGGTTCACAATTTTAGAATCTGGTAGATTTTCAAATTTAAGAACAGTAACAGCCGGTTGAGCTTGTGGTACATTAAATATTAAATCTATCGTTTCTTTTCTATATACATCTATACTACCCGTTAGTCTATCATTATTGAAACCAAAATCTAACCCTGTGGCATATTGTAATGTTGATTCCCATTTAAGATCTGGACCTCCAAAAGAAACTAATGAATTACCATTGTTAATGTCTATAAAACCA
The DNA here is from genome assembly GCA_038104255.1 of Flavobacterium sp. Taxonomy (GTDB): domain Bacteria; phylum Bacteroidota; class Bacteroidia; order Flavobacteriales; family Flavobacteriaceae; genus Polaribacter. Next base: position 114,200 of record JAYOAM010000002.1, on the reverse strand, counting down.
TCGTTCCCTGGATTTAATCCATTCCAGCGAGATCTGTTAATGTAATTACCATATCCAACACCTTCTTGATTACCCGTTAAACCAGCACTTAAACGTAATTTAAGTGTAGACATATTACTGTCACTCATGAAATCTTCCTCGTTAAGCTTCCATGCAAAAGCTCCTGAAGGGAAATACCCATATCTATTTGCTTCTGGAAATGCAGAAGACCCGTCAGCTCTTAACGTAGCTGTAAATAAGTACTTATCTGCTATTGAATAATTTACTCTTCCAAAGAAAGATTGTAATTCAATATTATAGTCGTTAGAATCTACTGCTAAAGATCTTACACCATAAATTGATGTCTCAGGAGATAATCCTGTTGAGATTGTAAAATCATTTCCTTCAAATCCTCTAACAAAAACTCCATTAAGGTTTGTTGAGTATCCAAATTGTTGATAATTTCCAGGAAGTTCATTAGCTAAACCTGTAACGATTCCCTGTAATGTAGAACCCATAAGATCTAAATCTGTAGTTGAAAAACCCCAACCACCAGAGAATAAACCTTGATTTTTAAAGTTTTGATAAGAGAAACCTCCTAATATGTCTAATTTAGAGTTTTTATACTCTTTACTATAAGCAAGTGTAGCTTCTAATAAATCATTTTGTATTTCTAACCTGTTATAAGCACCTCTACCATTTCCTGCAATACCATCTGCTAAACCTACAACTTCTCCGGAAGTAACTGAAATATTATCAGAATCTGATTTATCTACACCAAGAGATACTTTTGCTTTTAAATTAGATGTTAAATCATACTCAAGAGAAACATTAGCTAAATATCTATTTGTATTTGTTGTTCCTCTAGTATACGCTAATAAGTTAGCAGGATTTACCAAAGTTCCCGTATCAAAACTAGGATCATTCGGCCAAGTTGGATTTGCAGAAAAAGCAGCTCCTAATATATCTCCCCTGTAACCTGCGGTTCCTCCTGTTGGAGCTAGGTTATCATTAATTCTTGAAATAGAACCGTTAAAAGTTAATTTTAACTTATCATCTAAGAAACGTTGATTAAGATTTAATCTTGCCGTAAGTCTTTCTAAATTTGAATTTTCTACAATACCATATTGATTCCCAAAACCTAAGGTAGCAATATAAGAACCACTATCGTGAGATTTTGAGTAACTTAAGTTTTGATTGTGAGAAGTAGACCTTCTGAAAATAACATCTTGCCAATTTGTAGAAGAACCTGCATCACTTACCGCATCATTTGTTAAACCTACAGCTAATCTTGCTGCAAGAAACTGATCTCGGTTTAATAAGTTGTAAGTTTCTCTAGCCTCAGATGAACTTATGTTTGCCTGATAGTTAAACTCTCCTTTCTTTGATCTTCCAGATTTAGTAGTAACAATTACTACACCATTTGCTCCTCTTGTTCCATATATGGCTGTTGCTGAAGCATCTTTTAAGACACTTATACTTTCAATATCATTTGGATTTAAAAAGCTAAGTGGGTTTTTAGCAGGATTAGATCCTAAACCAATAACGTTACCACCTGAAGTAGTTTCTTGACCTGATAAAGGAATACCATCAACTACAAATAAAGGATTGTTATTAGAACGAACAGAATTTGTTCCTCTAATACGGATATTTACCCCAGCTCCAGGTGCACCACTTGTACTTGAGATTTGAACCCCAGCAGTTTTACCTTGAATTAATTGTTCTGGTGAAGCAATAACTCCTTTGTTAAAATCTTCTGCTCTTACTGAAGCTACAGATCCAGTTGCGTCCTTAACAGTAGTTGTACCATAACCAATTACGACAACTTCTTCTAATTGAGTTGCGTCTTCTGTCATCGTAACATTAATTACAGTTTCAGAACCTACAGTTCTAAGCTCTGTTTTGTAACCAAGATAGCTGTATACTAATACATCGCCTTGACTAGCTTTGATTGAGTAATTTCCATCAAAATCTGTCTGCACCCCTGTTGTTGTACCTTGAATGGTAACACTAACACCTGGCAGACCCCCATCAGCATCAGTAACAACTCCTTTCACTGATTGACCATAAGAAATACTACCTATAAGTAGCATAAGAATCAGTAAAGGTTTTTTAAGTAAACTATTTTTCATAAAAGTTTAATTTTAATTAATAATGATTTGTTTTTGTTTTAATTTTTAGAGTTTTTTACAAATTAACGCTTTTTTAACTAAATATTAATAAAGTATTAATAAGTTTAGCAAATTAACATTTTTCTGAACTTAAAAAAAGAATAATGCAATAAAATAATCGAAAACGTTTTCGTATTCTTTCTTCTCTTAAATTTTTAATATATAATTGTTTAAATCTCTATAAATCAGTTTTTTACATTCTATTTTATCTTTTATTGCATTCATTTTTATTTTTTAACAAAGCCTTCAAATTTGTTTATTATTTGAACATTTAGAAAAATTCTATTTTAAAAGCTTCTTAATCTTAATGTTTCTATAAGAAACTTGATCGCTATGGTCTTGAAGACCTATGTGTCCTGAACGATACTTACCAAAACCTTCCCAATCTTTAAATTTAGAATTTTCTACCATTTTATCCCATTCAACTCCATGAAGAGGAAATGATATTGTAGTTTTTTCATTCATGGTTACACGAGCCAAATTCGCTGTTTGATTTACCTCTAAAACACATAGATTCCATTCTCCTGCTGGATAAATATCTTCTGCTGGATAACCAATTAAATCATATAAAGACCCTGCTTTATGAATACCATTGCCTACAAATGAATCAGGATGTTTTTCATTATCTAAAACTTGAATTTCTGGACCAGTCATGTAAGCTTCAGGAAATTTTTCATCTTCATGCACCCCCCAAAAGATACCGCTATTACCGGCCTCCGATATTTTCCATTCCAATGACAAAATAAAATTTGTATATTTTTCTTTAGTGATGATATTTTTGCCGCCTACTTCTCCTGGGGTAAATACCATAACATCGTCTTGAATTGTCCATTCTGGATAAATATCTTCAGATAAATATCCTCTCCAATTGTCTAGAGAGCTTCCATCAAATAAAATAGTCCAGCCTTCTTTATTTATGGTTTCTTTAGATGAAACTGTGTTTTGTGTTTCTACCTTTTCTTGTGATTTTTTTTCAGTTTGGTTACAGGCAAAGAGAGAACACAAACAAATAATTAATACTAATCTTTTCATTGTTTTTTATTTTAAATTCCTAATATAGTTTTTAATTGATTTTCATCTTTATCTCCATCTCCTCCAGCAAAATCATCAAATCTTTTTGAGGTAGTTTCAATAATATGATTTTTTATAAAACTAACCCCTTCAATGGCACCTTGTTGAGGACTTTTTATTACACATTCCCATTCTAAAACCGCCCAAACGTCACAGCCATATTCTGTTAGTTTGGAAAATACCTGTTTAAAATCTACTTGACCATCTCCAGGAGATCTATATCTTCCAGCTCTATTTTTCCAATCATTATATCCTCCAAAAGTTCCTTTTTTCCCACTAGGATTAAACTCGGCATCTTTCACATGAAAAGCTTTTATGAATTGGTGATAATGATCTATATATTTTAAATAATCTAATTGTTGAAGAACAAAGTGAGATGGATCATATAAAATGTTTACTCTTTTGTGATTCCCTGTTGCCTCAAGAAATCTCTCGAATGTATCACCATCATGAATATCCTCTACCGGATGAACTTCATAACAAACATCTACTCCATTTTCGTCAAATGTATTTAAAATAGGTAGCCATCTGTTGGCCAATTCGTTAAATCCTGTCTCTATAAGACCTTTTGGTTGTTGAGGCCAAGGATGAACCATAGGCCATAACAATGAACCAGAAAAAGTAGCATGAGTTTTTAAGCCTAATCGTCTACTAACTACAGCTGCTTTTTTCATTTGATCTATCGCCCAAAGGGTTCTTTGTTTGGGTTTTCCATGTAACTTTTTTGGTACAAATACATCAAACATCAAATCATGAGCAGAGTGTACCGCTACTAATTGCCCTTGAATATGAGTTGATAATTCTGTGATAGCTAAACCAAAAGAATTTATTTTTCCCTTAAACTCATCACAATAAGCTTGACTCTCAGCGGCAATATCTAGATCTAAAATGCTTTTATCAAGTGTAGGTATTTGAATACCAACATATCCAAGTTCTTTAGCCCATTTACACAACCCCTCTAACGAATTAAACGGGGCTTTATCATCCATAAATTGTGCTAAAAAAACAGCTGGTCCTTTAATAGTTTTCATGTATTTTTTTAAAAATTTAAGCGTTATAAACTATAGTTTTCATCAATAGCAATCCAACGATTTCCATTTTTGTGTGAAGAGACTGCTTTTTCGATAAAACTCATCCCTCTCACACCATCAATGATAGTTGGAAACTCTCCAATATTATAGGATTCATTACAAACAGCTCTTGCTACCCCTTTATATATATTACCCATAGCATCAAAAATTCCTTCTGGGTGCCCTGGAGGTAATTTTGTTCCATCTAAAGATAATTTGCTATTATATTCATGTCCTGGTTTTAATACTTGTAAAGGCTTACCCTCTTCCATTAAATATAAATAATTTGGATTTTCTTGCTCCCATTTAAGCCCTGCTTTATCCCCATATATTTTTACAACAAAACTATTTTCCTCTCCAGTGGCAATTTGGCTTGCACAAATAACTCCTTTAACATTTTTTGAACACCGAAGTAGAATGGTTCCATCTACATCCATTTGATTATCATCATAAACATGGTTTAAATCTGCTAGTATATTTTCAATTTTAACACCTGAAACATACTCTAACATGTCAAATGCATGTGTTCCAATATCACCAATACAGCAACTTATCCCTGATTTTTCTGGATTTAAACGCCAAGTTGTTTCGCGTTTGTCTTTATCATGTATGATCGGATTAATCCATCCCTGATAATATTGTGCATCAATTTTTTGAACCTTTCCAATAGCACCACTATGAATCATCTCTCGCATTTGACGAATCATAGGATAACCCGTATAGGTATAAGTTACAGCAAAAACTGTTTTTTTTTCTCTAAGAATTGTATAAAGTTCCTTTGCCTCCTCTAAAGTTGTTGTTAGTGGTTTTTCACAAATAATATGAAATCCATTTTCTAATAATTTTTTGGCCATTGGAAAATGCAAAAAATTAGGAGTTAATATTGAAACTACCTGCATTCTCTCCTCCTTTGGCAACAAAAGTTCTTCTTCTATTAAAGTAGTAAAGTCTTTATATATTCTATTCGAGGGTAATCCAATTTTAGTAGCAAATTCTATATTTTCGTCCCATATAGGATTAAAAACTCCTCCAACAATTTGATACCTATCAAACATTGAGGAAGCTATTCTGTGTAAAACTCCAATTAAAGAATTACCTCCACCACCAAGTATACCAAGTCTTAATTTAGAACTACTCATTACTTATTTATGATTTATATTCTACTTTTTCATTTTTGAATAATAGTGCAAAAATTACCATTACTATCACAGCAAATACTGCTGGGAATATCCATATATCTTGCCAATTGTGAGAACCATCAGCAACTAAATTTTGATCTACTACTTTACCTGCAATCCAAAAACCAACTAACATCCCAACACCATAAGTTGCTAATGTTATTAAACCCTGTGCAGCACTCTTAACTTTTTCTCCCGCTTTAGAATCTGTATAAATTTGACCTGATACAAAAAAGAAATCATAACATATTCCATGTAAAGCTATTCCTGTAATAATCATAAAAAATAGATCTCCATTATTCCCATAAGAAAAAAGAAGGTATCTAATTATCCAGGCTAACATTCCAAAAAGTATGGTTTTTTTAAACCCAAATTTTTTGAAGAAAAAAGGTAACAACAACATAAAAGCTACCTCTGAAATTTGACCTAAAGAAGCCCAAGCAGTAGAGTTTTCTACCTGATATTCTGTTAAAAAGGGACTGATATTTTGATAATAAAATGCCAATGGAATACATATTAAAACCGAAGAGATAAAAAACACTAAAAAATTTCTGTCTTTCAATAATTTTAATGCATCTAATCCCAAGATATCTTTTATAGAAACATTTTCACCCTTAGTTACTGAAGGAGGTGTTTTTGGTAAAGTAAAACTAAAAACTCCCAAAACTAGAGAAGCGATAGCAACCATAATAAATGTATTTGATAACATCCCATTATTAATATTCTCAATAGAATCCCATTTAAATAAAAAGCTAATCGCCAACCCAGCTAAAATCCATCCTATAGTTCCCCAAACTCTTACCAACGGAAATTGTTTTGCAGGGTCTGACATTTGGTTAAAAGAAACCGAATTCACCAATGCTAATGTTGGCATGTATGCAATCATATACCCCAATACATATGGATAAAAAACAGAAAATTCTGTAGACTGAGACATAAAATACATAAGTGCAGCACCAAACAAATGAAGTACCCCTAAAATTTTCTCAGCATTAAAGAAACGATCAGCAATTAGTCCTATAATAAAAGGTGCAATAATAGCTCCCCAAGACTGAGTAGAATAAGCCATAGCCGTTTCTCCTCCTGAGGCACCTAAATTACTTCCTAAAAAAGTACCCATGGTTACAAACCAGCCTCCCCAAATAAAAAATTCGAGAAACATCATGAATGATAATTGAAGTTGTATAGATTTTTTCATACGAAATAAGTTAAATCATTTATATTCTAGTTTAGTTATTTGAGTTTGGCAGTTACTGTTTCTAATAAATCTTTTGTAAGTTTAATTCCCTCCTTTTCACTTAAGCGGTCTCCTTCATATTCTACACCAACAAATCCTGCGTACCCTGCATCTTTAACGATTTGCATCATTTTTAAAAAATCTATAGTTGTTTCATTACCGTTTTTATCAAAATCATATGACTTGGCACTAACTGCTATTGCCGAGGGCATCATCATTTTTGTTCCTTCATATTTATCTGGATATACCTCTGCACAATCTCCCCATTTTTCATTCGTATCTACTCTTCTCACACACCAATTACCAAAATCAGGTAGGGTTCCACAATTATCCATGTTTACCTCATTAATCGCTTTCATTAACTCAACTGGATTGGAAGATAACCATCCATGATTTTCACAAAGTATATTTATGTTTTTTGTTGCAGCATATGCAGATAGTTTTTTTAATCCATCAACAACAGTGCTTTTCCAAATTTCAGGATCATTTGTCCCAAAAGTATTTACGCGTATAGAGTGACATCCTAATTTTGAAGCAGCATCTACCCATTTTTTATGATTTTCTACCGCTTGATTTCTCTTATTTTCGTCCGGATCAGCAAGGTCTCCTTCATCATCGACCATAATCAAAACATTTTGTATGGATTCTTTTTCACTTATGCTTAGCAATGAATCAATAACTGTATTAAATCCTAGTTTATCAATTTCATGTTCATAAAGTTGACTCACATACTCTAAGCCCTCAAACCCCATTTCTTTTGCTTGTGAAGCAAAGTGAAAAGGTGATTTATGTTCCTCCTCTACATATTTGTGGAGTGACCATTGAGCAAGTGATAATTTTAAAAAGAATTCATTTTCAATTGTGGTTTTTAGTGAAGTTTTTGACTCTTTTTGTTGCTCTGTTTTACAGCTAAAAGTTGTAAACCCAACAAATAGTACTGCTGTGAAAATTAGTTTTGAAATTGTAGTTGAACCCATGTTTTTTTAAAATTTTTTTCTTTTTCAGAGTTGAAAGTAAAACATAGACCTTAAAATTGTGTGTATTATTGTTCAGTGAAAAAATTTAAACAAATTTTAAAGTACTTTTTCTATATGCTAAGGGGGTGCATTTTTCATGTTTTTTAAACATGGTAGCAAAGTATTGACTTGTAGAAAATCCACATTGATATGCGATATCAGAAATATTCATATCGGGCTGGTTTACTAAAATATTTTTAGACATTTCTAGTCTTTTTAACATCAGATATTTCATTGGTGTTAAGTTGGTTAGTTGCTTGCAGTGAAACGTAAAACGTGTTAAACCCACTCCAGACGATTTAGCCATTTTTTCAACTGTCCAGCTTTCAGACAATTTCACATCTAACTCCTTCAAAAACAACTGAACACTTCTAGAACTGTTCATTAGCTTTTCATCCAATTTAACCTCTTCAACAACCAATAGGTCTAGCAGAAGTAGTAATAAATTATTTACCAATAATCTTATTTTAGAAGCATTACTTCCCTCTTGATCAGTATCTACAGCTTTTCCAATTTTTTGAAAACAATCTAAAATATGTTTATCTACTTTCCAGCAAACTTTTTCATTTTGTCTTAGAATATTTGTTAATTTCTCAAGATCATTTGGTGCCAATATTATCCAATCTGGCCATACCCAATTTTGGTGTGGCCTTCTTACGTCTAAATCAATTATTATCCAATAAAATTTTCCCATTCCTATGATAGGATTCCCAACTTTATGTACTTCCCAAGGCCTTGTAATTGTTAAGTTATTTGGTAATAATTCTAATTCTTGGCTCTCTTGTGAGTAAGGCATAGAACCCGATTCTAGAAAATGAATTTCTATGCCTTCATTTCTATGCCAATCTAGGCCCCAATCTTGAGGTTCGTTGGCATCCCAATATCCAATACTATTGAGTCCTATGGTGTCTTCAGAGAGTCTTTTTCCAGGATAAGTATGCCTTGCAAGCGCATTAAATTTTAATTTTTTCCTACTTACAGCATCAACTAAAGGGAGGCAAGTATCTGCATGATATTCTATTCCATCCTCCTTAAATGGTAATATATTTTGTATATTTATTTTCACTGAAAAATTTTGAACATAATAAGTCCGCAAATTAATTAATTTGGCTTAGAAATATGCAATTTTATAGCATAATATTTCATAATTTCACAATAAAGAGTTTCAAAAATTACAATTAATGAATAATAAGATGGCAAAAACAGATAATGCTCCATTTGATGCTATAGTGGTAGGAACAGGTATTTCTGGAGGTTGGGCAGCAAAAGAACTTTGTGAACAAGGATTAAAAACATTAGTCCTTGAACGAGGTAGAATGGTAAAACATATTGAAGACTACACAACTGCTCACCTTGATCCTTGGGATTTACCCAATGGTGGTAAAACAACTCAAGAAATAATTAATCGTAAATCAAAACAACATAGAACTGGATATACTACTCATCCAGCGAGAGAACATTTTTTTGTTGATGATGATAAACATCCCTATAACGAGGTAAGAAGGTTTGATTGGATGAGAGGCTATCATGTTGGTGGGCGCTCTTTGATGTGGGGAAGACAAAGTTATAGATTGAGTGATTTAGACTTTGAAGCTAACAAAAAAGATGGTGTAGCAGTGGATTGGCCTGTTCGTTACAAAGATATAGCGCCTTGGTATGATAAAGTCGAGGAATATATTGGTGTTAGTGGACAGAATGTAGGGTTAAAACATTTTCCAGATCAGAAACTTCTAAAACCAATGGAATTAAATTGTGTTGAAGAACATTTACAAAATAAAATTTCAGAAAAATTTGATGACAACAGATTGTTAACCATTGGTAGAACGGCTCACATTACAGAGGGCACAAAAGAGGGTCTCGGAAGAGGGACCTGCCAATATAGAAGTAGGTGTATGAGAGGTTGTCCTTACGGAGCTTATTTTAGCAGTAACTCTTCAACTTTACCTGCAGCAGAGGCTACTGGAAACATGACGTTAAGACCAAATTCTATTGTTCATGAGGTTATCTATGATGATGCTACAAAGCAAGCAACAGGGGTTCGTGTCATTGATGCAGAGACTAAAGAAAGCCAAGTTTTTAATGCAAAGATTATCTTTTTATGTGCATCTGCTATAGCTTCGGCCTCCATTTTATTACAATCAAAGTCTGAGAGATTTCCCAATGGTTTAGGAAATGACAGTGGTGAAATAGGTCATAATATTATGGACCACCATTTTCAAGTTGGAGCTTCTGCAGTAGCTGAGGGCTATGATGACAAATATGTGAAAGGAAGAAGACCTAATGGTATTTATATCCCTAGGTTTAGGAATGTTGATAAAAAAACAAAAATGAAAAATTTTATCAGGGGATATGGATATCAAGGTGGAGCCAGTAGAAGTGATTCCTCTGAATTAGTTGCAGAATTAAAATATGGACCAAAATTAGCTGAAGCAATACTAAAACCTGGAGAATGGAATGTAAGTTTACTTGGTTTTGGCGAAACACTTCCAGATCATAATAATAAAATGTCTCTAGATTACAGCAAAAAAGACGAATGGGGTCTTCCAACTGTAACTTTTGATGCAGATTTTGGCGAAAATGAATTGAAAATGAGAGAGGATATGCAAGAACAAGCTATCAAAATGCTAAAAGCTGCAGGATATAAAAACGTTAAAGGGTATGATAATGAAACTTCTAGAGCTATGGGATTAGGAATTCATGAAATGGGAACTGCTAGAATGGGTAGAGACCCGAAAACATCAGTTTTAAACGAATACAATCAAATACATGCTTGTACTAATGTGTATGTAACCGATGGATCTTTTATGACTTCCTCAGGTTGTCAAAACCCATCGTTAACCTACATGGCTTTTACAGCCAGAGCTGCAAATCATGCTGCTAAAAACTTTAAAAAGAACGCTTAATTGATAGACATATGAAACGAAGAGACGCAATAAAAAATATAGGACTTGCCGCGGGTTTTACTGCCATTTCACCCAGTTTTTTTAGCATGTTGCAAAGTTGCACTTCAGATGCTGAAACTTGGACACCTAACTATCTAACTTCTGATGAAAAAACAATTGTAACAAATTTGGTTGATATTTTTATTCCACAAACAGCAACCACTCCAGCTGCAACTCAGGTAGGTGTTCCTCAGTTTATTGATAACTATATTCTTGAAGTTTTGGAAGTTAAGGATCAAGAAATTACTAGAACTGCTTTCAATAAAATAATTACAATTTTAAAACCAAATACTGATTCTAGTTTAAATGATGTTTCCGTAGAAAATTTTAAAACCTTATTAGATGAACATATGTTTTTAAGTAATGAGGTTGATTCAGAACGTGAAACAAATCCAGAAGCTAAGGGATTAACCTCTTCAGAATTTTTAAATCAGTTAAAATGGATGACGATCAATGCATATAAAAACTCAGAAGAGGTTGGTGAAAACATTCTAGCTTATGATCCTATCCCAACTGCTTACTACTGTGGAGATCTTCAAGAATTAACGGATGGTAAATCCTATTCACTCTAAAAAATGAAATCTTTTTTTAATTTACTGCTTCTAACTTTCATATTGAGTTCTTGTTTAAATTGTAAAAAAAATGACGCTCATAAAATTGAATCAGAAAAAGAATGGACTTCTATATTTAATGGAAAGAACTTAGAGGATTGGATTGTAAAAATCAATGGTCATAAATTAGGTGATAATTATCTAAATACTTTCAGAGTTGAAGATGGGATATTGAAAGTCTCCTATGACCAATATGATAATTTTACAGACGAATATGGTCATTTATTTTATAAAACTCCATACACTAATTACAGGTTGAGTTTAGAATATCGATTTGTTGGAGAACAGGTTAATGGAGGAGAGGCATGGGCGGAAAAAAATAGCGGTATTATGATTCACAGTCAAGCTCCAGAAACTATGCTATTAAATCAAGGATTCCCTTTGTCTCTAGAAGTTCAACTCTTGGGAGGTGTTGAAGAGGGAGTTTCTAGACCCTCGGGTAATTTGTGTACCCCCGCTACACATGTAGAAATGAATGGTAAAAAGATCACCAAACACTGTATCATGTCTAAAAGCAAAACATTTTATGGTGAAGAATGGATTCAGGCTGAAGTTTTTGTGACTAAAGATTCAATAGCTCACTTTATAAACGATGAACTCGTAATTTCTTACTCAAAACCAAGTATTGGAGGAGAATATCTGGATACTGCTTCAGAAATTATTCAAGCCAAAGATACCGAGTCATTAACTAAAGGATATATTTCTATTCAAAGTGAAAGTCATCCTGTGGAGTTTAAAAAAATTCAGATTTTAGAGCTTTAAAAATCTACTCTACTATTAATTTCCCTTTCATCATAGCAAAATGCCCTGGAAAACTACAGATATAATTGTAGGTTCCTTTCTCAGGTGCTGTAAATTCAATCACCGATGACTCTCCTCCACCTATCATTTTAGTATGCGCTATAACATCAGAAGTTCCTGCAGGTATATAATCGTTGTCTTTTGCTGCTGCTGCTGCAACTGCGAACGATGATGCTTTTATTCCTTTTTTTAGAATAACTACATTATGACCCATAATTTTTTTATCGAGTTTTCCAGTGTGATTTAATGTTAATCTCACTTTTTGACCTACAGATACTTTAAACTTTCTAATATCAAATCTCATTCCATCGTTAGAAGTAATAGTAACATTAGCCACACCCTCTGCATCAATTTCTACAACAGATTTTTCCTTGGGCTTATTCTCTTTTACAGAGGTACTTACCACAGGTTCTTTAACAACCTTCTTAGGTAATTTTGCCTTGTCATCCTTTCCGCAGCTAATTAAAAATAATATACCAAATAGAATTATAATTACGTGTTTCATTACTTAAATTTTAGACATCAAAAATACAACATACAAAGCTTAAAGACAAGATATCATAGTTCAAAAAAGCCTAATATTAGTTGTGATTTGCCATTGTTTTGGGAAATTAGTATCTTTAGAAAACTAAAATTTTATAAAATGAGAAAATCTTTAATTTTATTATCTATCACATTGTGTCTTATAGGCTGCACAAAGTCTAACTCTTCATACATTAAAAACTTGGAAACGGCCAAGAAGTTCTTTGCTTTACATGAAGAGGAAAACTTTGAAGAACAACTTAAACTGATTAGTAAAGATATTCAAGCAGAAACTCCTTTTTATGGTTCAGAAATTTCTGGATATGATGAATTTACAAGTATGGTAAAAGGATATCATGATGCTTTTGATGATATTAAGTACAATGCAAGAGTATGGCTGCCAGGAACTGACTCTTTAGGTGTTTTTGATGGCAGCGTAAGAACTTATGGAGAGTGGACAGGGATCCAAACACAAACCAGAAAAAAATTAAATTTAAAAGGATATTGGTATTTTGATTTTGATGATGATGGTTTAATTAGTGCTCAAGGTGACTTTTTTGATGCTGGAGGGATGTTGGATGCTGTATACCCAAAAAATTTAGTTATTGTTGGCTTAGATGTTAAATCAGGTCAAATGGATAAAGTGATGAAAATACTTGAAAGCGATGGTGGACTTCCTACAACAAGAGCATATGACGGCTGTATCTCTCTAGAATTGACTGTAAATGAAGAAAGTAATACGATTTGGATTGTCGGAAATTGGGAAAGCTATGAGAAATATAATGCATATTTAAAATGGAGACAAACTCAAGATACCGTTATTGGTAAAATGGTACCTTACTTAAAAGGTGGTGAAAAAGGATTAAAAATTATTCAACCCAATACAAACTATAAGTCTTATTAAAACATTTAAATCAAGTAATTAAAAACTAAAATTTATAAACTATGACAACAATAAGAAGATTTTCTTATTTATTTATTTTCTTAATATTTTCCTGTAATCAGGCATCTACTGAGAAAAATAATTCTGAAGATCAATTGAAATTTGATACTAATGTAGCCAATTTTAATAGTATGATTGATGCATTTGCCGATGAAAATCATGAACAATTTATGAGTGTTTTTGCAGACTCACTAAAATGGAGTGGTCCAGACAAAATTAATATGAGTGAATTTGATTCAAAGGAAACTTTAAGCAAAGCTTTAAAAGGATATATGGCAGCTTATGAAAATCATGCATTAAAAAATACTAGATTTTTTGCAGGAAGCACTTATTCAACAATGGAAGCAAGTAATAGCCCTGATGTAATTCGAGTTTATGGAGATTGGCATCATAGGCATAGTGAAACAGGTAAAGATGTGAGTCATAAATGGATGGCTGTAATCTTCTTTAACGAGGATGGTAAAATTCATGAATTTTGGGATTATTTTGATGTCACAGGATTCTCTCAACAACATTTAAATTAATCTCTAATAAATCAAAAATGAAAAAACTACTATTATGTGCATTTGCTTTTGCACTCTTAACAGGTTGTCAGGATAACAACCAAAGCTATGTAAATTCAAAGATGAATGTTTTTAAGAAAAATACAGAAACAACTAAAGCTTGGCTAGATGCATTTATGCAAAATGACTCAACTGCTTTCTTTTCAGATAAATTTATGAGTGATGACTTTATTTGGTCACCACCGGCTGTAGGAATGGATTCTCTTCCAAAAACAGAATGGGAAAAAGCATTTCGTGGTTTCATGTCGAATTTCAATAATAAAAAACTGACAAACCCTCAATATTTTGCTGCTTTAGATGATGACAATTTACCTGATGGAAATGTAAGAGTTTATGGAACATGGACTTCAAATTTTGCCTCAAATGGAAAAAAGAGTATGCTTAAATGGTATGCTGTTTTACAATTCAATGAAGAAGGAAAATTATCACACTATATGGAATGGTATGACTCAGCTGATCTCTCTAAAGAATTTGATTAAATGAAAGTGTATTTCCAAAATAAAAAAACCTCCTAATGGAGGTTTTTTTATTTTATTTATTTAAGTAGAAACTACTTTTTGAACTATGTTATCTATCAATTGATATTGTTCACCACTCTCCGAACAAATAGCATATCCATGTTTATTAAAATGAAGTCTATGACCATATTCGCTTATCCATCCTATTTGCCTTGAAGGGTTACCAACAACTAAGCCATAAGGTAAAACATCTTTAACGACAACAGCGCCAGCTCCAATTAATGCATATTCTCCAATAGTAATTCCACAAATAATAGTAGCATTTGCTCCAATACTTGCTCCCCTTTTTACTAGGGTCTTAGAATACTGATCTCTTCTTATTATAGCACTTCTAGGATTGATAATATTTGTAAAAACCATGGAAGGCCCCAAAAAAACATCATCTTCACAGGTAACCCCAGTATAAATAGATACGTTATTCTGAACTTTAACATTGTTCCCTAAAATTACTTCAGGAGAAACTACAACATTCTGACCAAGATTACATGCCTTTCCAATGACACAATTAGACATCACATGACTAAAATGCCAAATATTAGTTCCTTCTCCAATAGTACAACCGGAATCTATAACAGAAGTTTCATGGGCAAAATAAGATTTCATATTCTTAATATGTTATTAAAATTCGAAAGTACAATTTATTATTAAAATCTTATCCGGTAGATTGTAGGTAAAAATCAAATTATATTTTTCTTACAATCATAATCCCATTTGAGTTTGTACAAAGACCTGGTAAAGCAATACCCCCCCAATCAATATTGAAATTCATTACATAGGGTGAATATCCTTCTTTAGTTGAAGTCCAATACGTTAAGTCTTCATTAAAATCACCCATCCCTAGAGCATGAACATTGTCATATATAGCTTGCATAGAATCTCTACTAGGGATAAACCAATCATCAAAATTGTTATACTCTAAATCTAAAACTGTTTTAAAAGCATAAGCTCCATCATGCTCTACACCGTTAATAGAATTGTCATTGGCGTTGCCGGCAACGATTTGTTCTGTATTAGTAAGTCCAGAGCCAATTATTGAATCGGTATCTAGATCAAATATATCTCCCCATGCAGTAATTCCTGCTTCAGAATAATCGGTAGCAATTAATAGTGAACCATCTGTTTCATCAACATGAAAAATGTAACCCCCTGCATACTCTTGCCCGTGCAGAGAGGTAACACCCAATTCAGCTACAATATCTAGAGGTGAGACCCCATTTTCTAGATTTTGTACGATTGAGAGTTCTGGGTTATAAATGGTTAAGTCTATTGAATCATTGTTGGTACATGAAATTAAAAATAGTACAACTAATGAATTAAAAATTGCTATTCTCATAATTATATGTTTTGTTTCAAAACAATTATACAAAAAAATCCCAACTTGCTAGTTGAGATTTATATAATTTATAGTAGTATCTATTTATTCAACTTCAATTCTCATTGGTAAGGTATATTTAACACCAACAGCCTTTCCTCTTTGTCTTCCTGGTTTCATTTTTGGAAGTAACTTAATGATACGAATAGCTTCCTTTTGTAATCTTGGATGGGGTGCTTTTGCTCTAATATCAACGATATCTCCTACTTTATTAATTTTAAAAAGCATTATAATTCTCTTTTTACCTGGAGACATTCCTAAATCGTTTGGTAAATCTGCATTAAATTTTCTTTGAAAATGCTTTTGCATTTTTTTATTAAAACATGCTTTTAATTCAGTTTTACTTCCTTTACATCCTGGGAATACAGGAACATCTTCAATGATTGTAAACGGAACATCCTCAATCACTTCCTCAACCTCTTCCACTTCATCAATATCTTCCACTTCTACAGCTTCATCTTCGTCTGTTTCAGTAGACTCGATAACAGTTTCCTCGATTTCTTTTTCATCTTCAACGACTTCGATTTTTTCTGGTGTTGGTGGTGGTGGAGTTTTTGGGATTTCAGGCTCAATACGTTCAGTGATTGGAATTTCTTCCTCCATATCTGCATTCATATTCACATCTCCTAAATCACCAAATTGACGATCAAATGTTTTCTTTTCAATGGCTACATAAGTTACAAAAAGAGCTAATACAAGGCCCAATTGCATAAATATTTTGCTGTAGTTCTCTAGATTTGATTTTGGGTTTTTTTTGATTTCCATTGCTGAAATTTTTATATAGTTCGCTAATTTAACTAAATTATTATTTGATTTACAAGTATTAACATTAAAATACGCTAATTTTTTTTTCAAAAACGTGAAAAATTGCTACCGCTAATAGAACACCCGACGTATTGGCTATAATATCTAAAAAACTAGCTGTTCTGTAAGAAGTAATAGTCCCCTGCAATAGTTCAATAATAATGCCAAAAAAAATACATCCTATAATTACATACTTTACATTTTTGTTGAATTTTTCTTTATTAGAGAAAGCATAAAGCCATGAGAGCATTAATAAAAAATATGCAATTAAGTGATAGGCTTTATCAGATACTGATATAGAATCTACAACCACAAGTTCTGGCTTAACAAGACTACCTAGAAGTATAGCAATTGTAAAAAAAATAGCAATGTAAACAGCATTATCCTCCAATAAGCTCTTGATAGGCTTGAGCATCTAATAATTCTTCTATTTGTGAATTGTCTGTAATTGAAATTTTTATCATCCACCCTTTACCGTACGGGTCATTATTTACCATCTCTGGTTCATCTTCCAAATCTTCATTAAACTCAATAACTTCTCCAGAAAGAGGCATAAATAAGTCTGAAACGGTTTTAACAGCTTCTACAGAGCCAAAAACCTCATCTTTTTCAACGGAATCATCTAACGTATCAACATCGACGTAAACGATATCGCCTAATTCACCTTGTGCAAAAGAAGTGATTCCTACAGTAGCAGTATTTCCTTCAATTTTTACCCACTCGTGGTCTTTTGTGTATTTTAAATCTGATGGGATATTCATATGTTAACTAATTTTATTGATTTCCTCCTAAATTATATATAATATTAAATCCTGCGTTTATTGATTGTCTAGGGAATGTTGTTGATATGGCATATCTAGACGTTTGATGATTGTAATAAAACGACGCTGTTAAATTACTATTTAATCTATAATCTGCCGATAATTTTATAGAAAATAATTTTTGACCACCACTTATTTGATCGTTATCTGTATTTACAGATCTAACTAGGGTTAAATTGTCTCTCAAAGATACATCAGCTCTAATATTAATATCTCCCTTTAGAGTTTGTTTTTTCCCTGTAAAGGATGTTTTCATCTTAACATCTTTAAATACATAGCCAAAACCAAAAATATATTCAACACCTCTAATGTCTGTTAATGTACTATTATTAAAGTTCATGGTAAGTGTTCTATCTCGTTTTAACTCTCCTGTCATTGAAAATGAATTTTTCATTTTCATATCTACTCTAATTAGTGGCGAAAATTCGTCTACCAAAGTTGCAGATGAAACTAAAGTACTTGTTTCAAAATCTCCAGCAGCATTAGTTTTCGTTAAATCGTTAGCGTCAAATTGAAGGTTATTTGTAAAACTAGAGACTGTATATGACGATTTATAACCATGAGAAACACTGAAGCTACTGAAGTTCTTTTTAAACCACTTATACTTCATAAAACCGGTGTATCTGAGATTCCAAGCCGGAATTGGTATGTCTCTAAAAATTCCTAAATTAATACTGTTTGCGTCTTTTCCAGAATAGGCAGCCAAAAATGAAGGTAGTAATACATCTTGACTATTACCACCGTAACCAATTATTGTACCATCAGTTGGATTTATATTGATGGGATCATCCACGTTAATACCGGCTTGCTCACCCAATCTTCTTGAAACTGCAATTCTATTAGCTCTTAACTGATTAAATAATTGGTCTCCATCCTTGAAGGCCGTTGAAAACATAGAATAACTGGTGCTGTAATTTCCAGTGATAAAAGCTGGAATAGTTTCATCAATAAACCCATTTCCACTGGGGTCGTTAGCATCTACCCTAATGTCTAATTGTTGTGCTAAACTTCTTGTTTTTATTTTATTTCCGGTAATTTCAATATTTAAATCTTTTACAGGTTTTAGAGAGAAGTTATAATCTAATTTATTGAAGTGGGTTCTAGTGTACGTTTTATCATAATAATCCTCACCATCTGCTCTAGGTGTTACTAACCAACCGTTCTCTAGAGCTGTGTTTCTAATATCTACCTGACTTCCAAACACAAATCCTAGAGAGGGAGCTAGACCTCCATTAAAATTATTTCTTCCTAAAAACCCAACTTGAGGCTCATACCCTGGTAATAATTGACCATTGTTTTCGGTATAACTTAATTTTCCTGTTTTTACTGAAGTAATCACATCATAAAACCCCTTAATAACCTTTCTCCCAAATGGCTGTTTCTTTCTTTTTCTAACAGCTACTTGTTTTGGGGTCTGAAGTTTGTCTGATGTATCTGAAGCTCTTTTTTTTCTGTCTTTTTTCTTTAAAAATAAATTTTCAAATTTTGTGTCTTTGTAAAGTTTTGCAAAATTGAATGATCCTGTTAAATTATGAGTATTGGCATTTTGAATTAAATTACCAACTTTCTCAATTATTGTTATATCCTGTGAAGTGGCTCTCCAATCAAAGTCTGCAGTGTAAGCATAATCTACGCCAATAAAACCTAGGTATGGAATTTTATTAATGGGTAACTTATAGGTTGAATTTAACTTTTGACTGTACTGAGTAGGTCTTCCTGTATTAAAGAAATTATTAAATATTTCTAAATCATCACCTCCTCCAAAAGTGTCATAAATAAAACTATTTGATGCATTAAAATTGATGGCCAATGATTTTGTGAAGTTAAAAGCCAATGCATAATCCCAATCGAATAAAAATCTTCTTTGTTTTAATGTGGGCTGGGGGCTTAAGCCTTCAACAAGATTTCGTGAGCGTTGCTCATTAAAAGTTCTGTTAATTCTTGAATTAACAGCAAGACTTGTAGGGATAGGATTAAAATTGATGTCTCTTATCAATTGCAAATACTTACTTCTAAATAATTCTTTTTTCTTGAAGGGTTCAAAAAACTTGGGTTGAAATGAAAAGTTATAGGATGCCGCCGCCATAACTTTTTGATTTAATGCCCCTTCAATATTATAATCTCTGTGAGATTCTTCATTAAATGAATAAGAAACCGAGAGGTTTTCTACATCGTAGAATTTTGGTTTCTTAGTTGATTCTGAATTTCTATTTTTTCTAACGTTTATGAAACTAATACTTGAACGTTTCGTATAATTTCTTGAAACATCTGTGCCTCTAGGTAAGTTTGATGGAAGATTTGCGCCTTCAACTGCTGAAAGTTCAACATCTTGATATTGAGGGTCAAATTTTGGATCTATAAATTGTTCTCCAACACTATAATTCATTGGTAGTTCAATCCCCCATTTTTTTGGCATCATTTTACCCAAATTAATACTTGTAGAAATATCATATTCTTTTGTTTCATCTAGTGATCGCTGACTTACCCTATCTTCAACATTTCCAAACCCAACCGTTTGCATTCTTCCTGTCATGGAAAGTGAAGCCACATCTGCAAAATTTGCATCTGCACTAACAACAGCAGCCCATCCTCCATCATTATCAAAGCCTGCTGAACGAAGTTCATTAAACCAAATTTCTGCACTTTTATCTAGAGGGCTATTATTCCTTACACCTAACATAATTGTTCTAATCTGAGACAATGTGGGATTCCCTTTTACTCTTAAAACTAATTCATCAGAATTGTCATTTGAAGCAGTAAACAATTCATTTATAGGAGCATTAGCGATATCTCTTGCCAATTTTATTTCTCCTAATTTTTCTAGCATGGCATCTAAATTATTCGCCTCGGGCCATACATCTAATGGAGCTAAACTCCCATTAGGTGATACTTTTAAAGGTATTTCTAATTGGTAAAAATTGTCATCTAAGTCAGTCCCTAACCTAATAATTGCTGTTAAATCATCATCTTGAAGGGTGCTTTCAATAACAGCCTCAGCATGTAAGAACATTTTTAATTCTTTATATCTTCGAAGGTCAACGCTAATATTTTTATAAATAGCCCTGATTTTGTCTTGTTCTAGATTTGTAACTTTTAAGGTAACTGACTGCTCATTTTGTTGCTGAACTGTAGTACTTCCTTGTAATCGCTCTCTAACTATTCCAGGCGGCAGCACATATCGTCCTTCATTTTGTTCGATATTAACTACACCTACCTCAAAATTATTCAAATCCTCTTGTTCTAACGGAAGAGATGGTGTAACGGCAGGATCTAAAGTTCTGGTATATCTTCTCCAGTCACCCCTTACAAGGTCTAATTCTCCAAAACGAAGAACTACAGGCATTTTAAAATTTGTCATAAACATTCTAATAAATCGAATGCTGTTAAAGTCTGAAATATTATTGATGGGAGTTCCGCTTCTAATTGGGATTCTAAATTGATACCATCTTGCCGTTTGAGATTCTCCATTTTTAAGAGTAACCTGAGTGTCTTTTTCATCAACAATATAGTTTTGTCCTACGACTAAATCTGTACTATTTAAAGATACTTTGTACTCAAAAAAGCTTTCAACCGTATTCATAGTTTGATCTTTATTGATATCTTCAACATCTGGATAGGTTGTTGATGAAATAGGATAAGATTCTGTGGATTGATTTAACGTTGGCGAGTTTCCTTGAGTATTGTTAAATAATTTATACCTTGAAATAATTGAGGCATCGGCATCATCATAGTCTCCTCCTCGGTAATATCTATAATTATCTGATGCAGGGTCAGCTAACCCTGCCAATGATGGAAATTTCACCCTCTCCTCCTCATCGGTTAACCCATCTAATCCTATGTCTTGTCTATTTCTAGAAGTATCATCCTCATCAAAAGCGTAAATTATTGACGGGTTTGTAGGAACATTACCCCAAGTAGTTGGGGTTACATTTGAGGATAAGTCATCTCCCGGCAATCCATTTTCATACATTTTTAGATTATCTTTTAAAATATCTTCAGATATATTTCCTAGATTTATATAAAGGTCACCTACCTGATTTTGAAGATCATTTGGATTGATGTCTGATGGCAAACCCTCTTGATTTGATATTGAATAATTAGTATAAGGATCCATCAACCAAAACTGGATATACTCAACATTTGCTTGCTCAAAATTATTTGTTGAAAGAGGACGCATAATTCCAGCCCAACGATCTTGTGGATTGTCTAGAAGTTCTGGATTCGAAACATCTGATGGTTCCTCAAAATTATAGGGCCCACGTTCGCTAGGGAAATAGGCTAAATCTAAAGTTCTTATGAGGGATTGTTGAGTGACATCTAATTCTTGGTTAGGGAATAACTCATCAAAATTAACTTGTCTAGTTTCTGCCCTAGAAAGTGCATCAGCATCAATATTTTCTGGAGTATCTCCAGCACCATAAAAAATGGGATCTATTGTATACCATGCTAATCTTGCTCTTTTGTAATTGTATCTTTCATCATTACTTAAATTTCCATTAAATTCTGAAAAAGTAGGAGTGTCTGGGGTACTTGCTGTATACCATTGTAAGGGCGTTAGCAAACTAATTGGAATTTGGGAAGCCTCAAAATCGTCAATGTAAGCGGTTGCAGAGCCAGAAACATCAATCCCTTTTGGTGATCCTGGGATTAGATACGCCATATCTGCCCTCAAAGATAAGTTAGAGGCAACATCGGTATCTACAAAAGGCAACTTATTCGCTAATTTTGTAAATAAAGGAATTTCAGACGAAAAATCAATATTCATACCCAGCATCGTATTATTGATTGGTTCGCCTCCAAAATTTATTTTTGGTGTTAACGGTCTTTCATTGACATTTAAAATTGTTGCACCCAGAATAAAATTCTCATTGAAGTTGTGTTCAACATCAACTCCCATAAAGGTTTTTCTTTGTTGATTAAAAACAGCATTATTTTCTGTAGATACACTTATTGGAATTCCTGATGATTGAAGTCCTGGGTCTAATATTTGAACTCTACCTGCCAAGTAGTCTACAACATAATCAATTCCCTCAATCAATTGTCTACCTCCTGCTGTAACGGTAACGGAACCACGGGGAACATTGTAAGCATTTAAGGGAATACCTCCACTATCTTCAGATTTAAAATACCCTTTAAGTAAAAATTTATCTTTATCCTGATTGTTGTTTTTGACATTAATTTTTGTGTCTAGATATAATTCATCAAATACATATAAATCAACATCTGCAGGAACATCTAGAGAGGATTCAAGTGCATCTCCAAAAGGTTCTGCTTGTGGAAAAATGACATATCCTTTTTGAGAGTTTATCGTAATTCCTTCTACATAATCAAAATATCCATCGGGAGTTTGATATTGAGTTTGATCTAGCCTATCTAAGTTAAAAACTTGTAATAACGGTTTATTGGCTATATCTGTACTCTGTGCATTTTGCAATGTATTGGAAGGTGTTCCTGTTTGATCATCTCTATATTGAATTTCAAAACGAAAACCATCTGATGCTAAAGGAGATTCACCTAGAGCATATATATTTTTCATCATTAAATTCCATGTTGGGAATGCCACCTCTTCACCTGCTATAGTTCGTTTTGTTGTTAAAATCTCGCTTCTTAATAACTTAACCGCTAGATTTTCTGGAGAAGAAATACCATCATTTGAGAATTCACCTACTTTAAAAGATGTTTGTCCATTGGACGCTCCCACAACAGTATATTCATAAGATACTGCTAAAACCTCACCATCATTAAGCCTTCTGTTTAAAGAAACAAAACCTAACTGAGAATTTAAAGTATATTCATTCGGCTGTAACTTTCTAGCGTTTTGTAATAAACTGTAATCAGAACCTTGACTCATACCGTAAGTACCCGACAAATAATTATCTACAGTTGCTATATCTCTAATCAATGGATTAGTTAATGTATTGGAAATGTTATTTGATTCATTTGTTGGCAATGCAATACCATTTACGGTGGGGGCATTCAATGATGGTGCTACTAAACCGGTAAGATTGACGTAGTTTTCAGCTTTTGGCTCTCCAATATCAGCCAAGGCAACAATACTTCTAAAATCATCTACAGAAGCATTTCTGTTGGTGATCCAAATTTCAATTCTAGTGATGTTTACTGGACTACTAATCAGAGGATAATTTGTCAACGATTTAGCATAATTTTCCCTAAAATATTGAGATAAAAAAAAGTGTCTATCATTATCATAATCTGTAGCTCTTAGTTCAAACTCTTTAATGGAGGAGCCTCCTTCAGCAGTTACAGTTTTACTCTCTGAGTTTTGTTGTGAAAAAACTGCAGTAATATTTGTTTTACCAAATTGGAGTTTTGTTTTTAATCCAAATAAACTTTGAGCGCCGTTAATTAATGAGTTTTTAATTGGCATAGAAATATTACCTGCCTCAATTCCTTGTATAATTCCATCCTCACTATATTTAACTCCTGGAAGTGAAGGCGGCATAAATTCTACTCTAATTAAATTTTGAAAATCAAATGTAGATTGCGTATCATAATTCGCTGTTAACTTAAGTCTTTCTCCTACTTGAGCCTGAATACCTGCATTTATCTGTTGATCAAAATCTATGGTGAA
This sequence comes from Flavobacterium sp., assembly GCA_038104255.1. Lineage (GTDB taxonomy): Bacteria > Bacteroidota > Bacteroidia > Flavobacteriales > Flavobacteriaceae > Polaribacter. The sequence continues at coordinate 89,989 of JAYOAM010000002.1, read as the reverse complement.
ACTACTTCTATTTTGTTCTGATAATTGAGGATTTTCTGTATTTTGATATATAATCCCAAATTTTAAATTAATATTTCCTGTTGGAGTGATTTTTATTTCATTCCCTCCAAATATTGTTTTAAAAAGTTTAGAGTTTACATAGTAAGTGGGTAGTAAGTCTTTTTTATCAGATGTTTTTTTACTTTTTTGTGCAGACACTTTACTCTTAAAATACTCCAACATATCTCTTCGTAATCGATATTTTTCATACTCCTCAGGTGTCATATAAATTGGAGTTTTAATAAAATAATCTCCAACTTTTTCAACAAAAATATATTTGTTTAGAATTTTGTCAAAAATAACCTCAATTTTGGAGGGGTACCCCAATCTCATATTCCCTGTTTGTGAGTGGTTAAAGTCATAAACTAGAGGAATAGAATCTTTGTTGTTAGGGTTTATTTGAGCCAGTGATGTTTTCGCAAAAGCAGCGAAAAACAAAAAACAAAGAGTGTATTTTTGAAACTGATTCAATTGACTATAAATTCTTAAGTGCTTTTTTAATTAATAGCTCTACGGTTTCATTTGGTGTAACTTTTAGAATAGCAGTGACTACTTTTTCGGACTGCCTTCTGTTGAAACCTAAAACTTCTAATGCTGATAACGCTTCTTCTTTGTTTGTATTGTTTGAAGTTAAGGAAACTTCGTCTACATCAAAAGTTTTTAAAATTTTATCTTTTAAATCTACAATAACTCGCTGTGCTGTCTTAGCGCCAATACCTTTAACAGATTGAATCAAAGCTACATTATCTGAGGCAATTGCATTTTGAACTTCCTCTGAACTCATAGATGACAACATTGTTCTTGCAATACTTGGACCAACTCCCGATACAGAGATTAAAAGCTTAAATACTTCTCTTTCAGTCTTTGTAATGAATCCATATAGTGTATGGGCATCCTCTCTTATTGAAAGATGAGTATACAATCGAATATTCTCTTCGTTTGGTAATGATGAAAAAGTTTGAAGTGAAACATGTAACAAATAACCAACTCCTGAGCAATCAACAACTACATAGGTAGGATTTTTTTCTACAAGTCGACCTCTAATTTGTGTAATCATATAGTATTAATTAGTATATAGTAACCGATTATTTCTTTCGTTGTTTTTGATGCGCATCTACTACAGCGACAGCAGCCATATTAACCATTTCATCAACACTTGCACCTAATTGAATAATGTGAACAGGTTTTTTAAATCCAAGAATGATAGGGCCAACAGATTCAGATCCATCAATTTGTTTTAATAACTTATACGTAATATTCGCTGATTCTAAATTCGGAAAGATAAGCACATTTACCTTTTTACCGTTTAGTTTAGAAAAAGGAAATTCTTTTGCTAACATTTCTGGATTTAAGGCAAAATCAGCCTGTAACTCCCCATCAATATTAACATTTGGAAAATATCGATGAATATAAGAAACAGCATCTTGAATTTTTCTTGAACTATCAGATTTTGAAGACCCAAAATTAGAGAACGATAACATTGCAATGTTTGGTTTCATCCCAAACATTTTTGCAATTTTATAGGTCATTTGAGAAATCTTTGCTAACTCTTTTGCTGTTGGATTAATATTGATAGTAGTATCGGCCAAAAACATAGGTCCTTGTTTGGTCAACATTAAATTTGTTGCAGCAATTCTTGACACTCCTTTGTCTTTACCTATCAACTCAATCATTGGTTTAACAACTGTTGGGTAAGGTCTAGAATACCCAGTAATCAATGAATCTGCTTCTCCCTCATTAACCATCATAGCCGCAAAATAATTTCGCTCGCGCATCAACTTTTTTGCTTGATGAAGACTTATCCCTTTTCGTTGTCTAGTCTCCCAATATTTAGTTGCAAAATAATTTCTGCGTTCTAATTCTTCGTCTGTTTTGGGGTCATAGATTGGAACTTCAGCTGTAAACCCTAACTCTTCTTTTAAGGCCAAGATGACGTCTTTTCTACCCAATAAAATTGGTTTCCCTATTTTTTCCTCATGAACTCTTTGTGCAGCTTTCAATACATCTAAATGATCAGCCTCAGCAAAAACAATACTCTTTGGGCTCCTTTTTGCTCTATTGTGTAATAGTCTAATTTCTTTACTTCCAATACCAGATCTATCCATTAATTGATCTCGATATTTGTCCCAATCATCTATAGGCTCTAACGCTACCCCAGATTCAATAGCTGCTTTTGCAATTGCAGGAGGTATTTCATAAATTAGTCTTGGATCAAAAGGTTTTGGAATAATGTATTCTTTTCCAAAAGATAAACTTACCTCATCATAAACAATATTTACCTGTTCTGGCACTGATTGCTTTGCTAAATCTGCTAATGCATTTACAGCTGCCATTTTCATTTCCTCATTAATTTTTGTGGCTCTAACATCTAAAGCTCCTCTGAAAATAAAAGGAAATCCTAACACATTATTTACTTGATTTGGATGGTCTGACCTTCCGGTAGCCATAATAATATCATCTCTTGTAGCACATGCTAAATCATAAGAAATCTCTGGGGCTGGATTGGCCATTGCAAAAACAATTGGATCTTTTGCCATCGATAATAACATCTCAGGGGTAACTATATTTCCCTTCGATAAACCAATAAATACATCTGCATTTTTCATAGCTTCCTCAAGAGTATTAATATCTTTTGAAGTAGCAAACTCTTGTTTTTGGGAGGTTAAATTCTCCCTATCTTTTCTGATGACACCTTTGCTGTCACACATAACGATATTCTCAATCTTTGCTCCTAATCTGAGATACAATCGAGTACATGAAATTGCAGCTGCTCCAGCACCATTAACAACTATCTGTACTTTAGTTATATCTTTTTGAATAATTTCTAATGCATTTTTTAATGCCGCTGCGGAAATAATTGCAGTCCCATGCTGATCATCATGCATTACAGGAATATCCAGTTCCTCTATGAGTCTTTTTTCAATTTCAAAAGCCTCTGGAGCTTTAATGTCTTCAAGGTTAATTCCACCAAAAGTTGGTGATATGGCTTTTACTGTTTCAACAAATTTATCTACATCTGTAGCATCAATTTCAATATCAAAAACATCAATATCTGCAAATATTTTAAACAATAGGCCTTTACCCTCCATAACTGGCTTAGATGCTTGTGGCCCAATATCTCCTAGTCCTAAAACTGCTGTTCCGTTTGTGATCACTGCCACTAAATTCCCCTTAGCTGTGTACTTATAGGTATTTTTCTTGTCTTTAACAATCTCTAAGCAGGGTTCTGCAACCCCTGGCGAATATGCTAAAGCCAAATCGTGTTGTGTAGCATATTTTTTGGTTGGAACTACCTCAATTTTTCCCGGTTTAGGCTTTGCATGATATAGCAAAGCTTCATGCCTTTTTCTAGAATCACTCATCTAATCGTTATTTGTTTAAGACATACAAATATAGCTTTTATAAAGAAAAGCAGGTCTATATAATATTAAGACTTTATTGTATCTTGTTTAACAAAAAATTATTGCATTACTCTTTTAACTTAAGTTAAATTTATAAAAGAAAATAATTATAATTATTTATGAATAAAATCATTTTTTTTACACTTTTATTGAGTTGTTTTTCATCATTTGCTCAAATTACAGGTAAAATCACTGACACAAATAAAAACCCGGTCTCTTTTGTAAGTATATACTTAGATAACACAATTACTGGAACGACATCAAACGACAGTGGGAATTATGAATTAAATTTAAAAAAGACGGGAGACTATGTTATAGTCTTTCAATTTTTAGGATACAAAACTGTAAAAAAATCAGTTTCCATTTTAAGGTTCCCATTTACTCTAAATGTAAGTTTGGAAGATGAAGAAATACTATTGGATGAATTTTCAATAAGCACTAAAGAAAATCCTGCGAATGCCATAATCAAAAAAACAATAGAAAATAAAGATAAAAACACCAATAAACTTCAAGTGTTTACCTCTGATTTTTACTCTCGAGGATTATTTAAAGTAAAAAACGCTCCTAAAAAAATTTTAGGGCAAACTTTGGGTGATTTAGGGGGAGGATTAGATTCTACTAGAACGGGAATTATTTACTTATCTGAAACTGTTTCAGAAATAACTTTTCAAAAAAAACCTAGAAAATTTAAAGAAAAAATTATTGCCTCAAAGGTTAGTGGCTCTAATAACGGAATAAGTTTCAATAGAGCTGAGGAAGTAAATTTTGATTTTTATAAAAATGCTGTTTTAGTCGCAGAAAATAATTTAGTATCTCCAATTGCAGATGAAGCTTTTAGCTTTTATACTTTCAAGCTTGAGGGTTCTTTCTACGATAAAAATGAAAAATTAATATCAAAAGTTAAAGTGACTCCCAAACAATCAGGGGGAAGAGTTTTTAGTGGATTTATTTATATTGTTGAAGACGATTGGGCTATTTATGGTGTTGATCTTATTGCCAATGGCAAACAAGTTGGAATTCCAATTATTGATGAATTACGATTTAAACAAAACTATAACTATTCAGCAATTAATAATGCTTGGATAAAAATTTCACAAACAATAGATTTTAAATTTGGTCTTTTTGGATTCAATGTAAATGGAAGATTCTCTGCAGGATATTCTAATTATAATTTTAAGCCCATTTTTACAGAAAATACATTTACAAAAGAAGTTTTAGCTTTTGCAGACGGAGCTTCAGAAAAAGATGCTAATTTTTGGAATCAACTAAGGCCTGTGCCTTTAACAAAAGAAGAACTTGAGGATTACAAAATTAAGGACAGTATCAAGATAATTCGTGAATCAAAGCCGTATTTAGATTCTATTAATAAGATTCAGAATAAGGTTAATTTTTTATCCCCTTTTATGGGATATACATATCAAAACTCTTTTAAAAAATGGTCGCTTACTTTTGATGGTTTAATAGAAGATTTCAGCTTTAATACTGTTCAGGGATTTCATTCGTCATTAGGGATAAGCTATTTTAAACGTCAAAATAATAAGGGAAAATGGTGGTCTGCTGGTTTAGGTGTAGGCTATGGTTTATCGGAAAAGAAAGTAAGACCTACATTTTATTTTAGCCGAAAGTTGAATAACATTTCTAAGCCAAGATTTTATGTTTCAGGGGGTATTACTACAGCACAATTTAATGGAAGGAATCCTATTAAGAAACTAGATAACTTAATTCGTTCTCTTACTAGAAGACTAAATTATATTAAAATATATGAAAAGGAATTTATACGAATAGGATATTCTGAAGAAATTAGAAATGGTATTTATTTTTCATCGTCTTTAGAATATGCCAACAGAAAACCTTTGTTTAATTCTACAGATTATTCTTTTGCGAGACAAGATAGAAATGACCCTTACACCTCTAATAATCCTTTAGAGCCAGATAATTTCACAAGTTCTGTTTTTACTAAACATAAAATTGCAACACTTAATATTGGAACAACTTTTGTTTTTGGGCAAAAATATTTTTCATATCCAGATAGAAAGTTTAATATTAGAGAAAATAAATTTCCTTCATTAAACGTAAATTATAGAAAAACTTTTGGTTCCAATAATTCTGAGTTTAATGCAGATTTAATTACTGCCAGTTTAAATCAAGAGATCAACACTGGAAATTATGGTGAATTTTTCTCTTTTATCAGAGGTGGTCTATTTTTGAAAAAGAAAAATATTGCCTTTATGGATAATTTACAGGCGAAAGGAAACCAGATGTTTATCGTTACAGATGACAATCGAAGAAATAATTTTGGATTATTAGAGTATTATCGATTTTACACTAATAATAGATATACAGAAGTGCATTTAGAACACAATTTTAATGGATATTTACTACAAAAACTTCCACTATTTAATACATTAAATTTTCATTTAGTTGCTGGAATTAAAGGATTGTTTATTGCGGGGGAAAAGCCTTATTCTGAATATTCAATTGGAATGGAAAATATAGGTTTTGGGAAATGGAGGTTTTTACGAGTAGATTATGTAAGAACTAATTTCAATGGAGTGAAAGGAGATGGTTTCTTATTTGGTCTAACTTTCTAATTGAAATAACTATTATATTTGACGATATGAATTTAAAAGTCCTTTTTTTTGGAATATCAACGGATTTAATTGGTGCAAAAAGTATCTCTTTTTCAATTTTACCAAATACAACTGTTTCGGAATTTAAGATGTTAATACAAGAAAAATATCCTCAATTGTCTCAAATAAATTCTTACGCCATTGCTGTAAATGAAAATTATGCTAACGATCAAATATTGTTAAAGAATAATGATGTGGTTGCCATTATTCCTCCGGTAAGCGGAGGCTAATTTCTGAGATATTTTTTATCTATATAGAATGTTCCAAAAGGGAGAATTGACGCTAATAAAACAACTCCAAATTTCTTCATATCCCAATTTAGCTCAGATTTTAATAGGAAGGCAAGTACCATATACCCAACAAATAATAGCCCATGAGGCATACCAAGTAGCTTAACATATTGTGGATCATTCAACCAATATTTAATTGGAACAGCAACAAAAAGCAATAACAAATAAGATGTCCCCTCTAAAAAACTTACAACTCTAAAAAAGGTTTTCATAATAAAACAAAGTGAAAGATTATATCTGCAAAGATACGTGGTAGATTTCCTACTTTTGTAAAATGATGGTTAATACTTCAATTAAAATAACTTCAGAAAAATTAAGCTTACATGAATGCAACACGTTTGTTGAAGATGATTCTTGTGGTGGTATCACCTCATTTATTGGAACTGTAAGAAACGCTACTCAAAATAAAGAAGTAATTCAACTAGAATTTTCTACCTATAAACCCATGGCAATTAAAGAAATGCAAAAGATTGCTGATCTAGCATTATCAAAGTTTGAAATAAAAAAAATTGCTATTCATCATGCAGAAGGGATGCTAGATGTTGGAGATATTCCCGTAATTATTGTTGTTTCTGCTCAACACAGAAAAGCAGCTTTTGAAGCTTGTGAATTCGCTATAGATACTTTAAAAGAAACGGTTCCCATTTGGAAAAAAGAATATTTTTGTGATGGAGAAGTTTGGGTAAATGCCCACCCGTAATGTGTGTATCAATAATTACTGATTCCTCCTGTTAAGTTAAAAACTTTTAAGCTTGGATATTTTTCTCTTAAGAGTTTTGTTGCTTTGTAACTATTGAAGCCTTTCTGACATACCATAACATATGTTTTCTCTTGATCTACCTTCAATGTACTTACATCAAATTCTTGTATGGGTAGGGTTTTATTAACTTTAAAGGGTAACTGTAAATTGGGTAAGACAGCAATTAGTTCAAGAGTTGAGTCACCAATTTTATGTTTTAATTCCTTAGGAGATATTTGCCAATCTGGATTTTGAGCTCCACAAGATGCATCAAAATAATTTTGAGAATTAAATACTTTTGCTATTTCCGCCTTTAATATACTAGGGGATAATTTCATCTTTAATTGTGTATTCTGAAGTACATTATAGACTAATAGCTCATTGGTTAAAGGTTTTCCAACACCAGTTATAATTTTTAAAACTTCATTCACTTGAGCAGATGCAATCATACTAACTATTGCGTTTAATGTTCCAGCTTCTTCACAATTAGCCACATCTGTATTCATGTCTGGAAATGCATCACGTAAATTGGATGAAAAACTACCATCCTCTTGTCTCAAGTTAAAAGTACTTACATAGCCATCAAACTTATATAAGGAACCATATACAAGTGGTTTCTCATGAATAACACAAGCATCATTTAATAAATACTTAGTTGGTAAACTGTCGGTTCCATCTACAATAATATCATATTCAGAAATTAATTCAATTACATTTTCTTTTGTAATAGCTTCATTGGAAAAACTAACTTCTGTAAAAGGAGCTCTTTGTGTAATAAAATTTGCCAGACATTCAGATTTTGAAAAACCAATATCCTGTAAAGAATAAAAAACTTGTCGGTGTAAATTGGTATGGTCTACTTGGTCAAAATCTATCAGATGAAGTTTCCCAATTCCACTTGATGCTAGATAAACAGCAATCGGACTCCCTAAACCCCCACAACCCACTACCAATATTTTAGCTTCTTGTAGTTTTTGCTGACCTAATTCCCCAATTTCTGATAAAGTGACTTGGCGTTTAAAAAAATCTGATGGACTAATAGATGACATGTTTAATTTAGTTCTTTTAGTGCGGCAGCATATTCTTCTGGAGTATTGATATTTTGTATTAAATTATCTTCTACTTCTACAATTTCAACATCAGAATTAATAAGCATTTTACGAGGGCAAGAATACCCTTGGGCTAGATACTGTAGTAAAATTGGATAAGATTTTGGTTCATATATCGCAATTAAAGGCTCAGGAAATTGTTTCCCTTTTCCTATGACTGCAGTAGCTACTTTAGCTGGGTTTCTTTTTTCAATTAATAACTTAATCAAGTTTTTATCTACAAAGGGTAAATCTGTTGCCAAAACTAACCAAGCTGAGTTAGGATCTTTTTGAAAAGCAGAACAGATTCCGCCAAATGGTCCTAAATTTAGGAATGTATCATGAATTTCATCATCCCTTTTATTGTTGGTTTGAACAGAATAATAAGTTTTAATCCCTTCCTCTTCTAACAAATTCTTAATAAATTCTCTTTGAGGTTTTCCGTGATAATTTAATTCTGATTTATTTTTTCCCATTCGAGTACTTTTACCCCCCACAAGGACCAATCCTTTACTGTCTGGAATCGTATCAGAAATAATTTGAGAAAAATGCGAAGTAATATTATCTATCTCATTGATTTCATAGGTAGGGATTTCTTTCCAGTTCGGAAATTTATCCTTTAGCGATTGAAAGGGTTCAATATCTTGAGTAAGCTTTACAAAAAACTGAATCTCAGAAATTTGATCAATTCGTTTATGTATAGAGGCTTCTTTTTCCGGATCAAGTAATACAATTTGTTTTTCTCCCGGGTAGTGATTGCCATTTATAAATACAAAATCAAACTGTGTAAATTGAATTCTTTGAACATATTTATTTACAGAACTAGATGTTGTAATACTCAGATTACCATCATGATGAAAGGTGAAATCTGTCAATAGATGTTTTTCAACATTTTTGGCATGAGAAGCATCAAAATAAGCTAGATTAAAAGTAGATAGGCTTTTAGAAACTTGATGAACTAAATCAGAAATAATGCTGCATTTTGCTCCTAAAATTGATATTTCATTAGGTGCAGAAATTCCGTTTTTTCTTCGGAAAAGATTGGTGTGTTTTTGATGTTTAGCCATTTTTTATATCTGATCTCCCTCCTGTTTTCTCTAATAACTTAACCTCTTTAATAATGATGTCTTGAGTTATACTTTTACACATGTCATAAACAGTTAAACAGGTGGCTGAAGCCCCTGTTAAAGCTTCCATTTCTACTCCTGTCTTCCCTTCTATAGTAACCTTGCATAACACTTCAATATGTTCAGCATCTACAATATTAATTTCAATATCAACTCCATTGATTAACAAGGGATGACACATTGGAATAATTTCAGAAGTTTTCTTTACTGCTTGAATTCCTGCTATAATTGCAGTTTGAAATACAGGCCCTTTTTTTGTAATTAATTCGTCTTCCTTAAAATTTGAAATAACAGCTGTTCCTAAAAACATGGCGCCTCTCGCAATTGCTGTTCTTTTGGATATTTTCTTTCCAGAGACATCCACCATTTTTGGTTGATTTTTTTTGTTGATATGTGAAAAATTACTCATGATCTATATCGTATAAACGAATGTATTTCGCCTTTTTTAAAGTTTATTTGTTCCATTGGTAGTTGAATAAATCCATCTGCTTCAACCAAACTTACCAGGTCTCCTGAACCGTTCCCTTTAATAGGGAATGCCAATAAATGACCCTCTTTAATTTCAATTTTAACTTGTAAAAAATAGGTTAACTCAGGTTTAAATAAAATATCTTCTCCAAGAATAACTGTTTCATTTTTTAATTTAACCCCAATTGATTTAGCAAACCAAGGATAAAAATAAGCCAAACAGTTGACATAAGTTGAAATTGGATTCCCAGGAAAAGCAAATACAGATTTCCCAGCTTTACTACCAAACCAAAAAGGTTTTCCAGGTCTTTGTGCTACTTTATGAAATAGTTTTTTTACACTTAGTTCCTCTAGAACTTCAGGTAAAAAATCATATTTCCCTTTACTAACTGCACCACTGAATAACAAAACATCATAAGTATTTAAATAAGAGGCTATTTTTTGTTTTAGTAATTCTTTATCATCAGTAATATGAGAAGTATCTGCTTTAATATTCATTTTTTCTAATAAGGAAACCAGAGAAAATGCATTACTTCTTCTAATTTGATGTGCTAGTGGAATTTCATTTACCTCAACTAATTCATCTCCTGTTGAAACAATGATTACTCTTGGGTTTTTAGCAACTTTAACTATTCCTTTTCCAACAGAAGCAATTACACCAATTTCTGCAGCAGTTATCATTGTATTTATTTTAATTAGGATATTCCCTTGCCTTCTATCTTTTCCCTTGGTATGAATATTTTTACCTTGTTCTACAGATTCTAAATTTACTGTTGCAATTCCATTATTAATTACAACATCTTCGTAACGAATAACTGTATCTGTATTTTCTGGCAAAACTGCGCCTGTCATTACTTCCATAGAATTGGAATCGACCTTCAAGACTTTTTGTTTTGCTCCTGCAGCCTGAATTCCTTCAATTGGAAAATTTCTATTTCCAGCTAAAAAATAGTTTTGATTGATGGCAATTCCGTCCATAGAAACTCTATTAAATGGAGGGAAATCTCTATCTGCTTCAATATTTTCCTTTAAAATTCGACCAACAGATTCTAAGAAAGGAATTTCCTCAACTCCAAAATCTTGAGTATTATTTAAAATAATTTGTAACGCTTCTTTTACTGAAATCATACTATCCTCCTATTGTACTCATACTCTCCGAAACATTCCCTTGTTTACGACTATCCTCAGCAATAAACCCGTTTTGAGGTTTTTGTTTTACCAATTTCAAAAACAGTTCTTTCATATCTTTATTACTTGCTCCATTTCTTAAAAAATCTCTGATGTTAAAAACTCCATCATCAAACAAACAGTTTTTAAAAGTTCCGATGGGTGTAATTCTAATTCGATTACAATCATTACAAATCGTTCTTGTAAAAGCAGGAATAATTCCTATAGTACCCTTGTGTTCTCTTATCCTAAAATTCCTTGAAGTAGATGATTTTTCTGAAAGAATAGGTTCTGGATCAAACTTTGTTTTTATCTCTTCTAAGATACGAGTATAATTCCAAGTTTCTTTTATGTCTCTTTGTCCAGTCCCATTAAATGGCATTTCCTCTATAAAACGACAGGCAATATTGTTGTCTTTTGTTAAGGCAACAAAATCAACAATTTCATCTGTATTAAATCCTGGCTGAACAACAACATTGAGTTTTAAATTCACACTACTTTTTTCTAAAGCTTCAAAAGTTTGATATACTTCAGGAAAAACATCACGTCTTGTAATTTGATGGAACTTTTCTTTCTGTAAACTATCAATACTTAAATTGATGTGTTTAATTTTTTCCATTTTCTCTAAGGTTGGAATATGTTTGGCGATCATAGCTCCATTTGTAGTAATATTAATGGCTTCTAATAAATCGTTAAAAGAGAGCATTTCTAAAAAACCCATAAAGTCTTTCCGAACAAAAGGTTCACCTCCAGTTAATCTAATTTTAGTAACTCCTAACTCTGTAAGAACACGAATTATTCTGTACATTTCTTTAAAAGTCAACAAATCTTCACGTGGAGCTATTTCAATCCCATGAGCAGGCATACAGTATTGACATCTTAAATTACATCGATCTGTTACTGCCAGACGGATATAATTCATTTGTCTCCCAAAATTATCTATCAACTTCTGCTGCATGTGACATGAATTTAAAAATCTATTTAATTTTTTAATTAATTGGGTAATTTATTACTCAATATACCGTAGATAAAAGCACCTATTAAAGCTCCTAAAAGAATAATTAAAGCAGGTAACCATTTAAATCCTAATATAACAAATACAGGAGCTGCACAGGCTCCTGAAACACCCCAGCCTAAACCAAAAAAAGTTCCTCCTACTAAAGTTCTAATAACTCCTTTCTTCTTCTGCTTGGGGACAATTTTATTTCCATTGATATCCTTAACTATTCCTTTTTTAAACAATTGCATTATCATTGCAGATACAATTACTGCACCTCCTATAATTCCAAACATATGAAAAGATTGAAATTTGAACATTTCATAAAAACGAAACCAAGAGATGGCTTGTACTTTGCTTAAAACAATTGCAAAAAAGATTCCTAACACTAAAAATTTAATATTCTTCATCATCTAAAAAATTAAAGGGATTAAAAACCAAACTGCTATAATACCACCAATAAAGAACCCTATTACTGCTAATAATGATGGGTATTGAAGATTACTTAATCCAGTAATGGCGTGTCCAGAAGTACACCCGCCAGCATACCTAGTTCCAAAACCGATACAAACTCCAGATAAGATCAAAATTAAAAATCCTTTTAAAGACATTGCCATCTCAAGGCTAAAAATTTCATCTGGGAAATACGACTTTGCTGGATTTGAAAATCCTAATTCCGTTAACTCTTGAATTGTTTTTGAGTTAAGATCAATGGTTTGATTGGGAATTAAATAGTTGGATGAAATAAATCCACCTACAATTAGTCCGATAACAAAAAGCAAGGCAAAATCTCTTTGTTTCCAATCTTTTTTAAAGTAAGTAGACACTTTTCCTGCACCTGCTATTGTACATAGAGTTTCAAAATTAGTTGATGCTCCAAAATTTTTACCAAAGTAAAAGTATAAAAATAACGTTAGTGCAATTAGAGGGCCTCCAACAAACCATGGCCATGGTTGAAAAATAATTTCCATATTTATAAAGGTATTTGTGTTTTAATATACTGCATAATTTGAGCTGTAGCTCCCCTATTGGATTCAATGTAAGTTTTATTAATGCTACCCATTTCACTTCTAAAATTTATATCGTCTTTTAATTTATTAAATATACTCGAAAATGCTGACTGATTCATAACAGATATACACCCTTTTAAGTTTACTAAATCCAACGCTTCTCTAAACTTTTCATACTCTGAACCAATAACAATAGGAATACCAAAAGTAGCTGGTTCTAATATATTATGTAATCCCGTACTAAACCCTCCACCTACATAAGCAGTATCTGCATAAGAATATATTTTAGTCAGTAAACCTATTGTGTCTATTATAAAAACAGTATAATCTGAAAGAATTTTGCTGTCTTTTTCAGAATATAAAATAGTTTTCTTTTGAATGGCTCTTTTTAATCTTCGAATAGCTTTTGTATCAATATTATGAGGAGCAATAATAAATTTTTCATCTTCTGATTGGTTAATATAATTCACGAGTAATGCTTCATCTTCTCTCCAAGTACTCCCTGCAACTATGGTATACTGATTATCTTTAAACTCTGAAATAAAAGGTAACGTATTGTCTTGTTCTAAAATTTTAAAAACCCGATCAAAGCGCGTATCACCACTTACAGAACTATTTTTAAAATTTATAGAATCCATTAATTTTTTGGAAGCTATATCTTGAACAAAAAAATGATCAAATGAAGTTAAAAGCTTTCGCATCCATATCCCTAAGGGTTTAAAAAAAACCTGTTTTTCTCTAAAAATTCCCGAAACTAAAATTGTTGGAACAGATTGCCTTTTTAACTGATGAAGTAAATTAGGCCAAAATTCATATTTTACGAGAATAGCCATCTCTGGATGAACCAATTCTACAAATTGTTTCGTATTTGTTCTAGTGTCAAAAGGCAAATAACAAATAATGTCTCCTAAATTAGAATTTTTTCTAATTTCATATCCTGATGGTGAAAAAAAAGTGATGACAATTTTATGATACTCATAATTTTGTTTAACTGCCGTTATCAAAGGAGCAGCTTGTTCAAATTCCCCTAAAGAAGCAACATGAAACCAGATTACACGATCATCTTTTTTAATTGAAGAAAGGTGTTGGAAAGTTTCTTTTCTACCCCTTACGAATAATTTCATTTTTTTATTAAATAAGGCATAAATCCTTAAAAACAAAAAAGTAAGATTAGCAGTAAAATTATAGAAAAAAATCATCTGTGTAAATGTACAAAATAGCACATAAAAAAAGCGTCCAAACTTTGTTTGGACGCTTTATATATTTAAAATCTAATGTTCTATGCCTCAAAAGGAACTACAGATACATAAGATCTATTATCTTTTTTCTTAATAAAAGATACAACTCCGTCAACTTTGGCATGTAATGTATGGTCTTTACCCATATATACATTTTCTCCAGGGTTATGAGTTGTTCCTCTTTGACGAACTATGATATTACCAGCTATTGCTGCTTGTCCTCCAAATATTTTTACTCCTAATCGTTTCGATTCTGATTCTCTACCATTTTTCGAGCTACCTACTCCTTTTTTATGTGCCATGATGTGATGGTTTTAAAATTGAAATTTTATTTACTTAATACCTCTATTAATTCAGCTTTCTTTAAGGAAGTGTATCCTGAGATTCCTTTTTCTTTAGCTAAAGCTTTTAATTGAGCTACAGTCATAGAACTAACATCAACTGATGGTGTTTCTTTTACTTCAGTTTTTACAGCTTTTTCTTTCTTTTTAGAAGCAGCTGCTTTTTTTACTGGAGCTTTTTTCGCACCAGAAGTAGCGATACTTTCAATTTGAATTTCGCTTAAATACTGACGATGTCCGTTTTTCTTTTTGTAACCTTTTCTTCTTTTCTTTTTGAAAACGATTACCTTATCACCTTTGAGGTGACCTAAAATTTTGGCCGTTACTGCGGCTCCTTCTATAGCTGGGGCGCCAATGGCTACGTTTTTACCATCTTCTAAAAGCATTACTTTATCGAAAGTTACTTTAGAACCTTCTGCTTCTTTTAGACGATGAACGTATACTTTTTGGTCTTTTGCTACTTTAAACTGCTGCCCTGCTATCTCTACAATTGCGTACATACTATTATGTTTGTTGTTAGCTTTTAATTAAATACACATATCATTACTGAAAATGCGGGTGCAAATATACTTTTATTTTTAAAATAAACCAATAACATGCTGTCAAAAAAAGAAGAATACCTTAATGTGAAAAAATTAAATCCCAAAGAATTTTAAATAATTATGAAGAAGCAGGTCCTTTTTTTATTTAACTCTATTAACAATGTATATACCTGCAAGTATAATTATACCAGCTAGTAACTGGAGATAACTTACTTTTTCACCATCTACAAAACCCCAAATAATTGCGACCACAGGGATTAAATACGCAACTGAAGTAGAAAAAACAGGAGAAGAAATTTGAATTAATTTATTGAACATAATTTTTGCTAAACCAGTTCCAACCACAGACAGTATGATTAAATATATAAGAGAAGAATTTGTTTGAGGAGTAAATTCTACTGATGTGAAAAATCCAGAAAATATCAATATTAAAAATACAGGAAAAATTAAAAGAATAAAGTGCCCGGCTGTGATACTCATAGCAGGAATATCTGATAAATATTTTTTAATAATATTTACATTAAATGCATATCCTAGAGATGCCGTAAGTACAAAAACAGCATACCAATAATTTTGATTAGGATTTAAAGATGAACTTTCCATGATCAATATAATTGTTCCTGCCAAACCAATAAGTACGCCAATTAATTGTACTCTTTTGAATACAACACCAAAAAATAATGTACCCACAATTAGGGCATTTAGTGAGGTTAAAGAATTCAAAATAGAAGCTACTGAGCTATCTATGCCAGTAATTGCAAATGCGAAAAAAAAAGCAGGAAATAAAGTGCCCAATAATGAACTGACAATAATATACTTCCATTGAAATTTTTTAATTTTTTTTAAACTGCTAGAGCCAATTAAAAGCACAAAAATCCCAGCAATAAATGTTCTCAATGCTCCCAATTGTATAGGAGTTAAACCAATTAAAGATTTTTTTATTAGAATAAATGAACTTCCCCAAATAATTGCTAAAGTTATTAGATAAATCCATTTCTTGTAGTCATTACTCATGGTCTACTTTTTTATTGACATACAAAAATGGCATAAATCTTAAAATATACGTCATTAAATGCATAAATTTGTACAATAAAACAATCACAAAAATTAATCATGAATACTAAATCATTTTTTTTTACACTCATGTTTAGCTCTATTTTGCTTTGGTCTTGTTCAGTTGATCATAAAAAATCGGAGAATATAGATTTAAAAAGTGATATTCCTCAAATGACTAATATTCAAACTGCCTCTTTTGCCATTTCAGGAATGACCTGTGAAATAGGTTGTGCTAAAACAATTCAGTCTAAACTTTCAAAAAGAGAAGGAATTACAAATGCTACAGTAATTTTTTCCGATAGTATTGCTTCAGTATCTTTTGACAGTAACAAAACATCTGCTAAAGATATAAGTTCGTTTATCACCGGTATTGCTGGGGGTGATGCCTATACTGCAACTGAATTAAAAAACTAAAAAATCTTTATAATTTAAATTCATTATAAAGAAAAGGCTTCTACAAATAGAACCTTGTTGTAGTTGTTTTTCATTTACCTTTGTAAAAAATTCATTCAGATGAAAAATCGATTTCCTACGATTGTTAAAGTAACTTTAGTCAGTCTTTATCTGATCTTTTTAGCCGGTTCAATTGTTAGAATGACAGGTTCTGGAATGGGTTGTCCTGACTGGCCAAAATGTTTTGGTTACTACATCCCGCCAACTTCTGAAGAACAAATAACCTGGCAGCCAAATTCTACGTATGAGGAGGGTATGATTATCATCAAAAATGAGGAGCTTTATGTGGCTGAAAAAAATGTAACTACTTTATCAGAATTTGACATATCTAACTGGAAAGAATATACCAAACATGAATATGCAACCTTTAATAAATTTCATACTTGGGTCGAGTATATTAACAGATTGATAACGGTTCTATCTGGTTTTATTTTTCTTTTTCTAATCACGGCTTCACTTAAATTTAGAAAGGAAAACAAATGGATTCCCATTATTGCATTCTCTGCATTTTTCTTAATGTTGGTTGAGGCTTTTTTAGGCAAATTGGTTGTTGATAGTAATCTAAAACCAACCATGATTACTCTTCATATGGTAATAGGTTTATTCATAATTGGCTTTATACTTCGTCTTTTATTTATTATTAGAAAGGAAAAAACAGTTTTTAAATACCATTCATTATTTAATAAGCTGCTTATTGTTTCTATAGTTTTTTCATTAATCCAAATAGCAATGGGGACTCAGGTTCGTCAATTTATAGACGAACAGGTTAAATTATTTGGTTTCGAAAATAAGGAGTACAGTTTAATGAACCCTAGCTTTAAATTTTATTTTCATCGTTCATTCACTATTGCAATTATCCTTGTAAATTTTGGGTTATTTTATCTAAATCAACTCCACAACTTAGGATATTCCTTAGTAAAATGGATTTTAGTATTACTTTTTTTAGAAACTATTACTGGAATTTTAATGTATTATGCAGAATTCCCATTAGGAACTCAAGCAATTCATTTACTCTCTGGAGCACTGTTATTTGGAGTGCAATTTTACCTCTGGCTTCAAAGTAGAAAAACATAACTTTAGCTTTTATACCTAATATAATTTCTCTGAAATTAATTAATTGTTACTTCCATTTAAAGGTCTCCATCAAATGGAGAATGTCATTTTTGATATAATTTACGGCTGGTAGTATAGAATCATAATTTGGTTTAATCTTAAAATACAAGGCTCCTTTTATAAAATGATTTGTACTGTCAGTAATGTGAAATTGAATGTGAGAAGCTGCATTTCCGGTAATATCGTATAGCGTTCCATAGATCTTTTCTCTTTCATTAACATAGTTGTTTGA
Source organism: Flavobacterium sp. (assembly GCA_038104255.1). Classification (GTDB taxonomy): domain Bacteria; phylum Bacteroidota; class Bacteroidia; order Flavobacteriales; family Flavobacteriaceae; genus Polaribacter. The sequence continues at coordinate 72,058 of JAYOAM010000002.1, read as the reverse complement.
AGAAATTTGCTCTGCTCTCGAAGTATGTTTAAACACTAATTTCTCTGACTCAACTAATAACTCTCTTAGATTTCCTTCTATTTTTCTGTAAGTGATATCTATGGAGGCATTTAATTTGGGGTATTCTAATTTTACCCAATTGTTAGGACTGTCTTTTAACTTCACCCTATCTGAAAACTCAAAAGTATAGGGTCTTTGTAAGAGAAATTCTTGATAATTAGGTTTGATATATTCTAAATTTAAGAATGCTTTTGGTTTAGGTAAGGTTTCCTCAGAACAAGATATAAAGCAAATAATAATAATACTAAAAAAGAGTTTACTCATGATTTCTTGTAACCTTTAATTGTTTGATCCTTTTTCTGTCTAATGCCTCTATAGTAAAAGTGTAGATATCAAAATTTATTTTTTCACCAATTTTTGGAAATTTTCCTGATATTTCAAGAATAAACCCTGCTATTGTCTCAGACTCACCTTTATACTCCTCAAATTTTTCTTCGTTAGTATCTTCAAGAACTTTACAAAAATCTTTAATCGTAATTTTTCCATCAAAAATATAATTATTGACATCAATTTTTGAATATGAAAGGTCATCTGTATCAAATTCATCATTAATTTCACCTACTATCTCCTCAATGACATCCTCTAAGGTGACAATTCCACTAGTTCCACCATATTCATCTACAACCACAGCTAAATGATTTTTCCTTTCTCTAAAATCAACCAGTAGGTCATCTAATTTTTTATTTTCTGGAACAAAAAATGGCTCTCTTAACAGTTCTTGCCATTGAAACTCTTTTTTATCAAGAAATCCTAACAAATCTTTTGAATACAATACACCAACAATATTATCAATAGAGTCCTTATAAACTGGATTTCTGGAATAACCATGATGCAAAATTTTTGTGAGTACCTCATTATAAGGCTCATCATGAGATAACGCAAAAATATCAATTCTTGGTTTCATAATTTGAACAGTTTCGGTATTACCAAAACTAACGATGCCTTCTAAAATTTTTTGTTCTTCTTTTGTTGTTGAACCCTCAGAAGTAAGTTCTAATGCTTTTGATAATATTTCTACAGAAAAATTTGAATTTTTACTTCCTAATTTTTTTTCAATAACATTAGTTAAATTTATTAAAGGTGAACTTAGGGGAGTTAAAAAAAAGGTTAAAAATTGAAGCGGTCTACACATAAAATTGCAGAACTTTAGAGCTCTTCTAGAGGCATAAACTTTTGGCAATACCTCTCCGAAAAGAAGAATAAGAAAAGTAACTAATACTACTTCAATTAAAAACTTAATCAGATTTGATGGAAGCGTGAAGCCTATAAGTGTAAGTGATAAATTCTGGTCTTTAAAAAAAACTTCTCCAAGTGATGCAAAAATTAATACAATTAAAATATTTATAAAATTATTAGTAATCAAGATTGTGGCTAATAGTTTGCTGGGTTTTTGCAACAGAAGTACAACGGGATTTTGTTCTTTACTTTCCTCTGAAATTTTAATAATTTCAGTTTTAGAAAGAGAAAAAAAAGCAACTTCAGTTCCAGATATTAAAGCTGAACAAAAAAGTAATACCACAAAAAAGACAACCGCAATCAAAGACATTACATCTAATTGAGCCAAATATTGTAATAAAATTTCAGAGTCTGAATCCAAATAGTAAAATTTAATAATTTTTTAAAAGGGAATATCGTCTTCAATATGTGTGTTGTTTTCCTGAGAAGTTGACATTGAAGATTTATCTGTACTAGTTGTAGTTGACCCTCCAGTATCCTTTTTTGTGGATAAAAAAGTCATATTGGCTACATGTATTTCTGTGGTATAACGCTTTTGACCTTCTTGTAACCAATTACGAGTCTTGATTCTTCCTTCACAATAAACTTTATCTCCTTTAGATAAATATTTTTCACAAATTTCAGCAAGTTTATTTCTAACAACAATGTAATGCCATTCTGTGGTAGTTACTTTTTCACCAGTTTGCTTGTTTGTATAACTTTCGTTAGTAGCTATTGGAAAGCGCCCTATGGAGTTTCCACCCTCAAAATAATTCATCTTTACTTCATCACCTAAATGACCTATTAGTATAACTTTATTAATTGTTCCAGACATTATTTGTTGTTGCTTATTATTTCAAATGTACTAAAAAATTTAATTGAATTTTAAGTTGTATTCTTTCATGAAGTTCTCTATTAAAACTGAAGTAGGAAATTGTTCTAAGCTATCCCATTGAGTGGTTGCTCTGTCGTGATGATCAATTTTTATAATCCAAAATTTTGTGAATAAATGCTGATGCGAAAGCTTATGTATTATTAGATTGTGATTAAATAATTGAAGTTGTGCATTGGTGGGAACAATTGCTTGAAAATCTGGTATGTTAACCAAATCTTCTACGTGAACTTCTTCATTTGTTTCTAGGAGTGGAAATTGATATAAACCCTGCCAGATGCCTCTCCCTTTTCGCTTTTCAAAAATCGTTGTATGTTGGTTAGTTACAAACACAAGAAAGTTGAAATATTTCCTTTTTACTTTTAATTTTTTTTCTTTCACAGGAAAATCTTTTACTAGTTTCTTCTCAAATGCAATACAATTTGAACTCATAGGACATTCAAAACAATTTGGGCTTTTAGGCTTACATTGAAGAGCTCCAAAATCCATAATTGCCTGATTGTATACTCCAGGATTTTTAGCATCTATTAGTGTTTGCGCTAAGCTTTTGAATTCTTTAATTCCTTTTGTACTATTTATGGGAGTTTCAATCTTAAAAACTCTGGCTAAAACTCTATAAACATTACCATCAACTACTGCCGCAGGTTCATTAAAACATATTGAAGAAATGGCTGAAGCTGTATAATCTCCAATGCCTTTTAATTTAATAAGCTCTTTATAGCTTGTTGGAAATTTACCACATAACTCGTTTGAGATATATTTAGCAGTAAAATGAAGGTTTCTTGCTCTAGAATAATACCCTAATCCTTGCCACATTTTTAGGACTTTACTTTCCTCTGCATTAGCAAGATCTTCAACTGTGGGAAAAACGGTAGAAAAAGCTAGGTAATAACTCATTCCTTGAGACACTCTTGTTTGTTGTAGTATGATTTCGGAAAGCCAAACAAGATAAGGGTCTCGGGTTTTTCGCCAAGGTAATTCTCTTTTTGTTTGTAAATACCAGTAAATTAATGTGTTAGAAAAATTCATTAAAAATGATTATACTTACAAAATTACGTCTTAAAATTGATATATTTTTATCTGTTTCTTTTTAAGGAATAGATTAATTATCATATATTTGCCAGCAAATTTTTAGGAAAAAATATAAAATATAGAACATGACGAAAGCAGATATTGTGTCGAAAATTTCGGACAAATCAGGAATTGAAAAAGCAGATGTGTTAGCAACAGTAGAAGCATTTATGACAGAAGTTAAAGGTGCTTTAGAGCAAGGAGAAAATGTTTATTTAAGAGGCTTTGGAAGCTTTATCATAAAAACTAGAGCTGAAAAAACCGGTAGAAATATTTCTAAAAACACGACTATTAAAATTCCAGCTCATAATATTCCCGCTTTTAAACCAGCGAAAACTTTTACGGAAGGAGTAAAAAGTAAAGTGGTAGTAAAGTAATTATTCAAATCTAAATCGAAAGATTTACAAAATTAGACAATTATGCCAAGTGGTAAAAAAAGAAAGAGATCAAAAATCTCAACACACAAACGCAAGAAAAGAGCTAGAGCAAACAGACATAAGAAAAAGTAAGGTCTAACCTTACTTTTTGCTTATTGCTTTAAAAACAAAACGTTCATTGAAATAGAGGTATTTATTCTGCATAAAGCAGAAGCCTCGTTTGGTATTAAAAAAATACCTGTTTAAATTAATCCATTATTTGTCAGTATTGACATTTAGTATAAAACTATTTCAGTATGAAAACAGAATTAATAATTCGTTCAAATTCATCTGATATTGATTTTGCCTTATTAAAAGATGGAAAACTTATAGAATTAAATAAAGAAACAACAGACAATAAATTCTCTGTTGGTGATATTTTTCTAGCTAAAATTGGAAAAGTATTAACAGGACTAAATGCTTCCTTTGTAAATGTAGGATATCCAAAAGACGGATTTTTACACTATCATGATTTAGGAGCAAAAGTTCTATCCTTAAATAATTTTATTAAGAAAGTAAGCACAGGTAAGTATAAAGAATTCACTTTAAAAAACTTTCGCTTTGAGAAAGATATTCACAAAGACGGAAGTATTAACGACGTAATAAAATCAGGTCAAAATTTATTAGTACAAATTGTAAAAGAACCTATATCTACTAAAGGTCCAAGGTTAAGCTCAGAGCTTTCCATTGCTGGTAGATTTTTAGTGCTAGTTCCTTTTTCAGACAGAATCTCTGTTTCTCAAAAGATTGAAGATTCAAAAGAAAAAGAGCGATTAAAAAGATTAGTAAAAAGCATTAAACCAAAAGGATTTGGTGTTATTTTAAGAACTGTTGCTGAAGGTAAAAAAGTAGCAGAACTCGATAAAGATTTACAAAATTCATTAGATCGTTGGAAAACCATGTGTAAGCGGATTGCGAACACTAATACTCCAACAAAAGTATTGAGCGAACTAAATAGAGCTTCCTCAATTTTAAGAGATGTAATGAATGATTCTTTTACAAATATTGTAACCAATGATGAAACTCTTAAGCTAGAAATTAAAGAGTATCTTCAAGAAATTTATCCTGAAAAGGAAAAAATTGTAAAACTTCATAAGTCTTCTACCCCAATCTTTGAAAAATACGGAATAGAGCGCCAAATAAAAACATCTTTTGGCAAAACTGTTTCTATGAGTAGAGGAGCTTATTTAGTAATTGAGCACACTGAAGCATTACATGTAATTGATGTTAACAGTGGAAACCGTTCTAATAAAGCAGGTTCTCAAGAAGAAACCGCATTAGAAGTTAATTTAATTGCTGCCACTGAAATTGCAAGACAATTGCAATTAAGAGATATGGGAGGAATTATTGTCATTGACTTTATTGACATGCATCGTGCAGAGAATAGAAATAAACTATTTCAGCACTTAAAAGAACACATGTCTTTAGACAGAACAAAGCACAAAATTTTACCGCCAAGTAAATTTGGACTAATACAAATTACTAGGCAGAGAGTTCGACCTGAACTCAGTATTAAAACAACAGAACCAAACCCTAATAAAAATGGAGAAGTCGAAGCTCCTATTGTTTTATTAGACAAAATTGAAGCAGATTTAGAACGTATTGTTTCTAATCCTAAAAATAAAAATGTGGTGTTGAACGTACATCCTTTTATTGCTTCTCATTTGACTAAAGGAATATCATCGATTCGTTTTCGTTGGTATCTAAAACACAAAAAGTGGATTACAATTATACCTAGAGATGCTTACAACTATTTGCAATACAAATTTAAAATTGTACGTAAATAAGGCACTTATATATATCAACAAAAACCCACATTGTTTTCAATGTGGGTTTTTTTTTGAGAATATTTTTACAAAAAAAACTCGCATATGATTATATGCGAGTTTTTTTATATTTTTTTCATTAATTAATTTGTGGCTAGGCTTGTTTCCTCTTTCCAAGAATTAACCGAAGTTACCACATTATTTTTATAATTAATTTGACGAAGTTTGTTATTATTCCATTGGAACCAGGTGCCAGACTTGTTTCCATCTTTATAAAAACCTGTAGCAACTTTATTCCCTTTTTTATCAAACTCTGTCCACATTCCAGTCAATTTTTTATTTTTAAAAAATCCTTGTTTGTGAACTGATCCATCATTAAAATAATAGGTTGCTTTAACCTTGTCACCGTCTACTTCATATGTGGGCTCAATTTCTTGTGCTTGTATTACTGAAAAAGAAAATATGAACATCAATGTTAAAAAAAATTTCATAGTAATAAGTTTTTGATTAATCAAATATATAAAATTTATTACACTAAAAAAACATTTAGTTAACATTAAATTAACATTGGGGTGGGTTTTCAATTTTTATAAGTGCAGAATTTACCATTCTTATTGATGATAGTAATCATAGATTTTTTTTGCTCTGTAATCTCCAAGTAACTCCTTTAGTTCAAGGTAACTTGCTGTTTTAACGCGTTTTGCAGACTTAAATTTACGTAATAAAGAAGTAATTGTTTGCTTACCAATATTTGGAATTTGTTCTAATTCTGATTGAATCGCACTTTTACTTCTTTTATTTCTGTGTAATGTAATGCCAAATCTGTGGGCTTCATTTCTTAAAAACTGTATAATTTTTAATGTTTCAGATCGTTTATCTAAATACATAGGAATTGAATCTCCTGGATAATAAATCTCCTCTAATCTTTTTGCAATTCCAATAATAGCTATTTTACCTCTTAAACCAAGTAAATCTAGGCTTTTCAGAGCTGAAGATAGTTGGCCTTTACCCCCATCAATAACGATTAACTGAGGTAGAGACTCTCCTTCAGACAAAAGCCTCTTGTAACGCCTAAACACAACCTCTTTCATTGATGCAAAATCGTCTGGACCATCAACTGTTTTGATGCTGTAGTGACGATATTCTTTTTTAATGGGTTTACCATCTTTAAAAACTACACAAGCAGCAACAGGATGGGTTCCTTGAATATTTGAATTATCAAAACATTCAATATGCCTTGGTTCTTCAGATAGTCTCAAATCTTTTTGCATTTGGGCCATAATTCTATTGACATGTCGATCTGGATCTGCAATTTTAATTTGTTTAAATTGTTCTTGTCTATAATATTTTGCGTTGCGTTCTGATAATTCTAAAATTCGCTTTTTATCTCCCATTTTCGGGACAGTTACCTTTATTGAAGTTCCTAAATCAATTTTAAAAGGAACATATACCTCTTTAGATGTGGAATTAAATCGCTGTCTAATTTCTACAACTGCCAATGCTAAGATTCTTTTATCTGTTTCATCCAACTTTTTTTTGATCTCTGTAGTGTGAGATTGAATAATTGATCCATTGGCAATTTTAAAAAAATTAACATAGCCATAGCTTTCATCAGAAATAATAGAAAATACATCAACATTGTTTATACTCGGATTTACAATAGTTGACTTCGATTGATAGTTTGATAATAAATTTAATTTTTCTTTTACCTTTTGCGCCTCTTCAAATTCCATCTTAACTGCTAGTGACTGCATTATTTTTTGAAACTTATCTAAACTTTCTTTAAAATTCCCTCGTATAATATTCCTTATTGCTTTAATTGTTTCTTTGTAACTTTCCTCATCTTGAAAGTCTTCACAAGGACCTTTACAATTCCCCAAATGATATTCTAAACAAACCTTGTATTTTTTAGCTGTAATTTTTTCTCTTGATAAATCATAATTGCAAGTTCTAAGAGGGTATAGTTCTCTAATTAGATCTAATAAAACTTTTACTGTTCGAACATTTGTATAGGGACCAAAATATTCTGAACCGTCTTTAATTACTCTGCGAGTCATAAAAACTCTTGGGAAACGTTCTTTTTTTATGCATATCCAAGGATAGGTTTTATCATCCTTTAACATGATGTTATATCTTGGCTGATGTTTTTTAATAAGATTGTTTTCTAATAGTAATGCATCTGTTTCAGTTTCTACAACAATATGCTTGATACTAACAATTTTATTTACAAGAATTCTAGTCTTAGCATTATCATGATTTTTTGTAAAATATGATGCAACTCTTTTTTTTAAATTCTTTGCTTTTCCTACATATAAAATAATGCCTTCTTTATCAAAATATTGATAAACTCCAGGAGAATCTGGTAAAGTTTTTAATTGAATATCAAGTGGAGTTGGCATAGAACGAAAATACTATTTTATTTTTTTTATTATATAGCCCAACAAATGGGACTACGTCAAGATAATTAACTAATTCATTCAAAAAACAAGGATTCTTTGAAAGAAATTGTTCCTTATAAAAAATACTATTGTTTAGTTTTTTCTTTAGGAAATGCGGTTTTACTAAAAAGAAAAAGGAGAACTACACCTGTAGTAATATAGGCGTCTGCAGGGTTGAAAATATAATTAAAAAATCTAAAAAAATCTCCTCCTATAAATGGAATCCAATCGGGTAAAACCCCTTCCCAAATGGGAAAATAAAACATATCTACAACCTTGCCATAAAACAATTCTCCATAGGGTTCGGCAGCAAAAAGTGTTGCTACATTATTCCCTGGAGGCGTATTAAAAATTACCCCATAAAATACAGAATCTATGATATTACCTACAGCTCCTGAAAAGATTAATGAAATGGCTAAAATTACGGCTGTATGAGAGCTTTTTTTTATGTGTTGAGCCAACCAATAAACAATTGCAGAAACAGCTACCAGTCGAAACAATGTTAGAAATAATTTTCCTGCTTTCCCACCAAACTCAAAACCCATTGCCATCCCATTATTTTCAACAAAATGAATTCTAAACCAATTAAAAACTTTTACTTCTTCACCTAAAAAAAAGTTTGTTTTGATATAAATTTTAACGATTTGATCTATAAATATTGCTAAAATTACAGTGAGTAAAGCAATGTTTTTTTTAGACATTTTTAAAGTATTTTTAAAGTAAAAAACAACTATATAATGATGTTAAAAAGAAAATTTAAAACTGAAAAAGCTCCCTAAATCAGTAAGCTTAAATTTTATTGACGTCTTTTTGCTTCAATACTTAAAGTTGCATGAGGGACTAACTTTAAACGTTCTTTCTGTATAAGTTTCCCAGTAACTCTACAAACTCCGTAAGTTTTATTTTTAATCCTTATTAAAGCATTATTTAAATCTCTTATAAATTTTTCTTGACGAATTGCTAATTGAACATTTGCCTCTTTACTCATCGTTTCTGATCCTTCTTCAAAAGATTTAAATTGAGGCGAAGTATCATCTGTTCCATTATTTAGTCCATTTTTATAAGTGCTTTGTAATAAGGCTAAATCTTCTTCTGCTCTTTCTATTTTTTTTAGAATTATATCTCTAAACTCTTGCAGATCTTCATCAGAATATTTTGTGCTTGTATTCGACATGATTCTTATATTTTATAAATTAATATTTTACTTTTAATGGTGTCAAACTCTATGTCTAAACCATCATTTAATTGATCAACAAAAACCAACTCATCGGTTAAAGTTTCACTCATAATATACTCTTTATTATCATTAATAGACGCTTGTAAATCACCAAAATTTAAAACGGTTAGTTTAATTCTGTCTGTTACTTCTAACCCACTGTCCTTACGTGCGTTTTGTATTCTATTAATTAACTCTCTAGCTACACCTTCTTTTCTCAACTCCTCAGAAACTGTAACATCTAAAGCTACAGTAATTGATCCCTCATTGGCAACCAACCACCCTTCAATATCTTTAGAAGATATCTCCACATCAGAGAGCTCCAAGTTAATGATTTTTCCTTCAACTTCAACAGGTATTTCTCCTTCAGTTTCTATCTTCAAAATTTCATCTTTAGAAAAATTTTGAATTGCATTAGCTATTAGCTTCATCTCCCTTCCAAATTTAGGCCCTAATGTTCTAAAATTTGGTTTAATTTGTTTTACTAAAATATCAGAAGCGTCCTCTAATAATTCAATCTCTTTAATATTAACTTCGTGTTTTATTAAATTGGCTACAGCTAAAATTGATGACTTTTGCTCTCTATTTTCAACAGGAATCATTATTTTTTGCAGTGGCTGACGAACTTTTATTTTTTCTTTAGCTCTTAGTGAAAGAACTAAAGATGAAATTGTTTGGGCATCTTCCATCTTACGTTCCAATGCTTTGTCTATGTATATTTCTTCAAAAGCTGGAAAATTAGCTAAGTGAATGCTTTCAAAGTTTTCTTTTTGAGAAACAGCATTTAAATCTAAATACAATTTATCCATAAAAAATGGAGCTATTGGAGCACTTATTTTTGCAATAGTTAACATACAAGTGTATAGGGTTTGATAAGCAGAAATCTTGTCTTGTTGATAATCTCCTTTCCAAAACCTCCTTCTACTTAATCTTACATACCAGTTACTCAAATAATCCTGTGTAAAATCTGAAATAGCTCTAGCAGCTTTTGTTGGCTCATATGCTGCATAGAACTTGTCTACTTTTTTAATTAATGTGTGAAGTTCTGATAAAATCCAACGATCTAATTCTGGTCTTTCATGAAGTGGAATATCCTCTTCAGCATAGGAAAAACTGTCAATATTTGTATATAAACTAAAAAACGAATAGGTGTTGTAAAGGGTTCCAAAAAACTTACGCTTTACCTCCTCTATACCGTCCTTGTCAAATTTTAAATTATCCCAAGGATTGGCATTTGAAATCATATACCATCGTGTAGCATCTGCGCCAAAAGTTTCCAAGGTTTCAAAAGGATCTGTGGCATTTCCTAACCGTTTAGACATTTTCTGCCCATTTTTATCCAATACCAACCCATTAGATACCACATTTTTATAGGCTACAGAATCAAACACCATTGTCCCAATTGCATGAAGTGTATAAAACCATCCTCTTGTTTGATCAACCCCTTCAGCTATAAAGTCTGCTGGAAATGATTTGTTTTTATCTATTAATTCTTTGTTTTCAAATGGATAATGCCACTGAGCATAGGGCATAGATCCAGAATCGAACCAAACATCAATTAAATCGCTTTCTCTAGTCATTGGTTTTCCGGAAGGTGAAACCAATAGAATTTGATCTACAATATTCTTGTGTAGATCTAAAGTAGCATAATTTTCATCGGACATGTTTCCAACTTCAAAGTCTGCAAAAATATCTTCAGTAATTATTCCGGCAGCAATAGACTTCTCAATTTCAGCTTTTAATTCTGCTACAGAACCAATACAAATTTCCTCTTTCTTATCTTCTGTTCTCCAGATAGGTAAAGGAATACCCCAGTAACGTGATCGAGATAAATTCCAGTCATTTGCATTTGCCAACCAATTACCAAAACGTCCTTCTCCAGTAGATTTTGGTTTCCAATTGATGGTTTTATTCAATTCATGCATTCTTTTTTTAACATCAGTAACCTTAATAAACCAAGAATCTAAGGGATAATACAAAATTGGCTTATCTGTTCTCCAACAGTTAGGGTAACTGTGCTTATATTTTTCTACCTTAAATGCTTTATTTTCCTCTTTTAATTTAATAGCAAGCTCTACATCTACAGATTTTTCTGGAGCTTCGCCTTCTTTATAATACTCATTCTTTACATATTTACCTCCAAACTCCCCTAGTTCTTTTACAAACTTTCCCTGCAAATCTACCAATGGAACCAAGTTGTCGTTCTCATCTTTAATGAGTAATGGAGGAATTTCTGGAGTTGCTTGTTTTGCAACTAAAGCATCATCAGCTCCAAAAGTAGGAGAAGTATGTACAATTCCTGTTCCATCTTCTGTAGTTACAAAATCACCAGCAATTACTCTAAAGGCATCTTGAGGATTGTTGTGAGGAAGCACATAGGGTAATAATTGTTCATATTTAATCCCTACTAAATCTTTCCCTATAAATTCTTTAACTATAAAAAACGGAATGTTTTTATCTCCAGGATTATATTCAAGTAGTTCCTCTTCATTCTCAACTTGAATATTATTCTTCGCTCCAAATTGTTTGCCAACTAAATTCTTGGCTAAAATTACTTTTATGGGTTTAAAGGTATATTGATTAAAGGTATTAACTAAAACATAATTAATCTTAGGACCAACAGTTAGTGCTGTATTACTTGGTAATGTCCATGGAGTGGTAGTCCAAGCCAAAAAGTAAATACTGCCTTCATTTTGTAAAAAATCTGGTAGTGTGTTTTCTAAAGCCTTAAATTGAGCAGTTACAGTTGTGTCTGTTACATCTTGGTAGGTTCCCGGTTGATTTAACTCATGCGAACTTAATCCAGTTCCTGCTTTTGGTGAATACGGCTGAATGGTATAGCCTTTATATAATAAATCTTTAGAATAAATTTGTTTTAACAACCACCACACACTCTCCATATATTTTGGCTCATAAGTGACATAAGGGTCATCCATATTTACCCAATATCCCATTTTTTGAGTCAAATCATTCCATACATCTGTGTAACGCATAACTGCCTTTCTACATGCAGCATTGTACTCCTCTACAGAAATATTTTTACCAATATCCTCTTTTGTAATTCCAAGTTCTTTTTCAACACCCAATTCTATGGGTAATCCATGAGTATCCCATCCTGCTTTTCTTTTGACTTGAAAGCCTTTCATGGTTTTATATCTAGGAAAAATATCCTTAATAGCTCTAGCTAATACATGATGAACTCCAGGTAAACCGTTAGCTGATGGTGGCCCTTCAAAAAAAACAAATGGTTTATTTCCTTCACGGGTAGTTACACTTTTTTCAAAGATGTCATTCTCTGCCCAATATTTCAGCATTTCTTTTGCTACATTCGGTAAGTTAAGTCCTTTATATTCAGGAAACTTTGCACTCATAAGTCACAGATTCTATTAAGATTGCGAAAATACATATTTTCCAGTAATTCCATATCGTTGTTTTGGAAAAGAATTGTAGTATAATTATGATCTTAACCAAGATTTAAACTAAAAATTAATTATTTAAAAAAATCAGTTTCTATCATTAATTAACTCATTCCACGTTCATTTTTAATAATCTCATAAGCCTCTTGTATTCTTTGGAACTTATCTTTAGCTCCTTTTAGGTGTTCATCACCTAACCCAATTAATTTATCTGGATGGTATTTTTTAACCATTTTTCTATAGGCTTTTTTTATTTCTGAATCTGTTGCAGAAGCTTTAATTTCTAAAATTTTGTACGCACTATCTGATGTTTTGTAAAACATCGCTTTGATTGATTCAAAATCATATTGATTGATGTATAGATATCCTGCAATTTTTCTTATTTCATTAACTTCAACCTCAGAAACGTGCTCATCTGCTTTAGCAATTCCAAATAAAAAATGTAGTAGCTGAAGTCTGGACGAATGTGGCATATGTTTACGAATCTGAATACAAACCTGTCTTGCTGACACTTCCTTTTTTATGACACCCTTGAATAATTGAAACGCCTTGTTTGCTCTATCTTTACCGTACATGCCAACAAATTGATTTCTAACAAAGTTTAATTCTCTATTATCTACTCTACCATCAGATTTAATTACGATGGAAGCTAATATCAGTAGACTAATTTCAAAATCTCCACTGAGCGTTTCTGCTTTTTGTCTTTGATGATTTTTTTGGTATTCTCGTTGTTCTTTTACAAATCCTTCCTTTGTAAATTTATCAAATACGGTAGCCGCAGCAAACCCCATGATTGCTCCTATAGGACCTCCAAATGTAAATCCAATACCAGCACCTAACCATTTAGAAAAATTACTCATTTTTAACAATTTTTGATCCTCAAATATACTATTTTGATTGTGTTATATTCCTTATCTTTGTAATCTAAATTTAAAAAAAATATGTATCCAGAAGAATTAGTAAAACCAATGCGTGAAGAGTTGACAAATAATGGTTTTTCAGCTTTATATTCTGCAGATGAAGTAGATGCTGCAATTTCAAAAAAAGGAACAACATTAGTAATGGTAAACTCTGTTTGTGGTTGTGCAGCAGGAACGGCTAGACCAGGCACAGTGGCTTCATTACAATTTGATAAAAAACCAGATTATTTAACTACTGTTTTTGCAGGTGTTGATAAAGAATCTACACAAAAAGCAAGAGAGCATATGGTTCCTTTTCCACCATCTTCTCCGGCAGTAGCATTATTCAAAGATGGTGAATTAGTGCATATGTTAGAGCGTCATCATATTGAAGGAAGATCTGCTCAAATGATTGCAGAAAATTTAGTATCTGCCTACAATGAATTCTGTTAATAAACTATTTTTATCTAAAAAGTTTTAAAGATTTTAACTCAATCCACTTTTAATAAAAGTGGATTTTTTAATTTTATAACTATGAATAAAAGAGAAGTCATTCAAAATACAATTTACTTTGTAAAAAAAACTCTTGAAGGATCGGAAGGAGGGCATGATTGGTTTCACGTCAATAGAGTATATAAAAATGCTTTACTCATAGCTAAGAGTGAAAATGTTGATCTTTTTGTTGTTCAACTTGGGGCATTATTACATGACATTGCTGATTCAAAATTTTACGATGGAGATGAGTCTATAGGGCCCAAAAAAGCGAGAGCGTTTTTAAAAACCCAACTTGTTGAGGAAGAGGTTATTACACATATAGAAAACATTATTTTATTTAGCTCCTACAAATCCTCTTTTGACCAAAGTACACGTTTTAGCTCACCCGAACTTGATGTGATTCAAGATGCAGATAGATTAGACGCTATTGGAGCTATTGGGATTGCAAGATGCTTTAATTATGGTGGTTATAAAAATAGGCCATTATACGATCCAGAAATTCCTCCTAAATTAAACATGAATAAAGAAGAATATAAAAAATCTAGTGCTCCATCCATTAACCATTTTTATGAGAAGTTATTGCTATTAAAAGACAAAATGAATACAAAAACAGGTAAAAGTTTAGCAACAAAAAGACATCTATATATGGAGAAGTTTTTAACTACGTTCTTTGACGAATGGAAAGGCTTAATATAATAAATGAGAGAAGTATTAACTTTCTTTAGCAACCTCTAAAGCGGTTAATTTATATTCTAATATTGATAACTCTTCAGCGCATTGTATGATTTCTTCGGCGGTTAATTGATGATTTGAGTTAACATATTCAATAATTTCTTTACTTTTTATTGTATAATACTCTATAGCTTTTTCAATTTTACTGTTCATGGTTATGGTTTATTGGATTAAGTCTTTCATTTCTTTTCTATAGCCAGAAGCATTTTTACCTGTTATCTCCTTGAATAACTTGTTAAAATGTGAAAAATTATTAAATCCACATTCAAAAGAAATATCAGTAATACTCATCGTACTTTCAGACAATAGTTTAGTGGCATGAACCACTCGATATTCATTAACTAATTTGGTAAATGTTTTTCCTGTTACTTTTTTAAAATATCTACAAAAAGCTGGAACAGTCATGTTGGCTACATTTGCTATCTGATCTAAGCTAATATGGTCTTTAAAGTTATTATTAATGTATTTATAAATTATATCTAGTTTTGAACTATCTTGTAATTCTGTTTCAACAGCATAACCATCTACATTTAGAATTGTATAATCTGATGTTTTAGACAGAATATTTAAAATTTCTAAGAATACAAGTAGCTTTTTAAAGCCTTTTTTTTCTACTAGTTTTTCAATTTTATAGCCAACTTTAATTTTAGTTTCAGAACCAAAGAGAATTCCTTTTTTTGAACGCTCAAATAATTCTTTTATTTTTTTCATTTCTGGTAGTTCAAAAAAATCTTTTCCCAAAAAATCTTCTTTAAACTGAATAAGAGTTTCAAAACCATTGGTTGTTAGACGATCTGTAAAACCATTATGTGGAAGATTTGGACCAATTAACAACAATTGGCTGTTGTTAAAATATGATAAATGATTTCCTATATGCCTTTTCCCTTGACCCTTGTTTACATAAACTAATTCTAGTTCAGGATGAAAATGCCAAGAAGCTTTGTTTGTTTTTAAAAACTCTGTGTGCTTTTTAACCAAAACAGAACTTCCAAAACCTGGATATACTTTTTCTAGGAAAGGCTTCTTTTTATTCATATACTATACAAATTTACATTTCTGAATATGTAAACATATATACAAAATTATCCATTTTATATTCAATATTAACTTTATTGAGTTTCAAATTAGTAATAAGGGTTAATTTTGAGTATAAATATAGCAATATTGTTGTTTTTCATATGGAGAAATCACAACATCTTTGTAGTGTTAATTTTATATACTATGAAAAAAACTATTATTAAAATTTCATTTATAGCATTATTGTTTAATTCATTAAGTGGTTATTCAAATGAAATAATGTTAAAAAATGCATCGAAATTTATCACCAAAATAGAGGTGGGTAAAGTAAGAAATGGACAACTCTTATTTATTAAGAATACATCAGGAAAAGTAATTCGTAAAGAAATTATTAAGCTTAAAGAAGCAACTCCGTTCGAATTTGATTTTTCAGGATTAGAAAATGGATACTATACTTTAGAAATTAGTAAAGATTTCCATATTGAGATAAAACCTTTTACAATAACTGAGGGAGAAGTGATTTTCCATAAAAAAGCAGAAAAAACAATTTTTAAACCCGTAATAAGAACGAAAAAAAATAAACTTTTTATTTCAAAATTAAATTTCACTGAAACTTCAATTCATATCACTATTTATTACGAAGGTGAAGTGATCCTTACCGATAGCTTAAAGGGAGATTCAATTATTGAAAAAATTTATGCGCTTCAAAAAAATAAAAAAGGAAAATATAAAGTAATTACTACAGCAAACGATCGTAAATATACTAAGGAGTTCTCACTCTAAAGTTAGCGGACGTAATTTTGATTTGTTTAGGCGAGCTTGTCATGGGGCTCGCTTTTTTTATTTTCCTGGAAAATTAGCTTTTCTTTTTTGTAAAAAAGCTGTGGTACCTTCTTTGAAATCTTCTGTACCAAAACAATTTCCAAATTCTGATATTTCTATTTCAAAACCATTAACTCCGTCTTTAAAATTAGCATTTACTGATTTTATTGCTGCTCCAATGGCTACCAATGAATTCCTCATAATTTTACTGGCTAATTTTTCTACTAATGGTAATAGTTCTTCTAAAGAAGTAACATAGTTTACTAATCTCAACTCCAAAGCTGTTTCTGCCGAAATCATCCCTGCTGTCATTATTAATTCCATAGCCTTCCCTTTACCTACTAACTGAGGTAAACGTTGTGTTCCTCCATAACCAGGAATAACCCCAAGAGATACTTCTGGTAAACCCATTTTTGCATCATCAGAGGCAATCCTAAAATGACAAGCCATTGCTAATTCTAATCCTCCCCCTAATGCAAAACCATTTATTGCAGCTATTACAGGCTTAGAATAATTTTCTATAAAATTAAATAATAGCTCCTGTCCTTTTGCTGCTAATTTTCCTCCATTATCTGTATTAAAATTTGCAAATTCTGAAATATCTGCGCCTGCAACAAAAGCCTTGTCACCACTACCAGTGATTACAACTACTTTAACTGAATTATCTTCTGCAAGATTACAAAATAGAGTATGTAGTTCTTCAATAGTTTGTTTGTTTAGGGCATTTAACTTTTTGGGTCTATTTATGGTGATAGTAGCTAATCCCTGCTCTTTCTTACACAAAATGTTTTCAAAATTCATTTTTTATCAATTTAATTTATTAGGTAAAATTACGGTAAATAAAGTCCCTGAACCTTCCTTAGAAGTGAAGTTAATTGAACCATCATATGCTTCAATGATATTTTTAATCATAGGTAACCCTAGCCCCATTCCACTTGTTTTTGTAGTAAACTTAGGTTCAAATATTAAATGCTCTACTTCTTCTTTTATCCCCTTTCCATTGTCAGAAACTTCAATAAATATTTTTTTATTTTTTAAAAAAACCTTAACAACTATTTTAGGATTTTTTACTCCCACAACAGCTTGTGTTGCGTTTTTTACCAGGTTAGTAACAATTCTAATTAATTGGGTTTTATCTAAGTTAGCATAAATCTCTTCCTCTTCGGGATGAAAATGAACATAATCCTCGTTAAATATATCTAAAGCCATTTTCACAACACCAATAATTTCAATTTTTTCCTTTTTTTGCTTTGGCATTTTTGCAAAATCTGAAAAGGCTTCTGCTATAGAACTCATGACATCTATTTGTTGTATTAGAGTATCACTATATTCTTTTAATTTAAGTTTTATGTTAGGATCATTGGGGTCAAACCTTCTCTCAAAACTTTGAACAGAAAGTCTCATAGGAGTTAGTGGATTTTTTATTTCATGAGCTACTTGTTTAGCCATCTCACGCCAAGCTTGTTCCCGCTCACTAGTTGCTAGTTTTACAGCACTTTCTTCTAACTCATCGATCATGTTGTTATAGCCCTCAACTAAGATTCCTATTTCAGCACTGGCTGAACTCAATACAATTTTTTCATTTCTTTCATTTAATCTAGTTCGCTTCATTTTATCCGTAATATTTTTTATGGATCGAGTGATATAACTCGATAAAAAATAAGCCAATAAAATAGCTATTAAAAACATGAAAAAATAGACTAGGATTAATCGGGTTAAGAATACTTTCAACTCATACTCTTGAATGGTATTATCTTGATTAAATTCTAATTTTAAAATTCCTATTTTATTTGAAATTGAGTCTAAAATATAAGTATAGGAGGTCTCTATTTTAATTTTATTGTCTTCTGTAATTTCAAAAATTCGATTGTCCTTACTCAATTTTAATTGTGAAACTTTTGAAGCAGTTAAATTGGGCGGAATCGAATCTTTTAATCCAAAAGGAACAGATGTTCTTAACAACTTCCCCTCTAAATCATACATACTGATCTCCAAATTATGGATATACGCTATCTCATAAATAGCTTTCTGAAAGATCGTTGGTAAGTTTTCTGTTCTAATGGAACTATTTGAGCGTTGGTATAATTGTATGTCAATTTCTTTTTTTAGGGTTTCTTCTTTTCTTCCAAATCGACTAAGATTATAGTCTGTAGTTTGTTTGTTATACTGATAAATAGTAACTCCAATAATAAGAACAGTTGCTAGAAAGATTAGCAAAATCATAGCAATAAAAATTCTAATTCTTAATGATATGTTATTAAAGTTTTTCACGTGTTGTAATTTTAAAAATAATTAAGCAATATCCTCAAAGTCCATTCCAAAAATTAATTCACAATTGACAAACAAGATACGTAAAGTAAAACAGAAAAAAAGCTGTTGTAAAAAATAACAACAGCTAAATAAATAATGAGTTCTATATCTTTAACCCACAATATTGATAATTTTCCCAGGAACTATAATGACCTTTTTGGGAACTCTTCCAGCTAATTGAGCTTGTGTTTTTTGATGAGCTAAAACTACTCTTTCAATATCGCCTTTTGTCATATCAAGAGGAAGCTCTAATGTAAATCTCATTTTCCCATTAAAGGACACAGGATAATTTTTTGAACTTTCTACTAAATGTTTGGGATCAAAAACAGGGAATTCTGCGGTGGAAATGGAGTCTTCATGACCTAGTTTACTCCACAATTCCTCAGCAATGTGAGGTGCGTACGGAGAAATTAAAATTAGTAAGGGTTTTAGAATAGCACGTTTGTTACATTTCTGTGTAATTAACTCATTCACAGCAATCATAAAGGTTGAAACTGAGGTGTTAAAGGAAAAGTTCTCAATATCTTCCTCTACTTTTTTGATTGTTTTATGTAATGTTTTTAATTCTTCTGCCGTTGGATCAGCATCTGAAATTGACAATTCTTCACCGTTGTAAAACAACTTCCACAATTTCTTTAAAAAAGAATGAACTCCAGAAATACCTGATGTTTTCCATGGTTTAGCTTGTTCTAATGGTCCTAGGAACATTTCAAATAATCGCAAACTATCTGCTCCATATGCTGCACAAATATGATCTGGATTCACCACATTGTACTTAGATTTAGACATCTTCTCCACTTCTCTTGAGACTTTAAAACTCCCGTCTTCTTCAGTAATAAATTGGGCATCTTTAAATTCTACTCTCCAGTTTTTAAACGCTTCAACATCTAATTCGTCTGATGCATTCACAAAGGACACATCGACATGAATTAGTTGACCTACTTTACCCTCCAAAACTCCTTTGGAATAAAATTTATTTACACCATCTTCTCTAAATACAAAGGCACTCGTTCCAAGAATCATTCCTTGATTAATGAGTTTTTTGGCAAACTCATCTACAGGTACTAGTCCTTTGTCAAATAAAAATTTTTGCCAAAAACGTGCGTATAACAAGTGTCCTGTAGCATGTTCAGACCCTCCAATATAAAGATCTACTTCTTTCCAATAATTCAATGATTCTGTCGAAGCAAATTCACTATCATTATTAGGATCCATATAACGATTGAAGTAGTAAGAGCTTCCTGCCCAACCTGGCATTGTATTTAATTCTAAAGGAAAAATTGTTTGATGATTAATCTTTGTGTTTTCAACAACTTCATTAGTTTCTGTGTCCCATGCCCAAACCTTGGCATTACCTAGTGGTGGTCTCCCATCTTTTGTTGGTAAATATTTTTCCACCTCGGGTAAAATAATTGGAAGATGTTCAGTCGCTATCATTTGTGGCATTCCTCCTTTATAATAAACAGGGAAGGGCTCTCCCCAATAGCGTTGTCTACTAAAAACTGCATCACGTAAACGGTAATTTATTTTTCCATAGCCAATTTTTTGTTTCTCTAGCTCATAGATAGATAATTTTAATGCTTTCTTATAAGACAATCCGCTTAAAAAGTCAGAGTTGGCAATAATTGTTCCTTCTTTATCTGTGTGGGCTTGTTCAGAAATTTCAACATTTTCAAAGATATTTGGGATTTCAATTCCAAAGTGTTTAGCAAAATCATAATCTCTCTGATCTCCACATGGAACTGCCATAACAGCTCCAGTACCATAGCCTGCTAGAACATAATCTCCAATCCAAATTTGAACTTTTTTGCCAGAAAAAGGATGAATTGCATATGCCCCGGTAAAAACTCCTGAAATCGTCTTAACATCTGCCATTCTTTCTCGTTCAGAGCGTTTTGCAGTAGCCTTTATATAATTTTGAACTGCATCTTTTTGTGCTTCTGTTGTGATTTTAGAAACCAATTCATGTTCTGGAGCTAAAGTCATAAACGAAACTCCAAAAATAGTGTCTGGTCTAGTTGTAAAAACTTCTATTTTTTGATTATGACCATCAATGGCAAAAGAAACCATTGCTCCTTGAGAACGACCAATCCAATTGGTTTGAGAATCTTTTAAGGGTTGTGGCCAGTCAATTCCATGCAATCCATCTAACAAACGTTGTGCATATGCCGAAATTCGCATAGACCATTGTGTCATTTTTTTCCTAACTACTGGGAAACCACCACGTTCAGAAACTCCATTTACAATTTCATCATTTGCCAATACAGTTCCTAACTCTGGACACCAATTTACTTCTGCATCTGATAAAAAAGTTAGCCTATATTGTAATACTATTTCCTCTTGCTCTTTTTTTGAGAAAGCTACCCATTGCTCTGCAGTAAACGCTTGAATCTCATCATCGCAAGATGCATTTACATAGATGTTCCCCTCTTTTTTAAATTTAGAGATTAGCGTTGATATGTCCTCTGCTTTATCTGTATCAATATTATACCAAGAATTAAATAATTGAATAAAAATCCATTGTGTCCATTTATAGTAATTAGGATTTGATGTTCTCACTTCACGAGACCAATCAAATGAAAATCCAATTTGATCTAATTGTCTGCGATATGTTTTAATATTTTCTTCAGTAGTTTTTGCCGGGTGTTGACCCGTTTGAATAGCATATTGTTCTGCAGGTAATCCAAAAGAGTCATAGCCTTGAGGATGCAAAACATTATAGCCTTTATGACGCTTATAACGCGCATAAATATCTGATGCAATATAACCTAAAGGATGTCCTACATGTAATCCTGCTCCTGAAGGATAGGGAAACATATCTAGAACATAATATTTAGGGTTTTCAGAATCATTACTGGCTTTAAATGTTTGGTTTTTAGCCCAATAATTTTGCCACTTTTCTTCTATTTCTTTGAAATTATAGTGCATGAAATTTTCTTCTTAAAAGTGGTCAAATTTACACTTATTCTTGTAAAGTATAAAGTCTATCTTATAATAATGAAGTTATTGAAACTTCTTAAAGTAATTCATACTCATGTTTTAGTTGTTGAGTATTGATATCATAAGTTATTCTCTAAAAATTTTATTATGCTTTAAATTGCAGAAGTGAAAAATGAAAAAAATAAAACCCCCTAAAAAAACAAAAATAAAATTCATCTTTCTAGTGAGGTTTAACTATTAAAAAACCTAAAAATTTTATTGAACAGGTATGCTCAAAATTACATCGCCCCATCCCATATGTATCGTCATATCTTTATCAATTACAATTGAAAATACATCAATAATTTTCTCAGACTTTTTAACGGGTATAGTAACTTTTGCTACATCATTTTCATCTTTGTGAAAATAAACTCCCCATACGTTTAATTGACTACTTAAAACTACAATCCAATTAGTCTCCCCTGGAATTGTATACATAGTATAAGTACCTGATTTTACAGGAGTACCGCCAAAATTGACATCTTTAAAAAATGTAATTTCTGTTGCTTCGTTAGCTCCAGTTCTCCATTTTTTTCCAAACTTAGCTAAATTTACGAGAGACCTTCCTTTTAACTGAGGTCTGCTGTAAACAATCTTAATTACTTTATCTGAAATTCTATAATTATCTGGGTAAGATGCCATATCCATAGGACTTTTATCTAATCCTTTAAAATCTTGTGCTTTGGCTTGTTTTAAAAAAATTCCACTAAAAAAAAGTAGTGCAACTACTAAAAATGTTTTTTTCATGATTAAATATTTAAGATTAAATTTTTACTCGGTTTTGACTGTTGAGATTGACTCTAACAAACATTTAGACATTCTATCTTGAGAAGAATCAGCAATCACAATTTTTATTGCATTCAGTTGACCGCTTCTTGAAAAAAAATTTTTTAATTAAGAAAAAAACTGATAAAAGAACAGCAATATATACTATGATTTCTTGCATTAGCTTAATATTTGAAATACAATAAAAGAACAAATATATGCCAAAACACTCATTCCTGCGAATTGGATTAAAGGCCATTTCCAACTTTTTGTTTCTCGCTTTACAATGGCAAGGGTCGCCATACATTGCATTGCAAATGCATAAAAAACAAGTAGCGACATCCCTACAGGAAAATTAAATCTTTTTGTGTTAGTTTCAGGATTAATTTCCGAGGCCATTCGTTGCTTTATTGTGGTGATATCATCATCGTCACTTTCAACAGAATAAATGGTTGCTAAAGTTCCTACAAAAACCTCTCTTGCTGCAAAAGAACTAATCAAAGCTATTCCAATTTTCCAATCATAACCTAATGGTTTAATTATGGGCTCTATACTTTTACCCATGATGCCAATATAGGAGTTTTCTAATTTAGCAGAGGCAATCATTCGATTAAGTTTTTTTTCAGAAACTTCTTGACTTATTGTTTTTTCTATAATATCATTTTCTACGTCATCATATGATTTTGGTCCATTAGAGGCTAAAAACCAAAGTACTATAGAAATTGATAAAATAATTTTTCCAGCCCCAAAAACAAAAGCTTTAGTTTTTTCAATCACATCAAAAAATACATTTTTTAAAGATGGTAATTTGTAGTCTGGCATTTCAACTACAAAAAATGAAGTGGTTTTTATTTTAAGTGTTTTATGAAGAATAACTGCAGAAATTATTGCCGTAAGAAAACCTAAGATATATAAACTAAGAAGCGTTAAGCCCTGCAAATTTAAAATCCCAAGAACCTTTTTATCAGGAATAATTAATGCAATGATAATTGCATAAACTGGCAAACGAGCAGAACAGGTTATAAAAGGTGTTACTAATATAGTAATTAGGCGCTCTTTCCAACCAGAAATATTACGAGTCGCCATAACGGCAGGAATAGCACAAGCAGTTCCTGAAATTAATGGAATAACACTTTTACCACTCATTCCAAAACGACGCATAATTTTATCCATTAAAAAAACAACTCTACTCATGTACCCTGTTTCTTCTAATAAAGAGATAAATAAAAACAATATAGCGATTTGTGGAATAAAAATAATAATCCCACCAATTCCAGGAATTATACCCTCTGAGATTAGTTTATTTAAAACTCCTGATGGCATGGTCTTATTCAGATAAGAACTTAGGTTAGCAAATAAAGAATCTATAGAATCCATAGGTACACTAGCCCAGTCAAATATCGATTGAAATATTAATAATAACAGCGTGAAAAAGAGTATATATCCAAAAATTTTGTGGGTAAAAACTTTATCGAGCTTAGCTCTCAAATCTGAGGCTTTTGAGCGGTCTAGTAAATATGTTTTTTTTAAAATTTGATTAACTTTCTGATACCTGTAGATGGTTTCTTTGTGCTGATATTTCTTTAAATTTTTTGAATTATTTTTAAATGCAATAAGAGCTTTTTTTTCGTCGTCTGAAATCTTATCAGGAAAACTATTTTGTGTAATCATTAACCATAATTCATAAATTGAATATTTTGGATTAATTTCTTTTAACCTATCAAAATAAGCTGGATCTATTCTATGATTAACATTACATAATGGTGATACTTTTGCAGAATCATAAGTTTTTACTATTGCTTTTTTTAACTCTTCAATTCCTATCTCAGGATTTTTTCTGACACTTAATAAAACTACTTCATTACTCAATTCTTTTTTTAATAAGTTTAGGTCTATTGAAATTCCTTTTCGTTTCATTTGATCAGCCATGTTAATCGCCAGAACTATGGGTATTTCAAGATCTTTAACCTGTGAAAAAAGTAATAGATTCCTTTTTAAGTTTTCAACATCAGCAACAACAACAATGACATCTGGAGTTTTTTCTGTTTTTGAATTTAGAAGTGTTTTTAAAACAATTGTTTCATCCAAAGATGTTGGATTAATGCTGTAGGTTCCGGGTAGATCTGTAATAATGGCTTTAAAATTGCTTTTGAGTTTGCTTTGCCCTTCTTTTTTATCTACTGTAACTCCAGGATAATTTCCAACTTTTTGATTTAACCCAGTTAACGCATTAAATAATGATGTTTTCCCTGTGTTAGGATTCCCAATTAAAGCAACATTAATAGTTTTTGTGTAACTCATTATTGGGCTTTAATAATTTGAATTTTGGAGGCAGTTTCTAGTCTAATAGCCAAGTGACTTCCATTGACACAGATGTATAAAGGGTCACTTAATGGTGCTAATTGAATGAGCTTTACTTCAGCACCTGGTAGACATCCCATCTCTAATAACTTAAGAGGTATCTCATTTAGAGATTCTTCAGAGATATAAGCTAACTCACCGATATGTAAAGAGGCTATAGTAGTCATTAAAAATAGATTCCCGCTTCTGCGGGAATGGAATTACTATGCAAAGATACTAAACTAGAATGGTTCTAAACAAGTTATTTTAGTTGTATTCTTTTTTTAAAATTGAGATGTCTTTTTTAATCTTTTTCATATCCTCTTTTTCAGTACCGTCATAAAACCCCCTGATTCTTCTTTCTTTATCAATTAACACAAATTGTTCTGTATGAATAAAGTCATGATCATCACCGTTCCCCTCATCTAAAACTGCAAAATAATTTTTACGTGCAAGATCATATATGTGACTTTTTGACCCTGTAGTAATATTCCATTTCCCATCAATAACTCCTTTTTTAATCGCGTATTCTTTTAAAACAGATATGCTATCGATTATTGGTGTTACAGAATGAGATAAAAACATAATATCATTGTCATTTTTAAAATACTCTTGCAACTCACTCATATTATATGCCATAGCTATACATATTGTTTGACAACGAGTAAAGAAAAAGTCTGCGATATAAATTTTGTTTTCGTAAGTTTTGTTGGTAATTATTTCTCCGTTTTGATTTATTAATTCAAAATCTGATATCCTATGATTTTTTTTTAAGTTCTTCTTTGAAATGTCAACTAATCTAGGATTTATGTCTATTGGATTATAAATTTTTAGTCGTTCTTCTTTAGCCATCAATTGATAGAATACAGTGATACCAACTACAGAAAATAGAACTAAAAAGAGAAGTGTAGGAATTGATTTTTTAAAGAAGCCTAAATCCATAGCTTTAATTTTAGACAAATTTAATACATAACTGATACTTCCCACAACAATTTAGGGTTTAATACCTTATAAATGTTTGTTAAATTAAAAAAGCATATGAAAACAATTTTTTTCAGCTCTGATGAAAAGCGTACATTTGTCCCTTTAAAAAAACTGAAGACCCAAACTAGATGGAAATATTAATAAAAGCTTCACAATTTATACTAAGCTTATCCTTGTTAATCGTGTTGCATGAATTAGGGCATTTTATCCCCGCTAAATTATTCAAAACTAGAGTAGAAAAATTTTATTTATTTTTTGATTACAAATTTTCCATTTTCAAAAAGAAAATTGGTGAAACTGTTTATGGAATTGGATGGATTCCATTAGGAGGTTATGTGAAAATATCTGGAATGATTGATGAAAGCATGGATACTGAACAACTCAAACAGGAACCAAAATCCTGGGAATTTAGATCTAAACCAGCATGGCAACGTTTAATCATTATGTTGGGTGGAGTTTTTGTCAATTTTATTCTAGGGATTTTTATATACATCATGTTAATGTACTCTTATGGTGAAAAATACTTACCTAATGAAAATGTAAACGATGGTATATGGGTTCAAGACTCACTAGCGGTTCGCTTAGGGCTACAAAATGGAGATAAAATTTTGAGTGTTGATGGGCAAAAAATTAAAAAATTCTCAGACATTACTATTGAATTTATTAATGGTAATAACTATACTTTGGAAAGAAATGGTCTTATTATTGAAAAAGAATTACCTGTAGATTTTATTGATAAACTAATTACTAGAGGAAAGAATGCAGGAATGATTGTAAGACCTAGAAGTCCTTTTATGTTTGCCGAATTTCAAGAAAACTCTCTAAATTTAGATTCAGAGTTAATGGATAAAGACATTGTTGTTGCCATCAATGGACAATCCTTAAAATACCAAGATGAAGTTGAAAATTTGCTTAATAAAAATAAAGGTAAAGAGATTTCAATAACAGTAAAGAGAGGTGAAAATAATAAAACATTTAACCTAATGGTAAATGAGAATGGAAAGTTAGATGTGATAATTTATGGCCTAGGTTTTTCTGATTTAGAGAAACTGGGATATTATGAATTAGCTAATGTCAATTACTCTTTAGCTGAAGCAATTCCAGCAGGGATTAATAAATCATACCAGACACTTACCAATTATATCAAACAACTTAAAAAAATCTTTAATCCTAATACTGGTGCTTATAAGGGCTTAGGTGGTTTTATTTCTATTGGTAGTATATTCCCATCAACATGGAGTGCTGAAAGTTTTTGGAATATTACTGCTTTTCTTTCCATCATGCTAGGCTTTATGAATCTATTGCCAATTCCTGCATTAGACGGAGGTCATGTAGTATTTACTTTATGGGAAATAATCACGAGAAAAAAGCCAAGCGATAAGTTTTTAGAATATGCCCAAGTAACTGGTTTTATTCTATTAATTACGCTATTAATTTTTGCAAACGGGAATGATGTTTTTAGGCTTTTTCAATAGAATTATAAAATAAAAAAACCAGCTCTTAGCTGGTTTTTTTATTTTCCTATTTTTCTTCATCTGAAAATTGAAACGTGAGAACTTTCAATTAAAATGCATAGCGTAAGCCAAGCAAAAGATTACTTGGAGGCATTGGCACAAATCCAGACTCGATGAACTTAGCGTTAAAAATATTATTAGCAGTTAAATTAAATGTAAATTTATTAATATTTACAAGTAAAGAAGCATCCCAAACATTATAGCTTGTACCAACTGTTCTTTCTCCATGCTTATAAATAATGTTTTGACTTACATTCTTAAATAATTGAGATCTAAAACGAGTAATCATTTGATGTTTTAAAGTGTTTAAAGAATAACGTGATAAGTCTTTATCTTGATCTAAAATATCATCATTTAAATAGGTATACCCAAAAGTTAGGGTTTGATTGTATTGACTTATTTTAAAGTTATAGGCGCTTTCGACCTCAACCCCTTGAGTACTTACTCTTGTAATATTAGCTGCTGTAAAAATACTAGCATCTGTGTTGGGTCTAATATAATCTATTAAGTCTTCAGAATCTCTATTAAATACAGCTAGAGATCCTGAAAATTTATTACTGAGAAACTTTACACCTATTTCTTGAGCAAATGCCTTTTCTGGCTCTAAATTTGGATTCCCTGAAGTTACAGGGTCGTTGTAATACAAATCGGTAAACGTTGGTGCTCTAAAAGTGTAACCAACATTTCCATATACTCTTACTTTGTTGGAAACTTGAACCCCTATATCTATACCTGGAAAAGCATTAAATTTAAAGTCTGAAAAATACGATACTGCTACCCCTGGTGTAATATCAAAAGATCCTAAAGTAACACGGTGCTCTATGAATAAATTTGCCATCGTTCTAACTCTTTCACCTAAATTATTGCTTTGTATAGAAAATCTAGAGAAATCTACTCCAAAACCAGTAATTCCATAATCTGAAATATAGGAAGCATTTGTTTCAACCCCTATTTTATTTGTGATATGGAAGTTTCTGTAAAATCCTGGATCATCTCTTCTTAAAAGGAACATATCTTGTCCTCGTCTCCAATAAATTCTTGGTGTTACTTTAAATTTATCAGAACTAAAAGTACTAGAAATCCCAAGTAAGCTATTTTGGGTTTCTTCATACTCGTTAAAAGTAACATTGGTGGTATAAAAGTTTTCTGCTCCAAACTTCTTATCAAAGAAAGTAGCAATAACTTCCACGGGTTGACTATTTTTATTAAAGATTCCCTTTACTACATAATTTTGATTCTTATAATCAGAATTATTGCGATATCCATCAGATGTGAGGATCCCAACATGAGCCATGATCGAGGAATGTTCTGTTTCTTCACCTAAGGTTATAGAACCATTTAATTGTCCAAAAGATCCAGCCTCTGTATTAATAGAAATTTTATTTTTTAATTTCTTTTTAGTTACAATATTAATAGCCCCTGTAAATGCATTTTGCCCAAAAATTCTTGCAGCAGGACCCTTAATAATTTCAATTCTTTCAATCAGCTCAATTGGCAGCGCAGCATTCATGGTATGGTGTCCAGTTTGTGCATCATCCATTTTAATTCCATCAATTAGCAATAAAGTTTGATCAAATCCTCCTCCTCTTATGTACAAATCAGATTGTGATCCGCCTGTTCCTCTTCTTCTAATGTCTACTCCTGCAACTTGTTGTAATAAGTCTGCGACATTTGTTGTGGCACTATTTTTAATGTCTTCTGCTGATACAATATTAATAGTTCTAGAATTTTTTTTGAATGGTAAACTAATTCTTGAAGAATTAATTACTACAGAATCTAATTTTTGAATTTTTTCTTGTGAAAAAGCTTGTATATAGATACACAATGCTAAAAAAAGTTTAATTTTCTTACTTAAACTCATGTTTATTTTATTTTAAATTTTAGCCAGCAAATGTATATAATCCATCTTCAAAATCCTATCTGATAGGAAATCATTTCTCCCCAAAAACAGCTCACTAAATTTGATATCTTTACAAGATGAAAAAAACATATAAAAATGCTACAAGTTTAAAAGATAAGTGGGATGAGTTGGTTGAAAAATTAACCCAACAATTTTCTGAGGGAGATGAATTAAGTCTTGACAGTATTATCTATTTGATTGGTGTTCAAGAATTAGGGCAAGGGAAAAAGCAATTTAAAAAAGATGAAAAAGTAAACCTAATGCACATTGCAATATGTAAATTGCTAGAACCCTATGGATATTATGAATTCGATTTTTTTGATAACGAAGGTTGGCCACATTATAGGATAGTCTCAAATCTGCCTAATTTAAAGCCAGGTGAACAAACTGTATTAATGAAAGAGGCAGTTATTCATTATTTTGAGAATTTAGATTTTTTTAAGTGACCTTAAGTTTTCTTATCATGACCGAGAATACCCTAGGAAACCATCTTTTTACATAAACCCCTAAATTTTCTTTAAAGCCTGCTATATAAGCCTCTTCCTTTTTTTTGTGTATTGCTTTTGCCATTAATTTAGCAAATCGTTCCGGTGAAATTCCATTAGCTGTAGCTACATCCATTTTTTGCTGTGAGGTTCCGTCTCCTACTAAAGCATTCATTGAGATATTTGTTGAAACAAAACCAGGACAGATTAATGTCACTGCTATATTATCATTATAAACCTCTGCACGCAAACTGTCAAAAAAACCATGTAAAGCATGCTTAGATGCGGCGTATGAAGACCTTAAAGGAGTTCCTATCAAGCCAACTATGCTGGTAGTAACCACTATATGTCCTTGTTGCCTTTCTATAAAATGGGGCAATAAAGCTTTGGTTAAGGCAATTGTTCCTGTGTAATTAACTTTCATGATTTTTTCATCAACACTTACCAAAGTATCTTTTGCCAATGACCGCTGACTAATACCACCATTATTAACAAGAATATCAATTCGTCCAAATATTTGTAATGCTGTTGCTGTTGTTTTAACGAATGATGTATGTTCCTCCAAATCTAGTGGTAAAACCCATACATTATCGGGATTTTTACAACTGTTTTTTACAATTTCTAGTGCCGATTTATTTCTTGCTGAAATAATTAGCAAGGCGTCAAGATTTGATAGCTCTTGTGCCAAAGCTCTTCCAATTCCTGAGGAAGCACCTGTGATCCAAACCACCTTATTTTGAAAATTCATGTATAATTTATTTGAATCTAAAGTACATAATTAAAGAAAGAAACTGTAATTTTGAGATGGTTAAAATTTGAATTAAAGTTTTTATTATGAAAAAAATCATTGTTTTATTTTTATTTATAAGCACGCTCTCGTATTCACAGTTTAGTATAAAAGGGACAATGACTTCAACACAAAATTCTTCATGGGTTTTATTGTATAAAATTGAGGGTACAAAACAAAGTTTCATAAAGAATACTCAAATAAGGAAAGAGGATAAGAAAGGGTTTTTTGAGTTTTCACTACCAAATGGAGCACAAAAAGGGACTTACCGAATTAAATTTAGTCTGGGGAAAAATGGATTTATTGATTTTTTATTTAATAATGAGGATGTAGTTTTTGAATTTAACCCTAATGACTCAGCAAACACACTTGTTTTTAAAGAGTCTAAAGAAAATCAACTATACACATCATTTACTAAAAAAATATATAGCACTCAATTCACTTTAGACTCCTTACAAAGCGAATATTTTAAGAAGCCCTCCAAAGAAATTAAAGAGCTATATAGGAAGCATTTAGTAAAAATTAAAGCGATAGAAAATAATTTCATTTCCGCCTCAAAAGGGAGGCTAGTCAATCATTTTATAAAAGCGTCACTAAGATATAATTCTCCTGTAATTTTTGATAGACCTATAAATTATATCAGAAGTTCAGTTGCTCATTTTTTTGATCATGTTGATTTTTCAAATCAATCACTGCGAAATTCAACTTTTTTATTCGACAAAGTTTCAGAGTATGTGTTATTTCTAAACTTTGCAGTGAATCCCAAACAAAAGGAGGAAAACTATAAAAAAGCTTCTAAAGTTGCCATTGGAAAAGCTCCAACTACTGCATTTAAAGCCGAGGTTATAAATTACCTTATTTCACAATTTTCTGAAATTCAAAATGCAACCCTAGTAGATCATTTATTTGCTAATTATTTTGATAAACTTCCAAAAGAAAACCAAAATATCCTATTTAAAAATCAAATATTAGCTCGATTAAGAATTGCAATAGGTCGAGTTGCACCAGAGATTTCATGGACAGAAAATGGTAAAGAGTTAAAACTTTCCTCTTTAAAAGGAGGGATGAGTTATCTCCTTATTTTTTACAGTACTGGCTGTCCACACTGCTTAAGGGAAGTTCCTGAAATTTACGAGTATATGAAAGGCAAAAACAATACAAAAGTAATTGCTTTTGCCATGGAGAATTCAGATGATATTTGGTCAGACTATCGACTTAAAATGCCTGGATGGCATCATATTTTGGGATTAGGAAAATGGAATAATCTCTCTGCAAGAACGTATCAAGTTAATACTACACCGAGCTATTTTGTATTGGGAATGGATAAACAGATTATTGCTATCCCAAAAACTATAAATGATTTGAAATTTATTTTAAAAGAACTAAATTAAAAGTATAAGAATGCGTCTTTAAAATGTTTGATATCATAACTTGTTCTATTTTTAATAACAGCAACAATATCAAATCTAACCTCTTCTTCTAAATTTTTCATAAGCACATATTCATTCATAGCAAATACCATTAATTTAATTTTTTTGGAAGACACAAAGTCCTGTGGATTTCCATAATATTTTGATGACCTAGTTTTTACCTCAATAGAAATTATTTTTTTTTGCTTAGTTGCAATAATATCAATCTCTGCTTTTTGAAATCTCCAATTTCTCTCTAAAATTTTATATCCTTTTTTTATTAAGTAATCTACCGCTATTTGTTCGCCTTTTTTTCCTAATTCAAAGTGTTCTGACATGTTACTAAAATACAAAACCATTTTATTACTTAATTTTGTCTAAAAAGTTTACATGTCACAAACCACTTTGATCTCCTTTTTTAAGTACGCTGGATTTAAGAATAAGTGGCATGCTTTGGGAAGAATGGGAAGACCACCAATCATTATTAAAGACGTGTATGGTCTTTCTTTTTTCAAGCCATTAGGCACTGGAAGCGGCAACGGCTTTTCGATTAAGCCAGACTTTTCAACCTTTGGTTTTGTGGCCGTGTTTGAAAGTGAAGAGATTGCACGAAACTTTCTTAAAACAAACACAATAAAAGAATATACTCAAACTGCACATTCTTATAGTCATTTGCTGATGCATACCATCAAAAGCCATGGCGAATGGAGTAAACAAAACCCTTTTGAGTCTTCTGTTGAATTTGACAGGTCAAAACCATTAGGAGTTATAACTAGAGCAACCATAAAACCAAAATTGGCACATAAATTTTGGAAGTATGTTCCTTCAGTATCAAAATCCATGAACGATTATGACGAGCTTATTTTTTCTAAAGGAATTGGAGAGTTCCCTCTTTTAATGCAAGCAACCTTCTCACTTTGGTCAAATGCAGAAGCAATGATGAATTATGCTTATCAAAATCCAAAACATGCAGAAATGGTTCGAAAGACTCGGGAATTAGAATGGTATTCGGAAGAGCTTTTTGCAAGGTTTCAACCTTTCTATCAAGAAGGGAGTCTAATCCCTAGGATTCTTTAGTTTTTCAATATAAACTTTTGCTTCTTTCATCACTTTAGGTGATAAAATAATAGTAGCTAACATGGTAGGAATAGCCATTAAAGCAAATGCACTATCTATTAAATTAATCATCGTGTCTAAACTGGCAGTTGCGCCAATAATAATACTAGAAATAAAAAAATAGTTATACAAATGCTTGTATCTAGAACCAACTAAAAAAGAGAGAGATTTAGTGCCATAGTAGGAATATGAAAACAATGATGAAATACTAAAGACTGCTACACAAATCATTAGCAAATATTTTCCAATTCCTGGCATAGCATTTCCAAAAGCAGTAGCTGTTAGACTTACTCCGTTGGTGTCTGTTGTTTGCCATACTCCAGTTACTAAAATAGCAAGGGCTGTTAATGTACACACGATAATAGTATCTATAAATGGCCCTAACATAGCAACTAGGCCCTCTCTGACAGGTTCGTCTGTTTTTGCTGCTCCATGAGCCATGGGTGCTGTACCTACTCCTGCTTCATTAGAAAATGCTCCACGTTTAATCCCTAAAATAATTAAGGCACCAACAACACCTCCCATAACAGATTCCTCTTTAATAAAATCTGCAGAGAATGCATCAGTGAATATCATTAAAAAATATTTTGGAACTACATCAATATTTACAATCAATATGATAACAACCAAGATGAAATAAAGGATAACCATAGATGGGACTAATCTAGCAGTAACCTTACCAATCCTCTTTAATCCGCCCAAAACAACTACAGAGGTAATCGCAACAAGAAAAAATCCAATTCCTAAATTTGTGTAATTAGTAACCTCTACCCCGTTTGGCTTTAATAAAATATCATTTAATGCCTGTGTTAACTGGTTTACATTAAACACAGGTAATGCACCAATCATAGCACATAAACTAAAAAAAAGAGCCAATGGTTTCCATTTATTTCCAAGACCTTCTGTGATAAAATACATAGGACCTCCTTGCAATACTCCGTTACTATCTTTACCTCTAAACATAATCGCAAGAGAGGAAGTGAAGAACTTTGTAGACATTCCTACAAAAGCACTTATCCACATCCAAAAAATTGCTCCAGGACCACCCATAGCTATGGCTACAGCAACTCCTGAAATATTACCCATACCAACTGTTGCTGAGAGTGCTGTTGTTAATGCTTGAAAATGACTTATTTGTCCTGGATCATTTGGATCGTCATATTTACCACGCAATACTTGGATAGCATGACCGAAATACCTAAAAGGTAAAAATCTTGAAAAAATGAGCAGATAAATCCCTCCACCAATTAACAATAATAATAATGGATACCCCCAAATAAAAGAGGCAAAAAAAGCAATGCTATCTTCTATAGGTTTCATTTAAATATAATTTCTGAGTTGTTTGGATCAATGTTCATTTTAATTATTTTACCAAATAGTAAAGCTCTGTTGTCTGTCTCATGACCAGCTGGAAAATTAAATAATACTGGAAAATCAAATTCTTTAACTACATCCAAAATAAGTTGCTCAATAGAACTTCCCCAAGGAGTTGTGTTTTTTTTAATATTACTTATATCACCAATAATTAACCCTTTACAATTGTTAAAATATCCGGCTCTTTTTAACCCTTGTAGCATTCTATCGATATGATATTTATATTCACCAATTTCTTCAATAAATAAAATTTTTCCATCAGTATTTAATTGACTCACACTTCCTAACATATTTTGTAGAATGCTTAAGTTTCCGCCAACCAGTATCCCTTCTGCTTCACCTTTTCTATTAAATTCAGATGAATTTATATTATAACTTAACTCCTCACCAAATAATGCTTTTCTAAAAGTCTCAATACTTAGCTCTGTTTCCTCTGGGTTAAATGATAAACTTGTTCCCATCATAGCATGAATAGTTTGAATTCCAAGATTATGAACATGACTATGAAAGGCAGTTATGTCTGAGTACCCAATAATCCATTTTGGTGAAACTCTAAAATTTGTATAGTCTAACTTATCTAGAATACGTCCACTACCATAACCTCCTCTTGCACACCATATGGCTTTGATACTGGGATTATCTAATGCTTTCTGAAAATCACTTGTACGTTCTTCATCTGTACCTGAAAAATGATTGTCTTGATTAAAAACATGATCACCAATGATAACATTTAGCCCCCAGCTTTCTACTAGCTCTTTGGCTTGATTAATAATTTCTTCTCTCTGAATAAGAACTCCTGCAGGAGCTAAAATAGCTATACTGTCACCAGTCTTAAGATATTTTGGTTGAATTAATTTCATATGTTTTGAAATTGAATCATTCTTTGTTTGTGCATTAGACAAAAAAGAAATAAAGAATAAAACTACGAATACGGATTTAATTCGTCTCTTCATAAAAATGATTTTTGTAAATGTATCTAAATTCATTGGGCTTTCAAAAATATGTTCAACTTGCTTTTTGTACTTTTGTAAACCAAAATTAGTTCTAAAGTATATTTATGAGTTCTTCTAAAAGATACACTGTTACTGCAGCATTACCCTACACAAATGGACCAATTCATATTGGTCATCTAGCAGGAGTATATGTCCCTGCAGATATTTATGCTAGATATTTACGTTTAACAGGAAATGATGTTGCTTATATATGTGGTAGTGATGAGCATGGTGTTGCGATACCTATGCGGGCAAAAAAAGAGGGGGTTTCTCCTGAAGATATCATTAATAAATATCATACAATCATTAAACAATCTTTCAAAGATTTCGGAATCTCTTTTGATAATTATTCCAGAACTTCCTCAAAAATTCATCACAAAACAGCCTCAGAATTCTTTGAACACTTACACAACAATGGTAACTTTTTAGAAGAGGTAACCGAACAATTGTATGATGCTGAAGCAAATCAGTTCTTGGCTGATCGTTTTGTTATTGGAACCTGCCCAAAATGTGGGTTTGAAGAAAGTTATGGAGATCAGTGTGAACAATGTGGAACCAGTCATAATGGAACAGATTTAATCAACCCTAAATCTACAATTACAGGAAATACTCCAACACTTAAAAAAACTAAGCACTGGTTTTTACCTTTAGATAATCATGAACCTTTTTTACGCAAATGGATTTTAGAGGGGCACAAAAACGATTGGAAGTCTAATGTTCTTGGACAGGTAAAATCTTGGATTGATGATGGTTTACGACCAAGAGCTGTTACACGAGATTTAGAATGGGGAATTCCAGTTCCCGCAAATGGAGGTGAAGGAAAGGTTCTATATGTATGGTTCGATGCTCCTATTGGTTACATCTCTTCAACTAAAGAGTGGGCAGAACGAGAGGGAAAAGATTGGAAAGAATATTGGAAAGATAAAAATACAAAACTAGTTCACTTTATAGGAAAAGATAATATTGTTTTTCATTGTATTATTTTCCCTAGTATGCTAAAAGCACATGGAGGATATATTTTGCCTGAAAATGTTCCTGCAAATGAATTTTTAAATTTAGAAGGAAATAAATTATCGACATCTAAAAATTGGGCTGTTTGGCTTCATGAATATCTTGAAGACTTTCCAAATCAGCAAGATGTTCTGCGTTATACTTTAACAGCAAATGCTCCAGAAAATAAAGACAATGATTTTACATGGAAAGATTTTCAAGCAAAAAACAACAATGAGTTGGTTGCTATTTTTGGTAATTTCATCAATCGTGTTGTTGTTTTAACTAACAAATATTACGGAGGACTAGTACCCTCAGCCATTGAATTAAAAGAAATTGACAGAAATACTTTAATAGCTATCAAAAATTTCCCAAAGCGTATAGGAAAGTCTATTCAAAGGTATCGATTTAGAGAAGCTTCACAAGAATTAATGAATCTTGCTAGATTGGGTAATAAGTATTTAGCTGACGAAGAGCCATGGAAAGTAATTAAATTAGACGAAGAACGGGTTAAAACAATAATGTATGTTGCGCTCCAGATTGCATCAGCTTTAGCGGTAGTTTCTGAACCATTTTTACCTTTTACTTCAAAAAAATTGAAAAAAATGCTAAACATATGTGAGGATACAGACAATTCTTGGAATGATGTTTTAGCTAAAGAGGAGTTACTCCCAAAAAATCATCAAATTGGATCAGCAGAATTATTATTTTCAAAAATTGAAGATAAAACAATCCATTTTCAATTAGAAAAACTAGCGGCTACTAAAAAAGCTAACGAGGAAGAAAACAAAGAATTAGAACCTCAAAAAGACACCATAGATTTCGATGACTTCACCAAATTGGACATTAGAG
This sequence comes from Flavobacterium sp., assembly GCA_038104255.1. Classification (GTDB taxonomy): domain Bacteria; phylum Bacteroidota; class Bacteroidia; order Flavobacteriales; family Flavobacteriaceae; genus Polaribacter. The sequence continues at coordinate 34,806 of JAYOAM010000002.1, read as the reverse complement.
TTGGCACCATTTTAGAGGCTGTAAAAGTCGCAAAAACTAAAAAATTATTACAACTAAAAGTAGATGTTGGTCTAGATATTAGAACCATAGTTTCTGGTATAGCTGAAAGTTTTGCTCCTGAAGATATTATTGGACAACAGGTAACTGTATTAACTAATTTAGCGCCTAGAAAAATTAGAGGTGTGGAAAGTCAGGGAATGATTTTGATGACAGATACTTTAGATGGAAAATTAGCTTTTGTAGAACCTGAACGGAAAGTTAATAACGGTCAACAAATAAGTTAATGCTTAAAGTAGCATATCATCCAATTTACAAACACAATTTACCAGATGGACATAGGTTTCCCATGGAAAAGTATGATCTACTTCCTCAGCAATTACTTTATGAGGGAACCTGTAAAGAAGAAAATTTCTTTAAACCTGAAATTCCAAATAATAAGTATTTTTTTATGGTGCATGACCCTGAGTATGTTTCAGATTTAATGAATATAACTTTAAATCAAAAAGCAGCCAGAAAAATTGGTTTCCCTTTAAATGAAGATTTAATTACCAGAGAAATGATTATTGCAGATGGCACTATAAAGGCTAGTGAATTTGCTCTTAAATACGGAATTGCAATGAATATTGCTGGTGGTACTCATCATGCTTTTACTAATAAGGGAGAAGGGTTCTGTATGTTAAACGATCAAGCTATTGGTGCTAGGTATCTTCAAAAAAAAGAACTAGCAAATAAAATATTAATTGTTGATTTAGATGTTCACCAAGGAAATGGAACCGCAGAAATATTTCAAAACGATCCCACTGTTTTTACATTTTCAATGCATGGAAAAAGTAATTATCCGTTTCATAAAGAAAGAAGTGATTTGGATATACCCTTAGATAATGGGACAGAAGATGAATTATATTTATCTATTTTAAAAGAAACTTTACCTAAACTAATTAAAAAACAACAACCTGATTTTATCTATTATTTATGTGGTGTAGATGTCATAAATACTGATAAGCTTGGAAAGCTTTCTTTAACAATAGAGGGCTGTAAAGAACGAGATAGGTTTGTGCTACAAATCTGCAAAAATTATAATATCCCAGTAATGTGTAGTATGGGTGGTGGATATACCCCCGACATTAAAGTTATTATAGATGCACATGCCAATACTTTCAGATTGGCACAGGAAATTTTTTTTTAATGAAGCCCTAATTCCTTTCTAAGGTATTCATCCTTTAAACTATTTTGTCTCCAATAAGGTAACATTTTTTGCGTCTTTAAAATAACACTAGTGGTTCTAAGTTTACCATCAAAAGAGGAAGGAAATTTTTCAAACCAACCCATAATTTTATAGGGGGCTTTATTTTCATAGACTATTCTGATACTTCTTTTTAGCTGAGGATAAACTATTTTATATTGCATTAGATTTGAACCTGAAATTTCATTTTTTTCATAAGGTAATACAGAAGCAATTGCATTATACTTTTGAACTTGTAAATGTTTCAATTGAATATAATTAGCAGGAGGTATTAACTGAATAGTACCTATTGGTAATAATGAGGGATTCATTCTTAAAACTGTATAGACTTCGTCTTCAAGAAATGAACTTTTAATTCTTGACGTTCTATCTCCTTCTATTTCAAAATATGAGCGTTGCTCTACTTTATAGTCTGAATTTGAAATTAGATTAAATTGAGTATACATTGTTCCACACCATTCTTGTGAAGAAGCAGATACTTTTAATGATTTTGGAAACTTATCTCTATCAATGGGAGTAAATACCGAATTAAACAAAGAATAATCATAGACTCCTGTAGTGAATTTTTTTATTTGAATATTTTTTAAAATCCATGTAGAATTTTTATTTACATAACGCTCGTTTTTAACTTGTTTGTCTGTTAAAAAATCTTCTGTTACAAATACACTAACAAGTTGTCCTGAGTGATTTTCTTGATATCTATTTTGAGAAACATTGTAAACATTAACTTCTGCTTTTCCTTGAGACCAATAATTATCAACCGCTATATTATTTTTTTGAGAAAATGAAGTTCCCGTAAAAAATAAACTTATTAAAGATATGGAGATTAATATTTTCATATGTTAACTATTTAGGGTAAAGATAAAGTTTTTAAAAACTTGAAAATGATTTTTAAGAAGACTTCAAAAATTTGTAATTTGGTAATCTCATATATGATACACGAATTAAAAGACATCATACGTTCTGCTAAAATTGCACAAAGTAAAGGTATCAAAACTGTTCTTGCTTCAGTAGTTTCTTTAGAGGGTTCATCCTACAGAAAGCCAGGAGTTAGAATGTCTTTACAAGAAAATGGAAAAATGATTGGTGCAGTAAGTGGAGGTTGTGTAGAGAAAGAAATTTTACGTCAAGCACAACAAGTTTTCGAAACCAACTCATCAATATTAATGGTATATGATGGACGATATCGTCTCGGTTGCGAAGGTATTTTATATATCTTAATTGAACCTTTTCAACCCACTAAAAAGTTTTTTGAAGCTTTTGAGAGGCAATGTTCTCTGAGAAAATCTTTTTACATAAACTCTTATTTTTCCAAAAACCCCACAGAAATAGGTCTCGGAAGTTCTTGCTTTCATTTCGATAATCAAGAATTATCAGTATCGTCCGTTGCGCCTAAAAAAAATCTTAATTGCTTTAGTCAAACCATTAAACCAGGATTTAAACTCATCATTATTGGATGTGAGCATGATGCAGTTGAATTATGTAAATATGCTGCCTCAACTGGATGGGATGTCATCATTGTTGCTCCAATAGATGAGTTAAAAACAATTAAAGATTTTCCTGGAGCAAGTAACTATTATGCAATAAATGAAAAAGAATTTAGTGCCATTTCTTTTGATTCTCAAACAGCAGTTGTGATTATGTCTCATAGCTATGTAAGAGATTTAAAATACCTGTCTGAACTTATTGATAAAAAAGTAGATTATATAGGTCTACTTGGGCCAAGAAAACGTAGAGAAAAGTTATTAAATGATTTAATTGAAAAAAATGATTTAATTTCTGAAGATTTTTTTGATAAGCTTTATGGTCCAGCAGGAATTAATATTGGAGCAGAAACACCTCAAGAAATAGCCATTTCCATTCTTGCTGAAATATTATCTGTCATTAGAAATCAAAAACCCATATATTTGAAGGATAAACAAATTGGAATACATCAATGATGCCTAAAACTGCGATATTAATTCTTGCTGCCGGTGAGTCTAAAAGAATGGGGGAGCCCAAACAACTACTACCCTACAATAATTCGACATTACTACTTCATGCCATTGAGCAAGCTAACAGCATAAAATATGCTGATGTTTTTATTGTTATTGGTGCTCATTTTGCTGATGTTTTTAAATCCATAAGAGGTCAAAGGGCAACTATTCTCAAAAATAACAATTGGGAAGAGGGCATGGGAAGCTCAATAAGTAAAGGTGTTGAACTTATAAAGAAAAAAAATAATTACAATCGAGTTTTAGTTACACTAGCAGATACTCCTCTCGTGACCAAAGAACATTATGAAGAATTAATCTCATTATCAGACGAAACAGGCAAACGAATTATACTCACTAACTATGAGGAGATTTCAGGCGTTCCAGCCATTTTTGATAAATCATTATTCAATGAATTAACTATATTATCTGACAATGAAGGAGCAAAACCTGTAGTAGAAAAATACAAAAAAGAAGTCTTAAAAATGACCTCAAAAATTCCCTTTTTTGATGTTGATACTAAGGAAGCATATCAAAAGTTATTGAAACTATCCTAAAACTTTACTTCTATTATTTTCTAATTCATTAATAAAAGGCTGTTTTAATAAACGCATCCCTGTTGCTTTATAAATTGCATTAGCCACTGCCCCTCCCGCTGGAGGAAGTCCTGGCTCTCCCAAACCTGTAGGTGATAAATTACTCTCAACAAAATAAGCCTTAATTTCTGGTGTTTCATCCATTCTAATTAAACGGTACTTATCGTAATTAACAGATTGTGGAACTCCTTTTTTGAAAGAAAGATCTCCATACATTGCATGTCCAATTCCATCAATAACTCCACCTTCAACTTGATTTTTTGCCCCTAAGGGGTTTACAACAATTCCACAATCAACAGCAACTGTTACTTTTTTAACAACTGGGAGGCCGTCTTTTAAGACAATATCAGCAACCTCTGCCACATGAGTATTATGACTGTAATAGGCTGAAAAACCTTGATAAATCCCTTCAGAGGTATTACCCCAATTCGATTTTTTAATCACCAGATTTATAGTTTCCTCCATTCGTTCTGGAGAGTATTGAATACGCTCATCTTTAACTCCTTTTACATTTTGTAAAAGATCAATAATTAACCTTGGATGGTCTGTATCTAATTCAGTGGCTAATTCACTAAAAAAACTCTGTTCTGCAAACGCTAAAAAGTTTGTAAAAGGAGCTCTCCATGCTCCAGTGGTTATATTGCTCTTATAATTTGCTGTGCTTACCTTATAATTTGGCACACATCCTGCTGGAAAAAAATTAGCAATTAATCCATACATATTTCCATTAACAGCGGCTTCTTTTAAATGATAAGCTGTAAGTTTCCCGTCTTTAATAGCAGCTTTTATTCTATATTTAATGGCTGGCCTATAGGTTCCTGCTGCCATATCATCCTCTCTAGAAAAAATAACTTGAACAGGTTTTTTGGAAATGTTTGAAATTTTAGCTGCTTCCTCGGCAAAGTCACCGTAAAGTCTTCTTCCAAAACCTCCACCCATTCTAGTCATTTCTAGATGAATATCCTCTGGTTTTCTATCTAAGATTTTTGCTATTTTACTTGTGGTCCATGCAGGAGTTTGAATAGGTCCTACAAGATGAACTTTGTTGTCGGTTACATTGGCATAAAAATTCATTGGCTCCATACAATTATGGGGAAGAAAAGGAGACTCATATGTTCTTTCAATAATTTTATCTGCACGCTTAAACGCAGTTTCTACATTTCCGTCCTCTCTATTTGTTTTAAACTTACTACCGTTCAAAATCTTGAATAACTCTAAATTATGATCATCAGTACTTTCTAATTTTGTGTCTTTTTCCCAATGAGCTACCAATGCTTTTTTACCTTTCATTACTGCCCATGTACTAGTTCCTAAAACCGCTATCTTATCCCCAAATTTAATCACTTCTGTAACACCGTTAATACTTGTCGTAGTATGATCATCAAAGCTAGCCAATTTAGTTCCAAAAGCTGGTGGTCTTAAGACAGAAGCATACATCATTTCTTCAGAGGTATAGTCAATTCCAAAAAGAGGTTCTCCTGTTACAATTTTTTGATTATCTACATTTTTAATGTCATGACCAATGATTTTAAAATCTTTTGGGTCTTTTAGAACTATATTTTCTGGAACTTCTAAATTAGCCGCCACTTTAACTACTTCTCCATATCCCAAAGTATCTCCGTTTAAATTGGTAATAATTCCTTGAGATGCTGAACAAGTGTGCGGTTCTACTCCCCATGTTATTGCAGCTGCATTAATTAACATTTGTTTCGTAGTTGCCCCTGTTTGCCTGAGGGCATCCCATCCAGAACGTATTGATTGACTCCCCCCTGCAACTTGCCTTTGATAATTTTTTGGATCATAAATTCCTTGGGCAACAGAAACCTTATCCCAAGCAACATCTAGCTCTTCAGCTATAATCATTGGCATAGCCGTTTTCACACCCTGCCCTATTTCAGGATTTGGAGAAAATATTGTTATATAACCTTCATCAGAAATTTTAATAAATGCATTAAAGTCATTAAAATTAAGTTTCGATATGTCTAATGGTAATTGTGCCTCTGACTTGCAAGCATTTAATAAATTAAACCCAACTAACATACCACCTCCAGCAAGCAAAGATGTTTTTAGAAAATTTCTTCTACTTAAACTAATTGATTTATTTTGTGACATTATGAAATTTTATAGTGTTTAAATTATGAGTTTTTTGCAGCCAATTCTACTGCTTTTTCGATTCTATTATAAGAAGCACACCTACAAATATTTCCGTGCATTGCTTCTCTAATTTCCTCTTTTGTAGGTGTTGAGTTCTTTTTGATAAAAGCAGAGGCAGTCATTATTTGTCCAGCCTGACAATAGCCACATTGAGGAACATCTATTTCTTTCCAAGCCAATTGTACAGGATGAGTACCATTTTCTGAAAGACCCTCAATTGTTGTAATTGACTCGTCTGTAATAGACGATATGGGGAGTGAACAACTTCTAACAGCTGAATTATTAACATGAACAGTACATGCTCCACATTGAGCAATGCCACAACCAAATTTTGTGCCTTTCATCGCTAATTCATCTCTTAAAACCCAAAGAAGTGGAGTATCTTTATCTACATTAACTGTAATTTTTTTTCCATTAATTTTCAATGTGTAGTTTGGCATAGTTTGTGAATTTATAATAATAGCATAAGTTACAAAAACTTATGTTGACTTGATGTTTTTATTTTTCTCTAACTAAAATACGAGTAATTAATTTAATTTCTAGGTTATTTCAAAAAGGATAAAAAGACATAAAACCTTTACACAAACAATACATAAAAATTTAAAGTCTTTGTTTTTAAAAGATTTAACGTAATTTAGTACCCAAACATTTAAGTAAAATTAATTTTACATTAAAATTTATTCCAATTATTTAAATTAATTTTTGAATTCAAACCTAATGAAGTTTAAAAAAATTTTTTATTTTTTTATAGCTGTCCAAATGAATGTTTTTTCGCAGGAACTTCCGCCTATTGAAGTTTTCAAGCCAAAAGATTATGGAGCCGAAGATCAAAACTGGAGTATTTCTCAAGGGAAAGACAAATCAATTTACTTTGCAAATAACAATGGGCTATTAATGTATAATGGCGCAAGATGGAAGCTTTATAAATCAAAAAATTCATCAATAGTTAGATCTGTGAAGGTTATTGGTGAAAAAATCTACACCGGTAGTTATATGGATTTTGGGTTTTGGGAAAAGAATGAATTTGGAGCCCTAGAGTATACCTCCATTGCTTCTGATAAAAACATTTCTTTGGTTGAAGACGAAGAATTTTGGAATATTTTAGAGCTTGACCGATGGATTCTTTTTCAATCTTTAGATAGAATATATATCTATGATTCCAAAATTAAAACTATTGCTATTATTGAATCAGACACTACAATTACTAAAATTTATAAAGTAAATAATGAAATATATTATCAAAAAATAAACCAGGGAATATTTAAATTTAAAAATGGTGAGGAAATATTAATTACTAATAATGAAAAGTTAAAAAACAATATTGTAATTAATATTTTTGATTACAACAAACAACTCTTATTTCAAACAAAAGAACATGGTTTGTTCATTAAAGAAAATGATAAAAATATAAGGGAATGGGATTCTGCTCTTAATGTAAAACTTAGCAAATACAATATTTACAATAGTTTGAGATTAAAAAATGGAGATTTTATTCTTGGCTCCGTTTCCAATGGGCTTTTGTATGTAAACAAAGAAAAAAAAGTTTCATTTACTATTAATCAAAGTAAAGGTCTAGGAAATAATACCGTGCTTTCACTATTTGAGGATGTTGATGAAAATGTTTGGCTTGGTCTAGATAATGGCATTAGTAATATTAATTTTAATGTTCCTTTCAGAGTATATAAAGATGAACTTGGGATTTTGGGCTCTGTTTATACAACTTTTTTAGATGATGGGATATTATATCTAGGAACCAACCAAGGTCTTTTTTACAAAGATCAAAAAGATAAATTTCGTTTTATTCCAGGAACTGAAGGACAAGCTTGGTCTTTACAAAAGTTTAAAAACACTCTTTTTTGCGGTCATGATAAGGGAATATTTATAATTTCAAAAGGGAAGGCAGATAGGATCTCAAATACTTTTGGAACCTGGCTGATTAAAGAAATTTCGGGGAAAGAAAACTTGCTGCTATTAGGAAATTACAAGGGATTATATATACTTCAGAATAAAAATAATAAATGGAATATAAGAAACAAAATAAAGGGATTTGATATCTCATCTAGATACCTTGAATTTATTAGACCTAATGAACTTTTAGTAAGTCATGAGCAAAAGGGAGTCTTTCAACTAAAGATTGATAGTGAGTTTAAAGAGGTTTTATCATCTGATAAATCTTCCATTAGAAAAAGTATAAAATCAAGTCTTAATAAATACAATAACAAGGTTCTTTATGGCTCTAATGAAGGGGTGTTTTACTTTGACTCACTTACTTCAAATTTTAAAAAAGATAGTGTATTAAGCAACATTTTTGGGGATAAAGGATATATTTCCGGAAAATTAATAAGTGAAAATAACAAGTTATTTGCATTTACGAATGATAATATATCTTATGTTCAAAAAGAAAAACTCAGTCCAAAATATGAATTGTTTTCAATTCCAATATCCAATAGTGATAGGGAGACTAAAGATGGTTATGAAAACATTCTCTATATAGAGAATGATAAATATCTAATTGGAACCAAAAGTGGATATATTGTTACGGATTTAAAACCTAGGAATAAGAATACACAAATTATTAAATTTGATGAGATTACAACAAACTCTATATCAGGAAATCAAAAACATTTAAGCCTCTTTCAAAATGGAGTTTTAAAAAATGAGGAAAATGATATTAAGTTTTTCTTCAGTATTTCAGACTTTAGCAAATATTTACCTTCATTATTTCAATACAGATTATTAGGACTTAACAATCAATGGAGTGATTGGACCTCAAAACCTGAAATGTACTTCGAAAACTTACCTCACGGAAACTACACTTTTGAAGTTAAAGGTAAGGTTGGAACTCAAACAACTAACAATACAATTAAATACAGTTTCAATATAGCAAAACCTTGGTATTTCAAAACCTCATCTCTTATCATATACATTATTTCAATAATTCTATTACTGATGATTATTAATGTTTTACACAGAAATTACTTTAAAAATCAACAAGAAAAATTATTAAAACGAAAAGAAAAAGAATTAGAAATAAAACAATTAGAAAATGAGCAACAATTAATGCATTTTAAAAATCTAGACTTACAGAAAGATATTGATTCAAAAAACAGAGAGCTTGGAATATCGACTATGAATTTAATAAAAAGGAATGAGCTGTTAGGAACCATCAAAAAGGAGTTAGGAAATACAAAAAGCATTAATGATATAAAGGGAGTTATAGAACTCATCAATAATAATTTAAATACTTCTGATGATTGGAAACTGTTTGAAGAAGCTTTTAAAAATACAGATAAAGGGTTTATGAAAAAGTTAAAATCAAAACACTCAAACCTTACATCAAACGACTTAAGACTATGTACTTACCTCAGATTAAATTTATCTTCTAAAGAAATTGCTCCTTTACTAAATATTTCAATACGAAGTGTTGAGGTTAAAAGATATCGATTAAGGAAAAAGATGAATTTACCTCACGAAGCTAGTTTAAGTAGTTATATTCTAGAAATATAACTACTACAAAAACTATACATCACCATAACATTGAGTAATTTTTACAATACACAATACTAATATTTACTTAAAGTACGGGGGCTATAAAAATTATTTATAAAATTTATAGTGTATGTTTTTTATTGTGGTAAATATTAAGGAATATTTAATTATATGCTCTAATTTTATTGGAAATTATTAAACAATGAAAAAATTTATGAAAAAACTGATTATTTTAGTTTCGTTCATTTTTATGTCAAGCACACTTTTTGCTCAAACTTTAAATGTAAAAGGTCTTGTTACAGACGCTGTAACAGGAGAAACACTTCTTGGTGTAAATGTGATTGTAAAAAATTCTTCCAAGGGAGATGTAACAGATTTTGATGGTAATTACAAAATCTCTGGAGTACCTAAGGGTTCAATTTTAGTCTTCAGTTACCTTGGTTATCAAACAAAAGAGATAACAGTAGATCAAGAGGTTATCAATGCAGCACTTGAAGAAAGTTCTGAAACTCTAGATGAAATTGTTGTAGTAGGTTACGGAAGCCAAAGAAAAGAATTAGTATCCGGAGCATTTTCTTCTTTAAATGCCGACAAGATTGCGGAAAAAAATCCTGCTAGAATTGAGGAAGCTTTAACAGGTAATGCCGCAGGAGTTCAAGTTACTGCAAATTCTGGATCTCCAGGAGCTTCATTAAATATTAGGATTCGTGGAATAACAACAAATGGTAACAATTCACCTCTTGTAATTGTAGATGGAGTAAATATTGGATCTGACTTAAGTGTTATTGACCCGAATGATATTGAAAAAATGGATATTATTAAAGATGCCAGTTCTGCTATTTATGGAGTTCAGGCTGCCAACGGTGTCGTTCTTATTACAACAAAATCAGGGAAGAAAAATAGACCAACTAAATTTACATTTAATTCATTTTCTTCTATTCAAGAAGCCTCGAATCAATTAGATTTAATGAATGCTAGTGAATATGCTGTTTATGTAAATGAAACAGAAATAGCTGACGGAAACAATATTCCTTACCCTAACATCAATGGTTTTGGAACAGGAACAGATTGGCAAAAGAAACTATTCACTCAAGCACCAATTACAAACTATACCTTTAGTGCAAGTGGTGGGTCGGAAAATATTACCCATAGCACAAGTGCGAGTATCTTTCAACAAGAAGGAATTATTTCGCCAGAAAAATCTAATTTTAATAGAATTACATTAAGAAACAATTTAGGTATTGATTTAACAGATAAATTAAAATTAAGTACCTTCTTATTATATACCAACATTAACAGAAAAACAATTCCAGAAGGTGGTAGAGGGTCTGTTTTATATTATGGATTAAATGCTTCGCCTTTAACACCCATTTTTGATGGTACTGATGGTAGCGGTCCATCAAGAGGTTACTCTTACATAGGCAGTGAACAAGGAATTGAAATCATCAACCCTTTTGCTTTAATTAACAATACCTACAATGAAACTAAAGTTAACAGGTTTACAGGTAAGGTAGAATTATCTTATGAAGTTGTTGAAGATCTTAAAATAACTTCAAGATATAATTTCAATTATGCAGATGTAGCAAATAGAAATTATAATCCTCTTGCATATTATGGTCCTAACAAAGTAAATAATAGCGTTAATGTAGATGCCAATAATCAATTTATAAGAGATACCAATGGAAATGGTATTATCGATTTGTTTAGTGGTGTTGGAGAAGACACCCAAAATTATACAGATTATACATGGGAAACTTTTATCGATTATAAAAAATCTTTTGACAACCACAATCTAAGTTTTCTTCTAGGAACTTCTATCCGAAGTGAACAATTTTATGGAGTCTATGGTTATGGTTCTCTTGTCGGAGAGGATAGCTGGAGCAATGCTTACTTGTTCAATACCCAAGATATTTATGATGAATATATTTTAACTTCTTTAGATCCTGATGGAAATATTGTAGTTGATAATAAAACTGTACAAAGAAACAGAAGTGCATCCACTGGTGTAAACGAAGATCGATGGTTTTCTCTTTTTGGAAGAGTTCAATACGATTATGATGGAAAATATTTATTCTCTGCAATGGTAAGAAGAGATGCATCCACAAGATTTGGACCAAACAATAGAACTGGTTATTTCCCTTCAGTTTCAGGTGGGTGGATACTTACAAAAGAAGACTTTTTTGATGTTGATCAAATCAATAATTTGAAGGTTAGAGGAAGTTGGGGTATCACAGGTAACGATAAAATAGGAAGTTACGGCTGGATTGGAAGGCTTCAAGGAGCAAATGCTGAAGCAACTTATCCTTTTGGTAACGTACTTTCCTATGGTAATGCATTAGGTCAGCTAGCAAACCCTGACTTACAATGGGAAACTAATGAACAAATTAACGTTGGTTTTGATGGTAGTTTTTTCAATAATCAATTTGATATCACTATGGATTATTACGTGAAAACAACCCGAAATTTATTACTTGTACCTGAAGTTTCTGGACTACTAGGATCTACTGCTGGAGGAAGTTCTGCTCCAATTGTGAATGCGGGTACTATTGAAAATAGAGGATTAGATATTAGTATCAATTATAAAAAACAATTCAATGAAGATCTTAGACTAGCTACTGGATTAAATATTACCACTGTTAAAAATAAAACTCTAGAGGTTAATAATGCGGCGGGTTTTATTCCTAGTGGTCAATTTGGCTTAGGACAAACTACTTCAAGATTTCAGACAGGACTTCCAATTGGTGCTTTTTACGGGCTACAAACCGATGGTATCTTTCAAAATCAAGCAGAAATTGATGCACATGCACTACAGCCAGGTGCTCAACCTGGAGATCTAAAATTTGTTGACGGAGATGGAGATGGTGTAGTTGAATTTGGAAGTGAAGATGATCTTGCAGTCATTGGAAATCCAATTCCAAAAATGACCTTAGGTTTTAATTTAAATTTAGATTACAAAGGATTAGATTTTGCAACTTCTCTTTACGCTTCCATTGGTAATGATGCTGCTCGAAGTTATGAGCGTTTTCTCACTTACAGTAACAAATCTAGATTATATTTAGATCGATGGACAGGTGAGGGAACTTCAAATACAACACCAAGGGCATCTACAAATGCCTCAAACAATTATCTTTTCTCAGATTTCTTCGTAGAAGACGCCTCTTTTTTAAGAATTCAAAACGTACAACTCGGTTATTCAATACCAGCTTCTACATTAGAAAAAATAAAAATGGATAAAGTTCGAATATATGTTGCTGCTAACAACCTATATACGTTTACAAAGTATAGTGGTTACAACCCTGATGTGTCAAATGCAAATCCTTCTGCTGCAGGAGTCGATTTAGGTCAATATCCGCAAACTAGAACATACACATTAGGAATTAATGTTTCATTTTAAAACAAAATATGATGAAAAATAAAATAATATATTTAATAGCAATCACCTTAACTTTTGTTTCATTTAGTTCATGTGATGATTATTTAGACATTTCTCCTGAAGGACAACAAAATTCAGAAAACTACTTTAACAATCCACAAGACTTTCAAGATGCTCTTATAGGAGTCTATGATTTATTATCTACTACTGCCTTAAACAACATCCTTGGTGAGATTGCCTCCGACAACTCTTTATGTGGAGGAGAAAATCCAACAGATGTTTTAGATTGGCAACAAATTGATGATATGATTCACACTCCTGACAATGGTGCCTTAAGAAGTGTTTGGCAGTGGATGTACGCGGGAATTAGTAGAGCTAATTATATCATTGAATTTCAAAATAAAATCGATTTCGATGAAAAACAAGGAGTTTTAGCCGAAAACTTATTCTTAAGATCATACTACTATTTTGAATTGATAAAATTCTTTGGAGATGTACCAATGTACACTGATGGAAGAATTAGCATTGCTGAAACGCAATCAATTGATAGAACACCAAAAAGTGAAATCTATTCACAATTAGAAAGTGACTTATTATCAACCATAGAAAACTTGCCATGGCAACAAGTCCAAAAAGGAAGAGCAACGAAAGGAGCTGCATGGTCACTTTTAGGAAAAATTTATTTATATCAAAATAAATATGACGAAGCAGCAGATGCTTTTAATAAAGTAATATCATCTGGACAATATCAATTGGTTTCTAATTATGCCTCTATTTTCTTAAACAACAATGAAAACAATGTAGAATCTGTTTTTGAAGTTCAATACTCGGGAAGTCAAGAAGGGGCAGGATTTGGTTGTTTCCAATGTTTAGAAGGAAATTTTGCAGTAGGGTTTATGGGACCTAGATTCAGAGATGGTGATTTCACCCCTTATGCATCTGGTTTTAGTTTTAACGTTCCTGTACAGGAGTTAGTAGACCTATATGATGCCGCAGACACAAGAAAAGAGTCAACGATTTTTGATATTGATGCTTTTGTTGCTTCAAGGCCTGATGTTACTTACAATCTAGGATCAGAACACACAGGATATTTTAATAAAAAATACATCCCTTATGCAGATGACATAGTGCTTCCAGATCAAAATATAAACAGAAGTAACAACTACAGAGCAATCCGTTATTCTGATGTATTATTAATGGCTGCTGAAGCTAATTTACAAGCGTCTGTTCAAAAAGACAATCCTCAAGATTTACTAGACCAGGTTAGAGACAGAGCTTTTGGCGACTCTAACAACAGAATAACAGCGAGCTTAGAAAATATTTTAAACGAACGAAAATTAGAATTAGCTGGAGAAGGCCATCACTTTTTTGATCAAGTTAGAACTGGAAATACAGCTTCCATTCCTGGATTTACACCCAATAAAAATGAAGTTTTCCCAATTCCAAGAATTGAAATAGAGTTAGCTGGTAATCGTTGGGATCAAAATCAAGGATATTAAAATAAAAACCATTATGAAAAAAATAAAAACATTCTACAAAGCTTTACTGATACTTATAGTTATAAGTTCTTGTAAAGATGAAACAAACCTAGAGTTTCTAAATGATGTTGCTTTACCATCAAACATTGGGGTAAACTTTATTGTAACCCAAGACAACACAGGTTTAGCAACTATAACTCCATTTGCTGAAGGAGCAACTTCTTTTGGTATTGATTTTGGAGATGGATCAGAATCTGTAAGCTTCGCTAACGGAGAAAGTGTTCAACATGTTTATGCAGAAGGAACTTATACAGTGGGTGTTGTTGCTACAAATATAATTGGTGAATCAGCTGAGATAACACAAGAACTGGTAATGTCATTTCAAGCTCCAAGAAACTTAGAGGTAACGATTGAAAATGATGTGGCTGTCTCAAGAAAAGTTAATATTACAGCTACAGCAGAATTTGCAACTACTTTTGAATTTCACTCTGGAGAAGATGGAATTGATCAACCTGTAGCTACAGGTAATATAGGTGATCAAATATCATATGACTACGAAACACCCGGAGTTTACTCTGTAAAAGTTGTGGCTAAAGGTGGTGCAATTGAAACTACTGAATATACAGAAGAATTTGAAGTAACCGAGATTTTATCTCCAATCGCTAAAGCACCCACACCTCCGGGAAGAGATGCAGCAGATGTCATTTCTATGTATAGTGAACAATACATACAAACTACTGTAGATTCATACACTACTAGCTGGTCTGTAGTTGCAGCGCAAGAAGAAATAGCAGTAGAGGGAAATCAAACATTAGTTTATAGAGATCTAGCTTATGCGGGGATTATAACAGAAGCTTCACCGATAGATGCCTCTTCTATGGAAATGGTACATTTTGATGTTTGGAGTACAAACGTAAGTACTTTTAAAATTAAATTTGTAGACTTTAATGGTACAGGATACAATGGTGGAACTGATAATATTGAGTTTGAAGTATCAAATGCCATAGATCAAGAAGGAGAATGGATCAGTTTTGATCTTCCGTTATCTGATTTTACAGATGTTCCATTTTCTGATATAAATCAAACTGTAATTTCTGCAGATCCTGTAGGAACTGTTTTTATTGATAATTTATATTTTTATAGAGCTTCATCTGGTCCTGTTTTTGATGATGGTCTTTTAACAAACGGAGATTTTGAAAACGGAAGTGATTCATGGATTGTTGGCGTTAACGATAACGCTCCTGCTCCAGTTGTAACAAATGGAGGGAATACCTATTATTCTGTAAATGTAGAATCCGCAGGGAACGTTTATGATGTAAATGTGAGTCAAAAAGTTGCATTAGCTGAAGGAAGTACTTATACCCTAACATTCGATGCTTGGTCAGATAGAAGCAGAACTATCGTTGCAGGAATTGGACTCAGTGGCCCACCTTGGACTAATACAGGTGCACCTTTAGACATTACAACAACCAGAACTACTTTTTCATATACCTACTCTTCCATAGGTTTTGGTGCTGGTGATGCAAGAGTTTTATTTGATATTGGTGGAGAAGTTGGACTTGTGAATATCGATAATGTATCTTTAATTGTTGGATCTGGAAATCTTCTTACAAATGGAAATTTTGAAAATGGAAGTGACCCTTGGATTGTTGGAGTGGACGATAATACTCCAGCTCCAGTAGTGACAAATAATGGAAATACTTATTATTCTGTAAATGTTGAAGCAGCAGGAAATGTTTACGATGTTAATATGAGTCAAAAAGTTGAAATCGTTGAAGGAAACACCTATACATTAACCTTTGATGCTTGGTCAGATAGAGATAGAACCATCGTTGCAGGAATTGGTCTCAGTGGACCGCCTTGGACTAATACAGGTGCTCCTTTAAGTATAACTACAACGAGAACTACCTATAGTTTTACTTATACCGCTGTAGGATTTGGAGCAACTGATGCAAGGGTATTATTCGACATTGGTGGAGAAATTGGACTTGTCAATATAGATGATGTAACGTTATCCTTAAATTAAATTTGAGTATTAAAATAAAAAATATAAAATGAAAAAAATAACACACAACATCTCAGTATTCCTTCTACTTCTAGTAGGATTTACGAGTTGTCAAGAAGAAACGTATGAAGTAGGAGCGCTTATAGCTCCAACAAACTTAAGTGTTAGTGTTGAAATTGTTGGTCAAGACAGTGAAAATCCTAATGGTGATGGAACTGCTGTCGTTGTTTTTACGGCAACTTCAGATAACGAAATAAACTATCAATTCAATTTTGGTGACGGCAGAACGGCTGTTAGTCCAACAGGAATTGTAGAGCACCGTTATTCTGCAAATGTTGGAGTATATACTTACAATGTGGTTGTAAATGCAACAGGAACCGGAGGTTTAGGTACTAGCACTAATTTAGAAGTAACCGTATTTAATTCTTTCAAAGATGAGGAAGCAGAAAACTTTTTAACAGGATCATCAGATGTTAATGATATTGGAAGCAGCAAAAAATGGTATTGGCAGGCAAATAAACCACTACATGTAGGTTTAGGACCTGTTGAGGATGACTATGGAAATGGAGAATTTGCTTACGAAGCTTGGTGGAATTTAATACAACCTTGGGACGATGAAAAATATTGTATGTACGATAATGAATTTGTATTTACCAGAACAGCTAATGGGATTAGTTTCGAACAAACTATTGGACCTGCTTTTATTCCAGGAGCCTATGCTGGAGAATTAGGGGTAGCTGGAGATACATGTCATGATGAAACAGTTGCAACTACAATGTTTGGTGAGAAAAATGTTTCCTTTTTCCCATCAAGTTCAAAAGCAGCTCTAGAAGGAAGTTATAATGAGGTTCCTTATAGAAAAACTAGTTTTGAAATTAGTGATGGTGGATTTTTAGGTTGGTATGTAGGAGCAAGTACTTACGATATTATATCCATATCAGATGATGAATTATTTGTTAGAATTATTCAAGCAGGTAATGGTTTTGCTTGGTATCAAAGATTTACTTCAACAAAACCAGTTGAAGGGGATGTAGACCCAGGTTATCAATATACAACCCTTGTATGGGAGGATGATTTCAATACAGATGGAGCACCAAACTCTAGCAACTGGACTTACGATCTCGGAACTACAGATATTTTTGGTAATGCCGGATGGGGAAATCAAGAAGTTCAAAGTTATACTGATAATCCAGAAAATGTGATTGTTGAAAATGGATCATTAAAGATTACAGCAAAGAAAGATGGTAATAATTTTACTTCTGCCAGAATAAAAACTCAAGGCCTATATGATTTTACATATGGTAGAGTTGAAGTAAGAGCCAAACTGCCTGCGTCACAAGGAACTTGGCCTGCAATTTGGATGTTGGGATCTAATCACCCAACAGTGGGATGGCCATCCTCCGGAGAAATAGACATTATGGAACAACGTGGAGATGATAAAACTAGAGTATTGGGAACAACACACTGGTTTAATACCGCTGGAGGAAATAATGCTAGTTATGGTGAAAGTACCACAGTTGAAAATGCCTCAACTGAATTTCATTTATACACAGTTGAATGGACTGAAAATGCTGTAAAAATATATTTAGATGATGTTCAGTATTATGAATTAACAAATTCTTCAGAATTACCATTTGATTCAGATTTTTATTTGATACTTAACGTTGCCATGGGTGGAACTCTTGGCGGCGATATAGATCCTGCATTTACAGAGGATACTATGGAAATCGATTATGTTAAAGTATTCCAATAAAAGTAGACGCTTTTATTGACTACAAATTAAGAATAAGAGTCCTAAATATTTTTTAAAATATTTAGGACTCTCTTATTTATAAGTACATCAAAAATGATTTTTTATAAAAATTTTTTTTATAAAAAATTATAATTATAAGAACAACTTATTAGCAATAACAAGGGAAACAACCACATTACAATTAATTTAGTTAAACTATACAATTAAGCAATATACCCATACAAAACTACAACATAAAGAGTTTTTTTTGGCTTTTAAGAAGGTTTTAACTCGTTGTTTCCCCCATAATCCGTAGCGCTAGAAATACAAAAACACAAAAAACTAACTTTTTATTTATTCTGTATGATTTTTGTCGAGGTTTTAATTAAGATAAAATGAAATCAAACTATTAAATTAGCGTGTGTTGAATTTTTAAAAAATTTATACATAATAGATGATATGTCTAAATTCTCAAACATAAAAATAACTCAATGGTTTGCCCTACTTTTCATTGGCTTGTCATTTTCTTTTTGTCAAACTCATGAAGTGTTGATAGAAACCAATGAGCATGGAGATGCATTGATTGTGAACGAAGAAAAGTTTATAATTAATGGAATGAACTGGGATATGATTCCAATTGGTAAGGATGCGGTGAGTACTAACTTTTGGCAAAGCTCAGATGAAATCATAAAATTAGGATTAGATCATGAAATGTCTCTATTAAGAGAAATGAACATCAACACAATTCGTCATTATTCTGACATTCCTCCTAAATGGATTGAGTATATCTATAAAAACTATGGTATTTACACCATGATAAACCATTCTTTTGGAAGATATGGTTTGTCTGTTGACGGAGTATGGAATCCAATTACAGATTACTCAAATTCTAAGATGCAAAAAATTTTATTGTCAGAAATTGAAACAATGGCTAAGGATTACAGAAATACACCAGGCCTTTTATTGTATCTCCTTGGAAACGAAAACAACTATGGTCTTTTTTGGTCTGGAGCAGAAACTGAGGATTTTCCTGAAGATGAGACCAAAAAAATGGCTGTAGGGGAAAAACGTGGTAGGCCTATGTATCGTTTAATGAACGAGGCTTCAAAAATAATTAAAAAATTAGATGGTAATCATCCTGTAGCTATCTGTAATGGAGACAATCTATTTATTGACATAATTGCTCAAGAATGTGATGATGTTGATATTTTAGGAGTTAACTCCTACAGAGGTGCTTCCTTTACCGACCTATTTAAATCAGTAAAAGAGATTTTAAACAAACCTATGCTATTCACAGAGTTTGGAGCAGATGCTTTTAATGCAATCACCAAGACGGAAGATCAAAAACCACAAGCCGAATATCTGCTTGAAAATTGGAAAGAAATTTACGCGAATGTTTCTGGAATGGGAGCATATGAGAATACAATTGGAGGATTTACATTTCAATTTAGTGATGGGTGGTGGAAATATAATTTTGACAAAAGAAAAAATGCTTCAAAACATGATAGTATTTCAACTTGGGCTAATGGAGGATACACTTCTGACCTTGTATCTGGCAAAAATAATATGAATGAGGAATGGTTTGGAATATGTGCTAAAGGTCCAACCGACGAAAACGGTCTTTATAATCTTTACCCCAGAGCTGCCTATTATGTGTTGAAGCAAGTCCATGGATTTAACCCTTTCAATAAAAATAGCAATCTCAATTTGCTGAATGAATATTTTGATGACATCAACATAAATGAGTCAGATAGAAAAGGAACTCTCAATAAAGAAATCCTTGAACACATAAATAATACTAAAGATTCAATAATTAACGCACTTTGGGTAAGATCAACAAACCCTGTGTTAAACATTACTTTTAATCAAGACCCAATGGTGTTTAGATTTAACTCATTCAACGGGTCTTCTTTTAAATTAAGCAATATCAATCCAGTATCGGAAAACAATACTTCAACAACTACATCAGGAGTATTTATAAACACTGGAAATGCATGGGAAGGGAATTACTTAGATCTTAAGTCTCAAATTAACTTAGAAAAAGGAAGTACTATAAAATTGAATTTACATTCCAACAAGTCATTAGAGATAGTAGTCAAATTAGAAAATAGTAGTGATGAAAATAGTTCCACAGAAGATGCTAAATTTCACTCTGGAAATGGATGGGAAGAATTAAATTTTTCATTTTCACCCGCTGAAAAATACAATAGATTGGTTGTTTTTATTGATGGTCCAGGAAATACCGCTGGAGAATTTTACATAAAAAGTATTATCCAATCAAACACAAAAATTCAAATAAAAAAATAAAGTGTTATACAATGAGTAACAAAACAAATACATTAATAGAAGAGACCTCTTTTACCAATAAAGAAGTTAAGTTAAAGTCTCTAACTATAGATAATGAAAAATATTATCAGATTTCAAATAACGACGCTATGCGTCCTTTCTTTATGAGTATTGTAAGTGATTCTAATCATTGGATGTTCATCTCAAGTAATGGAGGTCTTACAGCTGGAAGAAAAAATTCTGAATATGCATTATTCCCTTATTATACAGACGATAAAATTACAGAATCTGCAGACATCACAGGAAATAAATCTATTTTTAGAATTTATAAGAATAATAAAGAATATAAGTGGGAACCTCTTGCTGTCAGATCTTTAGGCAGCTATTCAACTACCCAAAATTTATATAAAAATAGATATGGTAATAAAATCATATTTGAAGAAGTTAACCATGATTTAGAATTGACCTTTAGATACCAATGGAGTTCAAGTAATGCTTATGGATTTGTAAAAAAATCTAAACTTATTAATACCGGAAAAGAAGCAGTAAAGGTAAGTTTGCTAGACGGTATTCAAAACATTATGCCTGCTAGTATCGGAAGTGATGAGCAAAATCAATCCAGTAATCTTGTCGATGCATATAAACGAAATGAACTAGAAGAAACAACTGGTCTAGGAATTTTTGCGTTAAGCGCCATATTAGTTGATAAAGCTGAGGCAAGTGAAGCTTTAAAGGCTAATGTAGTATGGTCAATTGGTTTAAATAATCCAAAATATCTTCTTTCTTCTCTTCAGTTAAATAATTTTAGACTAGGGAACTCTGTGCAACAAGAGGTAGATGTTAAAGCAGAAAAAGGTGCTTATTTTCTAAATTCAGATATCATATTAGAAAAGGAGTCTGCTAAAGAATGGATGATTATTGCCAATGTAAATCAAAACCATTCTAATATTGCAAAATTGTCAAAACAAATTAGAGAAGATGCTTCTTTAATTGATAAAGTAAACGATGATATTAATCTTGGCACTCAACGTTTAGTTGAGTTAAATTCTGCATCAGATGCTATTCAAGTTACCTCAGACAATCTAAAAGATACACGCCATTTTGCAAACACGCTATTCAACATCATGCGCGGTGGTATTTTTGACAACAATTATCAAATAGAAAAATGGGATTTCAAAAACTATTTAGAACAAGCAAATACTAAGGTTGCATTTACATCAGAGAATATTATAGAAAGTCTTCCAGAAGTATTTTCACTTTCCAGGCTTCAAGAAATAGCATATAGCAATGAAGATAAAAATTTTAGACGTCTTTGTTTAGAGTATATGCCATTGAAGTTTAGTAGACGTCACGGAGATCCTAGTAGGCCATGGAATAGATTTTCAATTAACACAAGAAATGAAATTGATGGTTCCAAAATATTAGACTATGAAGGGAATTGGAGAGATATCTTTCAAAACTGGGAGGCATTAGCACATTCATACCCAGAATTTATTGAAAGTATGATACATAAATTTTTAAATGCTACTACTTTTGATGGATACAATCCTTATCGAGTAACAAAAGGAGGTTTTGATTGGGAAACCATTGAGCCAGACGATCCTTGGTCATATATTGGCTACTGGGGAGACCATCAAATAATTTATCTATTAAAATTTCTGGAATTTATAAACAATCATAAACCTGGAAGATTAGAAAGTTTCTATTCTAAGAATCTTTTTGTTTATGCGAATGTTCCATACAAAATAAAATCTTACGAAGAACTGCTTAGAAATCCAAAAGACACGATAATCTTTGACCAACAATTAGACACTAAAATACGTGAAGAAAGAGCAACTTTGGGGGCAGATGGTGCTTTGTTACGAGACGAACATCGCTTTATTGTAAAGGCAAATTTCATAGAAAAAATTCTTGCAACTTCATTAGCAAAATTATCAAACTTTATTCCAGAGGGTGGAATCTGGATGAATACTCAAAGACCTGAATGGAATGACGCCAACAATGCTCTTGTAGGAAATGGTGTTTCAATGGTAACCTTATATTATTTAAATAGATTTTTCAACTTCTTTGAAGAATTACTTGAGACTTCCTCTACGGCTGAAGTTGAGGTTTCAAATGAAGTTTTGTCATTTTTTAATAGCGTACTAAATACATTTGATAAGCATAAAGGACTACTTTCATCTTCAATTAATGATACTGATAAAAAAGTTATTCTTGATGCACTAGGAAATGCAGGAAGTGACTTTAGAGCACAAATATATAGTCATGCATTCTCTGGAAGAAAGTCAAATCTTTCTTTTGATAGATTGAAAAAATTTGTACGTCTAAGTAAATCATATCTTGAACACTCTATAAATGCAAATAGACGTTCAGACAACTTGTATCACGCCTACAATTTAATGACAGTAAATTCAGACAATAGTATCTCCATAAGCTACTTAAGTGAAATGTTGGAAGGCCAAGTTGCTGTATTAAGTTCTGGCTATTTAGACGGAAAAGAAACCTTAAAGGTGTTAGACGCCTTAAAACAGAGTAAACTTTTCAGAAAGGATCAATACAGTTATTTATTATATCCTTTTAAAGAACTTAAAGGCTTCTTGGATAGAAATACTATTTCTGAAGATGCAGTTTTATCTTCAAAGTTATTTCAAGAAATGCTAAAAGATAAATCAGTTGAAATTATTGAAAGAGACGTAAACGGAGAATATCACTTTAATGGAAACTTTAAAAATGCAAATGATGTTGCTGATGCTTTAGAAAAACTATCGAATACAAAATATAGTGGTCTATTAGCTTCTGAAACCCCAAAAGTTCTTCAAGCTTTTGAAGATGTTTTTAATCACAAAGCTTTTACAGGAAGGTCTGGAACATTTTATGGCTATGAGGGATTAGGTTCGATTTATTGGCATATGGTTTCAAAATTACTATTAGCTGTTCAAGAATCTTGTCTTCAGGCCATTTCAAATGGAGAGGATGAAGTAATGGTTGGCCATTTACTTGAACACTTCTACGAAATAAATGAAGGTATAGGAGTGCATAAATCTCCAGAACTCTATGGGGCTTTCCCAACAGACCCTTACTCCCACACGCCAGGAGGTAAAGGTGCTCAACAACCTGGAATGACCGGTCAGGTAAAAGAAGATGTCATTTCAAGATTTGGAGAATTAGGTGTTTTTGTAAAGCACGGAAAGTTATATTTTAATCCTTGTTTGCTCAGAAAGGAAGAATTTGTGTCTAAGGAAACAAATTTTGAATTCTTAAGTATTAGTAAAGAAAATGATAGTATAAAAATTCCTATTAACGCTTTAGCTTTCACTTACTGCCAGGTTCCAATAGTTTACAATATTTCAGATAAAGACTCACTTAAAGTAACATTTAGTGATGGAAAAAGTAAAATAATTGACTCATTAATGATAGACTCCGAAACTAGTGATAAAATATTCAAAAGAACTGGAGAAGTTATTCAAATTCAAGCGTATATTAATTCATTGCATTTAAAATAAAGAGAAATGTTATGAGATTGAAATTCCCTTTATTCATTATAATTATTTCATGTCTTATATATTCTTGTAATAACAATAAAGAAAAGCGTTTAATAACAGCATCAAAACAGAAAACTCAATTGACAGCAAAAGAGATATTAGGAAACCCAGATTATTTAGCAATCTCATATGGTGGATATAGAAAAACTACAAGAGGGATTCAGCCAACCATAACTGAGATAAAAGAAGACATGAAAATTCTTCATGCTATGAATATAAAAATTCTAAGGACTTATAATGTTCAATTTGCTCAAGCTGAGACAATTTTAAAAGCAATAAAAGAACTTAAAAGTGAAGATGCATCTTTTGAAATGTATGTTATGTTAGGAGCTTGGATAGATTGTAAAAACGCTTGGACAGGCAACCCTGTTAATCATCAAATAGAAAGTGATCAAAATGAAGGAGAAATAGCTAGAGCTGTATCATTGGCCAATACATACCCAGATATTGTAAAAATTATTGCTGTAGGAAATGAAGCAATGGTAAAATGGGCAACAAATTATTATGTTGAACCATCAATAATACTAAAGTGGGTTTCTCATCTACAAGATTTGAAAAAGAAAAATAAACTTCCAAAAAATCTTTGGATTACAAGTTCAGATAATTTTGCTTCTTGGGGAGGAGGTAGTGAAGAATATCACACAGAAGATTTAAACCAACTTATTAAAGAGGTAGATTTTATTTCCATGCATACTTATCCTATGCATGATACTCATTATAATCCAGTTTTCTGGTATACAAATAAAGAAAAGCCAAATATAGAAAAGGTCAATAATAGTATGATTAGGGCAAAAGAATATGCCATTTCACAATATGATAGTGTAGTAAGCTATGTAAAAAAATTAGGGGTAACAAAACCTATACATATTGGGGAAACTGGCTGGGCGTCTTACTCAAATGAACTGTATGGAAATAATGGTAGTAAGGCTACAGACGAATATAAAGAAGCTTTATACTACCATCATATGAGAGAATGGACTTCAAAATCCGGATTGTCATGTTTTTATTTTGAAGCTTTTGATGAGGTTTGGAAAGATGCTAACAATCCAGGGGGGTCAGAAAACCACTTTGGTTTATTTACTATTGATGGTAAAGCCAAATATGCTTTATGGGATTTAGTAGATCAAGGGGTTTTTGATGGATTAGGACGTTATAAAAATCCAATCAAAAAAACCTATAACGGAGTTAAAGACAGCTTACTTTTAGAAGTACAGATTCCTCCAATAAAAAATTCAAAAAAACAATAGATTAATGATTTGCCTAAGAAAATATAGTTCCTTCTTTTTTACAATTACAATCCTTATGAGCATCACCTCATGTACCCAAGAAAAATTACGTGTAAAAGTTTTTGAAACTTCAAAAAGTGGAAATAAACTTACAGAGATTACTAGCTTTAACTCATTAAAGGATGCCTCCTCTATTACAATTAATACTGAAAAAAAATACCAAAAAATTACTGGGTTTGGTGGGTCTTTTACAGAGGCATCTGCCCATCTATTGAATAATTTAAGTGCTAAAAATAGACGTTCAATATTAAACGCTTATTTTTCAAAAGAAGGTGCAAATTATTCACTAACTAGAACCCACATGAATTCATGTGATTTTTCACTTTCAAACTATTCTTATACTCCTGTTGAAAATGATATAGCGCTAAAACATTTTTCAATTCAAGAAGACAAGGACGATCTTATTCCAATGATTAAAGACGCTATGAAAATTTCTGAAGAGGGTTTCCAAATCATAGCATCACCTTGGACAGCCGCCCCTTGGATGAAAGATAATAATAAGTGGGTTGGTGGCAAATTACTGCCAAAATATTATGATACATGGGCCCTATTTTTCTCCAAATATATTACTGCTTACAAAAATGAAGGTATTGATATTTGGGGTTTTACAGTAGAAAATGAACCACATGGAAATGGTAATAATTGGGAAAGTATGCATTATACCCCAAAAGAAATGACTGATTTTGTCCAATTTCATTTAGGTCCAAGATTAGAAAAAGATGGCTATGGAAATAAAATTATCCTTGGTTATGACCAAAATAGAGCTGGCTTACAAGAATGGGTAGATGAAATGTATAGAGATGATAACTCCTCTAAATACTTTGATGGTACTGCTATTCATTGGTATGAAAGCACTTATGATTTTTTCCCTGATGCATTACAATATGCACACAATAAAGCCCCAAATAAATACTTAATAGAAACAGAAGGATGTGTAGACTCTGAAATTCCTAAATGGCAAGACGATGATTGGTACTGGAGTAAAGAAGCAACAGATTGGGGATGGGATTGGGCTCCTGAAAAAGACAAACATTTACACCCAAAATACGCACCTGTAAATAGATATGCTAGAGATATTATTGGTTGTCTTAACAACTGGGTAGATGGTTGGATAGACTGGAATATGGTTTTAGATAAGCAAGGTGGTCCAAATTGGTTTAAAAACTGGTGTGTAGCTCCAGTAATTGTAGACCCAAAAAAAGATGAGGTTTACTTTACTCCTATTTATTATACCATGGCACATTTTAGTAAATATATTAGACCGGAAGCTGAAATAATCGGTGTTGAAAAGTCTGATGATGATCTAATGGTTACTGCCGCTAAAAACATCGATGGATCTATTGCCGTAATCATTTTTAATGAAGGTATAAACCCAAAAAGCTTTACGCTTTCAATGGGGGGAAAAGAAACCGAAATATCAATAAACGCTCAAGCAATACAAACAATATTAATTAATACGATTTAATAATTATGTCTAATACAAGTAAAGTCCCTATGGGACAAAAAATTGCCTTTGGCTTTGGAATGTTAGCCAACCAAATGTTTCCAGCAATCCTGGGAATATTTATGGTTGTATTAGTTGAAGACCTAGGTTTTTCTGGCTGGATGTGGTCTTTAGTATTTCTTTTCCCAAGAATTTTTGATGCGATAACTGATCCAATTATGGGATTTATTTCTGATAACACAAAGTCTAAATGGGGAAGAAGAAGACAATATGTACTAATTGGGGGAATTCTTATGGGTCTAGCCTACATATTTATGTGGCAACTTAACAAAGCAGATGGAGTTGAGTTTAACTTTTGGTATTTCTTTTTATGGTCATTAGTATTTTATTTAGGCCTAACTATTTTTAGTGTTCCTTATGTTGCTATGGGTTATGAAATGAGTGATGATTTTCATGAACGCACCAACATTATGGCTATTGCACAATTTATAGGTCAATGGGCATGGGTAATTGCTCCTTTATTTTGGATCATTATGTATGATGAAAGCTGGTTCCCTTCAGCAGATGTTGCTGTCAAAGAATTAGCAATTTGGGTTGCCATCCCTTGTGCCATTTGTGCAATGGTTCCAGCAATTTTCATAAAAAGTAAGCCTACACTAGACGAAGACTATGAGCCCTTAAACTCAGCTAATATTGGAAATAGTGTAATGAAAATATTTTTAAGTTTTGTTGAAGCTTTTAAGATTAAAGAATTTAGAAAATTATGTGGTGCTACTTTTTTGATATTTAATGCTTTTAATACGGTAGCCGCTCTTACTTTTTTTGTAATAGTTTACAAATTATTTAATGGAGATGCTGGAGCAAGCGGCATATGGGTTTCTATGTTTGGCTGTTTAGGGGCTCTAGGGACCACATTTATTGTAATTCCATCTGTAGCTTGGATGTCAAAAAAACTTGGAAAGAAAAAAGCTTTTATGCTATCTCAATCCATTTCATTAGTAGGATATATTATGCTTTATTTCTTATTTATTCCTGGTAAACCATGGATGTATATTATTGCATTACCTTTCTTTTCTTTTGGTATTGGAAGCTTGTTTACCATCATGATGTCTATGACCGCAGATGTTATAGATATTGATGAAATAAATACAGGAAAGCGTAGAGAAGGTATTTTTGGTGCCATCTATTGGTGGATGGTAAAAGTTGGTTACGGAATTGCTGGTGCGCTTAGTGGAGTTATCATTACTATAGTAGGTTTTAACTCAGATTTAGCAACTACAGATCAACAAGCCGCTGTTGACGGATTGCATGCTTTCTTCTGTTTTTTCCCAATGATAGGAACAGTTTTCGCCATGCTTATTATGCGTAACTATAGTATTACAGAGGAAAGAGCAAATGAAATAAGAGAAAAATTAAAAACAAGAAAAAATTAAAAATAAATACTAATTAAAATTAAAGATTGCCAAAAAAATGTCAGTAAGAGAAGAAAAAATATTATCGTTAACAAATGTTGATTTATCAAAAAAGTCTCCAAAAGAATTAAAAACTTTATTTAATGAGATTTTAAACGATGGAATTCATGGGTTCTGTTCTAGCCCCTATGAAGAAGGTCAACAACCAGGAGATACGTTAACAGAAGATCAAATTAGACGCCGATTAAAAGTTATTAAACCACATACAAAATGGATACGATCTTTCTCATGTACTGAAGGAAATGAACTCATCCCAAAAATAGCTCGTGAATTAGGAATCAAAACATTTGTTGGAGCTTGGCTAGGAAGTGATCCTGAAATTAATAAAAAAGAAATTGCTGGTTTAATTAAATTAGTTAACCAAGGATATGTAGATATTGCTGCAGTTGGTAACGAAGTAATGTACAGACAAGACTTATCAGAGCAAGAACTACTCTCATTTATAAATGAGGTAAAAGAAGGAATAACCAATGATGTTCCTGTAGGTTATGTAGATGCTTATTATGAATTTGAGGACAGACCAGCGATAACAGAAGCTTGTGATATTATATTAGCGAATTGTTACCCTTTTTGGGAAGGATGTCACCAAGACTACTCTTTATTATATATGAAAGATATGTATAGAAGGGCGCTACGTGCAGGAAAAGGTAAAAAAGTAATTATCACTGAAACAGGATGGCCGAGTCAAGGGTCTAATTTGGCAGGAGCTGTTCCTTCAGAAGAAAATGCCATGAAATACTTTATAAACACTCAATTATGGTCTAAAGAAGACGATATAGATATCTTTTATTTTTCATCATTTGATGAATCTTGGAAAGTAGGCTCTGAAGGAGATGTTGGATCTTATTGGGGGATTTGGGATAAAGATGAGCAATTGAAGTTTCAAAACTAATTATTTACACTCAAAATTTTCAATTTTTTATCATACCACATAATATTCTTAAATTTGAGCATAAAAATTTTGATTCATTATTATGAAATTTAATCCTTTATTTAAATCGATTTTATTTGTGCTGCTTTTCATATGTAATTCATGTGATAAAACTAAAGTAAAATTTGACACTGATGAACTTTCAGGTGGTTTAGAACTAATGTCTTCATTGCATACAGGTATTGATTTCAACAATTCAATAACGGAATCTGAAACTGTAAACCATATTTATTACAACCAAATATACAGTGGTTCAGGTGTAGCCATAGGTGACCTTAATAATGATGGTTATCCAGATATTTATTTTGGAGGAAATCAAGTTGGTGACAAATTATATGTGAATAAAGGAGATTTAAAATTTGAGGATATTTCAAAAAAATCAAAAATTAGTCAAAGCCCAGGATGGACTTGGGGTATTACAATGGCTGATGTTAATTCTGATGGATATTTAGACATTTATGTTTGCAGAAATGGTGAATCTATGAATCCAAATGACAGAAAAAATAAGCTATTTATAAATAATAAAGATTTAACATTTACAGAATCTGCCTCAGAATATGGTCTTGCAGATAAAGGTTTTTCATCCCAAGCAGTCTTCTTTGATATGGATAACGACGGAGATCTTGATATGTACTTGGTTAACCAAATTCCGGATTCTAGATTGTTTAAGAGATATAAGAATATCCCAAAGAATAGATATCAATTATACAAGGATAAAGTATATAAAAATGAGAGAGGTAAATTTATAGAGGTTTCAAAAGATATTGGTTTAGGGGATGGTTATACTTATGGATTGAGTGTTAGTGCCTCTGATTTTAATAATGACGGATGGACTGATTTATTCATTTCAAATGATTATGATGAGCCAGATTTCTTATATTATAATAATGGTGATGGAACTTTCAAAAATGTCATATTAGATAAAATAAAACATATTTCTAGATTTAGTATGGGTACTGATACTGGAGACATAAACAATGATGGTTCCATTGATTTACTCACTTTAGATATGGCTGCTGAAGACCATTATCGATCTAAAACTAATATGAGGTCGATGAATGCTCAAGAATTTAAAGAAATGATTGATAAAGGAGATCATCATCAGTATATGTTTAATACACTTCAATTAAATAATGGTTCAGGAGAGTTTTCTGATATTGCAAATATTGCGGGTATATCAAAAACAGATTGGAGTTGGGCAGGCTTGTTGGTAGACCTTGATAATGACGGATTTAAAGATATAGTGATTAGTAATGGAGTAAAAAAAGATGTTAGAAATAATGATTTTTTAACAGGTTTGTATGAGAAACTTAAAACCGATTCCCAAGATTTTTTTAACATGTCAAAACTAGCCCCATCTAACCCATTACCCAATTATGTTTATAAAAACAAAAATGGTTATGAGTTTGAAAATGTGACACAAAAATGGGGTTTTGATACCCCTAGCTTTTCTCATGGATTGTCTTATGCTGATTTAGATAACGATGGAGATTTAGATATTGTTTCGAATAACATGGAAACAGAGGCTTCAATTTATAGGAATAATACCAACGGAAACTTTTTAAAAGTTGAACTCGAAGGTTCTTCAAATAATAGATTTGGTTACGGAGCCAAAGTCATTATTTATCATAATAATAAAATACAAATTGAAGAAAATACAGTTACAAGAGGGTATTTCTCGTCCAAAGAACCTAAGCTCTTTTTTGGTTTAGGAAAAGAAAAAAGAATAGACAGTATGAGAGTTATATGGCCAGACCATAAAACATTAACCTATAATAATCTTGATGTAAATAAGACAATTAAAGTTAAATACTCAAAAGCATCAGAGTTATATGTTAAACATAAAACCTCAAAAACAGTTCTAGTTGATGTAAAAGCTGAAGATGTTGGTTTAGATTATATTCATAATGAAAATGAATTTGATGATTTTGCTGAAGAGGTATTACTACCTCATAAACTTTCAAATAATGGGCCTTTATCTGCCTCAGGAGACGTAAATAACGATGGATTAGATGATGTTTTTATTGGAGGAGCCTCAGGGCAGGAAGGAGTTTTGTTTATTCAAACTGCTGAAAGAAAATTTACAAGAAGTAAGTCTAAACCCTGGGCAGTTGACAAAAAATCAGAAGACTTAGGAGCACTCTTCTTTGACTTAGATGGAGATGGAGACAAAGATCTTTACGTAACTTCTGGTGGTAGTGAATTTAAACAAGGCAATAAATTACTAAAAGATAGGATTTATATAAACGACGGACTAGGAAATTTTTCAAAGAATAATAGTGCTATTCCAAATATATACAGAAGTACTCAAACTGTTAAAGCCTCAGATATCGATGCAGATGGTGATTTAGATTTATTTATAGGAACTAGGCTCATCTCTGGAAAGTATACCTTTCCTGCAACAAGTTATATTCTAGTAAATAATAAAGGAATACTAAAAAAAGCTTCTAAAAATATTGCTCCAGATTTAACAAATATTGGAATGGTTACAGATGCTGTTTTTTCGGATGTAGATAACGATAATGATGAGGACTTGGTTATTGTTGGAGAATGGATGAAAGTTAAGATTTTAGAAAATATTGACGGAAAATTTAAAGACAACTCAAATAAATTTGGAGATTACATTGATAAAAGTAGAGGTTTATGGTGGTCAATAACAGCAAATGATATTGACAATGATGGAGATGATGATTACATTATTGGTAATTTAGGGAAGAATAATAAGTTTAAAGCTTCTAAGGAACACCCATTTAAAGTATATGCAAACGACTTTGATGGTAACGGAACAAATGATGTTGTGTTGGCCAAATATTACAAAGATGGCTATGTTCCTATGAGAGGAAAAGAATGTACAACACAACAAATGCCTTACGTAGGTGAAAAATTTAAAGATTTTCATAGTTTTGCTTCTTCCAAATTAATAGATATCTTACCTGAGAAGAAAATAGATGAGGGTATTGTATACGAAATAAGTAACTTCAAAAGTATTGTACTAATTAATAATAATGGGATTCTAGATCCTTTATATTTACCTATTGAAGCTCAAACTAGCCCCATCAAAAGTTGCCTAGTTCAAGATTTTAATGATGACGGTTTTAAAGATCTACTGTTGGTTGGAAATCATTACGGTGTAGAGGTCGAAACAGTACGATACGATGCAGGCCATGGATCTTTATTTTTCGGAGATGGAAAAAATAACTTTAGATTTGTACCTCCATCAGAAAGTGGTGTTTACATTTCAAAAGATAGTAGAAATATATCATTACTTAGAACAACTAATGAAGAAAACATCTATTTAACTACTAATAATAATAGTACTATCTCATTATTTGAAAAAAATAATTTAAATTAAACACACCTTTAAATTATCTTTTTTCGTTACAACTTAAGTTTCTGTAAGTTGCAATATAGAGACTAAAATTAAGATTTTATTACAACATTACCACTACATTTCTAATAAGTGCTTTACCACTCCCCCATCAAAAAATAGCTGAATCATAAATAAACACAGCTGTAGTGGGGAAAAACAAATTTTTTTTCTTTGGAGTTACTATACAACAAAATGTATGATTTTTGTAAAGGTAACTTTTTCTTATTTTACCTCTAATTAGTTTAATTTGGTAATCTAATAAACGAAAACAAATCATATGATGAAAAAAATTACTTTATTATTAGCCCTTTTGTTGGTTAATTTAGGCTTTGCTCAAACATTGCCTTTTGATTTTAGTGATCCTATTCACGCCATGACAGGAGCTGACGGTGCTGTTGTTACTGTTGTTCAAGACAACGGAAATGATGTATTGCAAATTGTTGGTAACGGTGGAGATTGGGATAATGCTCAAATAAATTTTGCTGAAAATCTCGATTTATCTGATGATGCTAACAACACTATCTCATTCAGAATTAAAGCTGTAAATGGAACAGGTAGTGGTAACCATGCGCTTAAATTTGAAAACGGAACTACTGGTGATACAGAGTTAACATTCTCAATTTCAGGTACTGAATGGACAGATATCTCTTTAGATTTTCCAGCTGGTCTTGGTAGTTATGGTAGAATGGTTATTTTCACCGATTTTGGTGGAGATGGAGGAGGATTGTCTGACACTTATTATGTTGATGATATCTCTGGTGCTTTTCACAGTACACCTGTATTACCTAATTTACCTTTTGACTTCAGTAGTGCTGAACAATTAATGACTGGTGCTGAAGGTGCTGTAGTTACAATTGTTCAAGACAATGGAAATGACGTTCTTCAAATGGTAGGTTCTGGTGCAGACTGGGATAATGCGCAGATAAATTTTCAAGACAATCTTGATTTATCTGATGACTCTAATAACACCATTACGTTTAGAGTTAAACCTGTAAACGGAACGGGAAGTGGAAATCATTTATTAAAATTCGAAAATGGTCCTGCAGGAACTACAGAATTACCTTTCAACACCACAGGTACTGATTGGCAAGATATCTCTATAGATTTTGGAGCTGGGCTCAACAATTATGGTAGAATGGTAATTTTTACTGACGCTGGAGGCGACGGTGGAGGATTATCCGATACTTATCTATTTGATGATATTGCTGGAGCAACTCATCTTAGTGGTCCACCAGATTTACCAAACTTACCTTTTGATTTTAGTAGTGCTAACCAACTCATGAATGGTGACGGTGGTGCTGTTGTAACCATAGAACAAGATAATGGAAATGATGTATTACAAATTGTTGGAGCAACTGCTGCATGGGATAACGCTCAAATAAGTTTTGCAGATAATTTAGATTTATCTGATGACGCAAACAACACAATAAGCTTTAGATTTAAGCCTGTTAATGGTACAGGAAGTGGAAGTCATCTATTAAAATTTGAAGATGGTCCTGATGGAGCAACAGAACTTGCCTTTACTAGTACAGGTACAGATTGGCAAGATATTTCAGTTGATTTTGGTGCTGGATTATCTAACTACGGTAAAATGGTCATTTTTACTGATGCTGGCGATGCCAATGCTAGTGTTTCAGATACTTACCAAATTGATGATATCGCAGTAGGGGCTAACCCTGCTCCACCATCAGCAAATAGTGTAACTGTAGCAACCTCGCAGGCATGGAATGGCTATGTAAATGCTTTCAATGTTTCAGATGATAGTTATGCATTTGGATTTGCTTATGGTGCTGCAGATCTTAGAGCTACTGCTACAGCAACAAGTATGACTTTAGAGCCAAATATTGCTATTTGGACTGCAGAAGCAACAAATGCTAGTTGGTTTGATCAAGGTGTAACGCCACAGACTGCAAATAAATATATTGAAGCAAGTTCTTACATAGAAGACAATACGCTTGCTGGTTCGGATCTTACTTTCACTGGAAATGTTTCAGTGAGTGATTTAGGTTCAGAATATACAGTAGTTGCATTTGTGAAAGCTTTAGATCCAGCCAATGGTTATGCTACTGTAGTAAACAATACAGCTGATATTAGTAGTACTGGAGACTTTACAACATCAGCAACTGCAGCTGAATTAGCTGCAGGATACATTATTCAATACGGTTTTGCAGTTACCGGTCCATTAGCTGACCCTGCAGATACAACCTTGGGTAGTGTTGTGATTGGTGAAAACGCTCCTCCTCCATCAGGGAATAGTGTAACTGTAGCAACTTCACAAGCATGGAATGGTTATGTAAATGCCTTCAATGTTTCAGATGGTGGTTATGCTTTTGGGTTTGCTTATGGTGCTGCAGATCTTAGAGCTACTGCTACAGCAACAAGTATGACTTTAGAGCCAAATATTGCTATTTGGACTGCAGAAGCAACAAATG
>JAYOAM010000017.1:0-19609 GCA_038104255.1 Flavobacterium sp. | reverse complement strand
TTGCAGTTACCGGTCCATTAGCTGACCCTGCAGATACAACCTTGGGTAGTGTTGTTATTGGTGAGACTACAGCTGGTGTAGATGACAATAGTTTTGTAAATGTTAGTGTATATCCTAATCCATCCAATTCAAACTGGAATTTTAGAACGGGTAACACTGTAATAACTTCTGTTGAAGTATTTAATCTGTTAGGAAAAAGAGTTGTTTCACAAAACAACAACAGTACTGAAATTTCTGTTTCAACTGAAGGATTAACTAGCGGTATTTATATTGCTAGAATTACAACAGAGCAAGGAGTAAAAAGTGTAAAATTAATTAGAGAATAATTTTTTAATAATTCTTAATTACATAAACATTAAAACGCTCAGAGCCTTGCTCTGGGCGTTTTTTAATTAACTTTAAAAATAGATACGATGAAAAATGTAACTTTATTAGTCCTTTTATTGCTGGGACCTCTCATATTTGCTCAACAACAAGAATACCTTCTTAATTTTGAATCAAATACGCCATCCGGTGTTGTGTCTAACTGGTATACATTTGACAATAACCCTGCTGCTGCTGAAGTAGTGGATAATCCGGATTTAGATGGTACAAATGCTATCAACACAAAGGTTTTAAAAGTTGTTGTTGGCCCAGATAATGCCTTTTATGCTGGAGTTAATAACGCTTGGCAAGAGAGCGCGTTTGGCTCTTGGGAAATTGATATGGGAGTAGCCAATAACTTAACTCTGAGTATGGATATCAATAAAAATTATGTTGGTACTTTAGGAATTAAAATGGGAACTAACACTGGAGGAACTACATTTCAAATCACTAATCAAAATGTTGGAAATATGATTGTAAATGAATGGCAGACTTTAACATGGGATCTGTCGGGAATTAACCCAAATGGAGATTTAACCAATATCAGTCAAATAGTTATTTTTGTAGATTGGACTGAAGGATTACCAGATAGAGCTGAAAATAGCACAATCTATATTGATAACATTAAGTTTAATGCAAATAAACTTACTGATGCTCCTCCTGTAGATACATGTGAGAATGGCATTCAAGATAATGATGAGACAGGAATAGATTGTGGAGGCTCATGTAGTGCATGCCCTACAAGCGAAGCTATAATTATAGAAGATTTTGAGGGAATACCTCCTCAAATTGCTGCTGACAACGGATTAGGAGCTGTAAGTATTGTCTCTGATCCAGTAGCAGGGGGAACAAATGGTGAGGTTTTAAAAATAGTTACTTCTGCCTCAGCACCTGTTCCATGGCAAAATGCACAAGTCTTTTTACAAGATGATTATATTCATTTAATTTCATCAAATAAAGTAGTTACTGCAGATATCTACTCAACCAATGCATTTTTTATGTTAGCCAAAGTAGTTGATGCAGTTGGTGGCACATTAGCTGATGAATCAGCTACAGATGATTATCATTCAGGATCGGGTTGGGAAACACTAACTTTTGACTTTGCTAACCCTAAAGATAATACTCCGGTTGCATCATATATCTATGCGAGAATTCTTTTCTTTCCTATGTGGAATGGTAACGGGTGGAATGCTAATGCTGTAACTACAACCTATGTAGACAATATTACAGCACTAAGCTCAGCAACTGCAGGCCTAGAAAATAAAAATTTATTTGACACTAAGGTATATCCAAACCCTACCTCAAATTCTTGGACAATAAGTACTCAAAATAATTTAATAACTTCTGTTGAGGTATATAATCTTTTAGGGAAAAGAGTTATTCTACAAAGTAATAATAGTTCTGAAATTGCTATTTCTTCCCTAGGGCTAACTAGCGGTGTTTATTTTGGAAGAATAAGAACAGCTCAAGGAGTGAAAAGCGTTAAATTAATTAAAGAATAAATTATTATTCATCACTTTTTAATAAGACGTTAGAAAATTGAATTCAATTTTTTAACGTCTTTTTCTTTTTATTTAATCTGTACTTAGTTGATTTTTGTTACTTTTAATATCGAATAAATTCATATTTATGAAAGCGCGTTTTGCCTTATATACACTATGCTTTTTGCTTTTTTGGGCCTGTTCAAAGAATGAGGTTAAAAAAGGAAATGAACTTGTAAATGAGACCAGCCCTTATTTACTTCAACATGCCTACAACCCAGTAAATTGGAAGGCTTGGAATAAAGCTTCTTTAAAAGAAGCAAAAGAACAAAATAAACTCATCGTTGTTTCTATTGGCTATTCTTCATGCCATTGGTGCCATGTAATGGAGGAGGAGAGTTTTGAAAACGATTCTATTGCTAAAACTATGAATGATAATTTTATCAATATTAAAGTAGACCGAGAAGAGCGCCCAGATATCGATAAAGTTTATATGAGTGCTGTTCAATTGATGACTGGAAAAGGAGGTTGGCCTTTAAATTGCATTACGCTTCCAGATGGAAGGCCTATTTTTGGGGGTACTTATTTCACCAAAGAACAATGGAGTAATATTTTAATTGATATCTCTAAATTGTATAAAGAAAACCCTCAAAAAGTTGAAGAATATGCACAACAAGTTACAGATGGTATTAAAACTTCAGAATTAATTACAATAAATAAAGAAGAGGCTGTCTTTAAAAATGAAGAAATTATTTCAGCTGTAAATCTATCCAAAGAACAATTAGACCCTATTCATGGAGGTTTGAAAGGAGCACCAAAATTTCCAATGCCAAATACCTTAGATTATTTAATAAGATATCAACATCACTTTAATGACCCTGAAATCTTTGATTATATTAAAAAATCACTAACTAAAATGGCTTATGGAGGTATTTATGATCAAATTGCAGGTGGATTTTCAAGATATTCTGTAGATGATCGTTGGCACATCCCACATTTTGAAAAAATGTTATATGATAATGCTCAACTGATAAGTGTTTATTCCAAGGCATATCTTCAAGATAAAAATGAGTTGTATGAAACTATTGTAAAAGAAACACTAGCATTTATAAATGATGAATTATCTGCTGATAATGGTGCTTATTATTCATCTCTAGATGCAGACAGTAAAAATGAAAACAAGGAACTAGAAGAGGGTGTTTTTTACAGTTGGACTAAAGAAGAATTAAAAACTCTAATTAAAGATTATAAATTATTTGCAGATTATTATAACATAAATACCTCTGGATTTTGGGAAAAAGACCTTTATGTTTTAATCCGAAATCAGTCCAATTCTGAATTTGCTAAAAAACATAACCTTACTAAAAAAGAGCTAAAGGAAAAAATAAGAAGCTGGAAAACTATGCTATTGGCAACTAGAAATAAACGTAATAAGCCAAATTTAGATGATAAAATTTTAACATCATGGAATGCTCTCATGTTACAGGGATATGTAGATGCCTACAAAGCCTTTGGCAACCCAATCTATTTAAAAAACGCTGTTAGAATTGGAGAATTTATTCTTAACAACCAACTAAGAGAAGATGGGGGTCTTAATAGAAATTTTAAAAACGGGAAAAGTACTATTAATGGATATGCAGAAGATTATGCAACTGTAATACAGGCTTTTATTTCACTTCATGAAATAAGTCTAGATGAAAAATGGTTAATGCTTTCAAAAACAATAATGGAGTATACAATTACACATTTTTATGACCCAGAGAGTGGGCTGTTTTTTTACACATCTAATAAGGATCCTAATTTAATAGCTCGCAAAATAGAGATAAATGATGGGGTTATCTCCTCTTCCAATTCAATTATTGGAAATAGTCTATTTAAGCTTGGGCATTATTTTTATGATAAAAAGATGACTAAACTTTCTGAACAAATGTTGAATACCCTTAAGAAAGAAATTA
Source organism: Flavobacterium sp. (assembly GCA_038104255.1). GTDB lineage: Bacteria > Bacteroidota > Bacteroidia > Flavobacteriales > Flavobacteriaceae > Polaribacter. Next base: position 15,810 of record JAYOAM010000017.1, on the reverse strand, counting down.
TAAAAACACCTTTTGCCTATACCAATTGGCTTCATTTAATGACAAATTTTACAAAACCTTATTATGAAGTAGCAGTTGTTGGGAAAAATGCAAATACAGTAGCTAAAAAACTATATTCAAATTATTTGCCAAATATATTAATATCAGCTTCAGACAAAGAGTCTGAAATACCATTACTTGAATATAAATATTTAGAGGATAAAACGTTAATTTACGTATGCGTAAATGGTACATGTAAATTACCCTTGGCAGATGTTTCAAAGGCAATTAAAAGTATAAGCCGTAATTAAGAAACTGATTATTTATACTTTTCTAAAAGGGTATACTGCTTTTTAATCGCTGATTTAAAATCTAACTTTAAATTTTTAATTAAGTCTCTTACACTTGGTGAATCATGAATAGAGGAAACACCTTGACCGGCAGACCAAATGGTAGCCCATGCTTTTGCCTCATCTTCTTGAGCAGTCAATTCCTCACCAAAATCAACTTTTACTTTTCTACTTAGCATCTCTTCAGTAATCCCCATCGCATTAAGACTAGGGGCTAAAAAATTAGCAGGAACACCAGATACAGCAGCGGTATAAACAATATCACTAGCTCCTGCTTCAATGATCATATTACAATATTCCTCTGGCGCCTTACTTTCTTTTGTATTAATAAAACGTGTTCCCATGTATGCCAAATCTGCTCCCATTTGCATGGCAGAAGCAATATCTATTCCTGAACTAATACATCCTGAGAGTAGGATAGTTTTCTTAAAAAAGGATTTAATTTCAGTAACCAATGGCATTGGATTAATCGTTCCAGCATGCCCACCTGCTCCAGCGGAAACAAGTATTAAGCCATCTACCCCTGCTTCTTGAGCTTTTTGTGCATGTCTTTTTTTAATTACATCATGAAAAACTAGACCACCATAATCATGAACGGTGTCTACCAATTCTGATACCGCCCCTAATGAGGTAATTATTAATGGAATCTTATGCTTTACACAAATGGCTAAATCTGCTTCTAACCTAGGGTTTGATTTATGTACTATGAGATTAACTCCAAAAGGCGCAGTTGGATTTCCTGTTTCTTTTTCATGTTTTTCTAAGGCATCTTTTATCTCAATAATCCATGCTTCGAAACCTTCAGATGTTCGTTGATTTAATGCAGGGAAAGTTCCAACAATTCCGTTCTTACAACATTCTATGACCAACTGAGGTCCAGATATTAAAAACATTGGAGCCGCTACTACTGGGATTGAAAGTTGATCTATAAATGAAGCTTTACTCATATTTCAGGGTTTAATTAAAATTAATGTACAAATTGATTTTTGATAAAGTTATATAAAAAAAAGGATTTGTTATATTTAACAAAACTAACAGATTATTATAAATAAAAACACAGATAAAAATGAAAAAATTAGAAGGGCAAATAGCAATTATTACAGGAGGTGCTAGGGGGATTGGTGAAGGAATTTGCGAGGTATTTTGTGAAGAAGGAGCCATAGTTGCCCTATGGGATGTTTTAGATGGAGAAGAAGTTGTGACTAAAATTTCTGATAAGGGAGGAGATATTTTCTATCAAAAAGTAGATGTTACCAATCAAGAATCTGTTGATGCTGCTGTAGCAGAAATTATTAAAAAATATCAAAAAATAGATATTTTAATAAATAATGCAGGAGTCATCAGAGATCGATCATTTTTAAAAATGACTCGTGAAGAATGGGATGTTGTGATGTCTGTAAATGTAGATTCCTTATTCATTACTGCTAAAGCTGTGTTGCCTCATATGAAAGCTGCAAATTATGGTAGAATTATTTCTGCCTCTTCTATCAATGCCTATCAAGGAGCCTTCGGACAAGCAAATTATTGTGCTAGTAAAGCTGCTATTGTTGGATTTACACATTCATTATGCAAAGAGGTTGGAAAGTATAATATCACAGTGAATGCTGTAGCGCCTGGTTTTATAAAGTCTGAAATGTCTGATTCTATGCCAGAGGAGGTTATAAAAGCTGGTATTGCTATGATCCCTGTAAAACGGATCGGTACTCCGGAAGATATGGGACATGCTTATTTGTTTTTAGCTTCTAAAGAGGCTGGCTTTGTAAGTGGCCATACTTTACATGCCAATGGAGGGTCTATGCCATCATAAAAACCTTTTTTATCTCGTTAAAAACACTCATAAACATCAAAAAAAATGGAAGAACAACAACTAAGACAAGAATCATATGCTACTGAAATTTCTCAATTATCTGACCTAAAAAATTATATTGGAAAAGAATTAGGATTGTCTGAATGGACAACCATTTCGCAAAACCAAATAGATACTTTTGCAAGAACTACAGATGACAATCAATGGATTCACGTAAATCCAGAATTAGCAAAAAAATACTCCCCCTATAAAAAACCAATTGCTCATGGTTTTTTGATTCTCTCTTTGGCCTCCAAATTCTGTTATGAGACAGTAAAATTTATGGATGTTGGAATGGGCGTAAATTATGGATTAGATAAAGTACGATTTATGAATGCAACTCCAGTAGGGTCATTAGTTAGAGCTCGCGTTTCATTAATTTCTACAGAAGATATTACTAATGGTTTACGTTATAAAATGAAGCTTATTTATGAATTAAAAGGACAAGAAAAACCAGCCTGTGTTGCAGAATTTATTGCTTTGGCCTATATAGATGCTTCAAAGAAAAATAAAAAGGATATCCCTACAGAAAACGGTCAACATTTAGAGGAATTAAAAAATAAATCCGTCTTATTTAAAAAAGAGGGAGATATTGCTATTGTAACATTAAATCGACCTGACAAATATAACGCTGTAAATGACGATTTAGTTGATGGTATAAATAAATCTATTGCAAAAGTGCAAAAAGACGACAGTATCCGGGCAATGGTGATTACTGGAGCAGGAAAAGGATTTTGTTCTGGAGCTGATATGAATACTTTTGGAAATATTACTCCTGAAGAGGGGAGAACATATATCACAAACACATACGGACCTTTAATGCGAAATTTAACAACCCTTAAAAAACCTATCATTGCAGCTATCAATGGAACTGCTGCAGGAGTAGGAGCATCAATTGCTTTGGCCTGTGACTTTCGGGTGATGTCTGAAAATAGTGGGTTGTTATATGCCTTTATCAATATTGGTTTGGGGCCAGATGGTGGAGCAAGTTGGTTGTTAGCAAGACAAGTGGGCTATAGTCGAGCACTTCAAATAGCCGTTGAGGGTAAAAAAATAAAAGGAGAGGAATGCCACAAGCTTGGATTGGCCAATAAACTAGTTGATAGTGATGAAATTGTATCTACAGCTACTGATTGGGCACATCAAATTGCAAAATTACCAACCCTTGCTGTAGGAATTACAAAAGAAGACATATTTCATGCTATGGATAACGATTTACAAAGTACAATCGCTTATGAAGCTGAAAGGCAAACAGCTGCTTTTGCAAGTCATGACTTAGTTGAGGGAGTGTCAGCATTTTTACAAAAAAGAAAACCGAAATTTATTGGAAAGTAAAAATATGGAATCTGAAAAATTAATGCACCGGTCAGATTATTCATTTTTTAAAAATATCACAACCCGATGGGCTGATAATGATATCTATGGCCATATTAACAATGTAATTTATTACTCCTATTTTGATACTGTAGCTAATCAATATTTAATAGAATTTGCTGATTTTAATCCAATTAGTGCTCCTGTTATTGGAGTTATTGTTCACTCTAATTGCAACTATATAAAGCCGATTGCTTATCCAGACAAAATTGAGGCAGGCTTAACTGTAAAAAAATTGGGTAGAAGTTCAGTTACCTATGGAATAGGTATTTTTAGGCAAGGAGAAAGTGCTGCTTGTGCATATGGAGAGTTTGTTCATGTTTTTGTTAACAGAAAAGACAACCTGCCAATATCAATCCCAACAAAAATTAGAGAGTCATTACAAAAAATCCTTATTAATAAAGATTAGGTTGAAGTAACTGTTTTATTTCGATAAAATTCCAATCTTTTTTTCATAATTGGCTTAAATAAGAACGGGAAATATGATAGCATTAACATAGCTGGATACCCATAAGGTAAAGTAGGGCTATCGTCTTTAGATTCTAATATTTGGTAAGGTTTTGCACCACTATGGTGATGGTCTGAATGTCTTGTTAATTCAAATAATAATACCCTCCCAATAATGTGATCTGAATTCCAAGAATGTTCTCGCTTCACACGTTCATATCTCCCATTAGCTTTCATTTTTCTACGAAGCCCATAATGAGAAAAATAATTTTGTGCTTCTAATACTGAAATTCCATAGACAGCAGTTATAAAGTAAATCACAGTGACATTCAATCCATAAAAGAAATTAATTACGACAAAAAGAGAGATAGATAATCCTGTAAAAAAGATCATTGGGTTAAAAAGTAATGATTTCCCTTGAGATTCTAATCTTTGAGATTCTAATCTCCAGGTTTTAAAATATCCTCCAATTTGAGATTTCAATGCAAACCAATAAAAAATATCGCCTTCTTTTGCGGAAGTAAGATCATTTGGAGTGGCCACATCTCTATGATGACCTGAATTATGATAGGTCATAAAGTGATTTTGTATGGCGGTTAATAATAATATATGAGCTAAAAATTGCTTTAATTTATGGTCTTTTTTATGACCTAATTCATGCCCTATATTGATTCCGTTAACCCCCAAAATGGTTCCCATAAACAAAATACATGCAATCAAGTCTGATAAAGGAAGGGAAGGGTTGGAAACTGTAATTAAAAACTGATATACTACAAATAAGTGTAGTGGAACAGACAAATATAAGACTACATCATAAAAAATAGTTTCTGTTGCTAATTCTTTTTCAATAGAGGTTAAATTGTAAGTATTTTGAGGTAAAAAGTTTTCTAAAATAGGAACAACAACATACAAGCTAATAATGCCAATATAAGCTATAAATCCTGTTGAATTAAATGTCAATAACCCAAGAAGAGGAACTATAAAAGCCGAAAAATATTTAAATTTTGCCATTTGATTTTACAATTAATTTAAAAAACAGCTCTAATATACTGATAATCAAAAAATAAATAATATTATTTTTAATTTACTCACAAAAAAAATCTTGATATATTTAAAAAAGAGTACTGAAACAGTACTCTTTTTTTCATAGCAAAATCTCCCTTTACTATTTTCCTCCCAACATTAATAATTCATTACAAACCACTTCTGTTATATATTTTTTTTCTCCTTCTTTACTTTCATATGATCTAGATGTCAACTTCCCTTCAATGGCAATTTCATTTCCTTTTGTCACATATTTTTCAATAATTTCGGCAGTTTTATTCCAAGCTATAACATTATGCCATTGAGTATCTGTTACTTTCTCTCCCATGGTATTTTTATAACTTTCATTGGTGGCAATAGAAAATTTTGCTAACTTTTTACCACTATCTAAAGTGATGATTTCTGGATCATTTCCTAAATTTCCAATTAACTGTACTTTGTTTCTTAACGTATTCATAAGATAAGGTTTTGCGCACTTAGGTATTACTTAGTGCAGATTTATAATTTGTTGATATATTTTCAACACTACAAATATGATTCAATAGCTCAATTAGAAACGGTTAGAATACATTTACTTTCGGTTGTAAGTATTTGTAGTCGTTTGTAAACGAATAATTTATACCTTTACAAAGATTATAATTATCAATATGACACACTACATAGAGACCGAGCGTCTAATTTTAAGAAGGTTTAAAAATTCTGATGTTGAAAATATATTTAAATTGGATTCTAATAAAGAGGTGCATAAATATTTAGGAAAAAAACCTATTAAAACATTAAAAGAAGCTGAAAAAATAATTTATTTTTTTCATCTTCAGTATGAAGAAAGAGGTATTGGTCGTTTTGCAGCCTTAGAAAAAAGTTCAGGAAAATTTATGGGTTGGGCTGGACTAAAATTGAATAAAGGTGAACAAGAAATGTTGAATGGATACACAAACTTTATAGATATTGGATATCGGTTTCTACCAAGTTTTTGGGGTAAGGGATATGCTACTGAAGCTTCTTTAGCATCAATTGAGTATGGTTTTAAAAAATTGAAATATCATGTTATATATGGTGCTGCAGATATAGAAAATAAAGCTTCTAACACAGTATTAAAAAAAATAGGATTAAACTTTATAAATCAATTTGATTTCAAAGATGTTAAATGCAACTGGTATGAATTAAAAAATAATGAATATGGAGCTTAGAGAATGTTTAGAGTGTGGAGAGGTTCTAAAAGGAAGAATTGATAAAAAATTTTGTTCCGATTACTGTCGAAATTCTCACAATAATAAAGTAAATAAAGACAGTAAAAACTTAATAAGAAATATCAATAATCGTTTGCGAAAAAATCATAAAATAATTTCTGAGCTAAATACTTTTGGAAAAACAAAAGTGACTAGAACTCAATTATACGATAGAGGTTTTGATTTCCAACTTTTTACCTCAATCTATAAAACTAAAACAGGGAATACCTACTTTTATATATATGATCAAGGATATTTAATTTTAGAGCATGATAAGTTTTTACTGATAAAAAGAGAACTTTAGTGAATTGTTTATAATTAAAATTTGTACAAATTTTAATCGATTTCTGAAACACGTAGCGTATTTACCATTCCTCGTTCCTCAACAGGCATTGAAGTTAGATTAATGACAATATCACCAGAGGCTACATAATTTTTTTCTTTTGCAATTCTGTTAATATCAGTGACGGTGTCATCTGTGCTTAGATTTTCGTCATAAAAAAATGCTCTCACCCCCCAAAGTAAATTAAGTTTACCTAAAATTCTTTTTTGAGTTGAAAATGCTAGAATATGTGACTGTGGTCTCCATGCAGATATTTGAAAAGCTGTATATCCGCTATTTGTTAATGTGCATATAGCAGCAGAATTCGTGTCTTTAGACATTAATGCAGCATGATGGCATAGAGATTTAGTAATAAACCTATCAGTTCTAATATGGGGAGCTTGGTGAGGTACTTTAATCAATGGTGAATTTTCAACACTCATAATAATTTCACTCATCTTCTGAATTACTTTTACAGGATGTTTTCCCACAGATGTTTCTCCAGATAACATAACAGCATCTGCTCCATCCATAATGGAATTTGCAACATCATTAACCTCAGCTCTTGTCGGTACAGAATTCGTAATCATAGTCTCCATCATTTGAGTAGCTATAATGACGGGGATACGCGCTTGCTTAGCTCTCATCACTAATTTCTTCTGAATTAAAGGAACTTCCTGCATGGGTATTTCTACTCCTAAATCCCCTCTAGCAACCATTAACCCATCACAATAAGGAATTAGAGAGTCTATATTTTCTACAGCCTCTGGTTTTTCAATCTTAGCAATCACAGGAACTCTATAATCAGAATTTTGTGCAATTAAGTCTCTAAGTATTCTTAAGTCTTCAGGTGTTCTAACAAATGATAATGCTAACCAATCTACATGTAAGCTTAATGCAAAAATTGCATCCTTTTTATCCTTATCTGTCAGAGCCGGTAATGAAATATCAGTATTTGGAAGATTAACCCCTTTTTTCGAAGATAAAACCCCTCCAACAATAACTTTAGTGATTACTTTTGATTTCTTATCGGTTGAAAGAACCTCAAACTGTAATTTTCCATCATCAACTAAAATCTGTTCACCAGGTTTTACATCTCTAGGAAAATTCTGATACGTCATAAAGGCTTTATGATTATTTCCAATACATTCTTCTGTTGTAAATATAAATTCGGCTCCATCCTCTAAAACAACTCCTTCTTCCATCACTCCAACTCGTAGTTTTGGGCCTTGTAAATCAGCTAATACAGCTACATTATAGCCATTTTCCTCATTAATTTTGCGTATTTGATTTACGCGTTCTTTTACATCATCATAATCTGCATGAGAGAAATTAATTCTAAAAACATTAACTCCAGAACGAGCTAGTTCAGTTAAGGTTTCTTTTGAGTTTGTTGCAGGCCCTAAAGTGGCAACAATTTTTGTTTTCTTGTTTATGAGCATATTTAAAAAATTAAAAATTGTTTAGATTTTAAAGAATCTATCTCAACAGTATAAGAGGTCACAACCTGAGGAATTTGTTTAATCTGATGTACTGTTTTATAAATTGTTTCTTGAGTAGGTTCACCCACTATTTTGATAAAATAATCTACTTTTTTCTTTTCTGGGATTAAGTAGGTTTTCGTTTCAGTTGCCAATGCAATTGTATCTAGAGCATTTGTTCTTTCTTCGGTAAAACTATTTGATATTAAATACCAATCAGAATCATACGCTTCATTACTATAATTATAAACCGAAAAAGAAGCATTACTTTCAAAATCTAAACTGTATGAGGCTCTTGAAAAATGAATATCTAAATTCTTGTTTAATAGATAAGCTAACTTAAAATCCTCTAATGCAGTATGAATACCAATTAGTGTATAATTGTCCTCATTAAAATCGTCTATGTCTAACGAATAAACCTGCATTAAAAGTGGTATTGGTTTTAATTTATATGACTACTGAAGCAACAAAATTAACGATTGTTTTAAGAACGAACATAAAAAATAACGAAATCGTTATCGATTATGAATTTTCTATTTGTTTTTGAAAAGTATAATAAACTCTTTTTGATGCCTGTTCTTCTGCCTTCTTTTTCGATGTTGCTCTCCCTTTTGCTATTTGAACATCATCAATACTAATCTTTACACTAAAATGTTTGATCGGTTCATTTCCTGTATCTTCATAAGTGTTAATATCGTACTTTTTCTTTTTTTTCTGACACCATTCAATAATAAGGCCTTTATAGCTAGTTATCTTTCCTTCAAGTTTTGGAATATCAACATAAGGAACAATAACTTTATCGTAAATAAATTTATTACAATATGCATATCCTCTATCTATATATATTGCCCCTATAAGAGCTTCAAAGATATTCCCATGAATATTATCTCCAATATTATTTTGAGGAATATTACTCTTTACAAATGAAATTAAATTTAAATCTTTACCTAACTCGTTTAAATGCTCTCTACTTACAATTTTAGACCTCATTTGAGTTAAATATCCTTCGGACTGGTTAGGTGCTTTAGCGTATAGGTATGAGGCGATAACAGCCCCTAACATTGCATCGCCAATAAACTCAAGTCTTTCATAATTAAAAGGCTCACCATTTTTATCGACTTTTTTTAGAGATCGATGTGTAAATGCTTTTTGATAGTTCTCAATTTGATTGGGCTTAAATTTTAGTAAATTTCGCATGGCATCGTAAAACACCTTATCATCTCCTTTAGATGATTGGGTGACTATTTTACGAATGAAATTCATGAAGTATTAATCTATTTTTCTAAATGCTACACAAGCATTATGCCCACCAAATCCGAAAGTGTTACTCATGGCAACTTTAATTACTCTCTTTTGAGGTTTGTTAAGTGTTAAATTTAAATCTGGATTGATATTTTCATCTACAGTACTATGATTAATTGTTGGAGGTACTATACCGTGTTTCATGGCTAATATAGAAGCGATAGATTCAATAGCACCAGCGGCACCTAGAAGGTGACCAGTCATAGATTTTGTAGAATTAATATTAATATTTTTAGCGTGATCACCAAAAACTTCAGAAATCGCCTTAAGCTCGGCAACATCTCCTAAAGGTGTTGAGGTTCCATGGGTGTTAATGTGATCTACGTCCTCTGGTTGTATTCCAGAATTCTCTAAACAGTTTTTCATCACAGCAATGACACCAATACCCTCAGGGTGAGGTGCTGTCATGTGATGAGCATCAGAAGACATTCCGCCTCCAATAACTTCTGCATAAATTTTTGCCCCTCTTGCTTTGGCATATTCATACTCTTCTAAAACAATAGCTCCTGCTCCTTCTCCTAAAACAAAACCATCTCGTTCGGCATCAAATGGCCTAGAGGCGGTTTCTGCAGATTCATTTCTTGTAGATAATGCATGCATAGAGTTAAATCCTCCCATACCTGCAATAGTAACTGCTGCTTCACTACCCCCAGTAACTATAACGTCACAATGCCCTAAACGAATATAATTTAAGGCGTCTATCATGGCGTTTGCAGAAGAAGCACATGCTGATACTGTCGTATAATTTGGACCCATAAATCCATTTTTTATGGATATGTTTCCAGGAGCAATATCTGCAATCATTTTGGGAATAAAGAAGGGATTAAATTTTGGGGTTCCGTCTCCAGATGCAAAGTTTAAGACTTCATTTTGAAAAGTTTCCAAACCTCCAATACCTGCCCCCCAAATTACACCAACTCGTAATTTATTGATAGTTTCTAAGTCTAACCCAGAATCTGCTATAGCCTCATCTGAGGCCACCATCGCATATTGAGTAAACTTATCCATTTTACGAGCATCTTTTCTGTTCATAAAATCTGTAACAGTAAAGTTCTTTACTTCACATGCAAAACGAGTTTTGAACTTGGTAGCATCAAAATGTGTGATAGGTGCCGCCCCACTAACTCCGTTAACTAAGGAGGCCCAATATTCTTCAATATTGTTTCCAATCGGTGTTAATGCACCAAGTCCAGTTACTACAACTCGTTTTAATTGCATATAAATCTTACTTTTTAGCTTCTTCTATATAGCTAATTGCTTGACCTACTGTTCCAATGTTTTCGGCTTGGTCATCTGGAATTTGAATATCAAATTCTTTTTCGAATTCCATAATTAACTCAACAGTATCCAAAGAATCTGCTCCTAAGTCGTTTGTGAAACTAGCTTCTGTAGTTACTTCATTATCGTCTACTCCTAATTTGTCTACAATAATAGCTTTTACTCTTGATGCAATGTCTGACATAATTTATTTATTTTAAATTTTAAATCGAGGCAAAAATACAAATCTTATTAGTTTTAACGAATTTTTAGCAAAAAAATGAGGGGTAAATTATTTTATTTCATTGATATGTTGGTAATGAGATTATAATATCAACTTTTATGCTTTATTTTGTGATTGAATTTTATCGTACATGAAGAAAGTTGTTATTTTTGCCTCAGGAGCTGGTTCTAATGCAGAAAACATCATAAATTATTTTCAAAACTCACAAAGAATTTGTGTTGTAAAAGTATTTAGCAACAAAAAAGAAGCTGGGGTTTTTAAACGTTGTAAAAAATTAAATAAAGATTGTGAATGGTTTTCTAAAGAAGATTTTTTCAAGACTAATGTGCTTCTAGATAAATTAATTGATGAGACTGATTTCATAATTTTAGCAGGGTTTTTATGGAAAATTCCAAGATCTATAGTAAAAGCATTTCCAAATAGAATTATAAATATTCACCCTGCTCTCTTGCCTAAATACGGTGGAAAAGGAATGTATGGTATGCATGTTCATGAGGCTGTAAAATCCAACGGCGATAACAAAACAGGAATTACAATTCATTATGTTAATGAACACTACGATGAAGGTGCTATTATTTTTCAAAAAGAAACAAAACTAGAAATAACGGACACCCCAGAGGATATTGCACAAAAAATTCATGCTTTAGAATATGAGTATTTCCCAAAAATTATTGAAAAAACAATCATAAACGATGGGGTCTAAAAAATACTATGTTATATGGAAGGGAAAAGAAACGGGCGTATTTTCTTCTTGGGACAGTGTTAAAAAACTTGTTGAAGGGTATGAAGGAGCTCAATACATGTCTTTTGAAAACAAATTAGAGGCAAATAAGGCCTTCAAAAAAAAATACTCTGATCATCGAGGCAGTAAGGCAAAAAAAACAGTTTTGTCTGAAGCTGATAAGATTAATTATGGTATTCCCTTAAAAAAAAGTTTAACCGTTGATGCTGCTTGTAGCGGAAACCCTGGGTTAATGGAATATCGTGGGGTTTTAAATCACAACAAACAAGAAATTTTTAAGATGGGCCCGTTTAAAAATGGCACAAATAATATTGGAGAGTTTCTTGCCTTGGTTCACGGTATTTCGTTGCTAAAAAAGAAAGGTTTACACACCTTGCCTATTTACTCAGATTCTAAAATTGCCATGTCTTGGATTAAAAAGAAAACCTGTAGAACAAATATTACTTTTGACACTTCTAATAGCGATTTATTAACTCTAATCCAGCGAGCAGAAAAATGGCTCAAAGAAAATTCATTCAGAAATCCCATTTTAAAATGGGAAACCAAAGCTTGGGGAGAAATTCCTGCAGACTTTGGTAGAAAATAAAGTCTACACCTTTGTAAAAAGAAAAACCTCCAACAGCGAGGGTTGAAGGTTTATAATTTTTTCTTTGATTATTTATCCTTTTAAGCTTGCAGATAAATATTCACGATTCATACGCGCAATGTTTTCTAAAGATATTCCTTTAGGACACTCCACTTCACAAGCACCTGTATTTGTACAATTTCCAAATCCTTCATCATCCATTTGTTGCACCATATTTAATACACGATCCGTAGCTTCAACTTGTCCTTGTGGAAGCAAAGCATATTGTGAAACCTTTGCTGAAACAAATAACATTGCACTAGAGTTTTTACACGAAGCTACACAGGCACCACAACCAATACATGTTGCTGCATCCATGGCTTTGTCTGCCGCATGTTTAGATATTGGAATTGAATTTGCATCTTGCGTATTTCCTGAGGTATTTACAGAAATAAAACCACCAGCATGCTGCACTCTGTCAAAAGCACTTCTGTCTACAACTAAATCTTTAATTATAGGAAATGCTTTAGCTCTAAAGGGCTCTATATGGATAGTGTCTCCGTCTTTAAACATTCTCATGTGAAGTTGACAAGTAGTTACTCTTCGGTCTGGACCATGAGCTTCACCATTAATATATAATGAACACATTCCACAAATCCCCTCTCTACAATCATGATCAAAAGCTACAGGAGAATCTCCTTTTTCTATCAATTGATTGTTTAACACGTCTAACATCTCCAAGAAAGACATGTCTGGAGACACATCAGAAATCTGATAATCTACCATCTTTCCTGTATCGTTTGCGTTTTTTTGACGCCAAATTTTTAACGTTAAGTTCATGTCTCCTAATTATTTATATGATCTTTCTTTCACTTCAATATTCTCATAAACCAAGGGTTCTTTATGCAATAATGCATCTTTTGGTTCTCCTTTATATTCCCAAGCAGAAACAAATTGAAATTCTTTTCGCCTTTTTGCCTCTCCTTCTGGGGTTTGATATTCTTCTCTAAAATGACCTCCAGCAGATTCTTCTCTCAATAGAGCATCTTTTGCAAATAATTCCCCTAACTCTAGAAAATCTGCTACACGCCCAGCCTTTGCCAATTGCTCATTAAATTCATCTGCTGTTCCAGGTACTAAAACATCTTTATAAAACTCTTTACGTAAAGCAGAAATTTCCTCAATAGCTTCTTTTAATTCTTTTTCATTACGAGACATTCCACATTTATTCCACATAATCTTACCTAAGCGTCTGTGAAAAGAATCTACAGACTTAGTTCCTTTATTATTGATGAGATGATTAATATTTTCTATTGCGTTTTTCTCAGCCTCCTCAAACTCTGGTAAATCCGTAGAAATAGTTCCAGTTCTAATATCATTAGATAAATAATCCCCTATGGTATAAGGCAAAACAAAATAACCATCAGCTAAACCTTGCATTAAAGCAGAAGCTCCTAACCTATTTGATCCGTGATCAGAAAAATTAGCTTCTCCAATTGCGTATAATCCAGGAATGGTGGTTTGTAGATTATAATCTACCCAGATGCCTCCCATGGTATAATGTACTGCCGGGAAAATCATCATAGGTGTTTCATATGGATTCTCATCTACAATTTTTTCATACATCTGAAATAAGTTTCCGTACTTGGCCTTCACAACCTCTTTACCAAGTTCTTTTACTAAAGCATCATCATTTTCATTCAATCCTTTTACATGGGCCTTTTCTTTTCCGTACCTAATAATAGCTGCTGCAAAATCTAAATATACTGCTTCACCAGTGGCATTCACTCCAAAACCAGCATCACAACGTTCTTTAGCAGCTCTTGAGGCAACATCACGAGGAACTAAATTACCAAAAGCAGGATATCTTCTTTCTAAATAATAATCTCTATCTTCTTCGGCTAGTTGAGTTGGCTTTAATTTGCCAGATCTAATAGCTTCAACATCTTTTTTATGTTTTGGCACCCATATTCTACCATCGTTTCTTAACGATTCTGACATCAATGTTAACTTAGATTGATGATCTCCTGAAACAGGAATACAAGTTGGGTGAATTTGTGTATAACAAGGGTTTGCAAAATACGCTCCTCTTTTATGGGCTCTCCAAGCTGCTGTTACATTGGATCCCATAGCATTAGTAGATAAAAAGAAGACATTTCCATACCCTCCTGTTCCTAAAACTACTGCATGAGCTGAGTGTCTTTCTATTTCACCAGTTACCAAGTTACGTGCTATAATTCCTCTAGCTTTTCCATCTACAATCACAACATCAAGCATTTCATGCCTGTTATACATTTTTATTTTTCCGCGACCAATTTGGCGATTCATGGCAGAATAAGCTCCTAACAATAATTGTTGTCCTGTTTGGCCTTTAGCATAAAATGTTCTTGAAACTAATACCCCTCCAAATGATCTATTGTCTAGAAGTCCTCCATAGTCACGAGCAAAAGGAACTCCTTGTGCTACACATTGATCTATAATATTTGCAGAAACCTCTGCTAAACGATATACGTTAGCTTCACGAGAACGATAATCTCCTCCTTTAACAGTATCATAAAACAGTCTGTAGGTTGAGTCTCCATCTCCCTGGTAATTTTTTGCTGCATTTATTCCTCCTTGTGCTGCAATAGAATGCGCTCTCCTCGGTGAATCTTGAAAACAAAATGCTTTTACATTATACCCTAATTCAGCTAAAGTTGCTGCGGCAGAACCACCAGCCAAACCGGTTCCAACAACAATGATATCGATTAATCGTTTGTTTGCTGGATTAACTAAATTTATGTCATTTTTATGATTTGTCCACTTATCTGCAAGTGGCCCTTGAGGTATTTTTGAATCTAATGCCATCTTATAAAACTTGATTTAAATGATGAAACAATGCAATAAAAATAAAGCCTGCAGGAATCCCGATAGCATATATTTTTGAGAAGTTTTTTAATCCCTTAGTGTATTTATTGTTTGCACCTACAGATTGAAATGCAGATTCAAAACCATGTAATAAATGGAGTGCTAAAAAAACAAAAGCTAGACAATATGCCCCAACACGAAGCGGGTTATGAAATTTTTCAACTAACTCATGAAAATATCTAAACTCGCCATTGTGCATCCCGCTCATATCGCCTTGAATATATTTTATATTAATTTCCGGAATCCAAAAATCTATAAAGTGTAGTACCACAAATGCTAAAATGGCTAATCCACTCCATATCATGTTTCTACTCATCCAGGAAGAATTTGCAGCTCCATTATTGACTACATACTTAATTTGACGTGCCTTAGTATTTTTAATTTCTAACACAAAACCCATTACAAAATGAAAAACAACACCAAAAATTAATACCGGTTGTAGTGCATATTGTATTACCCAAAAGGTCCCCATAAAGTGAGACACTTCATTAAAAGTATCTGGGCTAAATACAGAAAGAATATTAATAGCAAAGTGTTGTAGAAGAAAAATCATTAGAAAGAGTGCTGATATTGCCATGGCAAACTTTCTACCTATTGAAGAACTTAAAATTCCACTCATTATATGGTTCATTTTATTATGACTGCAAAGGTACAACGCAATCGTTTTCTGACCAAACCACAAAAAGTATTTTAGTAGGTATTTAGAATGATTATAAGTAAC
>JAYOAM010000001.1:416728-445764 GCA_038104255.1 Flavobacterium sp. | reverse complement strand
TCAGAGAAAGAAAAGGAAACTTCTCTTTGTTGAGAAGGTAAAATAATATGTAATTTTATAGAAAAATCAATTATAGATATGCCATTAGTAAATCCTTTAGCTGCTGAATACAGTTTAGAAACTAAGAAATTAGCAGAATTTTTTAATGAAACTCTTGGGTTTTGTCCCAATTCAATATTAACAATGCAACGTAGACCAGCCATTTCCAAAGCGTTTATTAATTTGAACAAAGCGGTTATGGCAAACGAAGGTAGAGTTACCTCTGCGCTAAAAAGAATGATCGCTTGGGTATCTAGTAATGCTACAGGATGTAGGTATTGTCAAGCCCATGCAATCCGAGCAGCAGAACGTTATGGGGCAGAACAGGAGCAATTAGAACATATTTGGGATTACAGAACACATCCCTCATTTTCAGAGGCAGAAAGAGTCGCTTTAGATTTTTCATTATTGGCAAGTCAAGTTCCTAATGCTGTTGATGAAACTATAAAGAAACGCTTATATGAACATTGGGATGAGGGAGAAATTGTGGAAATGCTAGGAGTTATTTCTTTATTTGGGTATTTAAATCGCTGGAATGATTCTATGGGAACCTCAATAGAGTATGGAGCTGTAGCGTCTGGAAATCAGTATTTGGGAAAACACGGTTGGGAAAAAGGAAAACATCAATAGGAACAAATTATTTTTTACCCGCAACAATAATAACAATTTCCCCCTTTGGAGGTTTGTTTGTATAATAACTTAGTACCTCTGAGATTGTGCCTCTTTTTGTTTCTTCAAATAATTTGGTGAGTTCTCTAGATACAGATACCGCTCTATCTTGACCAAAATATTCTGAAAAATGGCCTAAGGTCTTTACTAACTTATGTGGTGATTCATAAAAAACCATGGTGCGCGATTCCTCTGCCAATTGAAGTAATCGTGTTTGTCGCCCTTTTTTTACGGGTAAAAATCCTTCAAAAATAAACCGATCATTTGCAATTCCAGAATTTACTAGTGCAGGAACAAAAGCAGTTGCACCTGGTAAACATTCAACTTCTACATTATTTTCGATACAACTTCTTGTTAATAAAAACCCAGGATCAGATATGGCAGGTGTTCCAGCATCTGAGATAAGCGCACATGTTTCGCCATTTTGTATTCGCTGTACTATACCATTTACAGATTTATGTTCATTGTGCATGTGATGGCTATGCATTTGAGTATTAATATCATAATGCATTAGTAATTTCCCACTAATTCTTGTGTCTTCTGCTAAAATAAAATCGACATCTTTTAGAACTGAAATTGCCCTAAAAGTCATGTCTTCTAGATTTCCAATAGGTGTGGGAACTAAATATAATTTACTCATGCATTAATCGTGTTAATTTTTCAAATTTCTTCATAGGTTTCTACGGTAATATCTGCTAGAACATCACCTGTGTGTTTTGTGCTCAATGGCTCAAATAATAATATGTGAGTTTCCTCTTTTGCAATAGGTTTGTGAAGAACTCCTTTTGGAACAATAAAAAACTCACCCTTATTTAGAATAATCGTCTTATCTTCAAGAACCAATTCTAATTGCCCTTTCATAACAAGAAATAGTTCGTCTTCGTCATCATGTTTATGAAAAACGAATTCTCCTTTAATTTTTGCTAATAAAATTTGTTGACCATTTAATTTGCCTATTCTTTTTGGAGACCATAAGTCTGTGAAAAGTTTAAATTTTTCTTTAAGATTAACTGCTTTATTCATATTACAAATTTACAAAAAGTAATTAAGCTAAATTTTTAGATAAGTATTCATATCATTTAAAATGTTCTTCAAATTTAATTCGTTCAATAATGCAAAGGGTAACCCATTGTTATTGATAGGATTTGATTAAATTTGTGGTTGATTACATTTTATAATAAGAGAAATTATAAATCGTGGTTTTAGTTATTATTATGAAGTAATAAAATAACAATCAACAATTTAAAATAAATGTATAGAACACATTCTTGCGGAGATTTAACCGCATCCGACATCAATAAAGAAGTAACCTTATCAGGTTGGGTACAAAAATCTAGAGATAAAGGTTTTATGATTTGGATAGATCTACGCGATCGGTATGGTCTCACACAATTAATCTTTGATGAGGAAAGAACTACACCAGATTTAATGGAGAAAGCCAAGAATCTTGGACGTGAGTTTGTGATTCAAATTACAGGAACTGTTATAGAGAGACAATCTAAAAATCCTAACATGAAAACTGGAGCGATTGAAGTTTTAGTTTCTAAGTTAACCGTCTTAAATGAAGCTATTACACCTCCTTTTACCATAGAAGACACGACTGATGGTGGAGAAGATCTTAGAATGAAATACCGCTATTTAGATCTTCGAAGAAACCCTGTCAAGGAGAATTTATTATTCCGTCACAAAGTATCTATGGAGGTTCGAAAATACCTTTCTGATGATGGATTTGTAGATGTAGAAACACCTTATTTAATAAAATCCACTCCAGAAGGAGCACGTGACTTTTTAGTGCCTTCTAGGATGAATCAAGGACAGTTTTATGCCTTACCACAATCTCCACAAACTTTCAAGCAATTATTAATGATTGGTGGATTAGATAAGTATTTTCAGATTGTAAAATGTTTTAGAGATGAAGATTTACGTGCAGATAGACAGCCAGAGTTTACTCAAATAGACTGTGAAATGGCCTTTGTAGAGCAAGAAGATATTTTAAATACTTTTGAGGGATTAACGCGTCATTTATTAAAAGAAATTAAAGGGGTAGATGTAGCTGAGTTTCCAAGAATACAGTATGATGATGCTATGAAATTATATGGGAATGATAAGCCTGACATACGATTTGGGATGCAGTTTGGAGAACTAAACTCAGTAGCGCAAAACAAAGAATTTGGGGTGTTTAATACAGCAGAGTTAGTTGTAGGTATTGCCATTCCAGGAGGAGCTTCGTACACAAGAAAGGAAATTGATAAATTAGTAGATTGGGTTCGTCGCCCTCAGGTAGGGGCTTTAGGCATGGTCTACGTTAAATGTAACGAGGATGGAAGTTTTAAATCTTCTGTAGATAAATTTTACGATCAACATGATTTAGGAAATTGGGCGAAAGTAACTGGAGCAAAACCAGGGGATTTAATTTGTGTTTTATCTGGAGATACAAACAAAGTTAGGGCTCAATTGAGTGCACTTCGTATGGAAATGGCAGAACGTTTAGGGCTTCGTAATCCAAATGAGTTCGCCCCATTATGGGTAGTAGATTTTCCTTTATTAGAATTAGATGAAGAAACGGGTCACTATCATGCCATGCATCATCCGTTTACCTCACCAAAACCTGGTCAACTGGAGTTATTAGATTCTAACCCCGGTGAAGTTAAAGCCAATGCTTATGATTTGGTATTAAATGGGAATGAAATTGGAGGAGGCTCTATTAGAATACATGATAAAGAGATTCAGGCAATTATGTTAAAGAAACTTGGCTTTTCTGATGAAGAGGCTAAAGCACAGTTTGGATTTTTAATGGATGCTTTTGAATATGGTGCTCCACCACACGGAGGAATTGCTTTTGGATTGGATAGATTGGTCTCTATTTTAGGGGGTCAAGAAACCATTAGAGATTTTATTGCTTTTCCTAAAAACAACTCTGGTAGAGATGTGATGATAGATTCACCAGCTACAATAGACGGTGAGCAATTAAAAGAATTGAATATTAAATTAGACATTCAAGAATAAAAATTTAATCCCGCAGTTGCGGGATTTTTTATACGTTAATAAAAATGAAAAAAAGTATTGTAATTCTATTTGTTATTTTTTCAGCTAGTCATTTGTTTGGACAAGAAATGACAGGGTCACAGCTTTTAGAAAAGGCCATCAAGTTTCATGACCCTAATGACAATTGGGCAACATTTTCTGGGAGTCTAAACATAACAATGAAAACACCTACTAAATCAGACAGACATTCTATAATTAGTATTGATTTGCCAAATGAATATTTTCAGTTAGTTGCGAATCAGAATAATATTTCATACGAATACACTTTAGATGAACAAGAATGTCAAATAACCTATAATGGAAACCCTGCTACTGAGAAAGAAAAAACAACCAATAACTTAAGCTGTGAACGTGCAAAGATGTATAGAAATTACTATACATATTTGTATGGACTACCAATGAAATTGAAAGATACTGGGACAATCATTCATGAGAAAGTAGCTCAAAAAAAGTTTAAAGGAAAGGATTATTTCGTATTAAAAGTAAGCTACGAGAAAGAAGTTGGTGATGATACTTGGTATTTTTATTTTGACCCTTCTACTTATGCTATGGAGGTTTATCAGTTTTATCACGAGGAAGAAAAAAATGATGGAGAATTTATTTTACTGTCAGATTTAGAAATGGTAAATGGAATTAAAATGCCTAAAAATCGAGCTTGGTATTATAATAAAGAGGAAAAATATTTGGGAACAGATTTCTTAAGTTTTGGTCAGCGTTTCGATTAATAATATCGAATTAAATTTATAAAGATGAATCTAAAATTTTCCTCATTTTGTCAGGGAAATCTGTAAATCCACCATCAGCTCCTGCTTTATATATGATAACATCAATCATCTGTTGAAAAGAATCAAATTCATCTAGACTATCCTCTCTAAAGGTGTAAGGATGTACTACTAAGCCTAGCTTGTGAGCCTCTTCAACTAAAGAAGTAACTATAAAATCATTATTAATTTTTTCATGTATTAATTGTTTATACCAAGGGCCTATTCCATCGGCATAGCTAGCATAGTGAACAAGGTGGCTTTGTTGTTCTGAAGATTCTAATAGTTGAACTAAAAACAACTTAGAATTTAAACTTTTTCTAATTCGCTCTAATTCTTCTGCATCAAAACATTGTAAAATACAATTATCTTCTTTTGTTTTGTAACCATAGTTTGTCAATACCTCTAAAACAATTTTTGAGATATCTTTTCCGTTTTTGTGATGAAATTCTGGATTTTTTATTTCAGGATATATTCCAATATTTTTACCAGTACTTATATTAAGACCCTGAATGAGCTCTATTTCATCTTGTAAAGAATGTAATCGAAATGAACTTTTCTCTTTAGGAAATCTAGTTGGATAAATTTGGAGACCTGTTTCTGAATCAAATCGTTCCGTGACCTCTAAATTTTTAAGTTCTTCAAAAGTAAAATCAATTACATAGTATTTACCGTCTTCTCTTTTTCTGTTAGGATACTTCTCGGAAACATTAGTCACATCATCTAGTAAAATGTCGTGAATTACAATAGGAATATCATCTTTACTTAATACTAAATCTTGTTCCAAATAATCTGGATTCATAGCGTATGCCATAGTTTTAGATTCGAGAGTATGTTCAGGTAAATATCCAGAAGCACCTCTATGCGCTACTACAGTTATTTTTTTTGTTGATTTTGTCTCCTCGCTTTGATTTAGATTACAAGAGACCATGATTAAAAGTAGAAATATAGATGTCCAGGTTCTCATCAAGAAAAAAATTTACTTAAAGATAGAACTTTTTGTAGTTTTGTTTTATGAAATTAACATTAAAAATTCTTTTTATCATTTTTATCCTTTGGATGTTTTTAGGAGGGTATTTAGAATACATTAATCATGCTAAAGGTCCAATTGTAATGGGTCTAGGAGTAATGTATTTATCATTTATTTTTATGCCTATTTTTATTTATTGGAGGTATAAAGATGGGAAGTATAAAAAGTACATTATTAATGATAAGACTTTATTGGGTGAAATGAAAAATGAAGATTGATTTCAACACTGCTAAAACCCTCTTTTTTAACCCTTTTCAATTAGTTTTCTTACTACCTTTGTAGCCTATGATTGATCAGAAAAAAGCCATTTCAGAAAAAGTAGTTTTAATAGGGGTAATTACTCAATTACAAGACCAATCACATTCAAAAGAATACTTAGACGAATTAGAATTTTTAACAAGTACGGCAGGAGGAGTTGCTGTTAAGCGTTTTGTTCAAAAATTAGAAAAACCTCATCCGAAAACATTTTTAGGAGCGGGAAAACTTGAAGAGGTTCGGTCCTATATTAATAGCCATAATGTTGGAACGGCAATATTTGATGACGAATTAACTCCTGCACAATTAAGAAATATTGAAAAAATACTTGATTGTAAAATCTTAGATAGAACGAATCTTATTTTAGATATTTTTGCTCAAAGAGCACAAACTAGTTCTGCCAAAACTCAAGTTCAATTAGCGCAACATCAATACTTATTACCACGTTTAACAAAGTTGTGGACTCACCTAGACAAACAAAAAGGTGGAATTGGAATGCGTGGACCAGGAGAAACAGAAATAGAAACAGATAGACGAATTATTCGTGATAAAATTTCTTTGTTAAAGAAGAAACTGGTTACTATAGACAAGCAAATGGCTGTTCAGCGAAAAAATCGTGGAAAAATGGTTAGAGTTGCCCTAGTTGGATATACTAACGTAGGAAAATCGACCCTCATGAATGTAATTAGTAAAAGTGATGTTTTTGCTGAAAATAAGTTGTTTGCAACACTAGATACAACAGTGAGAAAGGTGGTTATTAAAAATATTCCTTTTTTGATGACCGATACCGTTGGTTTCATAAGAAAATTACCAACACAACTTGTTGAGTCTTTCAAATCTACGCTAGATGAGGTTCGTGAAGCAGATTTATTGCTTCATGTGGTCGACATTTCACACCCTAATTTTGAGGATCATATTACTTCTGTCAATACCATTTTAGATGAAATTCATTGTGTAGATAAACCTACAGTGATGGTTTTTAATAAAATAGATGCGTATACCCATGAAACTATAGATGAAGATGATTTGGTTACTGAAAAAACATCTGAATATTATTCTCTGGAAGACTGGCGAAAAACTTGGATGAGTAGTGAGAAAAATGCAGCTATTTTTATTTCTGCATTGAATAAAGAAAACTTAGAGTCCTTTAAAGAGACAACCTACGAAAAAGTAAAAGAAATTCATATACAAAGATTTCCTTATAATGATTTCTTATACTATGAATACAAAGAAGATTAAGTTAGTCTTCAGTTGTTTGATCTTCAATAATGCCTAGGCGTTTTGCTCTTCGTTCCCAACTTTTTCGTGCTAAAAGCTGAAGGTCTTCTATAGTATCACTTTCATCCATAATTTCCAAGCCTAGAAGTGTTTCAATCATGTCTTCCTGAGTTACCAAGCCACTTACTGACCCATATTCATCAACTACTAATGCAATATGCTCTCGTTCATCTATTAATTTATCAAATAAGTTAGGAATAGGTAAATTTCTTTCTGTTACTAAAATAGATCGTTTTATATTTTTTAGCGGTTGTTTGCCATGTCCTCTAATAATCGTTTCTAATAATTGGTCTTTGAGGAAATATCCTGTGATATTGTCTGAATTTTCGGAATAAATTGGAATTCTAGAAAAACGTAATTGAGGATTTTCATTGTAAAATTCTTGAATAGATTGTTGTTCGTTTGCGGATTGAAGTACAGTTCGAGGTGTCATAATATCTCTCACTCTTACTTCTTTGAAGTTTAATAGATTCTTAATTACAGTGCTCTCTGAGGCATGAAAAACTCCTTCTTTTTCTGCAATTTCAGTCATTGCAGTAAAATCTTCTCTACTTAAAACACTACCATGCCCTTTACCTCCAATTAAACTTGTAGTGAGTTGCAATAACCATAAAATTCCTGAATATTTTAACGGAAATATTAAAATTAGTAATGCTTTAGCCGTAAAATGACTTAGTTGTTGCCAATAAGAAGCACCAATAGTTTTTGGTATAATTTCAGAGACAACAAGAATTAATAATGTCATGATAGCAGAAACAATTCCAACAATATTGATCCCCAAGAACTCTATTTTGAATGGAAGTTGCTCAGCTTGTACTCCAACTAAAATTGCTCCAACAGTGTGAGCTATGGTATTAAGTGTTAAAATTGCGATTAAAGGTTTATCTACATCTTTTTTTAAATCTTCTAAAATTTTTGCATATCCAAAACCCTCTTTCTTTTTTAGATTAATATGAGTAGGGGTAACACTTAATAAAACAGCCTCTAGAATTGAGCAAAGGAATGAGAAAAATATAGAAATAGTTGCGTAAACCAGTAATAATGTCATTAATCAATTTTTATGAGTAAAGATATCAAAAAGAAATTTCAAAACTATTTCATTTTATGAATCTATACATTCTAGATATGATAAAAATAATTTTTTAAAGATAAGGCAGTTAATTATTATTCAGATTTTTAGATTTCTTCGTATTTAAAGACAAAAGAAATAATACTATAACTAAAGGAGGAAAGATGAAGTTTATAATTGCTCCTGGAGCTGTTCCGCTAGTTTCAATTGGTTTTAAAGTTCCTAATATTAAACGCATTAAATATTCTATAAAGATAAATAGATACATTAATGGGATTAACGATTTGTATCTCAAACTAACTATTACATAAAATATCCCCATGATTAGTTGTGATAATCCCCAAAGTGAAAAAATAAATATAACAGTATTTGCACCCTCACTAGTAAAAGTATTTAATGGGATTGTTGCTATCGTTTGAGCACCTCCGTCAGGTGCAAACATGTGAATAAGGCTTCTTATTATAGTTATTACTGTAAATAGGTAGAAAAGGTATAATGCTATTTTTCTACCTTCATAATTGTTATTTATTTCCTTTGGTAAAACTATCATTACATATTTAATATTGCAGTTATAAAATTTAAAAATCAACTAGTTATTTTTTTAATTAGGGTTTCTCCCTAGAACAACTAAGTATTATATCTCATGAAAGGTATAGTTTACACCTAGACCAAAAAGTTGTCTAAATTGAATTTTACTTGAAGCATTAGAATCTGTTTTTAAATGTAATGTTAGATTCACCGATAAATATTTATTCACTTCAACTTCAAAGTTTGCTTGATGGTTTACATCTATATTTTGAGGATTATCTGTATAATCTGAATAAAGTGCAATAATATTTTCTACAGTAACATTTTCTATAATCTTGAATTTTAAATAGGCAGACATATTTAAACCAATACCATAGATAGATGTTTTTCCTTCAGGAACTCCATACATTCCTGAAAATGGTTCTGAAACAAAAATAAATCTCGATGTTGCAGGAGCAATGTTAATTCGGATATTTTCATTTTTACGCCATAATACTCCGGGTCCAAAACTCAAATATGCAGGAGATAAAATTGAAGAGACTTCTAATCTTGGATCTTGAGAATAATCAAAACCTCTTGAAAACTGTGTTATAAAGTTAGTGAAAAAAGACAAATACCATTTATCAATAGATTCTAAAGCTAAAATAGAATTGTATTCAAATCTATCATCTGTTTTTCTAAAACTTTGTTTGTTAGAATGCGTTATACCGTAGGTAGAAATAATTTTATTATCCCATTTTAACTTTTTATCTCTGTAGTTGAAATCATAGTTGACACCTATATTACCAGCAGTATTATTTTCTCCACCAGCAAGCCAATTTGAAAAAGAGGTTTGATTGAATACAAAGTTAACCTTTCCTTTAACAGACCAAGGTTTCTGATCCTCTACTTCCTTTTTTTCATTTTTTAATAAAGAATCAAGTTTAGATTGCAATGCGGTTATTTTATTCTTTAACTCAATTTTTATCAATGAATCATTTGTAGATATTGAATCTTTTTGTGTTTGAGAATAGGAATTTGTTGAAATTAAAAAGAAAATAATGAAGAGTCTTTTCATTAGTTAGTTTTTAAGTATTAGTGTTTTGTTTTTTCTTAAATAGTGGAACTGTAGAGCACGCTTCACCATACATAATTGATTTGGCAATGGGTTGTAACTTATGTATTAACATTGAAAAAGCAGAAGGAGGTATCGGTTTTTGCGCACAACCTTTTATAATAATTGACTTCTCTTTAAACGAATCAATACTTAAGTTTTGAATTATATTTTGAAACAAACTAGTTTCAAGAAGCTCTAAATTTCCAACTACAATTTTTTTTGAATATGGAGCTAATTCTGATGATAATAACAAGTACGCCCAGGAGGGAATAATTGCATCTACAGAGCAAGTAAGCGCAACATAGGTATTTTTATATCGAGACCAGTCGTGACTTTTTACAGAGGCTCTAAAATCTTTTTCTTTTAATATAATTTGATCAAATAACCAGTCTTTGATGTCAAAAAGAACTCGTTCTCCCTCAGGATATAATTCCTCTAAGTCAAGGGTGATTAGTTTACTATTTGAAACTTTATTTATAATTTCATCTGCCATTTTAAAACAAATCTTAATATGGTTTTACAACATCCCTAGTTCTAATTTTGCCTCATCACTCATCATTTCCTGTGTCCAAGTAGGATCAAAAGTAATTTCAACTTCAGCATTATTTATTTCTTTCAAAGATTTTACTTTTTCCTCAATTTCTAAGGGAAGACTCTCTGCAACTGGGCAGTTGGGAGAAGTTAAAGTCATTAATATTTTCGCATTATTTTCATCATTTACAAATACATCATAAATTAATCCTAATTCATAGATGTCTACAGGTATTTCAGGATCATAAATGGTTTTAAGAACTCCTACTATTTTGTCACCTATTTCTTGAACTTCTTTTTCTGTCATTTTTAAAAATTTACTTTAACAAGGTTACGTTAATTAGATGTATTTGCTTGTTGAGCTATGGCATACAGTTTTATTTGTTTAAGCATAGAGACCAATCCATTTGCTCTGGTTGGAGATAAATGCTCTTTTAGTCCTATTTGATCAATAAAATGAGTATCTGCCAATAAAATGTCTTCAGGGGTTTGATTTGAAAAGACACGTAACAATAGCGCTACCAGCCCTTTGGTTAAAATTGCATCACTATCTGCAGTAAAATTAATTTTATTTTGATTCATTTCAGAATACAACCAGACTTTCGATTGACACCCTTTAATGATGTTTTCATCTTGTTTGTGTTCTTGATCAATAATGGGGAGTGACTTTCCTAATTCTATCAGATATTCATAACGTTCCATCCAATCATCAAATAGATCAAACTCATCAATTATTTCTTCTTGTATTTCTTTAATTGTCATTTTTAAAACTTATTTTTGAACTCTCACAAACAGGTTATATAACGTAAAACAAAATTACGGTAAAAAAATAAGAAATGAGTAAATTATTAGCTGTTGGAACAGTTGCATTTGACGCCATTGAAACCCCGTTTGGCAAAACAGATAAAATCTTGGGAGGTTCAGGAACTTTTGTAGGCTTAGCTGCAGCACAATTTGGTGTTAAAACAGGCATTGTTTCTGTTGTTGGTGGAGATTTCCCTCAGGCCTATTTTGACATGATGAATCAAAGAGGAATTAATACAGATGGTGTCGAAGTTGTAGAAGATGGGAAAACATTTTTTTGGAGTGGAAAATATCATAACGATATGAATTCTCGGGATACCTTAGTTACTGAATTAAATGTACTAGCAGAATTTACTCCAAAGGTTCCATCAGCATTTAAGGATGCGCAGATTGTTATGTTGGGAAATTTACATCCACTAACTCAAAATTCTGTATTGGATCAATTGATTGAAAAGCCAAAATTAGTTATCTTAGATACCATGAATTTTTGGATGGATTCAGCGCTAGAAGAATTACATTTAGTTTTAAAGAGAGTAGATGTAATTACAATTAATGACGAAGAAGCTCGTCAGTTAAGTGGTGAATATTCTTTAGTTAATGCAGCAAATAAAATCCATAAAATGGGTCCTAAATTTGTGATTATAAAAAAAGGAGAACATGGAGCCTTGTTATTTAATGAAGGGAAAATGTTTTTTGCCCCTGCTTTACCACTAGCTGAGGTTTTTGATCCAACAGGAGCAGGAGATACGTTTGCAGGTGGTTTTTCTGGGTATTTAGCAAAAACTGAGGATGTATCTTTTGATAATATGAAAAATGCTGTTATCTATGGATCAAATCTAGCTTCTTTCTGTGTAGAAAAATTTGGGACAGAGCGAATGGAAAATTTACAGATAGATGAAGTTCAAGACAGATTGAAGATTTTTAAAGACTTAACACAATTTGAAATTAAATTAGCATAAACTTACTTCCGCGCTTGCGCGGATTTTTTATTTATTAAACAAATGACCAAATTATGAGTGACGCTATTAAGCATGAATGTGGAATTGCTTTAGTCAGGTTAAAAAAACCATTACAGTTCTATAAAGATAAATATGGCTCTACATTTTACGGAATTAATAAAATGTATTTATTGATGGAGAAACAGCACAATAGAGGTCAAGATGGTGCTGGATTTGCAAGTGTAAAGTTTAATGTTTCTCCAGGAACAAGATACATTAGTAGAGTAAGGTCTAACAAAGCTCAACCCATACAGGATATTTTTGCTCAAATTAATGAGAGGTTAAACGGAGTTTTAGAAAAAAATCAAGATAAACTCAACGATGTCGCATGGCAGGAAAATAATTTACCATACTTAGGAAACCTATTTCTTGGACATGTTCGATATGGTACTTTTGGTAAAAACAGCATTGAAAGCGTTCATCCATTCCTTCGCCAGAGTAATTGGAAGCATCAAAATTTAATTGTGGCTGGAAACTTCAATATGACTAACTCTAGGCAGTTATTAGAAGAATTAGTTGAATTAGGTCAACATCCAAAAGAGTTTACAGACACCGTAACTGTATTAGAAAAAATAGGTCATTTTTTAGAGGAAGAAGTTTCTAAATTATACAAAGACGCTAAAGAAAAAGGATTTAATAAAAAAGACGCCTCTCCTTATATTGAAGAAAACTTAGATTTACAAAATGTTTTAAAAAGATCCTCTAAAAACTGGGATGGAGGCTATGCTATGGCAGGCTTAGTTGGTCATGGTGATGCTTTTGTACTCAGAGATCCAAATGGAATTAGACCTACTTATTATTATGAAGATGATGAGGTTGTCGTTGTTGCCTCTGAAAGACCAGTAATTCAAACAGTATTTAATGTATCGATTGAAGATGTTAAAGAATTAAAAAGGGGTCATGCAATTATTATTAAAAGGAATGGAGTAACATCCATTAAAAAAGTATTGGAATCTAGAGAAAAAAAATCCTGTTCATTTGAGCGTATATATTTCTCAAGAGGTAGTGATTCTTCAATATACGAAGAACGTAAAAATTTAGGAAAATTCGTTTTCCCTCAGATATTGAAATCTATTAATAATGATATTTCTAATAGTGTATTTTCTTATATTCCTAATACAGCAGAAACCTCTTTTTATGGAATGACTGAAGCTGCAGAAGATTTTTTAAATGATCAAAAAACTGCAAAAATATTATCCGGAGGAAAGTCTTTATCAGCAAAGAGAGTAACTGAAATTTTATCAGAAAGACCGCGTTTTGAAAAAATAGCAATTAAAGATGCTAAATTGAGAACTTTTATTGCAGATGATAGTAGTAGGGATGATTTAGTAGCCCATGTGTACGATGTTACTTATGGAGTTGTTAAACCTTCAGATAATCTTGTAATAATTGATGACAGTATTGTAAGAGGAACTACTTTAAAGAAAAGTATCATCAAGATTTTAGATAGATTAAATCCTAAAAAAATTGTGGTAGTATCATCAGCTCCTCAGATTCGATATCCAGACTGTTATGGAATTGATATGGCTAGAATAGAAGATTTTATTGCTTTTAAAGCAGCCTTAGAATTATTAAAAGAAACAAATCAATATCATATAGTAGATGAAGTTTATAAAAAAGCAATAGATCAGCGGGAAAAAGAAGATGCTGAAATTGTTAATTACGTAAAAGAAATTTACAATCCATTTACTTCAGAGCAAGTATCTAAAAAGATTGCTCAAATGCTTAAAACTAATGACATTAATGCAGAAGTTGAGGTGATTTATCAGTCAGTAGAAAATTTACACAAAGCGTGTCCAGATAATTTGGGTGATTGGTACTTTACTGGAGATTATCCCACAAATGGTGGACATAGGGTGGTAAATGAGGCCTTTATAAACTTTTATGAAGGAAATAAAAAAAGAGCGTATTAAAAGTGTGTTGATTTATTTCAAATAATCGATTATATTTGAGAAAAATCAAAACAAAATTGTTATGTTCACATTCTTAATTACATTCATAGCTGTTATAGTACTTCTACTATTGATGCTAATTTCATTATACAACAGACTTGTAAAACTTCGCAATAATAGAGAAAATGCTTTTGCAGATATAGATGTGCAATTAAAACAGCGACATGATTTAATTCCACAATTAGTAGATACTGTGAAAGGGTATATGAAACACGAAGATAAAGTGTTAACCAATATTACAGCTGCTAGATCAGGAGCTTTAAATGCCTCTACTATCAACGAAAAAATAGCTGCTGAACATCAACTTTCTACGGCATTAAGTGGATTAAATATTGCAGTTGAAGCCTATCCAGATTTGAAAGCAAGTAGTAATTTCACTCAACTTCAAGAGGAAATTTCTGATGTTGAAAATAAACTCTCTGCTGTTAGAAGATTTTTTAATTCTGCAACAAAGGAATACAATAATGCAGTTGAAACTTTTCCTTCAAATATTATAGCAGGAATGTTTTCTTTTAAGAAAGAATCAATGTTTGATGTTGGTACTTTAGAGAGAGAAACTCTGGATAAAGCACCTAAGGTTAGTTTTTAATCAATGAAATATATTGGGTTACAATCTCAAATAAGTAGTAATAATAGAAAATCTATTCTACTGCTTATTGCTTTTCCTTTATTACTGCTTGGATTGGTTTGGCTTTTCTTTTTTGCACTTCATATGTATATGGCTGATGAAACTATTTCATTTAATATAGATGTTGTTCACAGCGGTTTCCTTTATTCTGTACCTTATGTAACTATTGGAGTTTTGGTGTGGTTTTTAATTGCGTGGTTTTCACATACTTCAATAATTAAAAGAGCAACAGGTTCTCAGCCTTTGGAAAGAAAAGAAAATAAAAGAGTTTATAATCTGACAGAAAACCTTTGTATTTCTAGAGGGATGAAAATGCCAAAAGTATATGTTATTGAGGATGATTCTTTAAATGCTTTTGCAAGTGGATTAAGTGATAAAACATTTGCGGTAACATTGTCTAGAGGAATTATCAATAAATTAGAAGATGATGAATTAGAAGCTGTAATTGCTCACGAGTTAACTCACATTATTAATCGTGATGTTCGTTTACTTATTGTTTCTATAATTTTTGTAGGGATTTTTGCATTTATTACCGAAATGGCTTTTAGAAGTCTTCGTTTTACTGGAAGAGGAAGAGGGAAAAAAGAGGGTGGTGCAATAGCAATTGTTTTAATAGTTGTGGTATTAGGAATTATAGGAATGGTATTCTCTTCTTTTTTTCGATTTGCATTATCAAGAAAGAGAGAGTATTTAGCAGACGCCGGAGCTGCAGAAATGACAAAAAACCCTTTGGCTTTAGCAAATGCTTTACGGAAAATTTCTAAAGACCCCTGGATAGAGGCAGTAAAAAGAGATGATGTGGCTCAGATGTTTATCGATCATCCAACTAAAAAGAAGGATAGAAAATCTATGGGTACTTTCTTTAATGGAATTTTTGCAACTCATCCACCTATAAAAGAACGCATTCAGATTTTAGAACAATTCTAGAAAAAAAAGCACCCAAAAGGGTGCTTTTAAATATTATATTCTACAGCTTACTTATGAGCAGCATATCTACTTGCAACTTCGTTCCAGTTAATAACATTAAAGAAGGCTTCAATATAATCTGGACGTCTATTTTGATAGTTTAAGTAATAGGCATGTTCCCAAACATCAATACCTAAAATTGGAGTTCCATTACAACTTACGCCGGGCATTAGAGGATTATCTTGGTTTGGAGTAGAACATACTTCTACTTTTCCACCTGGAAGAACACACAACCAAGCCCATCCAGAACCAAATTGAGTTGCAGCTGCTTTTGAGAAAGCATCTTTAAAAGCTTCAAAAGAACCAAACTCAGCCATGACAGCTTCCTTCAATTCTCCTGATAATTCTCCTTTATTGTTAGGATTCATTACTGACCAAAATAAAGAATGGTTGTAAAATCCTCCTCCGTTATTTCTAACGGCTCCATTGCTCATGTCTAGATTTGTTAAAATTTCTTCAATAGATTTACTTTCTAAATCAGACCCTGTAATTGCTCCGTTTAGTTTTGTAGTGTACCCATTGTGATGTTTACTATGGTGTATTTCCATAGTTCTTGCATCTATGTTAGGTTCAAGTGCATCATATGCATAGCCTAGTTCTGGTAATTCAAAAGCCATATTTTTAATTTTAGGTTGTTGCTAATTATTTACAGTAACAAATTTAACTATTAATAATGATGCAAACAAGCACTTCACTTTCTGATAATTGATAGCGCTATAAGAAAATATTATTCAGAAGCACCCATAAATTCTTCAACCTTATTGACCATATTTTTACTACCACAAATAAAGGGTACTCTTTGATGAAGTTCTAAGGGTTCTATATCTAAAATTCTTGTAAAACCGTCACTAGCTTTCCCATTAGCTTGCTCTGCTATAAATGCCATAGGATTACATTCATATAATAATCGAAGTTTCCCATTTGAGTTTTTGGAACTTTTAGGATACATGTAAATTCCCCCTTTTATTATATTTCTATGAAAATCTGAAACTAAAGATCCAATGTATCTACTAGTATATGGTCTATTCCCTTCTTCTTTTTGACAATATTTTATATAGTTTTTAATTCCTTGAGGGAAGTGAATATAATTTCCCTCATTAACTGAATAAATAGTGCCATTTTCAGGAAATTTCATGTTTGGATGTGAAAGATAGTAACTCCCGATTGCAGGATTTAGTGTAAATCCATTGACTCCATCTCCTGTAGTGTAAACCAGCATAGTGGAGGTTCCATAGACAATATAGCCTGCAGCTACTTGTTGATTTCCCTTTTGTAAAAAATCTTTTAATTGAACAGGAGTTCCTACAGGCGTAACACGTCTGTAAACTGAAAAAATAGTCCCTACAGATACATTAACATCTATATTTGATGAGCCATCCAGAGGATCAATTAAAACAATATATTTATTTTGATGATTTTCGTCTTGACTGTTTATAGTAATAAAATTTTCTTCTTCTTCACTAGCTATACCGCAAACAATATTTCTGTTAGTAAGCGTTTGTATAAATTTTTCATTCGCATATACATCAAGTTTTTGTTGATCTTCACCTTGTATATTTGTGTCGCCTGCAACACCAATAATATCAACTAACCCTGCTTTATTTACTTCATGATTTACCACTTTAGCAGCAAGACGAATTGAATTAATTAGTCTTGATAATTCTCCAGAGGAATATTTAAATGAAGATTGATTTTCAATAATAAACTCACCTAGGGTTTGATTTTTACTAGCCATAAAAACAATTTTAATTTGATGCAAAGATGCTGAATTTTTAAACAACTACAACGTTTTCGTAACTCATTTTATTGACACGCATAAAAAAAGTTTTTACAATTCTAAATAAATGCGATAAAGGGTAATTTGGAGTCATTTTTTTTGAGCTGATTTCAAAAAAACTATCTTTGAAAAAAATAAATAAAATGAATTTTACACTAAGGTTAGCGGAAAAAACAGATATGAAATCGGTTCTTGATTTAATTACAGAACTTGCAGTTTTTGAAAGAGAACCAGATGCAGTTGAAATAACTTTAGATGATTTAATTCGGGATGGTTTTTCAAACCCACCAAAGTTTAGAGTTTATGTAGCTGAGCAAGAAAATACCATTATTGGAATTGCGTTATTTTATGAGAGATTCTCTACTTGGAAAGGAAGAACTTTACATCTAGAGGATTTAATTGTTACTAAAAGTAAACAAAAGATAGGAGCAGGTAAAGCATTGTATACTGCAGTTTTAAAGTATGCGTATGATCACAACTTTAATAGAGTAGCCTGGGAGGTGATTGATTGGAATTCAAATGCTATTGATTTTTATAAAAGTACAGGAGCTACGTATTTAAATAATTGGTCTGTGGTTCAGATGAATAAAGAAAATTTAGAAAAATTTATTCAAGACAATTAGTATGAAGGTTTTTAAATTTGGAGGGGCTTCAATAAATAGTGCAGAAGCGATTAGAAATGTTGCGGATATTCTTGATAATGAAGCTGAGACAAATTGTATAGTGGTTATTTCTGCAATGGGTAAAATGACCAATGCTTTCGAAAAAATTATTGATGCGTACATCACAGACAATAAGAGTGACCTATCAAAATACATTCACTATACAACTGATTATCATGAACAGATTATAAAAAATCTATTTAGCAAAAATCATCAAATACATAAAAAAGTAGCCTCATTGTATGAAAAACTGACTCTTTTTTTAACTCAAAATTATGCATACAATTATGATTATGTATACGATCAAATAGTTTGTTTTGGAGAGTTATTGTCATCAACAATTGTCAGTGATTTTTTAAATCAAGTAGGAATAACTAATAGTTGGAAAGATGCAAGAGAACTTATAATAACAGATACCACTTTTAGGGATGCTTCAGTTCATTGGGAAGAAACAGAAAAACGGATAAAAAATAAGATAGATTCATCAAAAATAACTTTAGTACAAGGATTTATAGCTGGTGATCTAAATGGAAATACAACTACTTTAGGGAGAGAAGGTTCTGATTATTCTGCTGGGATTTTTGCTTATTGTCTAGATGCTGAAAGCCTTACGATCTGGAAAGATGTTTTAGGAGTATTGAATGCAGATCCTAGAGAATTTAAAGACACAAAACTCCTAGAGCAAATATCTTATGAGGAAACCATTGAAATGGCTTTTTATGGTGCTTCTGTGATTCATCCCAAAACCATCAAACCCATTCAAAACAAACAAATACCGTTAATAGTTAGATCGTTTACTAATCTTAATTCTCAGGGAACAAAAGTTACTAAAGAAGTGGAAATGTACCCCTATGTTCCTTGTTATATTGTCAAAAAAAATCAAGTATTAGTTTCTATATCTTCTTTAGATTTTTCATTTATTGTTGAAGAAAATATCAGTGATATTTTTAAACTTTTTCATAAATACCAATTGAAAGTTAACTTAATTCAAAACTCAGCAATTAGTTTTTCAGTGTGTATTGATAATAATTTAAATCATTTTGACCATTTTTTTAATGAAATTAATGAAATGTATAAAGTATCTTTTGTTAAAAATGTAGATCTATTCACAGTTAGGCATTTTAATGAAAATTCACTTCGTAAAATTCATAATATGGGAACGTCACTTTTATCACAAATTAATAAAAACACAGCTCAGATTATAATTCAAAAAGAATAAATACCTTAATTTTTGTTTTTTTGGTTAAGTTTGCGCTAAGCTGTTGTTTAATTTATGGAGTTAGTAACCTCAAAAGAAATTGCCAAAGTAATTGGAGCCGATAAGTTTGGTTTCATTGGAACTTTTATGGGTTGGATTTTATTGAGATTATTAAGAATTTCTGAAGTCAATAAAATATATCAAAAACACAAAGAAAAAAAAGATTTAATTTTTTTAAATGGGATTTTAGAAGAATTTCAAATAGAGTTTGAAATTCCGGAAGAGGATCTAAAAAGAATTCCAAAAAATGGTTCTTTCATCACAGTATCTAACCATCCTCTTGGAGGAATTGATGGTATACTTTTATTGAAATTATTGATAGAATATAGACCAGATTATAAGATTATAGCAAATTTCTTATTACATCGAATTGAGCCTTTGAAGCCTTTCGTAATGCCTGTAAATCCTTTTGAAAATCATAAGGATGCTCAATCTAGTATACTTGGATTAAAAAATTCACTCCAACATATAAAGAATGGAAGTCCACTTGGGATTTTTCCTGCCGGAGAGGTGTCTACTTACAGAGATGGGAAATTAATGGTTGATAAACCTTGGGAATTAGGAGCTGTTAAGCTCATAAAGAAAGCAGAGGTTCCAGTAATACCCATCTATTTTCATGCTAAAAACAGTAGACTTTTTTACATTCTATCAAAGATTAGTGACACTCTCAGAACAGCTAAATTACCCTCAGAGTTGTTGTCTCAAAAAAATAGAATTATTAAGGTTAGAATAGGTAAACCTATATCGGTTAAAGATCAATTAGAATTCAAAGATGTTGATTCTTTCTATGAATATTTAAGAAAGAAAACATACATGCTAGCAAATCCTTTTGTTAAAAATCCACAAAATATTCTTTCAACTCAAAATTTAAAAATTACAATACCACCAAAAAAAATTACCTCACAAAAAAGCACACATGGTTTTATTAAAGAAGTGACTTTATTAAGAAAAAAAGATAAAAGACTTCTAAAAAGTAAAAATTATGAGGTGTTTTTTGCATCAGCTAAAGAAATACCAAATCTATTGCATGAAATAGGTAGGCTTCGTGAAATTACCTTCAGAGATATTGGAGAGGGGACAAACAAGGCTATTGACCTTGATAAGTTTGACAAGTATTACCATCATTTATTTCTTTGGGATAGACAATCTAAAGTTTTAGTTGGTGCTTACAGGATGGGACTTGGTAAAAATATTTTTAAAAAATATGGTATTTCAGGATTTTATATTCAAACCTTATTTCGTCTAGAGCCTGAATTATATGGAATGATGGAAAGAACAATAGAAATGGGTAGAGCTTTTATTATAAAAGAGTATCAGCAAAAGCCCATGCCACTTTTTCTTCTTTGGAAAGGAATTGTTCACATAACCTTGAGGTATCCAGAGTACAAATATTTAATGGGAGGTGTTAGTATTAGTAATCAATTTTCTGATTTTTCTAAATCATTAATGATTGAGTTTATGAAATCACATTATTATGATCCGTACATAGCTCAATACATTCAACCCAAAAAAGAATTTAAAGTTAAATTAAAAGATGCAGATAAAGATTTTGTTTTTGATGCAGCAAAAGCAGATATGCAAAAATTTGACAAGGTAATTGACGAAATAGAGCCAGGTGCTCTTAGAATTCCAGTACTCATAAAAAAATACGTTAAACAAAATGCCAGACTGGTTGCTTTTAATGTAGATCCCAAATTTAATAATGCTGTTGATGGTTTAATGTATATTAAGGTGTCAGATATTCCAGAGAGTACAGTGAATCCAGTAATGGAAGAATTTCAGGCTGAATTGGAAAGAAAATCAGCTGAAGAAAATCAAAAGTAGTTTACCATAATTTATCTCAATAAGAGTAAGCTGAAATTCAAGTATTTAAACATTGTAAGAATTGAGAAAAAGGTGTAGTTTTGCACTCAATTTTTTTAAGAATAATACACGAAAATGGATATTACAAGAGAGAATATTGACGCATTAAATGCAGTTGTGAAAGTAGATATAATCGCAGATGATTATCAATCAAAAGTTGATAAAATTTTAGTTGACTATCGAAAAAAAGCAGACATTCCTGGTTTTAGAAAAGGTCATGTACCCATGGGAATGATTAAAAAGCAGTATGGG
Organism: Flavobacterium sp.; assembly: GCA_038104255.1. GTDB lineage: Bacteria > Bacteroidota > Bacteroidia > Flavobacteriales > Flavobacteriaceae > Polaribacter. Next base: position 424,303 of record JAYOAM010000001.1, on the reverse strand, counting down.
AAATCAGTTATGATTGATGAAGTAAATAAACTTTTACAAGACGCACTGAATAAGTACCTTACTGAAGAAAAAATAGAAATTTTAGGGAATCCAATTCCTAGAATTCAGGAAAATTTTTCTTGGGACACTAAAAGTTTTTCTTTTGAATTTGAATTAGGTTTAGTTCCACAATTTGAGGTTAATTTAAATTCTAAAAAGAAAATAACTCAGTATGTTATTAATGCAGATAAATCTTTAATTGATAAAGAAGTTGAAAACTTACAATCTCGTTATGGTAAAATGTCTTCAGTAGATGTTATTGACGAAAAAACTAATGTTACGGGTACTTTTGTTAATGAAGAAAAAGAGATTGAAAAAAAATCTACCATTAATCTATCTGATATTAAAGGAAAGACAAATTTAAAAAAGTTTATAGGTAGTAAAGTAGGTGATGTTATTGAATTAAAAACTAAAGGTTTGTTTTCTGAAGATTCAAAACTAATGGCAGCTCTTGGCTTATCTAGTGATGAAACAAAAGGATTGAATATAAAGGTTTTGTTTACAATTGAAGAAACAACAGAGATTGAATTAGCAGACTTGGATCAAGAATTATTTGATAAATTATTTACAGATGGAAGTGTTAAGTCTGTAACTGAATTGAGAAATAAGATTAAAGAAGATGCTGAAAAACAATTTCAACAACAAGCAGATCAACAATTATTAAATTCAGTTACTGAATTTTTAATTGACAATACAAGTTTTGAGTTGCCTTCAGAATTTTTACAAAAATGGTTAGCTACAGCAGGGGAAAAACAATTAACTCCAGAGCAGGCCGCTGAAGAATACAGTAAATCAGAAAAAGGATTACGCTATCAATTAATTCAAGAGAAAATATTGAAAGAAAATGATATTAAATTGGATTATGAGGAACTTAAAGAGTATGCAAAAGGGTTTATAAGAACTCAAATGGCTCAATTTGGAAATATGAATCCCGAAGATTCTGAATTAGATGATATTGCTAACAGAATTCTTGCCAATCAAGAGGAGGCAAGAAAACTTCAAGATCAGTTGCTAAGTCAGAAATTAATGACTTTTTATAAAGAAAAAATGACTTTCAAAACCAAAAAAGTTTCATATGAAGGTTTTATTAAAGAAGTTTACAAATAACGAACAACTATAAAATACGTAAAAAAACTTCTCCTAATTAAGAGAAGTTTTTTTGCTTTATAGAGTCTGAGAATTATTCACTAATAGTTACTATATTTACAAGTATAATTTAAAAAAAATAAGTCAATGGATTACGGAAGAGAATTCGAAAAATTTGCAATTAAACATCAAGGAATTAGCAGTACATATTATAATCAGTTAATTACTAATATGACTCCTAATATCATAGAAGAGCGCCAATTAAATGCTGTTGCAATGGATGTTTTTTCTCGTTTAATGATGGATAGGATTATCTTTCTGGGTACAGGGATTAATGATCAAGTAGCAAATATTATTCAAGCTCAATTATTGTTTTTAGAAAGTGTAGATTCTTCAAAAGATATTTCTATATATATTAATTCACCAGGAGGAGGAGTATATGCGGGGTTAGGAATATATGATACAATGCAATTTATAAAACCTGATGTTGCAACAATTTGTACTGGAATGGCAGCCTCAATGGGTGCGGTTTTGATGTGTGCAGGTGAAAAAGGAAAACGTTCTGCCTTACCTCACTCTAGGGTAATGATTCACCAACCCTTAGGAGGAGCTCAAGGGCAAGCCTCAGATATTGAGATAACTGCTCGAGAGATTTTAAAATTGAAAGATGAATTGTATCAAATAATTGCTAAGCATTCAGGACAAACTGTAGAAAAAGTTCATGATGATTCAGATCGAGACTATTGGATGAAAGCAGAAGAGGCTAAAGCTTATGGTATGATTGACGAAGTTTTGATAAGAAAATAGCTATTGTAAATTTAATAGTAAAGTAGTAATGGCAAAGGAAGAAAATTTAGAATGTTCATTTTGTGGGCGAAAAAAATCTGAAACAGATTTATTAATTGCCGGTATGGATGCTCATATTTGTGATAAATGCATTGAACAAGCCCATGGTATAGTCGAGGAAGAAATTTCTGAGGCAAATACAGGAGTTTTAGCAAAAGAAATTTTACTTAAGAAGCCCTTAGAAATTAAATCTTTTCTAGATCAGTATGTAATTGGACAAGATGAAACTAAAAAAGCAATGTCAGTTGCAGTATACAACCACTACAAAAGACTTACTCAAGTAAATGATGAAAATGAGGTAGAGATTGAAAAAAGTAATATTGTTTTAGTTGGTGAAACGGGAACAGGAAAAACCTTAATAGCACGCAGTATCGCTAAAATGTTAAATGTTCCTTTCTCTATTGTAGACGCTACGGTTTTGACTCAGGCAGGTTATGTAGGAGAAGATGTTGAAAGTATCTTAAGTAGATTGTTACAAGCAGCAGATTATGATGTTGCAAAAGCACAAAAAGGTATCGTATTTATTGACGAAATAGACAAGATAGCCCGAAAAGGAGACAATCCATCAATTACAAGAGATGTATCAGGAGAAGGAGTACAACAGGCATTATTAAAATTATTGGAGGGTTCTGTTGTAAATGTTGCTCCAAAAGGAGGAAGAAAACATCCTGAGCAAAAATTTATTGAAATTAATACTAAAGATATTTTATTTATAGCTGGAGGAGCCTTTTCTGGAATTGATAAAATGATAAGTAAAAGGTTAAATATGCAAGCTGTTGGGTTTGGTGCATCAATTGAGGAGGATAGGATTGATGATGAAAATTTGTTGCAATATATCATCCCCTCTGATCTTAAATCATTTGGATTAATTCCAGAAATCATCGGTAGATTGCCTGTTTTAAGCTATATGAATCCTTTAGATGCAAAAATCTTAAGATCAATTTTAACAGAGCCTAAGAACTCAATTATAAAGCAATATGAAAAACTTTTTTCTATGGATGATATAGATTTTAAAGTTGAAGAAGGGGCTTTAAATTACATTGTTCAAAAAGCAGTTGAATATAAATTAGGGGCTAGAGGATTACGCTCACTCTGCGAAGCTATTCTTACAGATGCTATGTTTGAGCTTCCAAGTTCAGATGTGAAAGAATTGATAGTTACAAAAGATTATGCAGAGGAGAAAATGACGAAAACTACACTAAAAAAATTAAAGGCAGTATCCTAGTGTTTGAATGTAAATTACAGTTAACCTCACTAATTTAATTGGTGAGGTTTTTTAATTTTCAAATCATTCAAAATTTCTAATTACTATATTTGTTTTGACATTTCCAAGTCTATTTAAATGATATCAAGAAGTACCATCGATCGAGTTTTTGAAACTGCCCGTGTAGAGGAGGTAATCGGTGAGTTTGTACAATTAAAAAAAGCGGGAAGTAATTTTAAAGGATTGAGTCCTTTTTCAGATGAAAAATCTCCTTCTTTCATGGTATCTCCAGTAAAACAAATATGGAAAGATTTTAGTACTGGAAAAGGGGGTAACGCAGTTTCTTTTCTAATGGAACATGAACACTACTCGTATCCCGAGGCTATTAAATTCTTAGCTAAAAAATATAATATAGAAGTTGAAGAGACTGTTCAAACAGATCAGGAAAAAGAGCAAATGAACGAACGTGAAAGTATGTTTTTGGTTTCAAATTTTGCTAAAGAATATTTTCATGATATTTTAATGAATTCTACTCAAGGAAAAGCTATTGGCCTTTCGTATTTTAAGGAGAGAGGTTTTAATGAAGATAGTATTAAAAAGTTTGATCTAGGGTATTGTTTAGACAGTTGGGACTCCTTTACAAATGAAGCATTAAAAAAAGGATATGATATAAAATACTTGGCAAGTACTGGAGTCACTATAGTAAGGGAAAATAAACAATTTGATCGTTTTAAAGGACGTGTTATGTTTCCTATACATAGTATGTCCGGTAGAGTTTTAGGGTTTGGTGGAAGAACTCTTTCAAGTGATAAAAAAACTGCTAAATATGTGAATTCACCTGAAAGTGAAATCTATCATAAAAGTAAAATCCTTTATGGAATCTATCAAGCAAAAAAAGAGATTGCTAAACAAGATAATTGTTATTTGGTAGAGGGGTATACAGATGTTATTTCTTTCTACCAATCTGGTATTGAAAATGTGGTAGCATCATCAGGAACTGCATTAACTTCGGATCAAATTAGATTGGTTAATAGACTGACAAAAAACATAACCGTTCTTTTTGATGGAGATGCTGCCGGAATAAGAGCCTCTATTAGAGGGATAGATCTAATTCTTGAACAAGGAATGAATGTTAAGGTAGTTGCTTTTCCAGATGGAGAAGATCCAGATAGTTTTGCAAAAAAACATTCTGAAGCTTCTTTGAGAGAATATTTAGAGAATTCTTCACAAGACTTTATCAATTTTAAAGTTTCACTTTTAATGAAAGACGCGAATAATGATCCTGTGAAAAAGGCAGGGTTAATTCGTGATATCATGACTAGTATTTCTAAAATTCCAGACAGTATTCAACGAGAAGTTTATGTGCAAGAATGTTCACGTATTATGGAGATATCTGAGCGAGTTCTATTTAGTGAATTGGCACAATTGATTTCAAAAAATACTCAAGATTCTAAAAAGACACAACAAAAAGAAAAACAGTCATTTGAGGTTGTAAAAAAGCAAACTGAACAAATAAAAGAGGTTAATTCTTTATTTATTTTGGAAAGAGAAATTATCAGAATTTTATTGTTATTTGGAAATCAGGAAACAGATTTTGTAGATTTTATAGAAGTTGAAGATGAAGATGGGGTAACCCATTTAGAAAAAGAAAAATACACCAATCAGGTTTCTAAAGAGTTATATTTAAATCTTCAAGATGACGAAATAGAATTTTCAAATGAAGTTTTCCAAAGTATTTATTATGAAATGATTCATCAACTCAATCGAGAGGATAAGATTGATTTGGAAACATTTATTAACCATTCAAATCCTCATATATCCTCTATTGTTACCTCAATTTTAATGGATGATGAAAAATATACATTAAGTGATTGGAAGCGAAAAAATATTTTTGTTACTGAATCTGTAGAAGTGTTGTCTAAATTAGTAACTGACGCTATTCTTAATTTAAGAAGAATTTTAATAGATAAAAAAATTCAGCAACTTATTCAACCCAATGAAGCGTTAGATGATAAGAATATTGATTTAGAAATGATTCAAAACTATATTGAACTAAAAAAACGACTTTATAATAAATTAATGAGAGTTGTTTAAAAATTTATCTCACAAATTTTAAGATATTATTGTAATATAGTTTTTATTTTTTCTTTAGATTTACGGTAAAGTTTAAAGTTAGCCTCTGAATGAAAAAATTAGCCCTCCTTACAAAATCTTTTATGCTTGTCATTTTAACACCTCTAGAAATATCGAAAGAGCAAAGGCGGAGACAGCTATTAAGGGCAAAAAAAGTATTTAACTCTGCTAGATTACTTTAATTTTTTTGGAATCATACACACGGGTATCGGATCCATTTTATGCTTATTAGATGTATTTAAATTCAGGTAGATTTTATATACTTCTTTTTTTCTTCCATCAAATTCATCAATTTTTTTACCCATTGTTTGTGCATTCATAGCCCACTCTAGTTCATCATAGCTAGCACCTAATTGATCTTCATCTGTTCGGTCATCACCCCATAAGCCATCTGTAGGTGGAGCATTTTGAATTTCTTTATTTATTCCTAAAAAATCAGCAATTGAATAAACTTCAGATTTCATCAAATCTGCTATTGGACTTAAATCTACACCTCCATCTCCATATTTTGTATAAAACCCTACACCAAAATCTTCAACTTTATTTCCAGTTCCTGCAACCAACAAATTTTCTAAACCAGCAAAATAATATAAGCTTGTCATTCTCAACCTAGCTCTAGTATTGGCTAAACTCATAAAACGATCTTCTTCATTAATGACTTTAGGCATCGCCTCAACTAAGCTATTAAAAACGGGAGTTAAATTTACTTGAGTAGAACGTACATTCTTAAAATGATTTTTAAGGAAAGAAATATGACGTGTTGCTCTGTTTTCTTGATTTTTTTCTTGATGAATAGGCATTTCTAAACATAATGTAGGAAAACCCGTTTTAGCACATAATGTGGAGGTGACAGCTGAATCTATTCCTCCTGAAACACCAATTACAAATCCTTTAACTCCAGCATTAGCTGCATACTCTTTTAGCCAAGAAATTATATATTGAGTAATTTTTTCAACTTGCATAGAAAACTATTTTAGTATTTTTGACGTTTTTAAAACGTAGCTAAGATACAAAGCATATGCGATATTATTTCTTATTTTTCGTTCTTCTACTATTTTTGAATTCTTGTCAAAAAGAAGTTAAAAAAAATGTTGATACTTCAAATATTGAAGTAGAATTTATGATTAATCGATTTGAACAAGATTTTTATGATCATGGGGGAGAAAATCTTGAAGAATTAAAAAATAAATATTCACTACTTTTTCCTGATAATACTCCAGATAGTATTTGGAAGGCTAAGGTTAATGATAAAGATGAACAAGAGTTATATAGAGAAACGCAAAAATTATATTCATCATTTTCTGATATAGAATCAGAATTGAGGTCATTATTTCAAAACGTTACCTATTATAATCCTCTATTTAATACTCCAGATATTATTACAGGCTTAAGTAATATCGATTATGATTATAGAGTTATTTACAATCAAGAACTAGTATTTATATCACTTGATGTATATCTAGGTAGTACTCATCCATTTTATGGTGATTTTCCATCCTATATCAAGCAAAATAATGTCCGGGAAAGAATTATTGTTGATGTTGCTAGTGCTATTATAGATTCTCAAATTAAACCTTTAACCAATAGATCTTTTCTAGCTAAAATGATTCATGAAGGAAAAAAATTATACCTCCTTGAACTTTATTTGCCATTAAAATCTGAAGCAGTAAGAATTGGATATAATAATATAAAATACAATTGGGCACTCACAAATGAAGAACAGGTTTGGAAATATTTTATAGAAAATAATTTATTATATAGTACAGATACAAAATTGAATAAACGATTTTTAGAAGATGCACCTTTTTCAAAATTTTATATCAGTGAAGACAAAAATTCTCCAGGACGAATTGGTCAATGGATTGGCATGCAAATTGTTCGCTCATTTATGGCTAATAATGATGTATCTTTATCAGATTTATTAATAAAAAATGAAGAAGAGATTTTTAAAAAATCTAAATATAAACCAAGAAAATAATGGCCGTAGCACACACTTCTAAAATTGAATTTACTGTTGAGTTAGATGAAAATAAAATCCCAGAAAATATTAACTGGACAGCAGAGGATGGTGGAATTGAAAAGGAATCCTCAAAAGCAATTATGTTGTCTGTTTGGGATCATAAAAAAAAGGATACCTTACGTATAGATCTATGGACTAAAGACATGCCAGTTGATGAAATGAAACAATTTTTTCATCAAACTTTAGTTTCTATGGCTGCTAGTTTTGAACGAGCGACAGATGATCAAAAAATGTCTGCAACTATGAG
>JAYOAM010000001.1:185611-416628 GCA_038104255.1 Flavobacterium sp. | reverse complement strand
TGGCTGCTAGTTTTGAACGAGCGACAGATGATCAAAAAATGTCTGCAACTATGAGGGATTTTTGTGAGTATTTTGCAGAAAAACTTGAGTTAAAGAAATAATAGCTTAAAAAAACACAAGTTGAGATAGTTTAATCATGTGAGTTGATAATTCTTAATATTTGCTTGTAGTCATTATGGTTGTTTACAAAATCTAATTCAGATACATCAATAATTAGTGTGTTAAGATGTTGTTCAGTTTTGATAAAACCACTATAACCATCATGAATTTTTTGCAAATAACTTGCTTCAATATTCTGCTCATAGTCTCGACCTCTTTTTTTAATATTATCCAGAAGTCTATTGGTGTTTTGATACAGATAAATGTATAAATCGGGTTTTACAATTTCTTTATACATGATGTCAAAAATTTTTCTGTACAAAGTATATTCTTCTTTCTGTAATGTTACTTGTGCAAAAATTAATGATTTAAAAATATAGTAATCAGATACTATAAGGTTTTTGAATAAATCAAACTGAGCTAAATCATCAATTAGCTGTTGATATCTGTCTGCTAAAAAACTCATTTCTAAAGGGAAAGCAAAGCGTTCTTTATCTGTATAAAATTTTGGAAGGAATGCGTTGTCTGCAAATCGTTCTAGGATCACTCTAGCGTTAAATTCATCGCTCATCAATTTTGCTAAAGATGTTTTTCCAGCACCTATATTTCCTTCAATAGCTATGTAGTTATATTTTTCGGTCAAAGGAATTGGTCTATCCAGTTTAGACGAAGTGTTTTTAACTAGTGTAGTATCTGTGCAGCTGTTTAAATAATGGTAAAGTTGTTTTTTTTCTATGGGATGAATCGTGTTTTTTGCGATTTCAACTAAAGGAACTAAAACAAATTTTCTATCTAGCATTCTAGGGTGGGGGATAATGACATCTTTTGAAAATACGATTTCATTATCGAATAATAAAATGTCGATATCTATCCTTCTATCAGAATATTGCTTTGTTTTATTTCTCTTCCTTCCTAGCTCTTTCTCAATAATCAGAAGTTTCTTAAGAAGGCTCTCTGGTTGTAGATATGTGGATACACTAATGCATATATTATAAAAATCTTCGCCTTCATACCCCCAAGAACCTGTTTCATATACAGATGATATTTTTTGAATAGCACCAATATTTTCTGCAATTTTATGAATTGCTTCCTGTAAATTTTTTAATTTATCTCCTTGATTTGAGCCTAAAGATAGATATGTTAGACGTTGTATTTTCATATTGTTTTACAAAGAAACTAAAATAAAGTATATCGGTTGTATGGAAACAAAAAAATCGCCAAAAAAAACTTTTTTGGCGATTATAAATAGTTAAAAAACAAGATTTTACTCTTCTTTCTTGTTGTCTTCTTTTGGCTTTCGATTGTCTCGAGGTCTTCTATCATCTCTACGATTATCACGTCCTCGATTATCTCTACTTCCTCTCTGATCACGTCCTCTAGAGTTATCTCTTGGAGGTCTTTCTACAAATCCTTCAGGTTTTGGCAGAATAGCTTTTCTAGAAACTTTCTCTTTCCTTGTTCTAGGATCTAAACCAAAGTATTTTACATCTAATACATCACCCATATTAACAACATCGGTTACATTATTTGTTCGCTCCCATGCTAGCTCGCTTACATGAAGTAAAACTTCATTTCCAGGAGCTTCAGTATATTCAACAACAGCACCAAAATCTAAAATTTTAATAACTTTTACTTCATATACAGAACCTTTTTCTGGTTTAAACATCATAGATTCTATTCTTGAAATAACGGTTTCTATACCCTCAGGTTTAGTTCCTAAAATTTCAATGATACCTTCTTCAGTAACAGGATCCTCTGTAATTACAATTGTAGTTTCAGTTTCCTTCTGTAATTCTTGAATATGTTTACCACCTGGTCCAATAAATGCTCCAATCAAATCATTAGGAATTCTTCTTGTAACCATTTTAGGAGAATGTTCTTTTACATCTGCATTTGGTGCAGGAATAGTATCTGTTAGTTTTCCTAAAATATGTAAGCGTCCTTCTCGTGCTTGCTTTAAAGCATTGACTAAAATTTCATAACTTAATCCTTTGATTTTAATATCCATTTGACAGGCAGTAATTCCCTCTGAAGTTCCAGTTACTTTAAAATCCATATCTCCAAGATGATCTTCATCTCCCAAGATATCTGATAATACGGCATAACGTTGTCCATCAGAAATTAATCCCATAGCAATTCCAGAAACAGGTCTTTTAATTTGTACCCCTGCATCCATAAGAGCCATAGTTCCAGCACAAACTGTTGCCATAGAGGAAGAACCATTAGATTCTAATACTTCAGATACTACTCTAACAGTGTATGGGCAGTCTTCAGGAATCATACCTTTTAACCCTCTTTGCGCTAAATTTCCATGACCAACTTCTCTTCTTGAGGTTCCTCTTAGTGGTCTAGCTTCACCTGTACAAAATGGAGGGAAATTATAATGTAGATAAAAAGTTTCCTCACCTTCGTAAGATGGCATATCAATTTTATTTGCTTCTCTAGAAGTCCCCAGAGTTACAGTTGCTAATGCTTGAGTTTCTCCTCGTGTGAAAACAGAAGAACCATGAGTTGAAGGTAAGTAATCTACTTCACACCATATTGGTCTAATTTCATCAGTTTTACGTCCGTCTAATCGTATACCTTCACTTAACGTTAATTCTCTGACTGCTTCTTTTTCAGCTTTACTGTAGTATTTAGACACTAATTCTCCAAATTCTTCCATCTCTTCTTCAGTGAAAGAAGCTTTTATTTCTTCTTTGATTTCTGCAAATGCAGCTCCACGTTCGGCTTTTGAAGTTCCTTGTTTTGCTAATGCATAACATTTGTCATAAGCTAAATCATGTACTTTTTTTGCTAATTCTTCATTCTCTTCAGCAGTGGTATATTCACGAACTTCTTTTTTCCCAAATGCTTCAGCAAGACGAACTTGGGCTTCAATTTGAATTTTTATAGATTCATGAGCAAACTTTATTGCATCTGCCATTTCTTCTTCAGAAATTTCATCCATTTCACCTTCAACCATCATTACAGAGTCAGCTGAAGCCCCAATCATCATATCAATATCAGATTCTGCTAACTGAGCTCTACTAGGATTAATGATAAATTCTCCATTTACTCTAGCAACACGAGCCTCTGAAATAGGACATTCAAAAGGGAAATCACTAAGTTGAATAGCTGCTGAAGCTGCTAAACCTGCTAATGCATCTGGCATAACATCTTCATCATGAGACATTAACTGAATCATTACTTGTGTTTCAGCATGGTAATCTTTTGGAAATAATGGGCGTAAAACGCGATCTACTAAACGCATTGTTAGCACTTCCCCATCGCTTGGTCTAGCTTCTCTTTTAAAAAACCCGCCTGGGTAACGCCCTGCAGCGGCAAATTTTTCTCTATAATCAACGGTTAATGGTAAAAAATCAACTGAACTCTGTTTGTAGTTAGACACTACAGTACACAATAACATTGCTTTTCCCATTTGAACAACAACTGAACCGTGAGCTTGTTTAGCTAGTTTACCGGTTTCTAATGAGATGGTTCTTCCATCTCCAAGGTCTATGACCTCTCTAAATACTTTTGGAATCATACTTTAATAATTCTTTCTTAATTAAACTTTTCTTGTTGTGTGTGTTGTTGTGTGTTTGTTTTAATCCAATGGAATTAAAAATTAAAAGAGGTAGCTCAGAAGCTACCTCTTTTGAATAGGTATTATTTTCTAATTCCTAATTCTTTAATTATTGCTCGATATCTAGTGATATCTTTTTTCTTTAGATAGTCTAAAAGACTTCTACGCTTTCCAACCATTTTTACTAGAGAACGCTCAGTGTTAAAATCTTTACGATTTTGCTTTAAGTGTCCTGTTAAATGATTAATTCTGTGCGTGAATAACGCAATTTGTCCTTCGGTTGAACCAGTATTAGTTTTACTACTACCGTGTTTTTCGAAGATTGATTCTTTTACTTCTTTAGTTAAATACATGCCAATATTATTTAAATGATTTTTATGCACATCAATGATTTTTTCATTGAAGATGCAAATGTACAATTATTTTATAAGGTAACCTACAAAATAAAGTTAGAAGAATAAAGTACAAGATAGGCTCTAATCTATTGAAGGTTAGAATGTAAAATAACAACTAGTTTATGCTCTGATGGGTTGATTTAATATCAAATCTATATACAGATTAATTTGTTTTTTTAGATTTTTTCTTTCATAAATTCCGTCAAGAAAACCATGTTCTAATACAAACTCAGATCGTTGGAATCCTTCTGGTAAATCTTTACCCGTTGTGTCTCTAACAACTCTTGGACCCGCAAATGCGATTAATGCATTCGGTTCAGCTATATTAATATCTCCTAACATCGCAAATGAGGCGGTAGTTCCTCCTGTTGTTGGATCTGTACATAAGGAAATGTAGGGTATTTTTGCTTCTGCAAGTTGTGCAAGTTTAGCAGAGGTTTTTACCAATTGCATCAATGATAAAGAGGCTTCCATCATTCTGGCTCCACCAGATTTTGAAATCATTAAAAAAGGCAGTCTATTTTTAATTGAGTGTTCTATTGCTCTAGCAATTTTTTCACCAACAACACTTCCCATAGATCCACCAATAAAAGAAAAATCCATTGCTGCTATTACAATATCTTTACCTAAAGATTTACCCACAGCAGTTCTAACGGCATCCTTTAATTTAGTTTTTTCTTGCGCAGCTTTTAATCGATCTGGGTATTTTTTTGTGTCTTCGAACTTAAGAGGATCTTTCGCTGTAATTTTCGAATCTAGTTCTTTAAACTTATTGTTATCAAAGAGCATTTCAAAGTATTCTTTACTGCCAATTCTAACATGATAGCCGTCTTCAGGACTTACATAAAGGTTACGTTTTAATTCTTCAGTATCTATTATTTTACCACTAGGAGTTTTATACCACAAGCCTTTTGGAGTATCTTTTTTTGCTTCCGTGGGTGTATTAATTCCTTTTTCTTTTCTTTTAAACCAAGCCATATGTGTTAGTTAGTCGTCTGTTTATGAACTTAGTCTAAGTATTTTTTTACTTAAACTAAGTTGACAAATTTAATAGAATAATATTTAACATTCCAACAAAAAAGAAAGTCTGTTTAAATATTTAAACAGACTTTCTTTTTTTCTGGCCTTATTGAACTATAAAGTATCTACATTGTTTAGATCTTCAAAAGCTTTTTTTAATCTAGTTTTGAATGTAACTTCTCCTTCTCGCAACCATTTTCTAGGATCATAATATTTTTTATTTGGTTGATCTTCACCATCTGGATTTCCAATTTGACTTGCTAAATAATCTGCTTTACCTTGCATGTAATCTCTAATCCCTTCAGTAAAAGCATATTGTAAATCAGTATCAATATTCATTTTAATTACACCATAACCAATAGATTCTCTAATTTCCTCTAGTGTTGAACCAGATCCTCCATGAAATACAAAATCAATTGTATTGTGAGGAACGTTATATTTTTGAGAAATAAATTCCTGAGAGTTTTTTAGAATTTTTGGTGTTAGCTTTACATTTCCAGGTTTATAAACACCGTGAACATTACCAAATGCAGCAGCTATAGTAAATTGAGGACTAACTTTCATCAGCTCTTCATAGGCATAGGCTACTTCCTCTGGTTGTGTGTATAGTTTTGATGCATCAACATCTGTATTATCAACACCATCTTCTTCTCCTCCAGTGATTCCTAATTCAATTTCTAAAGTCATTCCCATTTTAGACATACGCGCTAAATAGGTTTTACAAATTTCAATATTTTCTTCAATAGGTTCCTCTGACAAATCAATCATGTGAGAACTGTATAGAGGTTTTCCTGTAGCAGCAAAATGCTCTTCACTTGCCTCTAACAAACCGTCAATCCATGGCAACAACTTTTTCGCACAATGGTCTGTGTGTAAAATAACAGGGACCCCATATGCTTCAGCTAGTAAGTGGATGTGTTTAGCACCTGCCACTCCTCCAACTATCGCTGCTTTTTGGTCTTCATTAGATAAGCCTTTTCCAGCATTAAATTGTGCTCCTCCATTAGAGAATTGAATAATTACAGGGGCATTTAGTTCTTTTGCTGTTTCTAAAACAGCGTTAATAGTATTTGAACCAACAACATTTACAGCTGGTAAAGCAAATGCTTTTTCTTTTGCAAGTTTAAAAATAGCTTGAACTTCTTCTCCAGTAGCAACTCCCGGTTTTATATTGTGACTCATTTTGTTTGTTTAAAAGGTTGAATTTTAGGCACCAAAAGTAATCAAAAAATAGCTAGAAGTGACCTATTTTGGATGAGATGAGCTTAAAAATCGTCGAAATCGTTTTAGGAAAAAAAGTGAAAATGCTTAAAAAGGATAATTTATTCCTATGTTATATACTGCATTTGAAAAATTGTAATTTCTAAACCATTTATTAGTTTCTAAATAAGGTTCGTGCATTTTAAAACCTAGGTCAAGTCTAAAGACTAAAAAACTGAAATCATATCTGAGTCCAAAACCAGAGCCAACCGCTATTTCTTTAAATGAATTAACACCATTAAATTTAGCTTCTTCTTCTGCAAATATTGAGTTTGTAATATCCCAAATATTACCAGCATCAACAAATAATGCTCCTTTTAAACTTCCAAACAAATCAAATCGATATTCTGCACTAGTTAAAAACTTAAGACTTCCAATATTATATTCTAATCCAGAATTTCTATTCCCGGGTCCTAAATCATAGGTTTGCCAAGCTCTTATGTCATTTGATCCTCCGGCAAAATAACTCTTCGTAAAAGGTATCGCAGAATTATCGTAAGGAATAATTGCACCAACAAAACTTCTAAAACCAATTACTGAAGTATCATCTATTTCCCAGAATTTTTTATATTCTATATCCGTTTTAAAGTACTGTGCTAGTGGAATATTAAAAATAGTTTTTCTGTTATTGTTATTTCTTTTATTAGATAATAATCCTCCTATATTTCCTGAGTTGGCAACTCTTATTTTAAAAAAGGAAAAGTTATTATCTCTAAAGTCGCTTTGATTATTGTAGGTAAACGAATAGGCTATTGTTGGAATTAAAAAGTCTGATGTTATGATATTGTATCGATCTAATATATTTAAATTATTTCTGTAAGCATCGGGATTATTCGCTAGAAAATCTAAATCGTTAAAAACATTTCTCATGAAAGTGACTGTTTCTTGCCGTCTTTCTAGATTATAATTTGGGTCGTTAAAAAATTCTTTTGCGATAGAATTTAGTTTTACATATTCTGAGTTATAGATGTCAAAATAATTACCAATTCTTAAGTTTCTGACATATTGTGTATTAAAAATATCTAATTGAATTGTTTTTTTTGCATTGTATTGCCATTTGTAACTCATTAATGCTGTTACGGTTTCTCTATCTAATCCGATATTTTGCTGAATACTTGTTCCTAATGAAAAGACAGTTTTTGGAGACATTCTTTTTGGAACTAGTTTATTGATTCCAAAAGGGGCAACAAATCTTGGGATTTCTAGGGACATATCTGCTCCAATTTCCCATGAATTGAAGAATTGTTCCTCCTTATTTGCATCTTGTGAAGCATTAAAAAATGAGCTTAAAAATGAAAGTTTAAAAATTTCAGCACCCTTAAAAATATTTCTATTTACAATAGAGAATTTTGCAGAAATACCAAGATCTCTGATATTTGAGTGTGTAAGTTCAGTTTCTAGGTCTAAACTAAATTTATCTAAAGGTGTAAGTAAAATTGAGACATCTAGTTGATTGTTAAGACTATCTACAGGTTCGTATTTGATATTGATTACCTTAAAATTTCTTAATGATTTTAGATGTTTTCTGGTTAAATTTCTCAAGGAGTCAGCATATACATCATTAGGTTTAACAAAGATAGATTCTGATAAGAGTTTTGGATTGTACTTTATTTTTTTATGGGCAAGAAAAGTAATCCCTTTATAATTTACAGAGTCTAGGTTCGGAGTGTCTTTTTTAGAAAATGAATAATCTGTATAAACAGTCACTTTCCTTATTTTTTGAATCTTGTAGGGTTTTAAAATATAATCTCCATTTGATTTTAAAACTCTTTTTTTATCAAAAATAACAAGATCAATGTTTGTTTTGTAGTTGTTTGTATTGGCTGTGTCAATGTTGTAATAGCCTAAATCATTTTCTGTAAAGTGATAAATACCATTATTTCTAAAAAGGCTGGTAATTCTTTTGGCCTCTTTAATGAAATTACTCTCAATAAATTGATCTCCTGTTTTTAAATAGGACATCGCTTTCTTTGATTGATATAAAGAGTCTAAAACAGGGGATTTTATTTTTGTTCGAATAGAATCTATATACGTTGGTCGACCTGTGTTGATGATATAATCTATTTCACCTTTTTTATTATTAAGAAGTTTTTTATTTGAACTTACTTCTACTCTAAAATACCCCCTATTTTTATGGTATGCCGTTAGGTTATTAATGGTTTTTTTAATTTTTTTATCATCAATGGTTATTGGGGATTGACCATTTTTTAAAAACCAATTATTCAAACGAATCATACTGTTTGCAAAAGAAATACTTTGCTTTTCCGAAAAAACATTTTTGATGAAATTATATGTTTTTGGTTTGAGAGTTCCCCAATCTGAAGCTTTTTTTGGTTTATTATTGTCTCCTAAATTATAAAAGTACAAAGACAACGGTAGACCCAATGTTTTGCTATTTGGTTTTTGAACTAATAATTCAATTAAATCTGTATTGTTACTTTTTTTATCGTTAACAACGATAGTATTCTGAGTCAATAAATAGTCAGAGTCTTTTACTCTCTTTACCGAGCTACAACCAGATAAAAATAATATTAATAAAGAATAAATAAATATTTTTTTCATGAATTACATCCAAAATATAAACTCAAAAATACTACTTTTGAGTTCTTTAATAAGAAATTTTTTCACTAGCACATTAAAATAAAAGCTTCAGTTTTTATTATTCTATTTTAGTAATCTAATTTATTAAATGAAACTATCCAATAAATATCATAAACTAATAACTAGTTTATCTCAAAAAAAGTATCGTCAAAAACATCAATTATTTGTTGTGGAAGGGGTAAAAGTAGTTCGTGAGTTTTTAAAATCATCCTATGAATTGGAAATTTTATTTTCCACTGATAATGATTTTTCTTTTTTAGATTGTTTTATTGAAGTATCTCCTCAGGAGTTAAAAAAAATTAGCAGTTTAAAAACCCCAAATAAAGTTCTTGCGCTCTTTAAAATACCAAGGGAAACAAAAGTTGATTCTTCAGGATTAATTGTGGCACTGGATACTATTAATGATCCTGGAAACTTAGGAACTATTATTCGATTATGTGATTGGTTTGGTGTAAAACAACTTATTTGCTCTAGAGAAACAGTAGATTGTTATAATTCAAAGGTGGTTCAAGCCAGTATGGGTTCTTTAACCCGAGTATCCATCTCTTATCTTAACTTAGCAGCGTATCTTGAAACAGTATCTTCACCAATTTTTGTAGCAGATATGGATGGGGTTAGTGTCTATAAATCTCAACTGCCTAGCTCAGCTATTTTGGTTATGGGAAATGAAGCCAATGGTATTTCGGAACCTATAAAACAATTAATAAGCAGTAAGCTATCCATACCAAGATATGGTAATTCTCAACAAGCAGAGAGCTTAAATGTTGCTTCAGCGACTGCTATTTTATTGAATGAATTTAGAAGGTAAATTTATTCAAAAGCAAAATTTATAAAAATACCGCGTGTAGAAAAGGTGTTAATTGGTGATGTCCATGGACTATCATTGTTATTGTCGTCAATAAGTTCTCTATTCATGGCAAAAAGTCCTCGAATAGATGGTGAAAACTTAAAAAAAGATAAATAAATATCTACCCCAAAGCCAACCTCATACATAAAGTTTTTAGTTTTCATCCTAAATTCTCCACTGTAATTATCGTCAGAATTTTCTTGGTTACTAGAAAAATTATGATCGTAAGATACTCCAGCAAGTACATAAGGCCTTACATTATTCCATCTGTCTGTACTCAATTTTAAAACTAAAGGCAAATGTAAATACGTAGAGCCAATTTCTCGAATGCTATCTCTTGCTGTAAGTAATAGTAAATTGTTGTTAAAATAAATGGACTTAGAATTACTAATTAGCCCGGGTTCAAAACGTAAATTTATGTTTTTATGAATTCTTAAATCTGCAATTAAACCCACATTAAATCCAGAAGTAGGTTTTATTTCAACAACTGTATTTGGAAAATTACTAGGTCTATAGTTAACCTTAAAATCGTTTTGATTTATACCTAAATAAAAACCATAATGAATTTTTGGATCATCGAAAGTGGGCAGGTTATCTACATTTCTTCTTGTTTGAGAAGATGCAGGGAGTATTAGTAATACACAAACAATAAAAAATAGTATTTTTTTCATATTATTTAGAAGCAGAGTATATAGTAGCAACACCAAATGTTACAGGGGTATATTCTGTATTAATAAACCCATTATCTTTTAAAATATTGTTGAAGGTTTCACCAAAAGGAAAATAATTTGCAGATTCGCTAAGATAAGAGTAAGCTATTTTATCTTTAGAGAATAATTTACCAATTAAGGGTAAAATAAAAGAAGTATAAAATTTATACCCTTGTTTGAATGGAAATTTTGTTGGATTTGAGGTTTCTAAAACAACAAATGTTCCGCTAGGTTTTAAGACTCGTCTTATTTCAAGTAGACCTTTTTCTAAATTGGCAAAATTTCGAACCCCAAATGATACCGTAATGGCATCAAAAGTGTTGTCTTCGAAAGGCATGCTTTCTGAATCACCAACAATCATTTCAATTTTGTCATCTAAATTAGCCTTGGATATTTTTTCTTTTCCTACGGCCAACATACCTTCTGAAATGTCTAAACCAATAATTTTTTTTGGTTGAAGTGCTGACATCATTAATGCTAAGTCTCCAGTTCCTGTGGCTATATCTAGGATTTGTTGAGGATTATTTTTTGAAATAATCTTAACTACTTTTTTTCTCCAACTGATATCGATCCCAAATGATATAACTCTATTTAAGTCATCATAGTGCTTTGATATATTGTTGAACATGGTTGCAACTTGCTCTTTTTTACCTAGCTTAGAATCTTTATATGGTTTAATTATTTTAGGCATTTTATTTTGTCTATTGATACTTGAAATTTAATTATCCATTAATAGCGATTACTTGGCTAATTTCATTAGGTAGCATTTCTTGTAACATGGTCTCTATACCATTCTTTAGGGTAATGGTTGAAGATGGGCATCCACTGCAGGCTCCTTGTAAAATTACACTCACAATCTTACTTTCTTGATCATAAGATTTAAAGGCTATATTACCACCGTCTGATGCAACTGCAGGACGAATATATTCATCTAAAATAGCCACAATTTTTGCAGGAGTTCCCTCAAATTCTTCAGGATCAAATTCTTTCTGAGAGGATTGAGTTGTTTTTTGGATAGACTTTGGAAGTTCTGTTATGATGGGTTTATTGTCTTGTAAATATGAGCTTATAAAGTTTCTTATTTCAGCATAAATATCATTCCATTCTATTATATCAAATTTAGTAATGGATATGTAATTTTGAGATATGAATACTTCTTTTACAAATTGAAATCCAAATAATGCTTTTGCTAGTGGGGAAGATTTGCTGGCTTCTTCAATATTTTTATATTCAACATCCAAAGTTGTTAAAGAGGTATTGGTTCCAAATTTCATAGTGGATGGATTTGGAGTTGATTCTGCATAAACCTCAATTGCTGCTTTTTTTCTCGACTCAGAATTTTCCTTCACAGCGATTCCACCTGCTACAAAATAAGCTTCAATTTGTTCTTTAACTTCTTCTTGTACATCAATCCATTCAACAATATTATACCGTTGAATTGCAATAAAATTTGCTGTGATAAAGATTTTTTTTACAAAAGGCAAATAAAATAATTGTTGGGCTAGAGGTGAGTTTTTAGCTTCATCAATATTATTAAATTCGTAACTCCCTCCATTTATTAAAATTTGATTGCTTACAAATTTTAAGATGTTTTCGTTGTTAGTGGGTTGAATTGTAATTTTATGTGCACTCATTAAAAATAAAATAAGCAACAAAATTACTGCAAAAAAATGAATAGATATGTTAAATAGAAATAAAAAAGGATGTTAAAAAATGGTGTTTTTTTTGAAATTCACTTAGATCTTATCAGATATTTACAGAGAGTCCAATTGTAACTACAGTATTGTCAATGGCTAATTGTGCCGCCTCTATTTGATTATATCGAGGATAAAAGTTGTATTGTTCTCTCTTATTGCTTTTTCTGTAGGCTAAATTAAGTTTTACAGATCCAAAATTATACCCTAATCCAAATGAATACGTTTCTTGATCATCTGAAAAAATTAAATTTTTATAAGGGCTTTCTAGATATTGATAGCCTCCTCGTAAACTTAATTGATTAATTCTCCATTCTGTACCAAGATGAATTGAACTAGCGTTTTGTAGTTGGTTCTCAAAAAATAAATTTTCTGGTGTAAAATTATCACCTGATAAGTATAAATTATTATAATTTTTTGATGAATAATCTAAACTAATTAACCCTATTTTTCCAAAAATAAATGCTGTACTTGCTGTAATTTTTGCAGGTGCTCTTAATTTGTATAGTAGTTCTTGTATGGGTAAGTTTCCTCCAAAAGTGTTATCATAAATTACGTTATCATTACTTACCTGAATTTCAGTATCTCCCAAAAAGCCATCATTATTAATGATGTTGGTGTTTTCTATGAGTTCTGTGAACCATGTTGGTGATTGATAGCTCAAACCTAGACGAATAGCATTTGTTGGTTTATAAATGAAACCTGCACTCAAAGAAAAACCAACACCATTTGTATAATTTTCTTGATAAAACTTTGAAGTTAATGTGTTTTCATTACCATCATTATTACTTTCCATCAAAAGAGTTTGTTGACTAAAATTAATGTCGTAAAAGTTCAATCCAGCCCCAACATGAAATTTTTCCTCATACAGTCCTGAGAATACAAAATTTAACTCAGACAACTCACCATTGTAAAAGTTTGAGAATTCTTGATTTTCTGATACATTATACAGAATTGGGTTTTGACTTTCATCAAGAGGGAAAATATCAAATGTAGAAAATCCACTATTTCCGTTAGCATTAAATCGATTTTCAAAATCAGCTGTAACTCTAAAGTTTACACCAAAAGCAAATTTCGACCACTCATCATCTATGTTGTTTTCGAAAGTAAATACTGCACCTGCATTTGATATATTGAAAAAATCTTCTTGAGTTGTTAGGGAATTACCATAGTAGGTGGTTGCAATGTCAGTATTTCGTGTTTGAAATGCTATCGCTGCATTATTACCATTAAAAACTGATATTCCAGCAGGGTTAATCAGCATAGAAGAAACATCTCCGCCCAGTGCACCAAAGGCTCCACCCATAGAAACAAACCTAGCACTCCCATTTTCATCATTATTTGAAAACATGATAGCTATATTTTGATAACCAAGAGATTGAGAATAAGACGCACTTGTTAGTGCAGCAAATACCACAAAAGAAATAATTTTTTTCATAAATAATTGATTAAATTTTAACCACCTCTTCTAGAAGAGCTTCTCGATGACGAACTCCTACTCCCAGAAGAACTTCTTCCAGAGGATGAGCTGCTTCCTCGTGAAAAATTACTACTTCTAAATGAAGAACGCCTTGGAGAACTATTGTTCCTAGTTCTTGGAGAACTAATGTTTCTAGATCTTGAAGCATTCGAATTGTTTCTGGATCTTGAAGTATTTGAGTTATATCTAGATCTGTTTGATGTACTACTTGAACGAACATCAGGGTTTTCTCTGGTACTTCTAGTTCGTCTACTTTTTACAGGAACATTTTTTGTTTGGCTATAAACCTTAATTTTATTTTTATCAATTCTTAGCCTATTTGCAAGATTATCAATATTGATGTTTCTAGAGGTATTTTGTGATCTTCTGTTAGAGAAGGTTACTCTTCTGTTATTGTTGTTTACCCTTCTAGAATTATAATAGTTTCTTGAGCTTAAACCATTGTTATAATAATTTCTCCTTCCGTAATTAAAGTTTCTGTACCTATTATACATGAAGCCGTGGCCATAATAGTTTCTTGAATTAAAATAACCATACCCATATATTCCATTGAAAAAAGGGTTGTAATATGGAAACTGGAAATATCCGTAACCAGGCCAAAAGGATGGATCACCAAACCTATTTCTCCATCCAAATCTCCATGCTCTTCTATTCCAAGGGTTTAAATACCCAAAACTATAATAAGGATCGTAAAAATTCCAATAATTATTCCATCCGTATCCAAGGTTATTTAAATTTAGATTAATAACTACTTGATCACTGTCTTCATTTCCCCAAGCATTATTCATATTGTATGAATAGATACTTTCAGGAGCATTATTTATGGTGTCTTCAATTGAACTATAGGCTTCAATGTTGGTAAGGATATCTGTTCCATTAATACCATCAATTCTTTCAAGTTCTCTTGTGAAGTACTGATTTTCGTGTTCTTGGTATTCTTTGGTGTTATCAACAATTATTCTTGTTCTATTGCTTTCTGAAGAATAAATACCATCAGTTTCAGGAACGTTTTGATAAACAGTACATGATGTTATCAAAGCAAATGCCAGAATAAACAGTAGTGGTAACAGGTTTGATTTGTGGTAATTTAACTTCATAATAATTTTTTTAGTGTCAAAAAAAGCAAAGAATGTAACTAAAAAGCTTTTTTTTTATTGTCTGTGCTTAAAATGCGTTAGTTTTGCTTTCGTATTTTTACATCACATCAAATTTACAATTTATTTAATAACCAATAAATAACAACATCTGTGCCAAAGTTTGGATTATGAGTAAGAAGTTAACAAAAAGAGCAGAAGACTATTCTAAATGGTATAATGAAATTATACAAAAAGCAGATCTAGCCGAAAATTCTGCGGTTAGGGGCTGCATGGTAATAAAGCCCTATGGTTTTGCTATATGGGAGAAAATGCAAGCAGAATTAGATAGGATGTTTAAAGAATCTGGGCACGAGAATGCTTATTTCCCGCTGTTTGTTCCTAAAAGTTTATTTGAAGCTGAAGAAAAAAATGCCGAGGGATTTGCTAAAGAGTGTGCCGTAGTTACGCACTATAGATTACAAAATGATCCAGATAATACGGGTAAACTAAGGGTTGATCCTGAAGCGAAATTGGAGGAAGAGTTAATTGTCAGACCTACCTCTGAGGCTATTATTTGGAATACTTACAAAGGATGGATTCAGTCCTACAGAGATTTACCTCTATTAATAAATCAGTGGGCTAATGTTGTTCGCTGGGAAATGAGAACTAGATTATTTTTGAGAACGGCTGAGTTCTTATGGCAAGAGGGGCATACTGCACATGCAACGAAAACTGAAGCAGTATCAGAAGCAGTTCAAATGCAAAAAATCTATGCTGAATTTGCTGAGAGCTTCATGGCAATGCCAGTAGTAAAAGGTTATAAATCTGAAAGCGAAAGGTTTGCTGGTGCCGAAGAAACTTATACAATAGAGGCATTGATGCAAGATGGTAAGGCTTTACAGGCAGGGACATCTCATTTTTTAGGTCAAAATTTTGCGAAAGCGTTTGATGTAAAATACACTTCTAAAGAGGGTAAACAAGAATATGTATGGGCAACTTCTTGGGGGGTATCTACTCGATTAATTGGAGGTTTAATAATGACTCATTCAGACGATTTGGGATTAGTATTACCTCCAAAACTTGCACCAATTCAGGTGGCAATCATTCCAATTTACAAAGGGGCAGAACAGTTAGCTGTGATTTCTGAAAAAGCTACATCTATTGTTAAATCATTAAAATCAAAAAGAATTTCAGTCAAATTTGATGATAGAGACACCTTTAGACCCGGAGCAAAGTTTGCAGAATATGAACTTAAAGGTGTTCCTGTAAGAATTGCTATTGGTAACCGTGATTTAGAGAACAATACAGTTGAGGTTGCTAGAAGAGACACTCTAGAAAAAAAGACCATTTCTCAAGATGAGTTAATTAATTATATTGAAAATTTATTAGAGGAAATTCAAGAAAATTTATTTGCAAAAGCACTTTCATACCAGAAAAAGCATATTACGCCAGTAAATAGCTTTGATGAGTTTAAAGACACAATTAACAACAAAGGAGGATTTATTTCTGCGCATTGGGATGGAACAGTTGAAACTGAAAATAAAATTAAAGAATTAACTAAAGCAACCATCCGATGTATCCCAAATGATGCAAAAGAGGAGCACGGTTTCTGTGTTTTTTCAGGGAAAAAATCAGTAAGAAGAGTCTTATTCGCAAAGGCCTACTAAATTTTTTAAAAAAATATTGTAGAGTTTTAAAAACGTTGTATATTTGCATCCGCAATCAAAGGATTATTTAAATTTTGTTTGCATTTGGTCCGTTCGTCTAGGGGTTAGGACGCCAGGTTTTCATCCTGGTAACACGGGTTCGATTCCCGTACGGACTACAAGTTTTAAAAAAAACATTAAAGAAATGGCAAATCATAAGTCAGCATTAAAAAGAATAAGAAGTAACGAGACTAAAAGATTACGTAATAAGCATCAGCATAAAACTACACGTAATGCTGTAAGAGATTTACGCGCATCCTCAAACAAGAAGGAAGCTGAGGGGATGTTACTTAAAGTGGTTTCAATGTTAGATAAATTAGCTAAGAATAATATTATACACAAAAATAAAGCAGCTAATTTAAAGTCAAAATTAACCAAGCAAGTAGCTTCGTTATAGTATTTAAATTTCTAAAAAAAAAACGCTCTGTTTTGATTCAAAACAGAGCGTTTTTTTTGCACAAAAAAGAAATTACCAATCATAACTTTTTTGAGTATCTAGTTTTATAAAGATAAAAAGTAAAAGGGTAAATCCCCATAATGAAGAGCCACCATAGCTGAAAAAGGGTAACGGTATTCCAACAGTTGGTAAAAGTCCAATTACCATACCAATATTTACAATCAAATGAAAAAATAAAATAGAGGCTACTCCATAACCATAAATTCTACCAAATTTATTGGCATGTTTTTCTGCTTTGTAAATTATCCTGTAAAGAAGCCCCATAAATAAAAAAATAACAAAACTAGATCCCACAAAACCCCATTCCTCTCCTACAACGCTAAAGATATAGTCTGTATCCTGTGCGGGCACAAAATTACCTTGAGTCTTGTCTCCTTCAAGAAAACCCTTTCCCCAAAATTTTCCAGAACTAATTGTTTGTATAGATTGATCTGAGTTATACCCAATTTGTTTAGTATCTGAGGTCTTTCCCAAGATTACCTCAAATCGATCTCTTTGGTGTTTTTTTAAAATATTATTATAGGAATAATCTGCACTTAAAATAAAGATCGAAGAAAATAAATATAGTCCTAAAACCTTAATCCAATTAAATTTCAAGAAACGTTTATTCCTGTATAGGCGATAAATAATATAGATAGTTATTAGAACATATAAAAAACCTATGATAACTTTTACACCAGCTAAAATCGTAGCAATAAATAATATGATAGATAGAATACCAAAAATGATGTAGGCCAAGGTTAATCCCTCTCTATTTAAGACAAAGAAAAATGCTAAATATATAATAGCAGATCCTGGATCATGAAGTGCAATAAGTGAAGCAGGTAAAAAAATGACAATAAATGCCTTGAGTTGATTTTTTAGTAAACTCAAATTATATTTTCTATCACTCATTAATTTTGCAAGAGCTAATGCAGTAAATGTTTTTGCAAATTCTGAGGGTTGTATACTAACACTTCCAATACGATACCATGATTTAGCTCCATTAATTTCTGTCCCAAAGATAAATAAGCCAATTAAAGTTAATAATGAAAGAATAAAGAAAATACTTGAGAAACGCTGATAAAATTTTGCATTTATAAACAAAATCAAAATAATAAGAGGAATGCTAAATAATATCCAAAGAAGTTGTTTGCCGTATTTTGAGGAAAAATCAAATACCTGAATGTTTTCATCAGTGTAAGATGCAGCATATATATTTACCCATCCAAAACCAACAAGTAGCACAAAAAATAGTACAAGTGGCCAGTCAATACCAGAAAAAATATTATTTTGTTCCTGCCTCAATTTGTTGTAATGCTAAAGTTTGTTTTTCATATATTGGACTTAAATCTGTATTCAACATACGTTCTTCTATCCATTTTCTTTTGATTTCTCCAGTTAAGTAGTTTTCAATCATAAGACTTGTTATTGGAGCGGCAACAGTTGAACCAAATCCTCCATTTTCAATAAAAACTGCAACCGCAATTTTAGGATTATTTTTGGGCGCAAAAGCTACTAAAATTGAATGGTCTGGGAGTTTAATTTTTTTTCTACCAACCTTCATGAAATTTTCAGAGGTGCCTGTTTTTCCAACAATATCAATACCATCAATATTTACCCAACTTGCAGTACCTGTTTTAAAAACTTCATGCATCCCTTGAATAATTGGTTCAAAGTGCTTTTTATCAATGGTAGTATACTTTGGTATTGTATATGATGAATCTGAAATGGCTTGGTTGTCAATTTTTTTAACTACATGAGGGGTGTAAAAAAAGCCTCTATTTGCTATAGCTGCGGTAATATTTGCCAGTTGAATAGGAGTGGTTAAAACCTCTCCTTGACCAATAGCATTAGAAATATTTGTTGATGCATTCCATTTATAGGTATACATCCTATTGTAATAATTTCCATCTGGTATTAAACCTTTATCACCTTCAGGTAAATCATATCCCAGATAATTACCCAATCCAAAACTTTTAACATGAGCACTCCAGTTATTCAATCCGCTCACAGAATTCTTATTTTTTTCAACAATTCTTTTATATGTATTGGCAAAATAGCTATTACAAGATTTTGAAATGGCTGAATTTAGATGAATAGGTTTTCCATAAATATCACAATGACACTTCATGAATTCTCTTTTACGATTTCCATAACGATAACCTCCATTACAAAAGAAATGGGTATTTTCATCAATAACATTTTCTTGAAGTCCGATTAATGCATTAATTAATTTAAATGGGGATCCTGGGGGGTAAGTTCCTTTGAGTCCTCTGTCATACATTGGCTTGTTAATAGTGTCTCCTATAAGTTTTACAGAGTTAGGGGATCGTAAACGTCCTACCATCATGTTTGGGTCATAGTTGGGTGAAGTTACTAAAGCTAAAATTTCACCGCTAGAGGGTTCTAACGCTATGATACCACCACGTTTTCCTTTCATTAAATATTCTCCATATTGCTGAAGTTTACTATCTATAGTTAATGTAATATCTTTTCCATTAACAGCTGTAGAATCATATAAACCGTTTTTAAAAGGTCCTTTTATTTTATTGAATCGATCTCTTCGAAAATATTTTTTTCCTTTTTTTCCTCTCAATATTTTTTCATACTGAGCTTCTATTCCAGCTTTACCAATGAGTTCTCCCTGTTGATAGTAGTTGTCTTTTTTTGCAACAAGTTCATTGACTTCACTAATATAACCTAAAACATTTGCAGCAGATTTTATAGGATAATTTCTTATCACTCTTTTTTGAATGTAAAAACCTTGAAATTTGTGAAGCTTTTCTTGTAAGAAAGCAAAATCTTCTTTTGCGAGTTGTTTTAAAAAAACGGATTCTAACCATGGGGCATAATTTTCCGCCTTTTTAAAACGCTTTATAAAGTTTTCTTTACTTATTTTTAAAAGAGAGCAAAATTCTAATGTATCCAAAGGGGTTACTTCGTTTGGGACTATAGTTACATCGTATGAGAGTTGATTGGCAACTAGTAATTCTCCATTTCTATCATAAACATAACCTCTTTCGGGCATGTCAAATTTTACTTTAACAGCAGATGTTTTTACAGGGTTGTAATTACTGCCTCTTATAACTTGTAATTGAAACAACCTTCCCACAAAAAAGAATCCAATTAGAGTGATTAAAAAGTATAGTAAAAAACTCCTTTTCATATTAACGCGGTTGTTTTTTTCTTAAAATATATGATCCCAAAAAATAAAGAACTAGGGTAGAAATACTAGAATATATAGTGTTTAACAATACAATATTCATATTGTTAAAACTAAAGTTATCTAATGCAAATAATATAAAATGATGAATTATTGTTAGGCTTACTACATAATTAAATACTTGTCCAAATGCTTCAGAATGAAGATTAAAAAGGAGATAGTCTATATCATTTTTTCTAAAAAAAAGTTTGATAAAATATAAGCGTATAAAGCCAACAAATAAAAGAGAGGCTGCATGAATACCGCCAGTATCAGAGAAGATATCTAAGGTTAAACCGTAAAAAAAAGCAGCTAACAAAAAAATAAATCGATTTTTATTTAATGGAAATAGGAAAATAAAAGATATGTATAGATATGGATTAATGTGTTGAGAAAAATTAATATTATTTAATACTAATATTTGGAGGAAGAGGATGATTATTATCCATAAATAAACACGAATTTTACTCATTACTCAATTTTTCAAGATTCATAAGTTGCTGTTTGTCAAAATCTTTAACAACATAAATATTTTTCAGGTTACTCATATCATTAAAGAGTTGAATATTTATGATTCTTTTTATGCTTAATTCATTAACAATATTATTAACCCTTCCTATGGGGATTCCCTCAGGAAAAATTGAGGACATTCCTCCAGTTATAATTGTATCACCTACTTTCAATTTTGCTTGTCTTGGAATATCCAGTAATTGCGTAATGTTATAATCAAGACCATCCCAGGTTAAGGTCCCAAAATAGTTGCTATTTTTCAGTTTTGCGTTAATCTTACTATTCTTATTTAATATTGATCTAACTCTTGAATAACTTTGGAGTACATTTTCTGTAATACCAAGAATACCCTTGCTATTAATAACTCCCATTTCGGGAGTTATACTATCTTTTTCCCCTAAATTAATGGTTAAAAAGTTATAATTATTACGAAATTGATTTTTTTCTAATCTACCCTGAAAGTAGGAATATCTTTGGCTAAACTTTGTTTTATTAAAAATTTTAGAAACAGCTACGGTATCAATATTTTGGGATAGTTTTTCGAGCTTGTTTCTTAAGATTAAATTTTCGTTTAATAATTCTTTGTTTTCTATATCTAGTTGAAAATAATCACTGATTGTGTTAATTTTATTGTAGAAACCTCCAGTTATGGAGCTGGCAGAACTTATAAATTTACTTTTGTGAAAGCTTAGGTTATTTATAATAAGTTGGAAGGCAATAAGCTCTAGAAATAGAAAAAATAAAAAATACCGATACTTCTGAATAAAATTAATGAGTTGTTGCATAAGAAGTAGGGATGTCTTTGATTATTTCATTAAGACATTTTTATATTTGTCAAGTTCTTTCAATGCAATACCTGTACCTCTCACTACTGCTCTTAAAGGGTCTTCGGCAATATAAACTGGTAAATCTGTTTTTCTAGAAAGTCTTTTGTCTAAACCTCTCAACATAGAGCCTCCACCCGCAAGGTATATTCCGGTATTGTAGATGTCAGCAGCCAATTCAGGTGGTGTTTTAGATAATGTTTCCATTACTGCATCTTCTATTCTAAGAATTGATTTATCTAAGGCTTTTGCAATTTCTCTGTGTGAGATTTGAACTTGCTTTGGTTTACCACTTAATAAATCTCTACCTTGAACCAACATATCCTCTGGAGGATTGTCAAGATCTTCAGTTGCTGAACCAATCGCTATTTTTACTTTTTCAGCAGTTCTTTCTCCAACATAAAGATTATGTTGAGTTCGCATGTAGTACATGATATCATTGGTAAATAAATCACCAGCAACCTTCACAGATTGATCACAAACGATTCCAGCTAATGCTACCACTGCAATTTCAGTAGTTCCACCTCCGATATCTATAATCATATTCCCTTTAGGTTCCATAATATCAATTCCAACACCTATTGCAGCAGCCATGGGCTCATAAATAAGGTAAATTTCCTTAGCATTCATATGTCTGGCAGAATCTTGTACAGCTCTTTTTTCAACTTCAGTAATTCCTGATGGAATGCAAATGACCATTCTCAGTGACGGAGGAAAAAACTTTTTTCGAAAGGCAGGAATTTTTTTCACAAATTCCTTAATCATTTCTTCAGAGGCTTGAAAATCTGCAATTACACCATCTTTTAGTGGGCGAATGGTTTTGATATTTTCATGAGTTTTTCCTTGCATTAAATTAGCTTCGGTTCCGGTAGCTATTATTCTTCCGGAAGCTCGATCTCTCGCAACGATAGAAGGACTATCAACCACAACTTTTCCATTGTGGATAATAAGCGTGTTTGCCGTTCCTAAGTCGATGGCAATATCTTCAGTCATGAAATCAAAAAAGCCCATAAATATGAATAATTTTCTGTGTGAGAATCTCTATTTACAAATCTAATAAAAATAAGCTAGTAATCAAGTTGAATTTTAATGTTTAAAATGTCTAGTTCCAGTCATAACCATTGCTACATTATTTTGGTTACAATAATCAATACTTAGTTGATCTTTTATAGACCCCCCAGGTTGAATAACATTTTTAATTCCTGCATTATTTGCAATTTCAACACAATCTGGAAAAGGGAAAAATGCATCGCTGGCCATAGAAGCTCCATGTAAATTAAAACCAAAATTATTAGCTTTTTCTATGGCTTGATTTAAAGCGTCCACTCTGCTAGTTTGACCAGTTCCACTGGCAAACAATTGTTTATTTTTAACCAGTACTATAGTATTAGATTTTGTGTGTTTACAAATTTTTGAAGCAAACAAAAGGTCATCTATTTCGCTGTCAGATGGTTTACAGTTTGTTGCATATGATAAATCTTCTAAGCTGTCGGTTATGGTATCTCTATCCTGAACTAATATGCCGTTTAGCGAAGTTCTTATGATTTGATTTGGAAGTTCAACACTTTTTTGGATTAAAAGAACACGGTTTTTCTTTCCTTTTAAGATCGTTAATGCTTTCTCATCGTAAGAAGGTGCAATAACTACTTCACAAAATAATTTATGAATTTCGGTAGCAGTTGTTTCATCAATTTTAGTGTTTGAAATCAAGACACCACCAAAAGCGGAAACTGGGTCGCCTGCTAATGCATCAACATATGCTTTACAAATGGTTTCTCTTTGAGCAAAACCACAAGCATTATTGTGTTTTAAAATTGCAAAAGTTGGCAATTCACCTATAAATTCTCCCATTAAATTTACTGCAGCATCAACATCCAATAAATTATTATAGCTTAACTCTTTTCCGTGAACCTTGTCAAACATTGCTTCTAAATCACCAAAGAAATACCCTTTTTGATGAGGGTTTTCTCCGTAACGTAAAGTTTTAGAAGCAGTTTCACTTGCTTTGTAAACAATCTCATCTTCATTAAAATAATTAAAAATTGCCGTATCATAATGTGATGAAATATTAAATGATTTTGCAGCGAATTTTTTTCTTTCGGCTAATGATGAAGAACCATTATTAGCTTTATAAAGGGATAAGAATTCATCATATTGATTCATCGAGGATATGGTAAATGTATCCTTAAAGTTCTTTGCAGAAGCTCTAATTAATGAAATACCGCCAATGTCTATTTTTTCAACAATTTCTTGTTCACTTGCACCTGAGGCAACTGTTTTTTCAAAAGGGTACAAATCAACAATAACTAGATCAATTTGAGGAATTTCATATGCTTTCATCTCTGCGATATCTCCCTGATGATCTTGTCTGTTTAAGATGCCTCCAAAAACTTTTGGATGTAGTGTTTTTACTCTACCTCCTAAAATTGAGGGATAAGAAGTGACATCTTCCACAGGTGTTACAGGAATTCCTAATTCTTTAATGAAGTTTTCAGTACCTCCTGTTGAGTAAATAGTAACATTCTTTTTGTGTAACTCCTCCACAATTGGTTTTAAACCATCTTTGTGAAATACTGATATTAATGCAGATTGGATAATTTTTTGGTTGCTCATTTTAAATACTTTATAAGCACACAAATTTACTAAATGTGAGTTGCTAAAACAATAGAAACTAATTTGAAATGAATAAACTTATTCTATAATTGTGAATAAAATTTTTTAAAGATTTTGAAGTTTATATGCACTTAAGATTTTAAGTCAAATTTCTTCCTTTTTTTTTGAGAACAGTTTAATATAAAGTGGCTATTTTATTACAGATAAACATCAATAATTCCTCATCAGCTTCAGAGAATGGCTTTGAAGTATGAGAATCGATATCAATTTGGCCAATATTTTTATTTCTAACCATTATCGGTATTACAATTTCTGATTTTACTTTCCAACCACAAGAAATATAATTACTTTGTTCATTTACATCTTGAACCACAAAATTTTGGTTGCTGATAGCTACTTGACCACAAATTCCTTTTCCAAAAGGTATTGTAGTATGTTCTGTTGGTTCTCCAGAAAACTCCGCTAATTTTAATTCTTCTTTATCCCCGTTTTTAAAGTAAAAACCAACCCAATCATAATAACTTATTTCATTCCTTAGATAATCACAAATTACTTGTTGTTTTTCTCTAACGGTCTTAGTTGATAAAATTACATTAGTTACAAAGTCTTTTATCTTTTTACTATTCATTTTTTGTGAATTTTAAATGATAAAATTAAATTATTTTTTTTAGTAAAATGCATGTTGTTTATTAAATATTTGGTTAATACAAAGAATCTAAAATTAGTTTAACATATTATTAAAATATTCTATCGTAAATTTGCAATAAATGAATTCATTAGGAAAAAATATAAGCGCATTTCTTTTATCTTGCCTAGTTCTGCTATCCTCAATGTCCATTGCCATAGATCAACATTTCTGTGGGGATGAGGTTATTGATGTATCTTATTTTGGGAAAGCTAATCATTGTGGGATGGAGGAGGTCTCGTCAAATTCAAGTATCCCATCATTAAAGAGGGATCATTGCTGTAAAGACGAAATAACCTTCTTTGAGTCATTTTTATACAATACAGAAAAATCTTTAAGTTTATATGACTTAGAACCCAATCTTCTATTTCTGCATACTCATTTTCATTTTTATAATACGCCCCCCCTCAAAACGGAGTATTTTAAAGATTTCTCTCCCCCAGATATAAGTAAAGACATTCAAGTCCTTTATCAGACTTATTTAATTTAATTTTTAAGATAACAATACTTAAACATCATCTTTTTAGATGATAAATCGTCTAGTTATTAAAGTTAAATTCAATTCAATGAAAAAAATTATCGTCGTTATCCTATTTTTAATTTTACCATTATTATCATTCTCTCAAGAGACTCTTAAAGGAATGATTATGGATAAAAGCAATCCCAAAGATAATTTAGGAGTTTTTGGGGCCAATGTTTTTTGGTTAAATACCACTGTCGGAGCAACAACAGATGAAAAAGGGTGGTTTCAAATTCCTTACAATAAAAACTATAAGAAGCTCGTAGTAAGTTATGTTGGTTATAAGACTGATACCCTAAATATTACTGATTTAGAGCCAATACACCATTTTATAACTCCAGAAAATGAGTTAGATGAAATAAGCGTCAAAAGTAAAAAGAGGGCTACACAAAGATCTTTTGTGCAGACAAAAAATGTTTTTACTGTAAACAGTGATGAATTGCTTAAGGCTGCCTGCTGTAATTTGGCTGAAAGTTTTGAAACAAATCCCTCTATAGATGTTAACTTTTCTGACGCTCTTACTGGAACACGTCAAATTCAAATGCTGGGGTTAAAAAGCCCTTATTTGTTAATTACACAGGAAAATATTCCATCAATTCGAGGTGCTGCACAAGTTTATGGGCTCACTTTTACCCCTGGAACCTGGGTAGAAAGTATTCAAATAACCAAAGGGGCGGGAAGTGTCATAAATGGATATGAGAGTATTTCTGGACAGATTAACGCAGAATTAGTAAAACCACTAACAGACAAAAGGTTTTTCTTAAATGCCTACGGATCTATGGGAGGCAGATTAGAATTAAATACTCATTACAACCATCAGATATCTGAAAAATGGCAAACTGGAGTATACATTCACGGTGATTACAGAGGGGAGAAATTTGACAGAAACAAAGATGGGTTTCTAGATAATCCACTTACAAATCAAATAAATGTGATGAATCGGTGGCAATATTTAGATGCACAAAAAGGATGGGTAAGTTTTATTAATATCCGTTTTATGGATGACTCTAAGCAAACAGGAGCTTTAGATTTTAACCCCAATCAAGATAGGGGGCAAACTAATATTTGGGGAGGAGAAATTGATACAAAACGATTTGAATCTTCTTTAAAGTTAGGCTATGTTTTTCCGGAGCTTCCTTTTCAAAGTTTTGGTTTTCAATTTGCATACAGTAATCACGAGCAAGATTCATATTTTGGTTTAAAAACCTATGACATTCAACATCAAAGTATGTATTCTAATTTATTGTTTAATTCAATAATTGGAGATACTAGAAATAAATTTACTACGGGGTTAAATTTCACTTATGATGCTTATAATGAGTTTATAAATTTGATAAACTTCTCCAGAAATGAAAATTCTTTTGGAGGATTTTTTGAATATGCTTATGATAATTTAGAGAATTTTAGTCTTACCGCAGGTATAAGAGTAGATACCCATAATTTATTAGGGACATTCGTAACCCCTCGGCTTCATCTCAGACTTGTTCCATGGGAAAAAGGAGTGCTGAGAGCATCAATAGGACAGGGTAGAAAAAGTGCAAATATATTTGCTGAAAATCAACAATTATTTGCAAGTAGTAGACAGATTGATGTTCAGTCTTCTGGGGGTAAAATCTATGGATTAGATCCCGAAGTTGCTTGGAATTATGGGGTGTCATATTTACAAGGATTTAATCTATTTAATAAAAAGGGAGATATTTCATTAGATTTTTACAGAACTCATTTTCAAAATCAAGTAGTAGTCGATTGGGAAAATACGCAAAGAATTTCTTTTTATAATTTGGAGGGTGATAGTTATGCAAATAGTTTTCAAACAGAAATTAATTATTTTATTAATGATTACCTAAATCTTCGTTTGGCCTATAAATACTATGATATTCAAACAGATTATACTTCAGGTAAATTAACAAAACCTTTGACTCCAAATCATCGCTTTTTTGCAAATATCTCTTATGAGACAAAGCAATTAAAATTAAATAATCAATGGAAATTTGATGCGACTTTTAATCTTATTGGAGAACAAAGACTGCCAAATACATCAATGAACCCTGGGCAATATCAACTTGGTGAGTACTCAAATTCTTATAGTTTGTTAAATTTTCAGGTAACTAAAGTTTTCTCAAAAAGGTTTGAGCTCTATGTTGGTGGTGAGAATTTAACAAATTTGAAACAGAAAAACCCTATTTTAGCAGCTGATGATCCTTTTGGGGATAACTTTGACACAACAATTATTTATGCACCAATATTCGGAAGAATGTTTTATAGTGGTTTACGATTTAAAATAGATTAAAATGAAAAAAAGTATTCTAATAGTTTGCCTGTTGTTAGTAGGGTTTTCCTCTATAGCACAAAAGAAAAAAAAGAATTCAAAAGTTACAATAGAAGTTGATGGCGTTTGTATGATGTGTAAAAAGCGCATCGAAAAAGCAGCGTTAAATACTAAAGGAGTAAAGTTTGCATCATGGGACCTTAAAACCCATCAGCTTTCCCTTATCCTAGATGAAAACAAAACAGGAACAAAAATTATTCAACAAAATATTCTTGCTGTTGGTCATGACTCCAATGGTATCAAAGCAAAAGATCATGCCTACAATAGAAATCCAGCATGTTGTAAATACAGGGATAAGAATGTTGTTGAATCCCATAAGAATTAGACGCATTGATTAAAAATTTTTTTAAAGTCATTTTTG
Organism: Flavobacterium sp.; assembly: GCA_038104255.1. Taxonomy (GTDB): domain Bacteria; phylum Bacteroidota; class Bacteroidia; order Flavobacteriales; family Flavobacteriaceae; genus Polaribacter. The sequence continues at coordinate 388,689 of JAYOAM010000001.1, read as the reverse complement.
TGATAGTTATTAGTTTTCTGTTTTCTTGTCAGAAAACACAGCCAATAGCAAAACAAATACTTTCAAAATCTATGGATGCCCACGGAGGTCTTGAACTTTGGAAGAGGATAGATACACTCTCTTTTACCAAAAAAACAATATTATATAATCGTGCGGGGGTTAAAGAGAAAGAAATTACTCAACATCAATCATTTTATGGAGGTTTTTCATTACAAGGAAGAATATCATCACTTGGAACTGAAAAGTCTAGTATATCAGTAGTAAATGATGTCTACACCAAGAACATAGGAGATTCTATAGTTCAAATAACAGATAGTGAAATAAAAACCATTAATAACTCTTTTAAATCTGCTTATTATGTTATAAGTCAGCCCTTTAATTTAAAAGAGAGTTATGCATACCTTTCTTTGAAAAAGGATACTATTTTAAATGGAGAAAAAACATTTGTGCTTGATGTTTCCTATCAAGAGGATGAAATTACCAATACTGCAGATCAATGGACTTATTTTATCAATGCTAAGACCTACTTAATTGTAGCTGCAAAAGTATTTCATTCTCCTACAGTAAGTTTTATTGAGAATTTAAAATTTAATAACGACACACCTTTTGTTTTTAATTCAGAGAGAAGTAGTGTTTTTTTAAAAAAAGATGGTTCTATAGATTATCTAAGAGCAACTTATTTTTATACAGATTATAAAATTGTTTTAAAATAGAAATAAAAAAATCTCAACCTTTTGGTTGAGATTTTTTTATTGATCGTAAGAATGAATTACTACATCATTCCGGGCATACCACCACCCATTGGAGGCATTCCAGCACTTGCAGGAGCTTCTTCTTTAATATCTATCAAAGCACATTCTGTGGTAAGAATCATACCTGCAACTGAAGCTGCATTTTCTAAAGCAACACGTGTAACTTTTTTAGGATCTATAATACCAGCTTCCAGCATATCTACATAGGTCTCTGATTTTGCATCATAACCAAAATTTTTGTTTCCTTCCAAAACTTTGTTAATCACTACAGAACCTTCACCACCAGCATTTTCAACAATGGTTCTTAAAGGAGATTCAATTGCTTTATTTACAATTTGAACACCAGTTGTTTCATCTAAGTTATCTGTGGCTATTTTTTCTAGTGTTTTTTTAGTTCTCACTAGAGCAACTCCTCCACCTGCAACAATTCCTTCCTCAACTGCTGCTCTTGTAGCATGAAGTGCATCGTCTACTCTGTCTTTCTTCTCTTTCATTTCTACCTCAGAAGCTGCCCCTACATATAAAACAGCAACACCACCAGCAAGTTTTGCTAGACGCTCCTGAAGCTTTTCTTTATCGTAATCTGAGGTAGTGGTTTCTATTTGAGCTTTTATTTGATTAACTCTTGCTTTAATAGCTTCAGCATCTCCATTTCCATTAACAATTGTAGTGTTGTCTTTGTCTATGGTAATCGTTTCAGCAGTCCCTAAAAGATCTAAGGTTGCATTTTCTAGAGAGAAACCTCTTTCTTCTGAAATGACTGTTCCGCCAGTTAGAATTGCAATATCTTCTAACATCGCTTTTCTTCTGTCTCCAAATCCAGGAGCTTTAACCGCAGCAATCTTTAAACCTCCTCTTAATTTATTTACAACTAAAGTAGCTAAAGCTTGTCCATCAACATCCTCAGCAATGATTAGTAAAGGTCTACTTGATTGAGCCACCGGTTCTAATATTGGTAAAATTTCATTTAAATTAGAAATCTTTTTATCAAATAATAGAATGTAAGGATTTTCAAGATCTGCAATCATTTTGTCAGCATCAGTAACAAAATAAGGAGATAAATAACCTCTGTCAAATTGCATACCTTCAACAACATCAACATAAGTTTCCATCCCTTTGGCTTCTTCAACAGTAATTACACCTTCTTTACCAACTTTTTCAAAAGCAGTGGCTATAAGGTCTCCGATAGTATTATCATTGTTAGCAGATATTGCAGCTACCTGCTTAATTTTTTCTGAGGAGTTTCCAACTTTTTGAGCTTGTTTTTCTAGATCAACTATTATGGCTTGTACGGCCTTGTCAATTCCTCTTTTTAAATCCATTGGGTTTGCTCCTGCAGCAACATTTTTAATCCCTTCTTTGACTATAGATTGAGCCAAAACAGTAGCTGTAGTAGTTCCATCTCCAGCTAAATCGTTTGTTTTTGAGGCTACCTCTTTAACCATTTGGGCTCCCATATTTTCTAACTCATCCTCTAATTCAACTTCCTTAGCTACCGAAACACCATCTTTGGTAACATTTGGAGAGCCAAATGATTTAGAAATAATTACATTACGTCCTTTGGGCCCAAGGGTCACTTTTACTGCATTTGCAAGTGCATCGACTCCTCTTTTGAGGCCATCTCTTGCATCACTATCAAATTTTATATCTTTTGCCATTTTGATTTATTTTTTGTAAAATTAAACAATTGCTAAAATGTCGCTTTCGCGCATCATTAAATAGTCTTTTCCTTCAAGTTTTAATTCTGTTCCACCATATTTACCATACAATACTGTATCTCCTACTTTTACTGTTAGAGGTTCATCTTTCTTACCATTTCCAACAGCAACAACAGTTCCTTTTTGAGGTTTTTCTTTTGCATTATCTGGTATAATAATCCCAGAAGCAGTTTTAGTTTCTGCAGCAGCTGGTTCTACGAGAACCCTATCTGCTAGTGGTTGAATGTTTAATCCCATTAATATAATTTTTATTTATGTGTTGTGTTCAGAAATTGTGCCAATTCTAATGAACTGCCATTTTTTCTATAAAGCTATTAAATTCAAATTTTCAGACTTAAAAAAAATGCCAACGTGTCATTTCGTTGGCATTTTTTTTAGTTTTTAAAATTCTTATAAAGAATCATTCACAGAAGGTAATGAGGATTCATTAGTCTTTGGAGTAGTTCTAATGTCTTCAAGAGTATTGTCTAATTTAACATTTGACGAACCATTTCTTTCTATTGAAAAATTCGAAAGTAAAATTAGAGCAAACATAGCAATTGCTAATGTCCATGTAGTTCTGTCTAGGAAGTTATTCGTATTTTGAACTCCTCCAAGAGATTGAGCTCCACCACCTCCAAATGAGGAAGATAATCCACCACCTTTTGGGTTTTGTACCATCACTATTAAGATTAAAATAACAGCTACAAGCAGTATCACAGCTAAAAATAGGTTATAACTCATGATTTTATATTTTGTAAAATTTTGATTTTTTTAATTTGGTCTGCAAAGAAACCACTTTTTTCTGGATATTTCAAACTTAAAATTTCATAGGCTTTTATAGCATTTGAAAACTTTTTTTGCTCAAGATAAACTTTAGCTAAAGTTTCTGTCATCAAGAAATGGTCTGGTTTAATTTCAGGAACAGTTATTTTTGACTCCTCTTCTTTTCTTAAGGTGGAAATTTTGGGATTATTTTCTATGAAACGATTGATTAAAAATTCTTTATCAATTTCTTCATTGGATTCGTTAACTTTATTTCTAGAAATTGGAGTTTGGGTAGAAATTTTCAGCCATTCTTGGAAAGAATGGGTTTCGTTTTGAGAAAAATGAATCGGTTTTCCTATGGATAATTCTTTTTCAATGTCTGAGCTAATATCAACATAATCATAAACGTCTTGCTGTGCTATTTTTTTACTTATCTGTCTGTGAATATTAGAATTCTTATTAAAGGATGTTGAGGTTATAAAGTCAAATAAAACACTTCTGTCCGATGTATAAGCAGCCGTTATTTTTAGCTCATTATTGTATTTAAAACTTTCTTGATTTTTTAATCCTTTTAGGTAAAGTGCTCTTGCAGATTGAAAATAAGGATAATTTACAATCATATTTTTAAGCTCAGCAACTTGTTCGTCTTTGAGCAGATCGGGATCAGATAATAGATTTTTATAGATTTCTGTATTCATTACCAATTTCCTAATGAGGCATTAAAAATATCTTGAATTATACGTTCTAAAATTTCATCTAGAGCTCCGTCTAAAACACCACCTGTCAATTGAGCATTGGCGTCAAAATCAGAATAAAAAGAAAACTGTTTTTCAAAATCATCTTCTTCCTTTAAACGATTATAAAAACGAACATTAACTGTAATTGTTAATCTATTTTGAGCAGCAGTTTGTTGAGATGTTGCACTCATTGGATTGATTCGATATCCAGTAATTTCTCCTTCAAAACGTAAATCTCCACCAGTGTTAGTAAGATCTAGGTTTGTTTGTCTTAAAAATAAATCTTGCATATCTTGAGTAAAACGTTGACTTAATTGTGGTTCAATTAAAGACGCTTGATTTGGAAAAAAATCTACTTGAATGGTTTTAGCATTACCTGTAGATCCACCATTGAACTTATAAATCCCACAATTTGAAAGGAGTACGATTGAGGTTAGGATTAAAAAAAAATATGTTGTTTTTTTCATAAGTAGTCAAATGTACAATATAATTACAAATCATATTGTTTGATTTTTCTATATAAGGTTCGTTCAGAAATACCCAGTTCTTTTGCAGCTAACTTTCTTTTGTTGTTGTTTTTTTCAAGGGATCTTTTAATCATTTCGACTTCTTTTTCTTGAAGCGATAGATTTTCTGACTCTACAATGTCCTCAGCATAATCAAATGTATTTTTTTGATTTGTATGCTGTGGTAAATTTACAACCTCAACTTGATATGGATCTTGTTCTTTTTCTTGATATATTTTTTTTATCAATTGATGATTTTCTTCTTGAACTTTTTCAGAGTTCCCATTTTGCATTAAATCAAGAGTTAATTTTTTTAAATCATTGATGTCATTTCTCATATCAAAAAGCACTTTATACATGATGTCTCTTTCTGATGCAAAATCACTTGTTGACGAGTTTCTACCCACAAGTACCGGTAAATTCTCTTTATTGTTAGGAAGATACTGAGCCATTTTATCAACACTAATCAATCTTTTTTCTTCAACTACAGAGATCTGTTCTGCAATATTTCGAAGTTGACGAATATTACCTGGAAAATGATAGTTTAAAAGAAGGTTAGTCGCTTTATCATCAAGTCTAACAGTTGGCATTCTGTACTTTTGAGCAAAATCTGAGGCAAATTTTCTGAATAGCAAATGAATGTCTTCTTTTCGGTCTCTTAATGAAGGAAGATGGATTTCAATAGTACTAAGCCTGTAATAAAGGTCTTCTCTAAATTTTTCTTTTTCAATAGCTTGTTGCATATTTAGGTTTGTTGCAGCAACAATCCTTACATTGGTTTTTTGAACTTGAGAAGCTCCAACTTTTATAAATTCACCGTTCTCTAAAACACGCAATAATCTAACCTGAGTTGTTAAGGGTAATTCTCCAACTTCATCTAAAAAAATTGTACCCCCATCTGCTACTTCAAAATACCCTTTTCGAGCTGATGTAGCTCCTGTAAATGCTCCCTTTTCATGACCAAAAAGTTCACTATCTATTGTTCCCTCGGGTATCGCACCACAATTAACAGCAATGTATTTGGCATGTTTTCTATGTGAGAGTTGATGAATTATTTTTGGAATACTTTCTTTACCAACACCACTTTCACCAGTAACTAGCACTGATATGTCTGTGGGAGAAACTCGTACCGCTTTTTCAAGCGCTCTTGTGAGTTGAACATCGTTTCCAATAATTCCAAATCTTTGTTTTACTGTTTGTAAGTTTTCCATAATTGTTTAGTTATTATCCGAATATCCAACTGCAATACCTTTAAGGGTGGCAGAGGTGCAATCCTCAACTTTAACGTTTACAAAATCACCCAATTGATACTCCTCTTTTGGGAAAACAATAACTGTATTTTGTGTATTTCTACCTTTCCATTGGTTTGGATCTTTTTTCGAGGTTCCTTCAATTAATACTTCTTCAATTTTGCCAAGGTGTTGTTGGGTTCTATAAAGACTGTGTTCTTGTTGTAAATCAATAATTTCTTGTAAGCGTCTTTTTTTAACAACTAAAGGAACATCATCTGGCATTTTTTTAGCAGCTAGTGTTCCAGGCCTTTCAGAGTATGCAAACATAAAACCAAAGTCATATTTCACATAATTCATCAGTTCTAAGGTGTCTTTATGATCTTCTTCTGTTTCTCCGCAAAACCCAACAATCATATCTTGAGATAAGGCCATTTCAGGGATGATTCTAAATATATTATCTACCAGTTGTTTATATTCATCACGGGTATGCTGCCTATTCATTGCTTTTAGCATTTTATTACTACCACTCTGAACAGGTAAGTGTATATATTTACAAATATTTTTATGTTTAGCCATGACATGAATTACATCTAAACTCATGTCTTGTGGATTGGAAGTTGAAAAACGAAAACGTGTTTTTGGAAAATTTAGAGCGCACATGTCTAAAAGTTGAGCGAAGTCAACTGCAGAGGCTTTAGCAATTTCAGAGGCTTTTTTAAAATCTTTTTTTAATCCTCCTCCATACCATAAATAACTATCTACATTTTGTCCCAGCAGTGTAATCTCTTTAAAATTTTTGTCAACCATTTCTTGAATCTCTAAAATAATACTTTTAGGATCTCGACTTCTCTCTCTTCCTCTTGTAAATGGAACCACACAAAAGGTGCACATATTGTCACAACCTCTGGTAATTGAAACAAAAGCAGAAACACCATTTGAATTCAATCGTACAGGGGAGACATTTCCATAAGTTTCATCTTTAGATAAGATAACATTTATGGCATCTCTTCCCTCATTCACCTCGGTAAGTAAATTAGGAAGATCTCTGTAAGCATCTGGACCAACAACTAAATCAACAATTTTTTCTTCCTCTAAAAATTTTTCCTTGAGACGTTCAGCCATGCATCCTAAAACACCAACTTTCATGGTTGGATTTACTTTTTTTACAGCATTGTATTTTTGTAATCTCCTTCTAACTGTAGTTTCGGCTTTTTCTCTAATAGAGCAAGTGTTTACCAAAACTAAATCGGCTTCCTCTAAAATTTGAGTGGTATTATAACCTTCTTTGTCAAGAATTGATGCAACAATTTCGCTGTCATTCATGTTCATTTGACACCCATAACTTTCTATAAAGAGTTTTTTTGTGTTTCCTACTTTATTTTCAGTAAAGAGCGCCTTGCCCTGTATCTTCTCGTCTATTGTTTTTTCTGTATTTTTCATCTTGTAAAGATTGGCTACAAAGATACAACCAAAATAGAAAAAATCTGACATATTGTCATAATAAATTAATCTAAATTCCTGTTAAAATCTGTGCAGATTTAATAGAAAAATCAAAATATAAAAAAAAACTCTCTACTTTTGCAAACCTAAATCGGTTCGGTTAGAAGTTGAAATAAGTGTAATAAATTCCACATATGGCAAAAAATTTAGTAATTGTAGAGTCACCAGCAAAGGCAAAAACTATTGAAAAATTTTTAGGAAAAGATTTTCAAGTAGAATCAAGTTATGGCCATATTGCAGATTTACCATCTAAAGAATTAGGGATAGATGTTGATGGAGATTTTAGTCCCAAATATATTATATCCGAGGATAAAAAACCAGTTGTAAAAAAATTAAAAGCCCTAGCAAAAAAAGCAGATGTTGTTTGGTTGGCTAGTGATGAAGATCGAGAAGGAGAGGCGATTGCGTGGCATTTAAAAGAGCAGTTAAACCTAGAAGATAAAAATACAAAACGTATTGTTTTTCATGAAATAACCAAAAAAGCTATACTTAAAGCGGTAGATCACCCAAGAGATATTGATTACAATATGGTAAATGCTCAACAAGCCAGACGAGTTTTAGACAGATTGGTAGGTTACGAATTATCTCCAGTTTTATGGAGAAAAGTAAAAGGAGGTTTATCTGCTGGTAGGGTTCAATCTGTGGCGGTAAGGTTAATCGTTGAAAAAGAAAGAAGTATTCAGCAATTTAAAGCTGATTCTCATTATAAAGTTGTCGCTCAATTTATTAATCCTGATGGGAAAGCATTCAAAGCAACTATTCCAAAGAATTTTGAATCTAAAACGGCTGCTGAGAATTTTTTACAAACCTGTTCAACATCAGATTTTTCAATTGCTGATTTACAGAAAAAACCTGCAAAAAAATCTCCAGCTGCTCCGTTTACAACATCTACTTTACAGCAAGAAGCTTCAAGGAAACTAGGGTATCCAGTAGGGAAAACTATGCAAGTGGCTCAACGCTTATATGAAGCAGGTCTTATTACCTATATGAGAACGGATAGCGTTAACTTATCTGTAGACGCAAGGGATGCAGCTGAGGAGGAAATTACAAATTCATATGGGAAAGAATACAGTAAACAGCGTGTATTTAAGTCCAAGTCGAAAGGAGCTCAAGAAGCACACGAAGCGATAAGACCAACAAACATGAAATTACATTCCATAGCTAAAGAGTATGATCAAAATAGATTATATGATTTAATTTGGAAGAGAACACTAGCTTCTCAAATGAGTGAAGCTATATTGGAACGTACAAATGTTAAAATTAAAAATTCCAATAATGAAAAAATTTTCACTGCAAATGGTGAAATGATAAAGTTTGACGGCTTTTTAAAAGTATACCTAGAAGGGAATGATAATGAAGAAGAAGAAAAGGCAGGGATGTTACCTAATTTAAAAATTGGAGAAAATTTAGGGTATAATTTTATCCATGCTACTCAACGCTTTACAAGTCCTCCTTACAGATTTACTGAGGCATCTTTGGTGAAGAAATTAGAAGAATTAGGGATAGGAAGACCCTCAACTTATGCGCCTACTATTTCTACCGTACAGAGAAGAGGTTATGTAGAGAAAGGACAAAATGAGGGTGTAGAGAGAGAATATGAACAAATTATTTTGGCAAATGATGAGTTAAAAACTCAAAAATTGACTGAGAGAACAGGGGCTAACAAAAATAAATTAACACCTACTGACATAGGAAATATTGTAAATGATTTTTTAGTAGCAAATTTTTCAAACATATTAGATTTTGGTTTTACTGCGAAGGTTGAATCTTCTTTTGATGATATTTCTGAAGGAGATGAAAATTGGACAAAAATGATTAAAAACTTTTATTCAAAATTCCATGTTAATGTTGAAGATGTTAAAGAGAATGCTGGAAGAGAGAGTGGAGAACGAATTTTAGGAAATCATCCAGTATCAGGTAAAACGGTTTTGGTTCGTTTAGGTAAATTTGGTCCAATTGCCCAAATTGGGTCTCCAGAAGATGAAGAGAAACAATTTGCGAGTTTAAATAAAGATCAAAATTTAGGAACAATAACCATTGAAGAAGCACTAGAATTATTTTTATTGCCTAAAACTATTGGTCATTACGAGGATAACGAAATTATAGTTTCAAATGGACGATTTGGCCCTTACATTCGTTTTGATAAAATGTTTGTCTCTTTAGATAAAGGAGAAGATCCCATGTCTGTAAACCTTGAACGTGCGATACAATTAATTAAGGCCAAGCGCGAATCAGATGCGCCAGTGGGTTATCATGATGAATTGCCTATACAAAAAGGGGTTGGGCGTTTCGGTCCTTTTCTTAAGTGGAACTCAATGTTTATCAATGTCAATAAAAAATATGATTTTGAGAATCTCACACCATCGGATATGAAAGAACTGATTGAGGAAAAGATTCAGAAAGAAAAAGATAAATTAATTCATCATTGGGAAGATGTTGGTATAAAGGTTGAGAAAGCACGTTGGGGGAGGTTTCATGTGTTAAAAGGTAAAATAAAAATCGAGTTGCCAAAAACCACAAATATTGACAAAATAACAAAAGAAGAGGCTGTTAAAATGATTGCATCAAAAACACCAAAAAAAAAGGTTTCAAAAAAGAAAACAGCCAGAAAAAAGCCTACTAAAAAGAAATAATAAATCATTATCTTGCCATAAGATATATACATTCATATGAATACTGATTTTTTAACCCCTATTCATGATGATTTAGATGCATCTTTGGAGATGTTAATGCCAGGATCTATAGGCAATTCAATCCTTATACACTCAAAAAACAAAGGTTTCCCTGAACTTCATAATATTCAATTAGCCATTTTAGGTGTTGAAGAAGATAGGAATACAGATGGCAATTTTGGCTCTGGTAAAGACCTTCATCATATAAGAAAACATTTTTATGAATTATTTCCAGGCAATTGGAAGGTTTCAATGGCAGATTTAGGGAATATAAAAAAAGGAGATGTAACTTCAGATACTCATTTTGCAATTAGAGAGGTAATTAGAGATTTACTGAAAATGAACATCATTCCAATTATAATTGGAGGTGGTCAAGACACTACTTTTTCAAACTACAAAGCATACGATCAGTTAGAACAAACGGTTAATTTAGTTGTTGTTGATAGTAAATTTGATTTGGGTACTTTAGAGGATAAATTATCTTCAAAATCTTACCTAAGTAAAATAATTATGGAGGTTCCCACGAATCTTTTTAATTTCAGTAATATTGGTTATCAAACTTATTTAAACCCTCAGGAAGAAATTAAATTGATTCAAGGCTTAAACTTTGATACTTATCGTCTTGCTGAAGCAAAAGAATTAGAAATTTTAGAACCGGTTCTAAGAGATGCTGATATTGTCAGTATAGATATTGGATCCGTGAGGCAGAGTGATGCTCCTGCAAATAAAAATGTATCTCCAAATGGGTTTTATGGTGATGAAATTTGTGGAATTTCTAGATATGCAGGAATAAGTGACAAGGTATCGTCTTTTGGCATTTATGAGTACAATTCAAAATTTGACAATAATAATCTAACAGCCCATTTGATTGCTCAAATGATTTGGTGTTTTATTGAGGGTTTTAATTCTAGAGTGAAAGATTATCCTTTTACAACAAAAAAGGAGTATCAAAAATTTACAGTGATGCTTGAAAATGATGATCCTATAAATTTTTATAAGAGTAATAAAACTGGTAGATGGTGGATGGAGATTAATCTTATACAACATAATAAATACAAAAGGCATGCGTTAATACCATGTACCTATCAAGATTATGTAGAAACAACGAATCAGATGATACCGGAACGTTGGTTTAAAGCACAGAGTAAAATGATTTAAATCAGAGAGGTTAATAATTTTAAGTTAAAATACAGGGATTACATTGTATTTGTTTAAAAAAAATTATAGGTTTACGAACTTTTCCAGGAAAGAATAAAAAAATATGAAGAAATTAATATTATGTGCACTTGTTATTCCCTACTTAATAGGCTGTGGGTCTAACGATAGAGGCGAATTAGTTGGAGTAAAATCTAATGTAAAATGGTTTGCAGAGAAACCCTTTGGTATGGTTTCAATTCCTGCAGGTTCGTTTACAATGGGTAAACAAGATGAAGATATTACTGGGACAATGACTGCACCACCCAGAACAGTAAGTTTAAGTTCTTTTTATATGGATGAAACTGAGATTTCGAATTCTGAATACAAACAATTCGTGAATTGGGTCAAAGATTCAATTGTCAGAACTGAACTGGCTTCTATGGCAGATTTTGTTTCTGGTGGTACATTAACAGATGAAACTGGTGCTGCTCTTGAAGGAGGTATTTATGATTTCGCCTATGCAGTAGCAGACACTACTGATCAAACTGCTTACCAAAAATACATGTTTGAGAATTACTATGAATTAGATACTCTTTATACAAAACCATTAAATAAAAGTGAAGATATTATTTGGGATACAAGTGAATTTCCAGATGTTTATTATGCTGAAGTGATGGACTCACTCTACATCAAAAAAGAAGATTCTAGAGATGGAGTTAGAACTTTCAATACTAAAAAATTAAAATATAACTACTCTTGGTATGATGTGAATTCTGCTGTAGCCAAGCCTAATGAACGTAAAAGTTTTTTAGTAAATGAAACGGTTAGTGTATATCCAGACACTACCGTATGGATCAAAGATTTTAATTATTCTTACAATGATCCTATGCATCAAGATTATTTTTATCATCCAGCCTATCAAGACTACCCAGTTGTGGGTGTAAATTGGTATCAAGCTCAAGCATTTTGTAATTGGAGAACAAAAAATAAGAGCGATAACATGCGTAACAAGAAAAATTCTATTGCAAACTCAAGTTTTAGACTTCCAACCGAAGCAGAGTGGGAATACGCAGCCAGAGGAGGTTTAGAGTTTTCTAAATATCCATGGGGTGGGCCAAATATCACTAGTGATCGTGGCTGTTTTTTAGCAAATTTCAAACCAGTCAGAGGTAATTATGCAGTTGATGGTGCGCTATACACAGTTGAAGTTCAATCATTTAATGCTAATGACTACGGTTTATACAACATGGCAGGTAATGTTTCTGAATGGACAAATTCATCATACAACCCAAATTCTTATTACATGGGTTCAACTATGAATTCCAATGTAGAAGATAGAGCTAACAATAGAAAAATAACAAGAGGAGGTTCCTGGAAAGATGTTGCTTACTTTTTAGAGGTAAGTACCAGAGATTTTGAATATGGAGATACAGCAAGAAGCTATATAGGTTTTAGAACCGTTCAAAGTAAACTAGGCGCAAACAACCAAGCAAACAACTAATAAAAAAAATAATAAATAAATTATGGCACAATCAAAATCAACTAAGAAACTTTTTAATATGGCTTACGGTATCGGAGCCGCTATTGTGATATTAGGAGCTTTATTTAAAATTCAACACTTTTCAATTGGCCCCATAAGTGGTGGGATAATGCTAACCATTGGAATGGCTGTTGAAGCGGCGGTGTTTTTTGTATCAGCATTTGAGCCTGTTGAAGAAGATTTAGATTGGACAAAAGTATATCCAGAACTTGGAGATGCAGATGGTGAAGGAGTAGGAGTTAACGGGATGTTATCTCAAAAACTAGACAATCTTTTACAAGAAGCAAAAGTAGATACAGATTTAATGACAAATTTAGGAAATAGTATAAAAAGTTTTCATACTGCTGCAGAAGGGTTAAGTGTAGCCTCTGAATCAATTTCTTCTACTGCAAAATATAATGAGCAAGTAGAACTAGCAGCTGCACAAATGGAGTCTCTTAATGGACTGTACCAAGTTCAAATGGAAAATTCCAATAAACAAGCAGAGTTAAACAACGCTATGGTTGAAAATTCTGAACGACTAAAAGAACAAATGGAATCATTGGCAAGTAATTTATCATCTCTTAATGGAGTGTATGGTGGAATGCTTTCTGCAATGTCTACCAAATAATTAGTTCATCTTTAACTTAAAAAACTAATTCACATGGCAGGAGGAAAATTATCCCCAAGGCAAAAGATGATTAACTTAATGTATCTAATTTTCATTGCAATGTTAGCAATGCAAATGGATAAAAAGGTATTGTCATCATTTGGCTTTATGAAGGTAAAAATTGAAGATGCAAACGTTGCATCTACTACTAATATTGACAATATTTTATCAAGTTTAAATACAAAGGCAACCGATCAGCCAGATAAGTTTGCAGACTTGAATAAAAAAGCACAAGAAATTAATAAACTCTCTGGGGATCTATTTTCTTATATGGGTGCTCTTAAAGATTCTATACTATCGGATACAGACGAAGAAGACAAAACCAATTATGAGTCTATGAGTAATGGAGATAGACTTGATGAAATGTTTTTTAAAGGTGAGGGTTTAACACCTCAAGGAGAAGAGTTTGTGGAGCGTATTAATTCTTACAGAGAAAACTTGTTATCCATTCTTGGAACAGATGCAAATCCAGATTTGATTAGAAATATTGTAAAACGATTCAATACAGATCCTGAACCAGCAAGAGATGAAGATTCTCCTGAAATTCCATGGATAAAGAGTAGATATGAGGGAATGCCAATGATTACGTCATTAGCAAATATGACACAGATTCAGGGAGATGTAAAAAATACAGAAGCTGAGATATACACTAATCTTTTAGGAGGTCAATTAGAATCTGAAGTTTCTTTAACAAATTATGAGGGTATTGTAGCACTTGAAAAAACTGCTTACTTCGCCGGTGAGCGCGTTGAAGGGAAAGTTGTTCTTGGGCGTTATGATGCTACCTTAGTGCCTACTGAAGTAATTTTAAATGGTAGAAATGTAACAGATAAGGTTGAAGAAGGTCAGGTAAAGATTGATATCCCTGCTGGAAATGTAGGAACCAATAATATCAAAGGAACCATTACGTTTATGCAAGATGGTGAACCCGTTCCTGTACCATTTGCAAGTGAATATTCAGTAATTGCCTTGCCTAGTGAAGCTGTAATTTCTGCAGACAAAATGAATGTAGTTTATAGAGGCCTTGACAACCCTATTTCTATTTCCGTTCCTGGAGTTGGAGATAAGGATATCACCTCTAGTGTTCCGGGCAATAACAAATTAAAAAGAACTGGTTTAGGGAAATATATTCTAAACCCTGGTAGTGGGAAAGAAGTTAAAATTAATGTATCGGCTAAATTAAGTAATGGAAAGGTAATCAATACCCCAAAAACATTCAGAATCAAAGACATACCGGCAGCTGCAGGTACTGTAAGAGGAGAATTTGGTGTGGTGCCAATGCCAAAATCTAGTCTTGGAAATACGCCAATAGCTGCTGAGTTACCAGATTTTGTATTTGACTTACAATTGGTTGTTCAAGAATTTACTATTAAAGTACCAGGACAGTTAGCTGTAAAGTGTGTTGGAACTAGATTAAGTGCAAAAGCTAAGAAAACACTAGCTAAGGCAAGAAGAGGAGATTTAATTACTATTTTTGATATCAAAGCCATTGAAAAAGAGAAAGGTACTCGTATCAAGAAGGTATTACCTGTGAGTATACAGATTACAAATTAGAAGAATTAAATATTATAGTATGATTAGGAAGCATTTTTATACAGTTGTTATTTCATTATTAGCTACGAGCTATGTATGTGCTCAGGCCAATATATTAAATGCGACTAAGGTGGAAGAAATTGGAAAGCAAACCGATGCGAGAATTGCTGCAGATAATGATAAACCACTAGCTTATGGCTACATCGATGAACGCGATATTCTTTGGTCTAAAGTTGTATGGGAATTTGTTGATTTAAATCAAAAGATTAATCTCCCGTATTATTTTCCAATAGACACTACTAATATGTCTAATGACAGACGTTCATTGTTTGATACACTAATGAGAGGTATAAAAAATGGATCTATAAAAAATGTATATTCTGATTCATTTTTCACATCTAAAATTAGCAAATCAGAAATTGATGAAAAACTAGTAAACGTTAGGTTAAATGGTGACTATTCTGATACTTTTAGAATAAAAACACAAGATATAGAGGGCTATATGATGAAGGGAATGTGGTATTTTGACAAACGTTTAGGGGAACTAAAATACAGATTATTAGCACTTGCTCCTATGGGTAAAGATGTTTTAACACTTGGTTTACCAGATATAGAAGATGATGAATTATATGAACTTTTTTGGGTTTTCTATCCAGAAACTAGAAATGTATTACATGATTCTAAAGTATTTAATCCTAAAAATGTATCTCAACCTATTTCTTACGACCATCTCTTAAATGCTCGAAGATTTAATGCTGTGATTGTTAGAGAAGAAAATGTGTATGGTAATAGATCAATTGCAGACTATATTAGAGGGAATGCTTTATTCCAGTTGCTTGAAGCCGACAGAATAAAAGAATCTATTAGAAACAAAGAAATAGACATGTGGAATTATTAAATTTCATAAGTATACAATTATAAAAAAGCGTTTCGAATTTCGAAACGCTTTTTTATTCTAAAAGATTATTTTTGAATTGTGAAAGTAGATTATATCATTGTTGGTTTAGGTTTAGCGGGTTTAGCTTTTGCTGAAGAATTAATTAAAGCAAATAAAAAATTCATTGTTTTTGAAGATGATTCTCAAACTTCTTCTCTAGTTGCAGGAGGCGTCTATAATCCTGTTATTTTAAAACGGTTTTCACCAGTTTGGAATGCCAAAGAACAATTAGCAATTGCACTTCCTTTTTATGAACATCTAGAGAAAAAATTTAGTCAAACTTTCGATCAAAAATTTGTTATTAAAAAAGCATTCAAATCAGTAGAAGATCAAAATAACTGGTTTTCTGCATTTGATAAGCCAACTGTTGCACCATTCTTAGATGCTAAGCTAGATAAAAAAACATACAAAGGAGTTGTAGGAGAACATTATTTTGGAAATGTAAAAGAAGGTGGCAGAATTGATACTCATAAATTAGTAGAGGCTTACAGGTACTATTTAAAAACTAATCAAAAGATTAGATTTGAAAAATTTTGTCATAATGAGATTTGTTTTGAAGATCATTTCGTTTCTTATAAAAATATTCTATCAGAAAAAATTGTCTTTTGTGAAGGGTTTGGAGTAAAACAAAACCCCTATTTTAATCATTTACCTTTAGAGGAAGTTAAAGGAGAGATTCTAACTATTTATGCGCCAAAATTAGAAATTGAATTTTTATTAAAGTCAACTTTATTTGTTTTGCCCTTAGGGAATCATCGTTATAAAGTTGGAGCAACTTTTAACCATAAAGATAAAACCTCAATACCTTCAATTGAAGGAAAAGAAGAACTGGTTGAAAAACTTAAAAAAGTGATTACGGTTCCGTATGAGATTATAGATCAATCAGCAGGGATAAGACCTGCTGTAAAAGACAGAAGACCATTGGTTGGTGTTCATCATAAATACAAGCAATTAAATGTTTTAAATGGCTTAGGAACTCGTGGTGTGATGATTGCCCCAACTGTAGCTAAAAATTTGTTTCAACACATAGAATACGGTAAAGAACTCGATTCACTCATAGATATTAAAAGGTTTTATACAAAAACCTAACAAAGGCTAATAATTAATAAATAGATTTACCCAAAGTATTCTTGAAAGTCTAAAATTTAATTGAGTATTATCAATTGTATCATCCAGAAAACCCTTATAATCTTATGAATCAATTGTATTCTTTTTTTGCCTAGTTTTGCAACATAAAAAATGATAAAAATTAATGCTTAACGTACACAATTTAACAGTCTCCTTCATGGGATCTGATTTATTCTCTGGGATTACCTTTAAACTGAATAAAGGGGACCGAGTTGGGTTGATTGGAAAAAATGGTGCAGGAAAATCTACCTTGTTAAAGGTGCTATCTAAAGATATTGAAAGTAGTGGAGGAACAATGGCTTTTGACAAAGATATTCAGATCGGTTTTTTACGTCAAGATATTGATTTTATTCAAGGGAGAACTATTTTAGAGGAGGCCTATCAAGCATTTGAAGAAATTAAAGAAATTGAGTTAAAGTTAGCAGCTATAAATGAACAATTAGCAACGAGAACAGATTATGAAAGTGAGGTATACAGTCAATTAATTATAGATTTGACTGATTTAACAGAACGCTATGAATTGTTAGGGGGTTATAATTATCAGGGAGATACTGAGAAGATACTCCAAGGATTGGGCTTCCAAAGAAAAGACTTTGATAAACTAACCGATACTTTTTCAGGAGGATGGAGAATGCGAATAGAATTGGCAAAACTGCTATTACAAAACAATGATATTTTACTATTAGATGAACCTACCAATCACTTAGATATTGAATCGATCATCTGGTTAGAAAACTTTTTAAAATCATATGCTGGAGCTATTGTATTAGTATCTCATGATAAAATGTTCTTAGATAATGTTACGAATAGAACTATTGAAATTTCTTTAGGACAAATTTATGACTACAAAAAACCCTATTCTCAGTTTTTACTCTTGAGAGGAGAAATCAAGGAAAAACAATTGCAGGCACAAAAAAATCAAGAAAAAGAGATTAAACAAAAACAACTTTTAATAAATAAGTTTAAAGCAAAAGCAAGTAAAGCCTCAATGGCGCAGTCATTAATGAAACAACTAGATAAAGTTGAACTTATAGAGGTTGATCAAGATGATAACGCAACGATGAATGTACGCTTTGCTATTTCAAAACAACCCGGTAAGATTGTTGTTGAGGCAGAAAACATGAGTAAAAGTTATGGAGACAATCATGTTCTTGAAAATGTAAATCTTTTGATAGAAAGAAATAGTAGAATTGCATTTGTGGGGCAAAACGGACAAGGAAAATCTACTTTAGCAAAAATGATGGTAGGTGAAATTCCTTTTGAAGGTCACTTAAAATTGGGTCATAATGTAGAAATAGGATATTTTGCTCAAAATCAATCTGAACATCTCCCCCCTGAAAAAACGGTTCTAGAGATTATGGAAGATGCGGCTTCTGATGGGAACCGGATGCGTGTTAGAGATATGTTAGGAGCATTTCTATTTGGTGGAGATGCAGTAGATAAAAAAGCAAAAGTATTGTCTGGAGGCGAAAGGAATCGTTTGGCTTTATGTAAATTATTGTTATCGCCTTTCAATGTTTTGATCATGGATGAGCCAACCAATCACCTTGATATTGCTTCTAAAAATGTATTAAAGGAGGCCTTAAAACAATTTAATGGAACTTTAATTTTAGTATCTCATGATCGAGATTTTTTACAGGGCTTAACCTCTACAGTTTTTGGTTTTAAAGATAAAGTGATTAAAGAATACCTTGGTGATATTGATTATTTTCTTGAGCAACATCAAATTGAAAATCTTCGAGAAGCTGAAAAAAGAACAGTTACTAAGGTAGATAAAGGTTCTTCAAAAAAAGAACATACATGTACTAGAGATCAAGAGAAGCAACTCAGAAAATTAAAAAATAAGTTGTCTAAAATAGAAACAGAAATAGACATCTTAGAAGAGGAGATTACTGCAATTGATTTAGAATTAGCTGAAAACTATGATGAGGTTTCTAATACACCTAATTTTTTTGAAAATTACAAGGCTAAAAAAGCAGCTTTAGCATCCTTGATGTCTGATTGGGAGTCTGTAGAGGAAGAAATTGAAAAATTTTCATAAATTGTTGTAGAATACATTTTATGGATTTTAATTCCCAAATACAAAGTATAAATCAACAAATAGTCCTCCCCAAACTCAAAGCTAATAACTGCCAACTTTTTATTAAAAGAGAAGATGAAATTCACCCTTTAGTGTCTGGGAATAAGTTTAGAAAATTAAAATATAATTTAAAAGCAGCTAAGCAAAATAATACCAAAACACTTCTTACTTTTGGCGGTGCTTTTTCTAATCATATTCTTGCTACAGCGGTAGCAGGGAAATTGCAAAACTTTAAAACTATAGGAGTCATAAGAGGAGACGAATTAGGACAAGATCTCTCAAAAACTTTGGCAACCAATTCCACATTAAGGGCCGCATATGAACATGGAATGAAATTTGAATTTATTTCTCGAGAAAAATATCGAGATAAAATGTCTTCTGATTTTTTACAAAAGCTAGAATTAAAATATGGAGACTTTTACACCTTACCTGAAGGAGGAACCAATGCATTAGCCGTAAAAGGATGTGAAGAAATTTTAACTTCAGATGACAACGAGTTTGATTATATTTGTTCATGTGTGGGTACCGGAGGAACTATAGCTGGAATTATTAATAGCATAGAAGCACCTCAAAAGGTTATCGGATTTCCAGCTTTAAAAGGCGATTTTTTAATTGAAGAAATTCAACAATATTGTAAAGGTCAAAAAAATTGGCAACTGGTATCCGATTATCATTTTGGAGGTTATGGAAAATATTCAGATGAATTGATTCATTTTATCAATCGATTTAAAGAAGATACAACGATTCTCTTAGATCCAATTTATACAGGGAAAATGATGTTTGGAGTGCTAGATATGATTAAAAAAAACAGCTTTCCGAAAGGAAGTAAAATACTGATCATTCATTCAGGAGGTATACAAGGAATTGAAGGATTTAACCATAGATTGAAACGTAAAAACAGTGATTTAAAAATTCTATAAATGAAAATTAAATTATTTTTTTTGATTTTTTTTGTGCTACTTTTTGCGAGTTGTAGTACAAGTAGAAAAATTTCTTCTTCTAAAAAGAAAAAAGAAACCATTACAGAAAGTCCTTATAAAACTGTGGCACCCGTTAAACAGGTTCAACATGTTAAAAAGCTTCAAAAAAGTAATAAATCATTAAATAAATACTCACTTCAATACATCAAAAGATACGCTCCTATAGCCGTATCAGAAATGCATAAGTACAATGTGCCAGCGAGTATTACTTTGGCCCAGGGTATTTTAGAATCTGGTAATGGAAGAAGTCAACTAGCCTCAAAATCCAATAATCATTTTGGTATAAAGTGCCATACAGGTTGGAAAGGAGGGAAAGTATACCATGATGATGATGAAAAGGGAGAATGTTTTAGGAAGTATAAATACGTTGAAAGTTCATATGAAGACCATTCCCAATTTCTCAGTGGAAGAAGACGCTATGCCAGTCTATTTAAATTGAAAAAAACAGATTATAAAGGATGGTCTAAAGGACTTAAAAAAGCAGGTTATGCTACCGATAAAAACTATCCTAAAAAACTCATTAAAATTATTGAAACTTATGAGTTATATGAATTTGATAAAATTCGAGAAAAAGATTTAAAACGGGTTAAAAAAGAAACCACAAAGAATCAACGCAAGCCTAAAGTTAAAACAAAAAAAAGAGCTGTAAAGTACTATCAAGTAAAAAAGGGAGATACATTATATTCTATTGCTAAAAAATACGAAACTACAGTTGCTAATTTGAAGAAAATAAATGACTTAACAAGCAACACAATTTCAATAGGTCAAAAACTCATTATCAATTAAAAATTTCTAATTTTTAAACGAAGTACTTGTTAATAAATAAACTGACATTGCCAATCATAAAATAGATGTAAATGAAAATTATTAAACCTGTTAATGGGAAATATCCTCAAATATCAAAAGATTGTTTTATTGCTGAAAATGCCACAATAGTTGGGGAAGTTTTTATAGGAAATCAATGTAGTGTTTGGTTTAATGCTGTAATTAGAGGAGATGTTCATTTTATAAAAATTGGTAATAAGGTTAATATTCAAGATGGGGCAGTAATTCATGCTACATTTCAAAAATCACCAACTACAATTGGAAACAACGTTTCAATAGGTCATAACGCGATTGTTCATGGATGTACAATTCATGACAATGTATTAATAGGGATGGGAAGTATCATAATGGACGATTGTATCATAGAGCCTAATTCAATTATAGCTGCAGGAGCAGTTCTTACAAAAAACACACATGTAGAAAGTGGATCTATTTATGCTGGAGTTCCCGCTAAAAAAATCAAAAATATTTCTAAAGAGTTGATTTCTGGTGAAATAGATAGAATTGCAAACAACTATGTAGAATATTCTAGCTGGTTTAAGGAATAAATATTTTAATATGATTCTGAACGATCATCTGAACTATTTGTAAAATTTATAGGCTATAAAATCAGAAAAAGTTTACATTTGAATTTATTATATTGAGCAATTAACAATTTGTCCATGAAAAATATACTGTTTTTACTACTATTTGTCTTTAATTATTCATTTGGTCAGAAAGCACCTGAGGTAGACTTGTCAAACCCTAGAGCTACTGTGTACACCCATATGTATTTTTTACAGACGACCTCTTATCAACCCATTGAAGCTGCAAAAACCATTTATGGATTAGATGAAAAAGAGGCTGTAGAAGCAGTTGTAAAGCTCAAAAGAATATTGGATGGAAAAGGATTAAGAATAGATTTTAATAGAATTTCTAGCGATTCTATGTTTACAGATACTATTTCTTTTGTAGCCCAACATAAACTCATCTTATTTCCAGAACGTATGCCTTTAGTATCTTTAGAGAAGTATGGTGAGTCTTGGTATTACTCAACAGAAACTATTCAAAATCTAGATGTTTTATATGCAGAAATATTCCCATGGTATATTGAGAGCATTCAAAATAGTATTCCGGGAGCAGGGCATAAAAAAATATTCTCTATTGAGATTTGGCAGTATATTTCTTTTATACTTTTAATTGCACTTGCTTTTGTTGTGTTTTTAATTGCGAAGCAACTGGCATTTTTATTTTTAAAGAGAATTCTATACAAATACATTAAAAATAGTGATGAAGTTAATGAAACTTTAAAAAAATTAGCCCATCCAATAAGTCTATTGATTGCCATTGAATTATTAGACATTGTTTTCCCTTCATTACAATTTGGATTAGAAATTAATACATGGATATTTTTAGGTATTAATATAGCATCCACCGTTTTTTGGATTTATGTATTCCTAAAATTAGCTCAAGTTTTAATAAGTTTTTATCAGCAATATACTCAGAAAACAGAGGGTAAATTAGACGATCAGCTGACGCCTATTTTAAGAAATTTCTCAACAGTTATTATTTTTATTATTGGGGCTTTTAAAGTGCTTCTGCTTTTTGGTGTTGATGCTGCTACGATTTTGGCAGGTGCTTCAATTGGAGGTTTAGCATTAGCATTTGCATCTCAAGATACCGTTAAAAACTTGATTGGAACTGTTATGATATTTGTTGATAAACCGTTTCACATTGGGGATTGGATTTCTGCTGGTGAAGTTGTAGGAACAGTTGAAGAGGTTGGGTTTAGATCTACAAGGATTAGAGCAGCAGATACCTCTATTTTTCAAATTCCAAACAGTAGATTATCTGAATTAGTGATTAATAATAGTGGTTTACGACTTTTTAGACGTTATAATACTAAATTGGGATTACGATATGATACTCCACCTCAATTAATTGAAGCTTTTGTAAAAGGAGTTCGTGCAATTATAAAAGCGCATCCAGATACTAAGTCAGATTCTTTTAATGTAGAGTTTACAGGTTTTGGAGATTCTGCACTATTGATAATGATGAATATGTATCTTAAAAATTTAGCTTGGTCAAGTGAGCAAAAATCAAGACATCAAATTCATATTGCCATTGTTAAGTTAGCAAAAGAACTTGGAGTTGATTTTGCATTTCCATCAACAACAGTAATGATTGAGCAGTTTCCTGAAAAAAAATCTACAGAACTTCATTATGACAATGATGAGAAAAGAATTGATGATGTAATCAACAAAGTAGTTTCAGATTTTAAAGCAGTTGTTAAAGAGAAATAAATAAGAGTTATGGTTTCTTTGGAGGCATCGGTCCTCGAAGATGAACAATCAATCCATTTAAAAAGTTGCGTAAAATTTGATCACCACATTCCATATATTTTGGGTGATCTTCCTTTCTAAAAAAAGCGCCTAATTCGCTTTTAGAAACCTTAAAATCTACAAGTTTACAGATCTCCACAATATCACTATCACGAAGTTTGTGAGCTACTCTCAGTTTTTTAAAAATATCGTTGTTTGTTAATCCCATGACATAAAGATAATTGTTTTAATTGGAGTCGTTATTTTTTTGACTAAGCAATTTTATTCTTATTATTTTTCTTCATAATTTTTGAAACACTAAAAACTGCAGGAATAGTATCCTTAAAAATGAAAAAATAGTTAACTTTTCTTTATATTTTAGCTTGAAAATATCCATTATGAATATTACCAAAGCAATTGAGATTTTTTTCAAGAAATTTTTACCCTCTCCATTCACAATTGCTGTTTTATTAACTCTTTTAACCATCCTTTTAGCATTAATTTTTACAAAACCTGATTTGGTTGGTATTGATGATTATACAATAGAAATATTTCAATATTGGGAAAAGGGAATTTGGTCAAGTACATTGTTAGAGTTTGCTTATCAAATGATGTTAATTTTAGTTTTAGGCCATGTTTTAGTACTAAGTAAACCGGTTAGTGCTTTGATAATGAAAATTACCAGATACGCTACTAATACAGCTTCAAGTGCAGCTATTGTTGCTTGCTTAACTATGCTAGTAGCTTTCTTTAATTGGGGTCTGGGACTTATTTTTGGGGCTTTGTTGGCTCGAAAGATTGCTGAACACGCACAGCAGAATAATTTTCAATTAAATTATCCCATTGTTGGTGCCTCTGGATATATGGGGATGATGGTTTGGCACGGAGGAATCTCAGGGTCAGCTTTGATAAAAATAAATGAGGAAGGACATCTGTCTTCGATTATGGCAAATAATTCTTTTGAATTTCTGTACAAAGTCCCCTCATCCATAGATTTTAGTCAAACGATTTTTAGTTTTTCTAACCTATTAATTTTTACAACAATACTCATTGTTATTACTGGAATGTTTTATGTTTTAGGGAAAAATTCTAAGCCCACAGAAATTAAACTTTCCTTGTATAAGATGCATCAAGACAAAAACCCATCAGTTAAAACAGATCGGTTAGATAACTCAAGAATTTTAGCTACTGTATTCGGTTTACTTATTATTGTAGCTTTTTTTAATCAATATTTAGATGATCTTAAAGCCTTAAAAATAACACCAAATCTCATCAATTTTTTGATGTTAGGATTAGGTATTTTATTTCATGGAACTTTTAAGAATTTTACCAATGCTGTTGTAGCATCTATCTCTGATATTTCTGGTATTTTAATTCAGTTCCCTCTTTATTTTGGAATTATGGGAGTTATGAATTCTAGTGGAATGGTAGCTCAAATTTCAGATTTCTTTGTTTCTTTTTCAACAGAAACAACCCTGCCAATAGTTACTTTCTTTAGTGCAGGTTTAGTAAATATTTTTGTACCAAGTGGGGGAGGCCAATGGGTGATTCAAGGCCCCATTGTTGTTGAATCAGCACTAAAGTTAGGCGTTCCATTGAATAAAGCAATTATGGCACTAGCCTATGGTGATCAAATCACTAATATGCTTCAACCTTTTTGGGCGTTACCTTTGTTGGGAATTACAAAATTAAAAGCAAAAGAAATATTGCCTTATACCTTATTAGCGATGTTTGTAGGAAGTATAATTTATATTGTTGGTATTCTAATATTTTAACATTCATGATTTGGCTTTCAGAAAAATTAGAATTCCCATCTTATGATTCAACCACTAAAGATGGTATTATAGCTCTAGGAGGTGATTTGAGCCCTAAGCGCTTGATGTATGCTTATCAACATGGTATTTTTCCTTGGTACTCTGAAAACGAACCCATCGTTTGGTACTGTCCAACTACAAGAATGGTTTTATTTCCCAATGATTTGAAAGTTTCCAAATCAATGAAAAGTATTCTTAAAAGAAAAAAATTCATAATTACAGAAAATGAAGCTTTTCAAGAAGTGATATTTCAATGTAAGACTATAGATCGTAAAGAGGGGTATGGAACTTGGATTACAAATGAAATGGAAAAAGCATACATAGAACTTTATAAGAAAGGAATTGCAAAATCTATTGAAGTTTGGTTACCAAATACAGATTTTAATGAGAATAATAAAGATAAAAAAGTTCTTGTAGGAGGGTTGTATGGACTTAAAATAGGGGATGTGTTTTGTGGAGAAAGTATGTTTACTAAAGTTTCAAATGCTTCAAAAATTGCATTTATTCACTTGGTTCAATCCAATTTATATAAATTAATAGATTGTCAAGTATACAATGATCATCTTAAAACTCTAGGTGCAAAAGAGATTATGAGAGATAAATTTTTAACTTTACTGGAAGAAATGAGATAAGTTTTAAACAGTTTTAATATCAATTCAGAAACATCATAACTTTACAATTAAATTAAGGAACTAAAAATGAATATAAAAAACGCACAACAACAAGTAGATGATTGGATTAATAATCATGGTGTTCGCTATTTTAATGAGCTAACTAATATGGCACAACTCACAGAAGAAGTAGGTGAAGTGGCTAGAATTATTGCAAGAAGGTATGGTGAACAATCTGAAAAAGAATCTGACAAAGGAAAAGATTTAGGAGAGGAACTTGCAGATGTAATGTTTGTTGTTTTATGCCTTGCCAATCAAACAGGTATTAATTTGGAAGATTCCTTTAATAAAAAGTTAAACATCAAAACTGAACGTGATCACAGTCGTCACCAAAACAATAAAAAACTTCAATAATATGGCCCTGTCTAAAAATATTAAAAAGCCTATTTTTTGGTTAAATACCATGAAAGTTGGAGTTGTATTTATTGGCTTCCTAACCATAATCTCTCTTCTTTTTAATAGTTTTTCAGATATTTTCTCAGGGAACTGGGATGCAGTTTTGACTAATAATTTTAGCCACAAACAATGGATGCGTTTTTTTTCAAGTAAAGTGATAGCTGGCTTTATCTATGGTGTATATATTTCAAATAAGAATATGAAATGAGATTTTCAATTAGATGATTACAAATTAAAAAAGCGACCTGTGGTCGCTTTTTTAATTTGTAATCATTGCTATTAGTCTAATTGAATTAAATCTATTTGGCTGTCTTTCACTTTTTGATTTAAGACTTTTACTTTGTTGTTAAATAAGTCGTATAATTTGGTGAGTTCCAGATCAATCTCTTTATTGATTTCATTTTTAAAATCTATAGCTTGCTGTGTCGGAGCATAACTGCCAATTCTTGTTAGCGAATTTAGATGAGCTAGTTTATTATTCAATCTAATTGGAAAATTTAAAGGGTCTTGATTGCTTTTACTCTTTGTTTGGTACAAGGTTTCTTCAATTATGGTCATTTCCTTCAACAAGTCTTTTGCATAGGTGACTAATTCTTTATGCTTTTCTACCCCTTTAATTGATTCTTGAAGAGATTTTACTTGGGCTCTAACTTTTTTCACATTCTTCAATGCTTTGTGAATTTCTGTAACTTTAGTATTGATATCATTAATGAAATTAAATTGAGCTTTAGCGTCTGCTAAACTGGTTTCAGAAACAGGATTTTTTAGAATAGTAAAATTTTGAGATGTTGAGATCTCTCCCATAGTTAAGGTTACTTTATAATTTCCAGGGAGAGCCATTGGACCATCTAAAGATGCCCACCATAAAATCATTCCTTTTACCTTTTCTGCTCCAGGATACATCATATCCCAATAGAAAATATTATTACCATTTTTTATGGTAAGTTTTTCTTCTTTATTCTCTTTATTTGGTTTTGTGCTAAAAGTTTTAATTAAACGATTAGTATTGTCAAAAATATGGAGAGAAACAGGTTTCTCCACGTCCTTTTCTTTAATGTAAAAATTGATGGCAACCCCACCAGGATGATTAGTCCCCGAGGTTTTAGAGGTTCTTCCATTTCCACCTCCCATTCTGTAACTATCTTGGGGTTTAAATAAAATAACATCTTTTTGTAAAAGACTAGGATTTAACTGATGAAATGGGGTTAAATCATCAATCATCCAAAAAGATCTTCCTTGTGTAGCAGCAATTAAATTATCATTTTTAATGGCGAGATCTGTAATTGGTACCACAGGTAAATTCAACTGAAATTTATTCCAATTTGTACCATCATCAAAAGAAATATACATCCCTCTTTCTGTTCCTGCATATAATAATCCTTTACGCTTTGGATCTGCTCTTAAGGCACGTGTAAAATCTTCAGCACCAATTCCATTGGTAATTTGCTTCCAGGTTTTTCCGTAATTTTCTGTTTTATAAATATAAGGTAAGTAATCACCAGATTTGTATTTTGTTCCTACCACATAGGCTCCTCCCTTAGTAAAGGGATCAATTTCAATACAATTAATCATCATCCATTCAGGCATTTTTTTAGGGGTAACATTTGTCCAATTTTTTCCGCCATCTTTCGTTACGTGAACTAAGCCGTCATCAGATCCAGTCCATATTAAACCCTCTTCTTGTTTGGATTCATTCACAGCAAAAATAGTTGCATAGTATTCTACACCAGTATTGTCTTTAGTGATTGGACCACCAGAAGACTTTAGCGTGCTAGGGTCATTTCTTGTTAAATCTGGACTAATAATTTCCCATGATTGTCCCTCATTTGTTGTCATATGTAAATGATTAGACGCGGCATACAATTTATTTTTGTGATTGGGAGAAAACATGATCGGGAAATTCCATTGAAAACGATATTTAAAATCTTCAGCTCCATGCCCCATCGGGTCATCTGGCCAAACATTAATGGCTCTGGTTTCTCCTGTAGTATGATTTTTTCTGGTGAGTAGTCCTCCATAACTTCCACCGTAAACAATATCATTATTTAAAGGATCAATGGCAAGATGAGCGCTTTCACCACCAGCAGTTGATTCCCAATCAGATCCACCAATAAATCTACCTTGAGTTCGATGTGCGATTCTAACAGTAGAATTGTCTTGTTGTGCTCCATAAATACGATATGGGAAATGATTATCAGTGGTTACTCTGTAGAATTGAGATGTAGGTTGATTCATATAAGTAGACCAATTTATTCCTGCATCAAATGAAACTTGAGCTCCACCGTCATCTCCAATAATCATTCGTTGATTGTCTTCTGGTGCAATCCATAAATCATGATGATCTCCATGAGGCGCATTAAATGTCTTATACGTTTTTCCTCCATCTGTAGATTTATGATACCTTACATTTAATACATAGAGTATATTTTCGTCCTGAGTATCTGCATACAATCGAGTATAGTACCAAGCTCTTTGACGTAATTTTCGTTCACTATTTATTAGTTTCCATGTTTTACCTGCATCAATAGATTTATAAACCCCTCCATTTTTATTTTCAATTAATGCCCATACAATATCTGAATTTACTGGAGATACAGTTACACCACTGATTCCCCAAATACCATCTGGCAACCCTGGTTGTGATGAAATATTAGTCCAAGTTTCACCTTCATCAATACTTTTCCACAAAGCAGAACCCTCTCCACCACTAGACAAACTGTAAGGAGTTCTTCTAATGTTCCATGTGGTAGCATAAAGAACCCTTGGATTATTTGGATCAATAATCAAATCTACAACTCCGGCATTTTCATTTGCAAATAATTTCTTGCTCCATGTTTTACCTCCATTTGTAGATTTGTAAACGCCTCTATCTTGAGATGATTTATAAAGATCACCCATCACTCCTGCATATACAATATCTGGATTTTTTGGATGAATACGAACTCTTGGAATATGCCTAGTATTTTTTAATCCCATAGGCTCCCATGTTTTTCCTCCATTTACAGATTTCCAAATTCCATCTCCTGATGAAACATTTCCACGAACTGTTTTCTCTCCATTTCCTACATAAATAACATTATTATCCCACTCACTTACTGCAACAGCACCTACTGATCCACCAAAAAAACCGTCTGAAATATTCTCCCAAGTATTTCCTGCATCTGTAGTTTTCCAAACACCTCCTCCGGTAGATCCAAAATAGAATAGATTTGCTTTTCCAGCTACACCTGTAACGGCAGCACTTCTTCCACCTCTAAATGGTCCTATATTTCTCCATTTTGTGGCATTATAAAAATCTTCAGAATATTTGGTAGTATTCTTTTGAGCGTTAACTTTGTACCCCTCAGAAAAAAGAAGGCATATAAAGACAAATAATAGTTTTTTCATGTGAGTTTTATTTTTGAAGCTTAAATTTAAGAATTTAAAATGAAATCGAGTAGATTATGAAAATTTGTATCAAAGGAATTGACAGCAACTGTATTGTGAAAGATATTTTTATTTCTGGATCTAAAAGTGAATCGAATAGGATGCTAATCTTACAGAAATTATATAAAGAAATCACGATACATAATTTGTCAGATTCTGATGATACTCACCATTTACAACATGCTCTTTCTTCGCAGGATGATCATATAAATGTTGGGCATGCCGGAACTGCTATGCGATTTTTAACTGCTTTTTTTGCTATTCAAAAAAAAAGAACAACTATTATTTCTGGTTCTGAACGAATGCACCAGAGGCCTATTAAAGTTTTGGTAGAGGCATTACGTGCACTTGGAGCTGAGATTTCTTATCTTGAAAATGAAGGCTTCCCACCATTAAAAATTATTGGAAAACCACTTACTGAAGACAGGGTGAAAATTAATGGTAATATAAGCAGTCAATATATTTCGGCTTTATTACTTATAGCGGCAAGTCTTCCTAATGGTTTGCGTGTTGAATTATTGGGTGAAATTACCTCTATCCCATACATTAATATGACGCTAACTTTATTAGAACAGATTGGAATCACTACTTCTTTTGAGGGACAAATTATTAAAGTAGCTCCATTCAAAGAGGTTAAGAAGCATATACTACAAGTTGAATCTGATTGGAGTTCAGCCTCATACTTTTATTCGATCGCTGCCATGAGCAGTGTGGGCTCAGAAATTCGATTATCATCATATAAAAAAGAAAGTTTACAAGGAGATGCTATTCTTTCAAATATTTATAATTTTTTTGGGGTAGAAACTATTTATGAAACAAACAGTGTAGTCTTGAGAAAAATCAAAGAACCAAATAATGAACCTCTAAAAATTGATTTAAATAAAGCACCAGATATTGCTCAAACCATTGCAGTGACTTGTTTTGGATTGGGAATTTCTTGTGAATTAATAGGCTTACATACATTAAAGATTAAAGAAACTGATCGACTAGAGGCACTTAAAACAGAGCTCACAAAGTTAGGTGCTGATATATCCGTTTCATCAAGTAGCCTTTATCTCAAAAGAAGTTTGAAAATGGTTGCTAATGTTTCAATAGAGACTTATAACGATCATAGAATGGCAATGGCATTTGCTCCACTAGCAATGAAAATTCCTATTAAAATCTTAGATGCGGATGTGGTTACAAAATCATATCGAAATTTTTGGGAGGACATGCAGAAAATTGGTTTTCAATTCAATAAAGTATAAATTAAATAGTCAAATACTTGACATCCCCTTACTTCAAATCGTATATTTGCCGCCGCTACCCTAAAACTACATATGTAATTCATCTATTGTTTGAATGCCAACCCATTTGAAATTACTAGACATAATTACTTGTGAAATTTTATAATAATAATACTAAGGACATATGAAATTATCCCATTTTAACTTTGAATTACCGGAAGAATTATTAGCAGAATATCCAGCTGAACATAGAGATGAGTCTCGATTAATGGTTCTAAATCGCAAAGAGCAAACTATTGAACACAAAACGTTTAAAGATGTCATTAATTATTTTGATGAAGGTGATGTTTTGATGTTAAATAACACCAAAGTTTTTCCTGCCAGAATGTATGGAAATAAAGAAAAAACTGGAGCTAGGATTGAAGTATTTTTATTGAGAGAATTAAATGCTGAGAATAGATTGTGGGATGTTTTAGTTGATCCAGCAAGGAAAATTAGAATTGGGAATAAATTATTTTTTGGAGAAGATGATAGTTTAGTTGCTGAGGTTATTGACAACACAACTTCAAGAGGCCGTACCCTTCGCTTTTTATATGACGGAGATTATGAAGAATTTAGAGAAAAATTATTAGAGTTAGGAGAGACACCTTTACCAAAATATATAAAAAGAGGTGTAGAACCTTCCGATAAAGAGCGTTATCAAACAATCTTTGCAAAAAATGAAGGCGCTGTTGCGGCTCCAACTGCGGGGTTACATTTTTCTAAACATTTAATGAAACGCCTAGAAATTAAAGGAGTAGATTTTGGTGAATTAACCCTTCACGTTGGTCTTGGAACTTTTAGTCCAGTTGAAGTTGAAGATTTATCAAAACATAAAACAGATTCTGAACAAATTATTATTCCTTCAGGAACAGCTCAAATGATTAATGACGCTATTGCAAATAAGAAAAGAGTTTGTGCTGTGGGAACTACAGTAATGCGAGCTGTTGAGTCCTCTGTCTCTGCTAGTGCTAGATTAAATAGTTATACAGGTTGGACAAATAAATTTATTTTTCCACCTTATGATTTTAGTATTGCAAACTCTATGATTACAAATTTTCATTCACCAAAATCTACATTAATGATGATGGCTGCTGCTTTTGCAGGATATGATTTTTTAATGGAAGCATACAAAATAGCTGTGAAGGAAGAGTATAAGTTTCATACTTATGGTGATGCAATGCTAATTATTTAGTGTAGATAAGAATTATAAAACCAAAAACCTCATAGCATAGCTATGAGGTTTTTGTATTTTTGTATAATTCTTTGAGTAGAACCGATACCATATACTCAAAGACCTTATAAATTATAGATGAAGCCAAAGAAAAAAGACATTCGATCTTTAACAAAAGAACAGTTGAGAAACTTCTTTGTAGAAAATGGAGATAAAGCTTTTCGGGGAAATCAAGTATTTGAATGGTTATGGAGTAAATCCTTACACGATTTTGATACCATGACCAATATTTCTAAAGAAACAAGGGAAATGTTGAAAGAAAACTTTGTTATTAATCATATTGAAGTAGATTCAATGCAACGAAGTAAAGATGGGACTATAAAAAATGGAATTCGTTTGCATGATGGTTTTGTCGTAGAATCAGTTCTCATACCAACAGAAAAAAGAACTACGGCTTGCGTCTCTAGTCAGGTTGGTTGTAGTTTAGATTGTCGTTTTTGTGCAACTTCTAGATTAAAAAGGATGAGAAATTTAAATCCTGATGAAATTTATGATCAAGTAGTAGCTATAGATAAACAGAGTCAATTGTATCACAATCGTAAATTATCTAATATTGTTTTTATGGGCATGGGAGAACCCTTGATGAATTACAATAATGTAGTAAAATCAATAGATAAAATAACATCACCTGAAGGTCTGGGCATGTCATCAAAACGGATTACGGTGTCTACCTCTGGAATCCCAAAAATTATTAAAAAAATGGCCGATGATGCAGTTAAATTTAATTTAGCTGTTTCCTTACACTCTGCAATAGATAGTGTAAGAACATCTATTATGCCATTTAACGAAACATTTCCTCTAAAAGATTTGGGAGACTCTTTAATTTATTGGTTTGAAAAAACACAACGAGTAGTTACTTATGAATACATTGTCTGGGAGGGAATTAATGATAAAAAAGAGGACATTACAGCCCTTGTTGATTTTTGCAAATTAATTCCATGTAAAGTTAATTTAATTGAATATAATCCAATAGACGATGGAGAGTTTCAACAAGCTAACTCAAGGGTTATGGATAATTATATTTCAAATTTAGAAATGCATGATATCGTTGTAAATGTTAGGCGATCTAGAGGAAAAGATATAGATGCAGCTTGTGGCCAACTAGCCAACAAATCTTAATCTAATTTTTAGGTGCTTTTTATAAAATTATAGTTTTAATGAAAATTGTTGAGGAAATAAAAAAACCCATTCAAAAGGAGATGGAGCGCTTTGAAGAAAAATTCAAAGACGCTATGATTTCTAGGGCACCTTTGCTAAATAGAATTACATATTATATCGTTAGAAGAAAAGGAAAGCAAATGCGCCCAATGTTTGTTTTCTTAGTAGCTAAGATGGTTTCTAATGGAGGATTTGATCAAAGAACTTACAGAGGAGCTTCTGTAGTTGAGCTGATTCATACTGCAACGCTTGTTCATGACGATATTGTAGACGATAGTAATAGAAGAAGAGGTTTTTTTTCAATTAATGCACTATGGAAAAATAAAATTGCGGTTTTAGTAGGAGACTACCTGCTCTCTAAAGGCTTGTTACTATCTATTGATAATGAGGACTTTGATTTGTTAAAATTAATTTCGATAGCAGTCAGAGAAATGAGTGAAGGAGAATTACTTCAAATAGAGAAAGCTAGAAAACTTGATATTACAGAAGACATTTACTATGAAATTATACGTCAGAAAACAGCTACACTAATTGCAGCCTGTTGTGGAATTGGAGCAGCATCAGTTGGAGCTAATCAAGATACGGTTCAACAAATGAGAAAATTTGGACAGTATATTGGAATGGCATTTCAAATAAAAGATGACTTATTTGATTATTCTGAAGAAAAAATAGGAAAACCTACAGGGATAGACATCAAAGAACAAAAAATGACATTACCCTTAATTTATACCTTAAATAATTGCTCAAAAAAAGAGAAGGCTTGGTTAATTAATTCTATTAAAAAACATAATAAGGACAAAAAACGAGTAAAGGAGATTATAGCTTTTGTAAAAAAAAGTGGAGGTATAGAATACACCATAAAAAAAATGAATGATTATAAAACAAAGGCATTAACAATTTTAGAAAATTTTCCAGACTCAGATTATAAAACATCTTTAATAAAGATGATTGATTATGTTGTAGAACGAAAGATTTAGAGCCTCAATAATTCTTCAACAAAATCTCTTTTATTGGACAATCTAGGGACTTTATGTTGCCCACCTAATTTCCCTTTTTTCTTAAGCCAAGTATAAAATAATCCTTTTTTTACACTGTGAACTTTTGGCATTACTAAGGTCATATTGTTGTAACGCTTGGCCTCATAATCTGAATTAATAGATTTTAAAGCATTGTCTAGTAATTCAGTAAAATATTTTAAATTTTGTGGAGCTTTTGCAAATTCAATTACCCATTCATGACTTCCTTGTTTTTTTCTGTCCATAAAAATAGGTCCAACCGTATAATCTGTGATTGTTGAACTTGTTTTCTTACAAGCTAGCTTCAAAGCCTCTTCAGCATTTTCAATAATTAGTTCTTCTCCAAATACATTGATATGATGTTTGGTTCTTCCAGTAATTCGAATTTTATAAGGACTCAACGAAGTAAACTTTACTGTATCCCCAATTAAATAACGCCATAATCCACCGTTTGTAGATATAACAACTGCATAATTTTCCTCTTTCTTTACTTGAGATAATGGAATTGCTATAGAGTTCTCGCCACAATATTCACGCATTGGAATAAATTCATAAAATATTCCATAGTCAAGCATTAAAAGTAGATCTAGACTGCCATTTACATCTTGTAAGGCAAAAAATCCTTCAGAAGCATTATAGGTTTCGTAATATTTAAAGTCTTTTTTTGGTATAAGTTTTCTGTACTGTTCTCGATAAGGATTAAAGTTTACCCCTCCATGAAAATAAACTTCTAGATTAGGCCAAACTTCAAGAATATTATTTTTACCTGTTTTTTCTAAAACTCGATTTAATAATACCAACATCCAGGAGGGAACCCCTACTAAACTTGTAATATTTTCATGAATAGTTTCATTAATTATTGCCTCCATTTTTGTTTCCCACTCACTCATTAAAGCGGTTTCTTGGCTAGGAGCTGAACTAAAGTCTGCCCAAAAAGGCATATTTTCTATAATTATAGCAGATAAATCTCCAAAATAAGAATTGTTATCTTCATAAACAGCATTACTGCCTCCCAACCGAAGTGCTTTTCCATTAAACAATGTAGTTTCTTCGTTATTGTTAATATATAGGCAAAGCATGTCTTTTCCTGCCTTTAAATGGCAGTTTTCAATTGCCTCATCACTCACAGGAATAAATTTACTTTTAGCATTTGTTGTTCCGCTAGATTTTGCAAACCATTTAATTTTTGTAGGCCAGAATAAATTTTGTTCACCTTTTCTACAACGTTCAATTAAAGGTTCTATACTTTCATATTGCTGAATTGGAACTTTGCTTGCGAAATCTTTGTAAGTATTAATAGAAGAAAAATCAAATTTTCTTCCAAATTCAGTGTCTTTGGCAGATTGAAGTAAACGAAATAATAATTCCTCTTGAACGTCAATAGGATATTTAATAAACAACTCCATTTGATGTTTTCTCTTTTTGAGAAACCACGATATTATAGAATTAACAAATGGAATTGCCATGGTGATTCAGGGTTCAGTAAAATGATTTTTCCGTAAGTTTGTGAGAAGCTTACAATACAAAGTTAAAAATAGAAAAATATTTTAGATGCAATACCAAGGAGTTTTAAAAAAAATGCTTTCGGAAAGTAATGATATAATTCAATATTATTTAGATCTAGAATCTGACTTCATTAATATGAATCAGTTGTTAAACAGGAATTTAGATTTTAAATTTTTGAAATACAGTTGTATGAATTGTCATTTAGATAAAGAAATTTATCGTCAAGGATTTTGTAAATCATGTTTTTTTGAAACACCGACTGCTGGAGATTGGATTATGAGACCTGAATTAAGCACAGCTCATTTGGGGAAGGAAGACCGTGATTTAGACTATGAAAAATCTGTACAGCTTCAACCTCATATCGTGTATTTAGCAAACTCCAGCAATGTAAAAGTTGGTGTTACAAGGAAGCAACAAGTACCAACGCGTTGGATAGATCAAGGAGCTCATGAAGCTATAGAAATTGTAGAAGTCCCAAATAGATACTTAGCGGGGATAACTGAAGTAGCCCTCAAAAACCATGTTGCTGATAAAACTAATTGGAGAAAAATGTTAAAGAACGATATTGAAAAGGCAGATTTAAAAGAATGGCAAAATAAACTACGTCCTTTCATCCCAGAGGAAGCAAGAGAATTTTTTATTGAAAATAACTCTTTAACCTCAATTAATTTCCCAGTGCATCAATATCCAGAAAAACCAAAGAGTTTAAATATTGTAAAAGATCAACATTATTCTGGAAAGTTAGTAGGTATAAAGGGTCAATATTTAATTTTTGAAGACCAAACAGTATTTAATATTAGATCTAATGAAGGTGTTGTGGTAGCATTGAACATCAATTAGAATCAAACAAAATATTTAATCATGAATACATCTAATTTCCTCAACGTAGCCTTAGCTCAAATAGCTCCTGTATGGTTAGATAAAGAACAGACCATTGAAAAAATAAAAAATACCATTGAAACTGCTTCAAAAGAAAAAGCAGAATTAATAGTTTTCGGTGAGGCATTACTTCCTGGTTACCCTTTTTGGATTGGATTAACTAATGGCGCTGAATGGAATTCTTCTGTTCAGAAGGAAATACATGCTCATTATGTGCAAAATTCAATTACCATTGAAAAGGGTGAGTTAGACACGATATGCAAACTTGCAAAAGAACATCATATGGCGGTTTATCTCGGGATTATTGAGCGTGCTCACAATAGAGGAGGTCACAGTATTTATGCATCTTTGGTTTATATAAATCAAGAAGGATTCATAAAATCAGTACATAGAAAATTACAACCCACCTACGATGAACGCTTAACTTGGGCACCCGGAGACGGTCATGGGTTACAGGTTCATCCTTTGAAAAACTTTACGGTTGGCGGTTTAAATTGTTGGGAGAATTGGATGCCCTTACCTAGAACTGCATTGTATGGTCAGGGAGAAGATTTGCATGTTGCGGTATGGCCTGGAAGTGACCATAATACAAAAGATATTACTCGTTTTATTGCAAGAGAATCTAGGTCATTTGTAATTTCTGTTTCAAGTTTAATGCAAAAATCAGACCTCCCTAAGGAGACTCCACATTTTGATAAAATCATAAAATCTGCTCCAGATATATTAGTAAATGGAGGGTCATGTATAGCTGGGCCAGATGGAGAATGGATTATGGAACCGGTAATAAATAAGGAAGGTATTTTTTATGAAACTCTAGACTTTTCTAGAGTTCTTGAGGAGCGTCAGAATTTTGATGTTGTAGGGCATTATTCTAGACCAGATATTACACAATTAAATGTAAATAGAGATCGACAGAGTACAGTTTTTTTTAACGATTAATTTGAATTAATTACTTGTTCTATGATTTTTTCAACACCTAAATTGGAGTTGCTTTCTGTCATAAAACGAGCAGTTTTCTTAACCTCCTCATGAGCGTTTTTCATAGCAAAGCTAAACTTAGCCACTTCTAACATCTCTATGTCATTTAAATAATCTCCAAAGACCATTGTTTGGTTTGGGCTAATATTCATCTTTTCTTGTAAAAATTTGATTGCAGTGCCTTTGTTTGAGTTAAGGTTTGAAATATCTAACCAGTTTTTACCTGATATTTTTAATAAGTATTCGTCTTTAAATTGTTTTACTGAAGGGTAAATAAATTGCTCTGATGATTCTGAATGATACAAGGCAATTTTAATAATTGGTTGATGAGGAGGTATAGATATTAAATCTTTCACTATTTCGTGGGCATTATAATATTCTTTGAACATCCCAATAAAATTAGGATTTCTGGATTCAATAAAAGCTTTATTTTCACCACATAAAATAATAAAGGTATTTTTAATTTTTCTCAAGTGTGGAATTAATTCAACTACTTTTTTAGAATCAAATGTTTGTAAAAAAAGTGTTTTATTTTCTTTTTTTATAACTCCACCATTTTCACCAACTATGGTAATTTGATCCTTTATTGATTGCAATTTTTGCGCTATACTATTGTATTGCCTTCCACTTGCAGCTACAAAATGAATATTTAGTGCTTTTAGTCTTTCAAATTGTTTTAAAAATAAAGGACTTACTTCTTCTTTAGCATTAAGTAAGGTTCCGTCCATATCCGAAACAATCAGTTTTACATTTGATAAATCCATTGATTTTTTGAGTTAGCTATTTAATAGATGATTGAGTTTACACTTGATTTTTTATTGATATTGAATTTCTTTTTTTGTCGAATAATTTCCCAAAACAAATAACCATAAACAATTAGGTATTCCAAAACTATAAACCAAATATTTTCTTGCCAAGGAGTATTGGCGTATGCTTGATAAGATAAAATAATCACAAAACTCCATACAATAGGAAATCTATAGCTTGTAAAAACAGATAAGATTACTAATGTTGCCAAATACCAAGGATGCATTGTTGTTGTTGTAAAATAATAAAATGAAACCCCCATAAGTAAACCCGTTATGAGTTGTTGAGGTGATTTATTTTTTCTGAAAAAAGTAATAATTAATAAAACAAATACAACAATTACAGGTATTATTTTTCCAATTATTGCAATTTCGTTATAGCCTCTAAAAAGTGTCCCAAGTTCTCTAGCGATGTAATATATACTTGCATTGAATTCAAATTTTTGAAACCATAATCCGATAGAATTAGAATAGTTATCTAATAAATCTGAAGATAGGAAAGGTAGAAATAGTAAGGTAGTTAACAGTACTGTTATGGCTCCAAAAGACAAGAATTTTAAAATTCCTTCTCTTTTATTATTCTTTGTAAACCATTGATAGAAAATGGGTAAAAACAATAATGGGATTAATTTTACAGCAACAGAAAGACTAAAAATAAGTGCGGCTAAACTCCATTTTTTTTGGAGTATTAAGTACAAACTCCAAACGAGGAAAAAAATCATTACAGATTCAAAATGTAGGTTACCCGTTAGTTCAATGATAATAAATGGGTTTAAGGCATATAAGAAGATATGATGAACGGGTAGCTTTAGCTTTTCTAATATTTTTTTTCCAAAATAAATAATTCCAATATCAGCAAAAATAATTTGTAATCTTAACACAATTATGGAACCAATGATACTTGAATTGGCAAAAAAGGCAGCAATAAAGAAATTTAATTGATTAATAGGTGGGTAGTTTGTATAATGACTTCCGTTTAAAGACCCCATCCCATTGTATAATTCAACAGCTTGTTTAACAGGTAATTTATTTTGACTTATGAATGTTTCAGGCAAATATAAATAGGGATTTAATCCTTCTAAAATCATTCTACCATCCCATATAAATCGATAAAAATCTTGAGATAAATTTGGTACTGCAATCAAAAAAATTAATCTTAATATGATAGCTAGGGATACCAGGAAAGTAAAGTTATTTCTCTCGTTTTTAATAAAGTAAAAAAACGGAATAAATAAAATAGAGTACTGAACTAATAGTTGTAAAAAATTTGTTCTGTCTAAGTAATAAGCCGTAAGAAAATAAAATATAACACTTAGGGTTGTGAGTAAAATTGTTTTATTTTTTTGTTGAAGGAACATACCTTTAAGCTTTAGTGAAAATTGACCTCCAAAATACATAACCAAAACCAAGGAATAACATCAAATGAAAAGGAAATAATCCAAAGTCACCCTGATCATCTCCTACAACAAATGCACTATACATACCAAAAGCAAAATAGAGTGTCAACAATCCCTCAACAATAGTATTTAAAGAGATTTTTTTGTGAATATATACGTTTTTTTTCCAGGTATCTGTAAGGGTTTTAATATTAAATTTTGGAGTTCTTATAAAATCACTTTTTTTTCCAAAATGTCCTTCTAAAACTGCAATGCTATTGTGAAATGAAAACCCCATAGCTATAGAAAAAAAAGTAAAGAAAGTTCCGGTATATTTCAAAAATTTTATAGTGCCACCCCCATAACTCTTCTTATACATATGCCAGTAACAGATAAAGAAAATGATAGAGCTTACTACA
Organism: Flavobacterium sp.; assembly: GCA_038104255.1. Taxonomy (GTDB): domain Bacteria; phylum Bacteroidota; class Bacteroidia; order Flavobacteriales; family Flavobacteriaceae; genus Polaribacter. The sequence goes on along the minus strand of JAYOAM010000001.1, from coordinate 348,772 downwards.
AAAAAACTAATCATATAAAAATAAGATTTTAAATGAGGATGTTCATTTTTAATGTAAAGCATAGGAATGCTCAAAACAGCAATTATTAAAATCATTAAAAACATTGAGCTATTTAATAAGTGTAATACACTATGAATTTTTGTTTTTAGTGAAATGTGTTTATCTAATAAAATACGTTTTATCATTTTTTGAAAATTTTCGGCTCCTCCTTTATTCCATCTAAATTGTTGAGATCTTGCTGCACTAATAATAACAGGCAATTCAGCAGGAGTTTTCACATGTTCTAAATACTTAAATTTCCATTTTTTTAGTTGTGCTCTGTAGCTTAAATCTAAATCTTCGGTTAAGGTATCTCCTTCCCAGTTCCCTGCATCTATAATACATTCTTTTCGCCATACACCCGCAGTTCCATTAAAATTTATAAAATGTCCTTTAGTATTTCTGCCAACTTGTTCAAGGGTAAAATGGGCATCTAAAGCAAAAGCTTGTATTTTAGTTAATGTTGAATAATTTCTATTGATATGACCCCAACGCGTCTGAACAACTCCAATTTCACTATTTTTAAAGTGGGGTATAGTTTCAAGCAACCATTCTTTTTGAGGCAAGAAATCTGCATCAAAAATTGCTATGAATTCCCCTTTGGCAATTTCAAGACCTTCTTTCAAAGCCCCTGCTTTAAAACCTGTTCTATTTGATCTTGTAATATGTTGAATGTTGATTCCTGTCTGTTGAAGTTTTTTAATTTGTGCTATTGTGGTGGTAACAGATTGGTCAGTTGAATCATCCAATACTTGTATTTCTAGTTTTTCTCTAGGGTATTCCAATGTTACAATATTGTTCAACAAACGTTCCATAACATACATTTCATTATATACAGGAAGTTGAACAGTCACATAAGGAACCTCTTCAATGTTTTTTAAATCAAATTTTGGAGAAGTGTCTTTTTTATTGTTAGCGCTTTTGTAGTTGATCAACAAATTCAGTTGAGCTAGTGCATACATAAATACAAGAAGAAGTGCTAAAGAATAAATAGAGATAATGATGTATTCTAAAATCATTATTTTATGCTGTATTTAAAAATCCAACCCAATATTTTCATACCCGCAAATATAGTACCTTTTAAGGTTCCAGAGACTTTTGAAACCCCTATTCTATTTCTGTATTTCATGGGTATTTCAGTATAAGAATACTTTTTTTTAATGGCTTTTAATTGCATTTCAACAGTCCATCCATAAGTTTTATCTTCCATTTCTAGTTCTAATAACTTCTCGTATTTTATGGCCCTAAAAGGACCAAGGTCTGTATACTTTGCCCCAAAAAAAATAGTCATTAAAAAAGTAGCTAACCAGTTTCCAAAAACTTGTTGAGGAGTCATAGAACCTGCCTCTCTAAATTTTTTTACACGAGACCCAATTACAAAATCAATATTGTCATTAATTATTGGTGCTACAAGTTCTGTTAGTTGCTCTGGGTAATCTGAATAATCACCATCTAAAAAAACAACAATATCTGGAAGTTGAGAAATTTCTTGACTAGCAATATACTCCATGCCTTTTAAACAGGCATACCCATAGCCTTTTTTTGGCTCTCTTAAAACAGTAGCTCCTGCTTTAGCAGCATTTTTTTCTGTATGATCCGTTGAATTATTACTAATGACAATAACTTCATCTACACTAAAAGGAATATCATTAATAACTTTTGCGATTGAATTCTCTTCATTATATGCAGGAATAATTACTTTAATTATATGTGTCATTAATTTCAATTCCTACTTGTTATTTATTAATTCCATTAAATTTATATCATTACCGAGTAAGATATCTTTAGAATTTATTCTGCCAGCTTCAGGTCCATTTTCTAATTTTAATACCCCCCTTGGGCACACGGCAGAGCAAATCCCACATCCTACGCAACTAGATCTAATTATATTTTCACCTTTTTGTGCATAGGCTCTTACATCAATACCCTGTTCACAATAGGTAGAACAATTACCACATGAAATACATTGACCGCCATTTGTTGTAATTCTAAATCTAGATTTAAATCGTTGAACAAAACCTAGATATGCTGCTAATGGACAGCCAAAACGACACCAAACCCTATTTCCAAAAATTGGATAGAAACCTGTACCAATAACTCCGGCAAACCAAGCACCAATTAAAAAGCTATAGGTATCCTTAATCCATTGTGAATTTATACCTAATAAAGAATCTGTACCTGTAAAATAAGTATATAAAGTTACAAGGGTCATGATTAAAGAAAATAGTAATACAAAGTGAATTAACCAGCGTTCTAGTTTCCAAGAGTTTAAACTTTTATCTGAATGTTGTCTGTAGGGATCTCCCAAGGTTTCTGCTAATCCTCCACATCCACATACCCATGAACAATACCATCTTTTACCGAAGAAATAAACCATCACAGGAACAATAATGAGGGTTAATACAATTCCCCATATAAGTATGAAAATTCCGATTCCACCGCTAGTTCTTAGACGATCTAAATTCCAATCAAAAAAGAAATCATAATCTAATGGAAAAGCATTTTTAAAATCATAACCTGGCATATTTAGGCTGGTCATAATTTCGGGAATTAAAAAAGCAAAAACAATTTGAAAGAATAGTACAGATAGTGTTCGTAAGATTTGGTATTTGTTATGTCTGTATTTGATAAACATTCGCAGTGCCATTACAATCATAACAACACAATATAAAAATCCGTACACAAACCATTGAGAGGCAACACCTCCATTTAATGTATGGCTTAGAGGATCTAATATAAAGGTCCAATTGACTATGTAATCGGGTAAGAAATACAAAACCAAATAAAATAAGACTAGGTACACTAATACCAGCCAAGCTATGAATCCTCTGTTGGTAGAAGATTCTAGATAAATACCATTATTTTTGATACCTGCTTTGCCTAAAATGAAAAAATTAGGAAGAATAAAAAATATAGCTCCTATAATTCCCAAACCAAAAGTAAGAAACCACATGAGGTTAGGGTTTTCTTTGCTAATTCCTTTACCCGCTATTTTAGCCAATTCAAAACTTAAGGTATGGGGTTTACCATAAATTTTATATTGATATTGTTCTCCTTTTTTAATCCAGTTTTTATCTGCATCAAAGTCTGCAATTAAATCATCATAATAATCATTTGATACTTTAAAGGCATTCCTTACACGACTTGAAAACTCAAAGATATTTAGTTCCTCTGATGTGACTACAGCTTTAAAGAGTTCGTCTTTAATTAATTTATTTTTATAGCCTTTATGGGTTACAAAAGAGTCTAGTTCAGATGATGATAAATTAAATGAACCAGTAAAAGTTATGGCTGTGAAAATAGAGAGCCCAATTATAAATAGGATTAAACCTAAGTATTTTAATATTCTCATGATTTAGGCTTTAGTAAAAATTCGTTTCCAGCTTTTCTTTTTAGATACAATAGAAGTACTGTTTTCCTGGTTAAACTTAGCGGTAATTTCTTTTTCGTAAAGGGAATAAAATTCTGGATCAAAATTCGCATCAGCTAAATATTCTATGACATAATTTATTGTTTTATTCTCTGTTAACCATCTGTCAAATATTTCATGACGCATCCTTATTCCAAAGGTATTAATTCCTAAAAATAAATGCGTGTCTTTATGGTAGGCTAGTGTAATACATTTAGATTCTTTGTGATGTTTCCATTGAAAATGTTTTTCATAGCTAGGACTCTCTTTCTCAGGATATACCCAGCCATAGGTTTGGTATTCAATATCAAAAAACTTCGCTGAGTTGAACCAGTGACCTGGTTTGTATTCAATTCTATTTCCGCAAATTGTTTGTGCAAGTGTTTCACCCATCATCCTACCTGTATACCAAACTGCCTCTATTGTCTTTCTGTTTTGAATAGCTTTTCTTTGTTCGGCACAATCACCAATGGCATAAATATCCTTTACATTTGTTTCTAAAAATCGATTGACCAGAATTCCGCGATTTGTTTCTACTCCAGAATTTTTTACAAAATCAATATTGGGAGAAACTCCTGTAGTTAAACCTACAACATCACAATCAATTTCTTCACCAGTTTCCTCAATTATAATAGACCTAACATGTCCATTTTCGTCAGATTTGATTTCTTTAAGGTTGGTGTTTAGTCTTAAGTCAATATGATTTTCTTTGATATGACTGTTTATCATTTCACTCTCCATATCTGGTAAAACTCCGTTCCAAAAACTAGATTCTCGAACTAAAAAAGTAACTGGAATATTTCTAGAGTGTAACATCTCTGCTAATTCTATTCCAATTAGTCCTCCTCCAACTATAACCGCTCTTTTACATACCTTATTATTGGGAGCATATTTTTCGAGGTTTTCTAAATCTTGTTTGTGATACATGCCCATCACACCTTTTAAATCTTGACCTGGCCAACCAAATTTATTTGGTTTTGACCCAGTTGCTAATACTAATTTGTCATATAATATAGTTTCACCATTTGAGAAAATGAGTTGCTTATTGTTAACGTCTATGGTATTTACTAACCCTTTTTTTAATTGGATACGGTTCTTTTCCCAAAACCAAGGTTCGTAGGGTTGAGTATGTTCAAACTTCAAATGCCCCATATAAACATACATAAGTGCCGTCCTAGAAAAAAAGTATTCTGATTCTGCAGACACTATAGAGATTTGTTTATCTGAATTTTTACGAATATGTCTAGCAAGAGTTACGCCTGAAATTCCATTTCCAATGATGACAATGTGTTCCATTTTAAATCAGTTTACTTATATGTCGAAATTAATGAGAATTTCTTAAAGCGATTATTGTATTAATGATAAGAGTAAATAAATTTAGAAAATATTCCTCTAAATCTAGTAAATTGAAAATTATTTATGATTATGAAAAAAACTTTTCTTTTAACGGGTCTATTTGTTTTTGTATCATTCATAACTTCAGCACAAAAAATTAATGGGCTTAGTTTTGTAGCCTCAAAAGATAGTATTCTAACCAACGATGTGTCCTCTGTAATTGATGTGAATGCTAATTATGTAGCACTGATGCCTTTTGGATTTATCAGAAATCTATCTTCACCAAAAATTTTTTTTAATACTGAAAAACAATGGTTTGGTGAACGTGAGCAAGGCGTTATACAATATGCAAAACAACTTCAAAAAAGAAGTGTCAAAATTATGATTAAGCCTCAAATATGGGTCTGGAAAGGTCAGTTTACAGGTCATATTAGTATGCATTCAGAAGAACAATGGAAAGTTCTCGAAGATTCATACACTTCTTTTATTCTAACCTATGCAAAAACAGCACAAACATTAAAAGCAGATATTCTTTGTATTGGAACTGAGTTAGAAAAATTTGTTAATACAAGACCCGAATATTGGAGATTTTTAATTTTAAAAATTAAAAAAATATTTAAGGGTAAATTAACTTATGCAGCAAACTGGGATGAGTTCAAAAGATTTCCATTATGGGATCAATTAGATTATATAGGTATAGACGCATATTTTCCTTTAACAGATAAAAAGTTACCCTCTGTTCAAGAATTTGAAGCAGGATGGGAATGGCATAAAAAGGGAATTTATACGATTCATAAACGTTATAATAGACCCATTTTATTTACAGAGTATGGTTATCGAAGTGTTCATTTTACTGGTAAAGAACCCTGGAATTCAAAACGATTTTTTGGTCAAGTTAATTTTCAAGCTCAAATAAACGGACTTCAGGCAATTCATAATCAGTTTTGGAATGAGGAATGGTTTTTAGGAGGGTTTATCTGGAAATGGTTTCAAAAACACAATCGAGTAGGAGGTCAAAATGATAATCGATTTACTCCTCAGAATAAACCAGCAGAAAATCTACTTAGAAATCTTTACAGAGAGAATTTATGATTTTTTACTTTTTTTGCCCCAACGGATAGAGTTCTTGATCTATAAAAGTAGTTGGAAAATTTTCATCATTTTCAAATCCTAATTCAATATCTCTTCCATTAGATGGAATATAATTGGTTCTAAAAACATAATCCCACAGACTTAATGTTAAGCCGAAATTAACACCAAATTTGTTGGGCACTTTCTTTCCATGGTGCCATATATGCATTTGAGGATTATTAAAAATATATTTTAAAAATCCTAGAGGAATGTTGATATTACTATGATTAAAATGACCCATTGATAGTGTGAATAAATGCACTAAAATAAAATCATCGATACCAAAACCAATAAATGCTAGTGGAACGTATTCAAGTGTTCTGTATACAATAGTTTCCATCCAATGATATCTTAGATGGGCAGCAAAGCCCATTTCTTTTACGGAATGATGAACTTTGTGAAAATTCCATAAAAACGGAATCCGATGTAATAATCTGTGAATAAAATACTGAATAAAATCTCGAAGCAAAAACAAGATGAATAATTGACTCCAGTAAGGAAAAGTTTCAATGTTAAAAAAAGCCAAATTATCAATTCCGACAGACATTAACATATCGTTAAAAAATTTAACGGCAACATTAGATAAGGCATTATAAACAATCAATGAAAATAAAAAGAAATTAAAAAACATATAAAAGCCGTCTAGCCAAAAATCTTTTCTAATTTTATTTTGATTTTTACGCCAAGGAATCATGATCTCTAGGCTCCAAAACACAAGTGAAATACAAATAAGCCAATAGAAGTAATTGCCCCAATGAGGATTTAGGATTTCCTTGGCTAAATATTGCCAATAGCCAGAAAATGAATCTTTTATGATATTTAGGTATGTGTCCATTTTACCTGTAGCTTTTAACAACATCCACCCCCATCGTAATGAAAAGTAGATTTAGAAAAGAAGATGTCATCTCTATTTAAGTTTTTTAATACTCTGGCGGTCTTATCACAAATGGCTAAGGGTTGATTTTTTAATAAAGTATGTCCGGCACCATCATCAAAAAAATCATCATCACCGAAGTAAATTGCAGCTTTTCCTGTAAAAACACATGGTCCGTCTGCTGGCATTGGATCTTTAATAGCAGCAACTTCAATAGATTCTATATAAATCAATTCATCTGTTGGATAATTTTTTGGATCTAAAATTCTGTAGGGTTTACGAGCTCTAATCTCAATAGTTCCAAAACCGGCATCTGTTAGCGCTTTTACATACTCATTAATTGGTAAACTGCCGCTCAAACATAATGCACGTAATCGTTCGTCATTTCTAAGTTGCTCATTCATTGGCTGTTCACATGTTGGGTCGCTCATTACCAACCGCCCATGAGGTTTAAGCACACGATACATTTCTGCAATTGCTTTTTTTAAATCCTCAGATTTAAAAATATTAAATAAACAATTTTGAGCAGCAACATCTATGGTATTGTCTTTTACGGGCAGATGCATAGCGTCTCCTTTTCTGAGGTCTACAAAGTCACTTTTAAACCAGGGATTCATGGCTTCAGCTTCAGCAAAATTCTTACGAGATGCCTCTAACATTTCTTCAACAACATCGACACCTATTATCCCTCCTTTGTTTCTATTAAAATAGGCAAATTGTAGTAATTCCATTCCACCACCTACACCAACATAGAGTGTTTTTGGATTATTCGTCAAATCACGAGCATGAACAGTAGAACCACAGCCATAATTCATTTCTTGCATAATTCTTGGGATTTTTAAACCGGGTAACTCCCAAATAGGATTTGTGGTACAACATAGTCCAACATCAGGAGTTAATGCTGCTTCTTTATATACGTTATGTGTAGTGTCTAAGTAACTCATAATTCTTGTATCAATGCTTTAAATAATATAATCATTTTAGGTTCTGTTTTACCTGCTATACTTATAATTTCCTGAATATTAACAGGAGCTAAATTTTTTGGATCACATTCATCTGTTAATACTGAAATTGCTGCACAAGGAAGATTTAAATGATTTGCAACAATTATCTCTGGTACAGTACTCATTCCAACAGCATCAACTTCTAAAATTTGAAGCATTCTATATTCTGCCCTTGTTTCTAGTTGTGGTCCAAACACACCTGCGTATACACCCTCATGTAATTGTATATTGTTTTGTTTGGCAATTGTTTTTAGCGTGTTATTCATTTCTCTTGAGTATGGAGCAGACATGTCTACAAAACGATCTCCAAATTCGTCAATATTAGCAAATGCTAGAGGTGATTTCCCCTGCAAGTTGAGGTGGTCATCAATAAGCATTAAATCTCCCTTTTTAAATGAAAGATTTATAGCTCCGGCAGCATTAGAAATGAGTAAAGAACTAATTCCTAGTTTTTTCATAACTCTAATTCCATAGGTTACTTCCCAGTGATTATACCCTTCATAAAGATGAAATCTACCAGACATAATTACTACTTTTTTCCCCGAAAGTGTTCCATATATTAATTTTCCGGAGTGAAACTCAACAGTCGCTTTAGGAAAATGAGGGATGTCTGCATAAGCAACTTCTTGTTCAATATCAACTTCATTAATTAATTGATGCAAACCAGTACCAAGAACTATACCAACAGTTGGGTTTATAAATCCTTTAGAAACTAAAAAACAAGTAGTTTCATGTAATTGCTTTGTTTTCATAAGCACTCCGTTTGTAAGTTATACGTATCACGAGATTTCATAATTTGAGTCTCAGATTTTTAACAAGTTAAAGAAATTTTGTAAAAGCAGGATGATGCTCTATATCTTCAATTACATCAACATCGTTCAATACTGGCAACAAATGTACATCAACTTTTTCTAAATTTTTTAAAGTATCTTTTCTTACTGTTGAGCTCCCCCATCTCTTATTATCGAAGATTTTTGGATGCATTTTTTTGAGTCCAATTAGATAATATCCGCCGTCTAAAGCAGGTCCCATAACTACATCATTTGTATCTAATTTTTTGAAAGCTTCATTGATATGATAGGATTCCAAATCGTATATGTCACTTCCTATGAGTACAACTTTACGATAGTTATTTTCAAAAGCGTCATAAAAAGAATTTTTCATTTTGGCTCCTAAATCTTCTCCAGACTGTACCTCTTTTCTGAAGGAATTACAATTCCAAATATCATTTTTAATAAGTTTCTCAGAATAATAAACCACCTTATCACAGGGAGAGTCTAAAGTGATTTCTTTAGTTTTCTTTAGTAAAAATGTATAAATATCTAAAGCAGTTTTGTCTCCAACAGTTTTAGCTAAACGTGTTTTTACTTTTCCTAAAATTGGATTTCGAGTAAAAATGATAAGTAAGTTTTTATGATTCATTTTAGGCCACTACTCCTTGACAACTACTTCCAGCTCCAGCTGTACATCCATAACAGTGTTGATTGATGATAATATTTCTTTTTTGAAGCAATTCTTCGTTATATTCAGAGATATGTTTCACCTTGCTATTTACTTTTAAATTTAACATTTGATTAAAATCACAATCGTAAAGCCATCCATCCCAACTAACAGACAAGGTATTGGTACACATCACATTTTCTACTGCTGCAGGATTATAAGCCTCTACCAATGAATACATATAATCTTCATAATTCTCAGAGGCAATTAAATAATCTAAAAACCTACTAATGGGAAGATTGGTAATGGCAAACAAATTATGGAAATTGATTTCAAAATCTTCTTTTAAAGCTTTTTTAAAATCATTTTCTAAAGCATTTTGATCACCAGGTAAAAATGCTCCCGAAGGATTGTAAACTAAATCTAAACGCAAATTGCTATTTGGCATTCCATAACCTACAGCATTTAACTCCTGAAGAGCTTTAATAGATTTGTCAAAAACACCATCTCCACGTTGTTTGTCTGTTTTACCCCTAGTCCAATGTGGCATTGAGCTTACAATATGAATATTATGTTTTTTGAAGAATTTAGGTAAATCATAATATTTTTTATTAGCTCTAATGATTGTTAAATTAGATCGTACAATAAAATCTTTAATGCCAACTTTTGCAGCTTCTTCTACAAACCATCTAAAATTTGGATTCATTTCTGGCGCTCCACCTGTTAAATCTAGGGTATGAGCTCCTGTTTTTTTAATCACATCTAAGCAATCTGTCATAGTTTCTCTGGTCATGATTTCTTTTCTATCTGGACCAGCATCTACATGGCAATGTGCACAAACTTGATTACACATATATCCTACATTGATTTGGAGAATTTCTAGTGTTTTGGGGCGAAGAGGAAACTGATTTGTTTCTTTTATTTTATTGGCAAAAGTTGGTAATTCTCCATTTGCAAAAAAGCCATTTGATAAAATTTCTAGTTGACGTTCTGTATTTGCCAAATCGTTGTTTCTAGCTAGGAGTGATTTTTTACTCATATTACATTTCTAACTTATTTACCTTATTCATCATTTGCACACCGTGAACCAAAGTTGCACCACTTTTAATCGCAGCTCCAACATGAATAGCCTCCATCATTTCTTCTTTAGTAATTCCTCTTTGTAAGCCGTCTTTTGTATACGCATCTATACAATATGGGCATTGTTCGGTGTGCGCTACCGCTAATGCAATTAATGATTTTTCACGAGCAGTTAATGCTCCTTCTTCAAAGACTTTTCCATAATAATCAAAGAATTTATTTCCAAGTTCTTCATTCCATTCCGTGATGTTGCCGAATTTACGTAGATCGGCAGGGTCATAATATGTTTTAGACATAAAAATTTATTTATTGTTTAAAATCCAGTCGTAAGTTAGGTATTTTATACTAGCTTTTTTACTCACTTTTATACTTGCATATTTATTTAAATAATTTATTAGGGTCCCATTTTTTGTAAAATCATTGAAAAACCAATCAAATATTCTCGAGAGCTCTAATTTATTTTTACTTATTTTATTTCTCTGACCAGCATTTATAAATTCTAGCATCAAATTGTCTAAAGCAGAATCAATGTTGCGCTCTGTAAAGGCATGATTCCATAATTTTGGACAAGACTTTGCTGCACAATTTATACCTACATGTATTCTTGGGTCTTCAAATTTTTTTCTTAATATTTTATGCTCTATAGTATCTAATGTATAATGCTTATTTCCAACTTTTATCAGTGGAATTTTCCAAGCTATTTTACCATCAATATTAATGTCTTTTATACTTTTTAAAGGATAGTAATTTAAGATTAGTTTGATTGTATGCGCATTATAACTGTTTATCCAATAAGCTTTTTCTTTATTAGCAGACCAGTTTTTTGATGGAGTATTGTTCTTGAGATAAGAAAGATACTCATCCAATAGTAATTCGTCTTTTTTAAAAGATTGATAATCTACTTTTCCTGTTGAATCTACATTTTTTCTCAGTAAAGAATCGAAAATAGAAGTCTGAGCCTCAGAGGGAACAAATATGAGCAAGAAGATAATTATACTAATTCTTTTCATTAATTAAGGAAGTTCAACAATCAAAAATTTCACAATAACAAATAATGATTTTTTAAAATTTTATTTCTTCTCCGACTTTCAAATTAAAATGTTTTCTAAAGAAAAAGACAGCGATGTATAAAATTGGGGTATCTAATGCAGCGATCATCATTTTAAAAATAACACCACTAATAAACAATCCTAAAAATTTATTCCAAACAATTATATCAAAAGAGCAAAGCAACACTAAAACAGTCAGAGTGTCAATAATTTGAGATGAAAAGGTTGAAAAATTGTTTCGGAGCCATAAATGCTTTCCCTTGGTTAGGGTTTTCCAAAAATGATATACTCTAATATCTATAAATTGAGCAAACAAATAGGCCATCATAGAAGCTAAAACTGCTAAAGGAGCAGCACCAAAAACTTCCATAAAAGTGTTGTCATCAACTACAGACCATGAAGTTGAGGGTACCGCCATAGAAACATAAATAATTCCTAAGGAAAAGAATGAGGCAAAAATACCAGCAATAACAACGTGGTTTGCTTTCTTTTTACCATAAATTTCAGATAAAATATCTGTAATTAAAAAAGTAATAGGGTAGGGAAGCAAGCCAACAGAAACCTCAAATAATTTAACACCAAAAACTTCACTATCTGTAGGATACCAATAAAAAAACTTCTGAAAAATTAAGTTAGAAGTCACTAAAGAGGCTATAAATAAGGCTGCTATGATCAGATAGATGATTTGAGCTTGAGATTTTTTTTTGGCAATCATAGAAACGAATTTACTAATAATTTATCATTAGAAACTCAATAGATTTAAACAATTTATTAAGATTTTTTTGGGTCAATTAAAAGTCTTCGTAATCAGATAATAAATACCTATTTTTGTCCACACAACTTAAGAAATTTAACATATGAAAGCATATATTTTTCCTGGTCAAGGAGCACAATTTCCAGGAATGGGTTTAGATTTATATGAAAACTCTCCTGTAGCCAAGGTGCTTTTTGAAACAGCAAATGAAATTTTAGGATTTTGTATTACAGACATCATGTTTACAGGTACTGCTGAGCAATTAAAACAAACCAATGTAACTCAGCCTGCTATTTTTTTACACTCAGTAATTTTGGCTAAGGTTCTTGGTGATTCTTTTCAACCTGAAATGGTTGCTGGTCATTCTCTAGGTGAAATTTCTGCTTTAGTCACTGCAGGTGTTTTGTCTTTTAAAGACGGGCTTAAGTTGGTTTCAAAGCGAGCTTCTGCAATGCAAAAGGCCTGTGAATTGTTGCCTTCTACAATGGCGGCAGTTCTAGGATTAGAAGATCAAATTGTTGAGGAAGTTTGTGATGCTGTTGATGGGGTAGTGGTTGCCGCAAATTATAATTGTCCGGGACAATTAGTGATTTCTGGAGAAGTTTCTGCCATAGAAACTGCTTGTGAATTACTGAAAGAAAAAGGGGCTAGAAGAGCTCTTGTTTTACCAGTTGGAGGAGCTTTTCATTCCCCTATGATGGAGCCTGCAAGAGAGGAGTTAGCCGCTGCAATTAAAGAAACACATTTCAATGAGCCTAAATGTCCAGTATATCAAAACGTGACTGCTAGTGCTGTAAATTCGGCAGTTGAAATTAAAGAAAATTTAATAAAACAATTAACTGCCCCAGTAAAGTGGACACAATCCATTCAAGCTATGATCGCTGAGGGTGGAACACAGTTTATTGAAGTTGGTCCGGGGAAAGTTTTACAAGGATTGATGCGTAAAATAGATAGAAGTGTTGAGGCAGATGGGGCTAGTTTTGAATAGTCTCTTTTATTGTTTTAATTGCCATTTCCAAGCAGCCAATAGTGCTTCTTCAAGTGTTTTTTCTGTTTCCCAGCCCAATTCAATTTTGGCAAGAGAAGTGTCTGCATATGCGGCGGTAATATCTCCTTCTCTTCTTCCAATAATTTTATAATTAAGTTTAGTTTTAGCAACCTTTTCAAAAGCCTGAATAACCTCTAAAACAGAACTCCCAGTTCCGGTTCCAACATTAAAAACTTCAAATTCTTTTTTATTATTGTTATTTAGTAATCGTTCTAATGCCGCAATATGAGCTTTTGCCAAATCTACAACGTGAATATAATCTCGAACAGCAGTTCCGTCTTTGGTTGGGTAATCATCTCCAAAAACAGATAATTCTTCTCTAATCCCAGCTGCAGTTTGTGTAACAAAAGGGATTAAATTTTGAGGAACTCCCAAAGGTAATTCTCCTATAAAAGCTGTTTCATGAGCTCCAATAGGGTTAAAATACCTTAAAGCAATGGCCTTAAAGTTATTTGCTTTACAAGTTTCTTTAATGATTTCTTCACCAATTTGTTTGGTGTTTCCATAAGGAGATTCTGCTGTTTTTATAGGAGCATTTTCAGAAATTGGTAACTCGTCTGCTTGACCATAAACAGTACACGAAGAGCTGAATATAAAGTTAGATAACTTGTGTTTTTTCATCTCTTTGAGAAGATATACTAAGGTGCTTATATTATTTTCGTAATACAATAATGGATTCTTTACACTTTCTCCAACAGCTTTAGATGCAGCAAAATGTATGACACCCTCTATTAGATTGTGATTAAAAAAATCTTCAACAGCTATTTTATCTCGTAAATCAATATTAAAATAAGAGGGTTTTATACCAGTGATTGAAGTGATACTATCTAAAACTTCAATTTTTGAATTGTATAGGTTGTCAATAATAACAACCTCATAGCCTGCTTGTTGAAGTTCAACAACAGTATGAGATCCAATAAAGCCTAAACCACCTGTTACTAATATTTTTTTCATTTAGGGATTTTTAAAATTTAACTATTAAACAAATTCATTAATTGTTTTTGTAATAAATGCCAATTGTTCTTCATCTAGTTCAGTATGCATTGGCAAGGAAATAACCATTTCAATTAATTCATTGGTAGTAGTAAAGTCGTCTTCTTTGTAGCGTTTATCTTGATATGCTTTTTGAGCGTGTAATGGAACCGGATAATAGATAGCATTTGGTATTCCTTTATCTATTAAATGTTGGTGTAATTCATTACGTTTACCATTCGTTATTTTAATGGTGTATTGATGAAATACATGACAATCACAAGAGTCACAAATCTTTCCACAATTTACTGTTGCATTAGATTTTGTAGTTGGTGTAATGATGTTAGAATTTTTAGCAAATGCGTTGTTGTAATATCTTGCTGCGTCTCTTCTAGCATCACAATACTTATCTAACAAAGGCAACTTAGTTTTTAAAACCGCTGCTTGAATACTGTCTAATCTTGAGTTTACACCTACTACATCATGATAATAACGTTTATACATCCCATGATTTACCATTCCTCTTATGGTATGGGCTAAATCATCATCATTGGTAAAAATTGCGCCGCCATCACCGTAACAACCTAAATTTTTGGATGGAAAAAATGATGTTGTTCCCACATGACCAATTGTTCCCACTTTTTGTTTTTTACCGTCTTTAAAAGTGTAGTTGGCACCTATGGCTTGGGCTGTATCTTCGATGACAAATAAGTTATGTTGTTTTGCAACTTTCATAACTTCATCCATATTAGCACACAATCCAAATAAATGAACTGGAACAATGGCTTTTGTTTTTGGAGTTATGGCTTTCTTTAAAGCTTCTATATCGATGTTAAACGTGTCAGGTTCTACATCAATGAGTATAGGAGTTAATTTTAACAATGCAATTACTTCAACAGTGGCTGCAAAAGTAAAATCTACAGTAATCACTTCATCGCCTTGTTCAAGGCCCAAGCCCATCATTGCTATTTGCAAGGCGTCTGTTCCATTAGCACAAGGAATTACATGTTTTATAGATAAATAGTTCTCTAGGTCTGTTTGAAATTGTTTTACATAGGGGCCGTTAATGTAAGCAGAGGAATTCAGAACTTCTTCAATGGAGGAATCAATATTTTCTTTGATTTTTGAGTACTGACCTTGAAGATCAACCATTTGAATTTTTTTCATAAATACAGTTTTTATATCCATCAAAAATACAACTTAAATCTATTATCTTTAACCAAAAATTAAAATTATCAGAATGAAACTCCTTTCTAAAATTATTAAAATTCTAGTTTTAACATGTATCTTATTTTTTGTAGTAGTATGGATGTATTCTAGAACATTACATCCCACATACAAAGGAGAATTATCATTAATAAATATTTCAAATAATGTTGAAGTTTTTTATGATAACAACGGAGTTCCTCATATCAATGCTCAAGATGAAAAAGATGCATACACCGCTTTAGGCTATGTTCATGCTCAGGATAGATTATGGCAAATGGAGCTTATTAGAAGAATTGCTCCGGGAAGATTGTCAGAGATTTTCGGTAAAGACCTATTGGATACAGATGTCTTTTTCTCTGGGTTAGGAATTGAAGAGGCAGCGGAAATTGCTATTAATAATTTGGATAAAAATTCAGAAGCTTATTTGTTGGTTCAAGCCTATTTAGATGGTGTTAATCAATTCATAGATAAAGGAAAAACACCTTTGGAATTTTCTTTAGTAGGTGTTGAAAAAGAAAAATATACAATCAAAGATATCTATAATGTATTCGGTTATATGTCTTTTAGTTTTGCTGTAGCTCACAAAACAGATCCTTTATTAACAGAAATCAAAGAGAAATTAGGAGAAAGATATTTAGATGAATTATTGGGTTCTCATTCAGAATACTTAACCATAAACAGAACAGATAGTATTTCTAAACTACAGGCTCAGTTTTCAAAAAGCGTTAGCCATATTATGGATAAAATGCCAGTTTCTCCTTTAATTGGAAGTAATTCTTGGGTAATTGGAGCAGACAAAACCAAAAATGGAAAAGTTATTTTTGCAAATGACCCTCATATTGGATTTTCACAACCTTCTGTTTGGTATCAAAATCACATTAAAACTCCAAATTTTGAAATGTATGGTTTTAATTTAGCATTAATGCCCTATCCACTCCTAGGTCATAATAGAGAGTATGCTTATGGTTTAACTATGTTGGCAAATGATGACTTAAATTTCTATGCCGAAGAGAGCAATCCAAATAATTCATCCGAATACAAAACAAAAGACGGTTTTAAAAAATATAAAATTTTAACAAAGACCATCAAGGTTAAAGATGCAGCCGATACTACTTTCCAAGTAAAAATTAGCCAACATGGCCCAATAATGAATGGATTAATCAAGCACATTGATGAAGAACGGCCGATTGCTATGAATTGGATTTATACAAAATTAAAAAATGAGATGTTAGAGGTTTCTTATGGAATCTCTCATGCTAAATCACTTGAAGATTTTAAAGCGTCTGTTAGTAAAATTCATGCGCCAGGACTAAATGTAATGTATGGTGATAGTCAAGATAATATTGCTTGGTTCGCATCAGCAAAATTATATCAATTAAGAGAGGGTCTATCTTCAAAGACTTATCTTAATGGTGCTTCAGGGGAAGATGAAATTATTGAGTTTTTAGACTTTAAAGAAAACCCCAAAGCAATTAACCCTAAATGGAACTATGTATATTCTGCCAATCATCAACCAGACTCTGTCAGAGGAAAATTATATCCAGGATATTATCAGCCAGAAAATAGATCAAAAAGAATAGTTTCTCTTTTAGAAGAAAAAGATGATTTCACCCAAGGAGATGTTGAGAAAATGTTATTTGATGTAACGTCCTCTTTAGACCACATTCATGCAAGAGATTTATTATCATTTCTATCTAAAAGTGAATTAACTGGTCTAGAAATTGAAGCCTATAACACATTAAAAAAATGGGAAGGAGAATATTTAAAGGCCTCAGCTGGTCCAACAATTTACAATCGATTTTTATTTGAATTTCTCAAGAACACCTTCAAAGATGAAACAGGAGATGCCTTTCATCTCTTTATAAATTCACAACTTCAAGATCAGGTATTACCAATTCAAATAGCAAGGGAACAATCTGTTTGGTGGGACAATATAGAAACAAATGATGTAGTAGAAACAAAGCAAGAAATCATTTTAAAATCATACAGGAATGGTATAGCTTTTTTGAAAAAACAATTAGGAGATGATGTAAATAAATGGAATTGGGAACGAGTTATTTCTGTAGAACACGAACATGCCATAGGAAAGGCAGGTGGGGTTTTAAGAGATTTTTTTAATGTAGGGCCTTTTAAGACCACTGGAGGAAACGAAGTGATAAACAATCAGATTTTTAAATTAGATAGTACTGGATTTTATAAGGTTACTGCAGGGCCATCTACTCGTAGAGTTGTAGATTTTTCAGATGTAGAAAATGGGATGAGTATCATTCCAACAGGGCAATCAGGAAATGTATTTAGCCCACATTACAAAGATCAGGCTCAAAAATACTTGAACGGTGAGTTTATAAAAATGAAATTGAATCCATCTGAGATTTTGAAGAGTGAAAATCGATTACTCTTTAAGAAAAAATAAAATTAAATTTCTTTATAAACTTCTTCAAAAGGAATCCTAAAACGTTCCCCATAGACACCTTCGGGTTTTCGAATACCGCAGGAAACAATCATATTAATTTCTGCACTTCTTGGTAAACCCAAAATATTTTTCACTCGCCAGGTATCTGAACCCTCCATTGGGCAGGTGTCATATCCCTCTGCAGCCATGCTTATCATAAAATTCTCAGCAGCCAGGGCACATGTTTTATGAACAACAACTCTCATGTCACTATTTCTAACCTCTCTAAAAATTGGTTTAAAAAGCCCAATAATTAAAATCATTAAATATTTTAAAAATCCAAAAATCCCCAAAAAATCACTGTAGGCAAATGGAATTAATTTTCCGTAGTAATTTCTGCTTGCTTTTTCTCTATTACTTTGTTCAGATTTTGGTTTCGGAGGGAAAATAGTATCAATCATTTTTAAATTTGAATTTTTTCTTTTTTTCCAAAGATCTTTTCGCGTAACAAAAATCACTAATTGTTCAGCTGTTCTTGCTGCGTTTTGGTTAAAACACAAAGAAGCTATTTTTTGTAAAGTCTCCTTGGAGGTGATATGATAAAATTCCCAAAGCTGCATATTGCTACTATTTGGAGCTAATGAAGCTTGATAAATACATTTTTTTACAAGTGCACTATCTAATTTTTTTTCAGGGTCATAGATTCTAACGGAACGGCGATAATGAATCGCTTCCTCTACTGTTTTTTGTGTCATAAATATAGTTAGTTTACCAGCCTTCTCTGTAGTCTCTCTTAATGAATTGGTTAGCCATATCAAAATTTGTAATTTTCATATTTTCTCCATCCCAAAGAAGTTTTTTTCTTCTGCCTGGGAAGTTATATCTATTTTCAACTTTTTCATAAAGTAATGCTGATCTGATGGCTAGATTCCCCATTAATACCGTTTCAGTCAATGGTCCTGCTTGAGATAATGGTGAGCTAGTGTATGCACCATAACCTTCCTTACAAGCATTAACCCATTGTGCTTGATGGCCACTCATCCCATTTTCTACCAAAGAAGCCATATTTTTAACCTCTGTAACTTCTGAGCCATCGTTTAAGAATACTTTTGGTTTAGACCCATAGGTTCCACATATTAAGATTCCTTTAGATCCTTTCATGATTACTCCACCGCCCCAATCCCCAAGAGGCTCATCAATGGGGAGAAGATCGGGTCTTTCTGGTTCTATACCTCCGTCATACCAGTGAAGATCAACAGCTGGCATATTTTTTCTTTTAGGAAACTCTAAATGTATTACTGAGGAGGCTGGCGGTGTTTCATCGTATACTACTTCCTCAAAAAAGTCTTTATAGGTGTTTGTTAAACTACATTCAACTGAAGTAGGGTAGCCAAGTTTTAAAGCTCTGAAGGGTATGTCAATTAAATGACACCCCATATCTCCTAAAGCACCTGTTCCATAATCCCAGTACCCTCTCCATCTTGTTGGCATAAATGCTTCATGATATGCTCTCCATGGAGCAGTACCTAACCATAAATTCCAGTCAATTTCTTGTGGAACTGGCATGGTATCTTTAGGGACAGGAATTCCTTGTGGCCAAACAGGTCTATTCGTCCAAACATGGACCTCTCTTACTTCTCCAATAATTCCTTCTTGTACAACTGCATCAACCCATCTTGTTCCATCACCACTAGCCCCTTGATTTCCCATTTGAGTTACCAATTTTTTATCTACGGCCATTTCGGTAAGTTTTCTTGCTTCCCAGATATCGTGAGTCAAAGGTTTTTCAATGTACATATGCTTACCTAAATCCATTGCTGCCATAGATTGAACATAATGCATATGATCTGCAGAACTTACAATTACAGCATCAATGTCTTTGTGATGTTTGTCAAGCATGACTCTATAATCTCTTGTGTATGGAGTTTCAGGAAACTGTTCTCTCATGGTTTTTGCCCTTCGGTCATCTACATCACAAAGAGCAACTATATTTGCGCTGTTTGAAGCGAAGCTATTGCTTAAATTTCCAGCTCCTCTCCCTCCAATTCCAATAGCTGCAATTCCTAATTTATCACTTGGTGCAACATATCCTCGACCGAGAACATGTCTTGGGACAATAAAAAATGCTGCAGAACCTGCTAAAGATTTTTTGAGGAATTTTCTTCTTGTAGTCATATCAAAAATGTATTTAAATAATATTTTTAAATATAATGATTACATACATGCATTCCAAATTACTTCATCTGGAGTAGGTGCCTTAATTATGATTTTATTTTTTGATACTGGATGAGTAAAATCTATTTCTCTGGCATGTAAGTGAATACTTCCATCTTTATTGCTTCTTGGTGCACCATATTTCAAATCACCTTTTATTGGACTTCCAATAAAAGAAAGTTGGGCTCTAATTTGATGGTGTCTCCCTGTTTCTAAATCAATTTCTAGAAGTGAATAATTATTTAAATTTTTTATAGTTGTATAATGAAGAATGGCCTTTTTACTTCCTTCTGCCTCTTTTTTGAAAACTGTAGTCTTATTATTCTTAGTATTCTTTTTTAGAAAATGTATTAAAGTATCTTTTATATTTTTTGGATTATTTTTTATTACTGCCCAATATGTTTTTGAAATGACTCTATCTCGAAGCATTTTATTTAATCTTTCGAGTGCCTTTGAGGTTCTTGCAAAAATAATAATTCCTGAAGTGGGTCTGTCTAATCTATGAACCACCCCCAAAAATACGTTACCTGGTTTATTGTATTTTACTTTAAGATACTCCTTAACAATCTCACTTAAGGGTTTGTCACCTGTTTTATCTCCTTGAACAATATCACCAGGTTTTTTATTGACAATTATTAAGTGATTGTCTTCAAAAAGAATCTCTAAATTATCTTTTGTAGAAGGCATAATTATTTAAAATTATCAGCAACATCCTTATTTACACCATCAATGAAACTTAAAAAGTCTTCTTTTCCAAGGCCTGAAGAGGATGAGGTGATAAAAGAAGTTGGTAATGTTTCCCAGTCGTTTAATAATTTCTTTTTGTAAGAAACAATTTGTTTGTTCAGTTTTGAACTTCCCAATTTATCTGCCTTTGTAAAAACAATACAAAATGGTATTTTGTTTTTACCTAAAAACTGCATAAATTCTAAATCAATTTTTTGAGGGTCATGTCTAGAATCTATTAAAACAAAAGTGCAAACTAATTGCTCTCTTTCTTTAAAATAATTTTCAATAAAGTATTGAAAAATTGTTCTTTTCTTTTTTGATATTTTGGCATATCCATATCCTGGCAAATCTACTAAAAACCAACTGTCATTAACTTTAAAATGATTGATGAGTTGAGTTTTTCCTGGTTTACTGGAGGTTTTAGCAAGGTCTCTACGATCCATTAGCATATTAATCAACGAAGATTTTCCAACGTTAGATCGTCCTATAAAAGCATACTCTGGAATTCTGTCTTTAGGAGCTTTAGTAACATTACTGTTACTCATTACAAACTCAGCAGATTTAATTTTCATGAACTATATATTTCTAGAACTAAACCAAGATTCTAGAATTTGATTAAATTCTTCAGGTTTTTCCATCATTGCAGCGTGTCCACATTTATCAATCCAAAACAAATCAGCATTAGGTAGCAACTTATGGAAATCATTTGCTACCTCAGGGGGAGTTACTGAATCTTGTTTTCCCCAAATTAGACAGGTAGGTTGATTCATATTTGGCAAATCGTCTGCCATATTATGCCTGATGGCACTTTTAGCAATGGTTAATGTTTTTAAAACTGTAATTCTATTATTAACGATTCCGTAAACCTCATCAACTAATTCTTTACTAGCTATTGCAGGGTCGTAAAAAACATCTTTTGTTTTTTGCTCAATGTACTCGTAATTTCCTCTTTTAGGATAGCTATCTCCCATAGCCTTTTCATATAGACCAGAACTTCCAGTTAAAACTAGTGAGTGTACATCATCAGGATAATGTTTTGTGTAATAAAGCGCAATATGTCCTCCTAAAGAATTTCCTAGAAGCGTTACTTTTTCTAATCCCTTAAATTTTATGAATTCGTGAATAAACTTAGCTAAGTGTTTCACATTGGTTTTGAGCAAAGGTAATGTGTATAGCGGCAGTTCTGGGATTAACACACGATACCCTTTTTTTGAAAAATGCTGAAAAGTTTCATTAAAATTACTTAATGCTCCCATAAGACCATGAAGTATAATTAAAGGTCTTCCTTCTCCAGCTTCTGCGAATGTAAATTTTCCTTCAGTTTTTAAACTTTCAGTCATTATTTCTTGATTAGGCTAATTGCAAATGTAATTATTTTTTATGACAAATGCGATGAATTGATGATTCCAAAAGAATTAGTTTTTTTCCTTTTAGACCCCTAAAAATAAGGCTTTGCTCAATACTTATTAACAAAGTGGTAAAAAGTGGTAAAAAGTGGTAAATAATTTTTATTTTTGATTTAATTACGTAATAATATTTCTTTTGATACATCTAATTGGTTCATATGAGTGTAAAGTTGATGCTAAGGGCAGGCTAATGATGTCGTCTGCTTTTAAAAAACAATTATCTCCTATTTTACAAGAAGGTTTTGTTGTCAAGCGTGCTGTTTTTCAGTCTTGTTTAGAATTGTATCCTATGCAAGAATGGAATGAGGTTATGCTTAAGGTGAACAGCTTGAATCGTTTTGTTAAGAAAAACAATGATTTTATCAGAAGATTTACTGCCGGTGTTAGAGTGATTGAGTTGGATGCTTCCGGCAGGTTATTAATTCCAAAAGATTTGTGTCAATTCGCAGGGATTCAAAAGCAAATTGTATTATCCTCTGCCATCAATATCATAGAAATTTGGGATAAAGATAATTATGAAAAAACAATTGATGCAGCAGCAGAAGATTTTGCAACATTAGCTGAAGAGGTAATGGGTAATACTAGTGAGGATGGAGTATCATAATCCGGTATTATTAAATGATAGTATTGATGCTTTAGCCATAAAGAAAGATGGTGTTTATGTCGATGTTACTTTTGGTGGCGGTGGACATTCTAGAGAAATTTTAAATCGTTTAGGAGGATCGGGTAAGTTGATAGCATTTGATCAAGATTTAGATGCAAAAAGAAATAAAATTGATGATAGTCGATTTATTCTTATTGAAGAGAACTTTAGATATATAGGAAGGTTCTTAAAGTTCTATGGGGTAAACAAAGTGGATGGAATTTTGGCAGATTTAGGGGTGTCATCTCATCAATTTGATGAGGCAGAAAGAGGTTTTTCTATCCGTTTCGACGGTGCGTTGGATATGAGAATGAATCAAAGCTCTAGGGTTTCTGCAAAGAAAATTATCAATACGTATTCTGAAGAGATGTTAGCTAATATCTTATTCATGTATGGTGAACTTAGAAATGCTAAAGTGATTGCACGTACCATTGTAGAAGCAAGAATAGAAAGTGAAATAGAAACTAGTTTTCAGCTAAGAAAAATTTTACAAAAATTTTTACCAAAAGCCAAAGAGCATAAAATATTAGCTCAGATTTTTCAGGCCATAAGGATTGAAGTAAATGAGGAGTTAGAGGTTTTGAAAGAGTTTTTAATTCAAATCCCTAACCTGCTTAATCCTGAGGGAAGACTTAGTGTTATTTCTTATCATTCTTTGGAAGATAGGTTGGTGAAAAGATTTATAAGAACTGGTTTATTTGAGGGTGAGCCTGAGAAAGATTTTTTTGGAAATACTAATGTTCCGCTACAAAAATTAGGAAAGTTAATTACTCCAAATCAAGAAGAGGTGAAAAAAAATAATAGAGCCAGAAGTGCCAAATTAAGAGTGGCTAAATTAAAAACATAATGTTAAAAGTAAAGAAGAGTTTATATGAGCTTTTGAAAGGAGGGTTTCTAATTGACGAATCATCTTTTAAGAATTGGCGGATGATGTTTTTTATAGTCACACTTTTATTAATCATGATTTCTAGTGCTCATAGTACTGATAAAAAGGTAATTGAAATTTCAAAATTAAATAAATTAAAAAGAGAATTAAGAGCAGAATATATAGATACTCAAACAACCTTGATGCGAATGAAAATGGAATCTAGCATTCGTCAAAGAGCAAAAAAAATGGGATTACAGCCCTCAAAGAATCCGCCAAAGAGAATTAAAATAATTAATAACGAATAAAACTTTATCATCTTGATCAGTTATAAAAAAAGCATACTAACAAAATTCTACATTGTAGCTGCTTTTATGACGATTCTTCTTTCTTTAATTGTATTTAGAATCATAGATATCCAATATTTTAAAGGTGATAAATACATCAAAATTTCTAAAGAGCTTACTAGAAAACCATTTACTATAAAAGCGAATAAAGGAAATGTATATGCTTCAGATGGAAATTTACTGGCAACTTCAATGTCAAAATTTACCATTAGAATGGATGTCATGTCTGTAGATGTAGATGTTTTTAATAATAATGTAACTAAACTATCTCAATCACTAGCCGATTTTTTGGGAGAATCACCAAGTTTTTATGAGAAAAAATTACGTGATGCCAGAAAGTTTAAGAACAGATATTTATTGATTACCAAAGATCTTGGTTATAATGACTATGTAAAAATGAAAGACTTTCCAATTTTTAAATTGGGTGTGTATAGAGGTGGTTTTATTGCAGAGCAAAAAACAATAAGAACTCATCCCATTGGTAAGATTGCTGAAAGAACAATTGGATACCATGACGCACGTGGTGAAGCAGGGATTGAGGGAGCATATGGCGAGGATTTAACTGGTGAGGATGGTTTGCGTTGGAAACAAAAAATAGCAAAAGGACAATGGAAGCCTATTAATGATGTAAATGAAAAAGAGCCTATAGATGGGCATGATGTTGTTACGACTCTAGATGTTAACATTCAAGATATTACTCATCATGCATTACTTCGTCAATTAGAATATTTTGAGGCAGAGCATGGTTGTGCTGTTGTAATGGAAACTTCTACTGGAGAAATTAAAGCGATTTCAAATTTGGGCAGAACTTCCAAAGGTAAATATTACGAAAAAAGGAATTATGCAGTATGGGAATCTCATGAACCTGGATCTACATTCAAGTTGGCTAGTCTTATGGCTGCTTTAGATGACCGTAAAATCGATACATCAACAGTTGTAGATACAGAAAAAGGACGAATCTTTGTTCATGGAAAAAAAGTAGAAGATTCCCAAAGAGGTGGGTACGGTAAAATATCTGCTGCGAGAGTTTTTGAGGTGTCTTCTAATGTTGGGATTGTAAAATTAATGCAAAAACATTATGATGATAACCCTGAACAATTCTTAAAGCATATTGAAGAATATGGTCTTACAAAAAAAATAGGATTACCAATTAAAGGTGAGGGTAATCCAATTGTTCATTATCCAGGTACACCAGGGTGGAATAAAATTAGTTTAGAATGGATGTCTTGGGGGTATAGTATTGCCGTAACTCCCTTACAAACTTTAATGTTTTATAATGCTGTTGCCAATAATGGAGAAATGGTAAAGCCTAGATTTATAAAAGAAATCAGAAGAGAAAACAGAATCAAAAAATCTTTCCAAAAAGAAATTATAAATCCACAAATTGCCAAACCTGAAACCATAAAAAAATTAAAAAGAGTATTAGAAAATGTAGTTAAAAAAGGAACTGCTACTACTATTTATTCACCAAATTTTTCAATGGCAGGTAAAACAGGTACAGCAAAAAAATATGTTGGTAGACATGTCAATGAAGATGGTGATACAATTTCTGCAGGGTACTCAAATAAGAGATATGTAGCCTCTTTTGCAGGGTTTTTC
Organism: Flavobacterium sp.; assembly: GCA_038104255.1. GTDB lineage: Bacteria > Bacteroidota > Bacteroidia > Flavobacteriales > Flavobacteriaceae > Polaribacter. Next base: position 323,233 of record JAYOAM010000001.1, on the reverse strand, counting down.
CCAGTAGACACTCCAAAATATTCGTGCATTGTAGTGATTCATGATCCTAATAAGAAAAAAGGATATTATGGGGCTACAGTAGCTGCTCCTGTTTTTAAGGAAATAGCTCAGAAAATCTACACGAATACTCCAATTGAAAATGATATTGTAAATGGAAAATTTTCATCAAAAAGTATCTTAGACCTGTATACAAACACCAAACTTGAAATGATAAAAAACAATGAAATCATTCCAAATGTAACTGGAATGGCCGCTATGGATGCTATTTCATTGTTAGAAAATTTTGGACTATTGGTAGAGGTCAAAGGAACAGGAAAAGTAAGACGTCAATCTCTTAAGGAAGGAACGCCTATAAAAAAAGGGACCACTATAATTTTAAACCTGTCTTAGATGAAGCTATTAAAAGACATATTGTATAAAGTTTCTGTAAATACGATTTACGGAGATACCAATATGGAGGTAACTCAAATAGATTTTGATTCTAGAACAGTGAAAGAGGGTTCTTTATTTGTTGCTCAGAAAGGAGTTTTAGTAGATGGACACACATTCATAGATAAGGCTATCCAATTAGGAGCACGTTCAATTATTTGTGAGTTTTTGCCTGAAAAAAAAGAAACAGGTGTTACATTTATTCAAGTAGATAATTCAAACACCTCTCTAGCAATCATAGCCTCAAATTTTTATGATCATCCGTCATCAAAATTAAAGCTTATTGGAGTTACAGGAACTAATGGTAAAACAACGATAGCGTCTTTGTTATATCACCTTTATAAAAAAGCTGGTTATAAAGTAGGGCTTATATCTACGGTTGAGATTTTAGTTGATACGATGGTGTTTAAGAGTACGCATACCACTCCAAATTCTGTATCAATAAATAAGTATCTAAATCAAATGGTTGTTCAAGGGGTAACTTATTGTTTTATGGAAGTTAGTTCTCACGGAATTCATCAAAAAAGAACTACAGCATTAGATTTTACAGGTGGTATTTTTACCAACCTCTCTCACGACCATTTAGATTATCATCATTCATTTGCATCCTATAGAGATGTAAAGAAGCTGTTTTTTGATTCTTTACCCAAAACTGCATTTGCATTAACCAATTTGGATGATAAGAATGGGGCTTTTATGCTACAAAACACTAAGGCTAAAAAAAGAACATATGCTATAAAAACATTAGCAGATTATAAGGCTAAAATTATTGAAAAAAGTTTTTCAGGAACCTTACTATCCATAAATGGGGTAGAAGTTTGGACAAAATTAATTGGAAATTTTAATGCCTATAATTTAACTGCAATTATCGCTACAGCCTATGAATTAGGGATGGATAAGTTAGAGGCATTAACAATTGTAAGTCAATTAAAAAGTGTGAGTGGACGATTTGAATATTTTGTTTCAGACCATGGAGTAATAGCTATAGTGGATTATGCTCATACACCTGATGCTCTAAAAAATGTATTGGAGACAATTAATGACATCAGAACAGATAACGAAAAACTAATTACTGTTATTGGATGTGGTGGAGATAGAGATAAAACAAAAAGACCTAAAATGGCTCATATTGCTTCTCAATTAAGTACACAATCTATTTTCACTTCAGATAACCCAAGAACAGAAAATCCTGAAACCATTTTAGCGGAAATGGAGGAAGGAGTTAGTGAAGAGAACTCCATAAAAACAATAACCATATCAGATCGAAGACAAGCCATTAAAACCGCATGTAAATTTTCACAAGCGGGAGATATTTTGCTAATCGCCGGGAAAGGCCATGAAAATTATCAGGAAATCAATGGTGAACGATTTTATTTTGACGACTTGGTAGAGGTGAAAAAATATTTTAATCTTTTAAAAAAATAGTATGCTTTATTATTTATTTGATTACTTAGAAACACATTTTAATTTTCCCGGGGCGGGATTATTTCAATTCATTTCATTTAGAGCTGCTACTGCTTTTATTTTAGCATTATTAGTGTCTTCTATATATGGAAAAAGAATCATCAACTTTTTAAGAAAACAACAGGTAGGAGAAAGCATTAGAGATCTGGGTCTTGAGGGGCAAATCCAAAAAGCAGGAACTCCAACAATGGGCGGTATTATTATTATTATTTCAACACTAATCCCTGTCTTATTATTAACCAAATTAGATAATATTTATATCATCATCTTGCTTATAACAACAGTTTGGATGGGCTTAATTGGTTTTTTAGATGACTATATCAAAGTATTTAAAAAAGACAAAGAAGGATTACAGGGGAAATTTAAAATATTAGGTCAAGTTGGCTTGGGTCTCATAGTTGGTTCTATGCTCTATTTTAATGACAATGTAACAATTAAAGAAGAGTTGCCATTAGCACAACAAGTAGTTCAGCAAAATGGGAAAACTCAGGTTTTTGGACAAGCACATAAGTCAACAAAAACAACTGTTCCATTTTTCAAAAACAATGAATTAGATTATTCTGATTTCTTAAGTTTTTTGGGTGAAGGATATGAAAAGTATGGTTGGGTGGTGTTTATTTTCATTACAATTTTCATTATTACAGCGGTTTCAAATGGTGCTAATCTCACAGATGGTATCGATGGTTTAGCCACGGGTTCATCTGCAATTATAGTTATTGTTTTAGCGCTTTTTGCCTGGGTATCTGGTAATATTATTTTTTCTGATTATTTAGATGTTATGTATATCCCAAATTCTGGTGAAATGACAGTTTACATATTGGCTTTTGCCGGTGCGTTAATAGGTTTTTTATGGTATAATACTTTTCCAGCACAAGTTTTCATGGGAGATACAGGAAGTTTGACCATTGGTGGAATTATAGCTGTGATAGCAATATCTATTCGTAAAGAATTGCTATTACCTATCCTTGCGGGAATTTTTGTTGTAGAAAATTTATCTGTAATTCTACAGGTATCTTATTTCAAATACACACGAAAAAAATATGGTGAAGGCAGGCGAATTTTTAAGATGTCGCCATTACATCATCATTATCAAAAGTCTGGTTATCACGAGAGTAAAATTGTAGTTCGCTTTTGGATTGTAGGAATTCTTTTAGCAGTGTTTGCAATAGTAACCTTAAAATTAAGATAGTTGAACCATTCCTAAATTATAGGAAACGATAAATAATGAAAAGATTAGTCATACTTGGCGGAGGAGAAAGCGGTGTTGGAGCTGCTACTTTGGGAAAACAAAAAGAATATGAGGTTTTTCTTTCAGATAGCGGAAGTATTGCTAATAAGTATAAAAAAGTTCTTTTACATCACGAAATAAGTTTTGAAGAGCATCAGCATTCAACATCATTGATTTTAAATGCTGATTTGGTAGTTAAAAGCCCTGGTATTCCAGACCATGTTTCTATTGTTCAGGAATTGATAGCTAATAAAGTCTCAGTGATTTCTGAAATTGAGTTTGCTTCACAATTCACAAAAGCAACTATTATTGGAGTTACCGGATCTAATGGAAAAACAACAACATCACTTATCATAAATCACCTGTTGAAGTCAGCAAATTTTAATGTTGGTATAGCAGGCAATATTGGAAATAGTTTTGCCCTCCAAGTTTTGGAACAAAATTTTGATAATTATGTGATAGAGTTGAGTAGTTTTCAACTAGATGGTATCATAAATTTCAGACCTCATATTGCCATAATAACCAATATTAGTCCGGATCATTTAGATCGATATGAGAATGATTTTAACAACTATGTTACATCAAAATTTAGAATCACAAAAAATCAAACGAAAGAAGATTTTTTAATATATGATGCAGATGACATCACAATAAATAAATGGATAAATAATCACAAAATTAATGCTCAATTGATTCCTTTTTCTATAAAAAAAGAGGTTGACAAAGGTGCGTTTTTAAAAGAAGACACAATAGTAATAAAATTAAATAAAGAAGAATTTAATATGAGTATATCTAAACTTAAATTACAAGGAAAGCATAATGTAAAAAACACCATGGCATCAGCTTTGGCATCTCAATTGTTAAATGTAAGAAGTCAATCAATTAAAGATAGTTTAGCAAATTTTGAAGGGGCTGAACATCGACTTGAGCATGTGCAAAAAGTAAATGGTGTTCAATTTATTAATGATTCAAAAGCTACAAATGTTAATGCTACTTTTTATGCATTAGAATGTATGGAACAATCTACAGTTTGGATTGTTGGAGGTGTTGATAAAGGAAATGATTATGAAGATTTATTGCCATTAGTTAGAGAGAAAGTTAAAGCCATTGTTTGTTTGGGTGAAGACAACGAAAAATTAAAGGCAATGTTTTATAATGTTGTAGATATGATGATTGAAACTGCAGGAGCAGAGGAAGCAGTTAAAGTTGCATACAAATTATCACAGCCAGGAGATACTGTATTGTTATCTCCAGCGTGTGCAAGTTTTGATTTATTTGAAAACTATGAAGATAGAGGTCGTCAATTTAAAAATGCTGTAAGAAGCTTGTAAACAATTTAAACATACTTCTGCTTTGCAGAAATACTAAACGTAAGTGAGAGGAATTTTTAAACATATTAAAGGAGATAGAACTATTTGGGCTTTGGTAGCTATTTTAGCCTTATTTTCATTTATGCCAGTATATAGTGCTAGCGCCAACTTAGTGAGTATTGTAGGAGGCTCTACTCTTGGGTACTTGGTAAAACATGTAGTTTTATTAATTATGGGGTTCGCAATTATATATGCGGTTCATAAAATTCCTTATCGATATTTTAGTGGGGGGTCTGTATTACTTTTACCAGTTGTATTTTTCTTATTAATTTACACATTAGCACAAGGAACTACAATAGGCGGTGCTTATGCCAGTAGATGGATTAGAATACCATTTATTGGAGTAGGTTTTCAAACCTCTACACTTGCAGGCCTAGTATTATTGGTTTACACCGCAAGGTACTTAGCTAAGAATAAAGATTTAAAAATTATTTTTAAAGAAAGTTTATTGCAACTATGGGTGCCTGTAGCGTTAATCTTAATGCTAATTTTGCCGGCAAACTTCTCCACAACAGCCATCCTATTTTCTATGATTTTAATCGTAGCATTTATTGGAGGTTATCCTCTTAAATACATTGGTTATATTATAGGTGCAGGTCTTTTAGCACTTACTTTATTTATTCTAATAGCAAAAGCTTTTCCAGATGCCATGCCAAATAGGGTAAATACATGGGGAAGTAGAATTGAAAATTTTTCAAATTCAGATGGCCAAGAAGCATATCAGGTTGAAAAAGCAAAAATAGCAATTGCTACAGGAGGTGTTTTTGGGAAAGGACCGGGTAAAAGCATTCAAAAAAACTTCCTACCCCAATCATCATCAGATTTTATTTACGCAATTATAGTTGAAGAGTATGGACTTGTGGGAGCTGCTCTTATTGTATTTGTTTACTTCTTGTTATTATTTAGAATCTTTATCATTGTTAAAAAAGCAACAACAATATTTGGAACCTTACTCGTTATAGGAGTTGGGTTGCCTATCATATTTCAAGCCGTAATAAATATGGCTGTGGCAACAAATTTATTTCCAGTAACAGGACAAACATTACCCTTAATAAGTAGTGGAGGTACCTCTATTTGGATGACATGCTTTGCTTTGGGAATGATTTTAAGTGTAAGTGCATCCAAGGCAGAAACAGAAGAAACAATTTTAGATGATAATCCTTTAGATATTTTACATGAAACAATCGATTAACATACTTATTAGTGGTGGTGGAACTGGTGGACATATTTATCCAGCAGTAGCGATTGCAAATGAATTGAGGATGAGATACCCAGAAGCTAAATTTCTTTTTGTTGGGGCTAAAGATAAAATGGAAATGGAAAAAGTTCCTCAAGCAGGTTACCAAATCATTGGATTATGGATATCAGGAATACAAAGAAAATTAACTTTAAAGAATTTATTATTTCCTTGTAAACTTATCTATAGTTTATTTAAAGCAAAAAAAATAATTAGAAAATTTAAGCCAGATATTGTTATTGGTACAGGAGGTTTTGCTAGTGGTCCAACACTGATTATGGCAAATATGAAAAAAATACCAACACTTATTCAAGAACAGAACTCTTATCCTGGAATTACCAATAAATTTCTTGGCAAGAAGGCTTCTGTAATTTGTGTTGCTTACGATGGCTTAGACCGTTTTTTTCCTAAGCAAAAAATTATAAAAACTGGTAATCCAATTCGGGCTAGTTTGTTAACTATACACGAAAAAGAGAAGATTCAGAAGGCTCATAAACTTTTTAATTTAAAAGTTAAAACAACAACCATCCTAGTGTTAGGTGGAAGTTTAGGAGCTAGAAAAATAAATCAATTAATTGAAAATAATATTTCTTTTTTCAATGAACATAATCTTCAGTTATTATGGCAATGTGGTAAGTTATATTATGATGATTATAAAAAACATGCTCAACAAGAAAATGTACGCGTTCATGCATTTATCAATAAAATGGATCTAGCCTATGCAGCAGCAGATATCATAATTTCAAGAGCAGGAGCTAGTTCAGTTTCTGAATTATGTATTGTTGGTAAGCCTAGTATTTTTATTCCATCACCCAATGTTGCTGAGGATCATCAAACAAAAAATGCAAAAGCAATTGCAGATAAACACGGGGCTATTTTGTTGAAAGAAAATGAATTGGAGACGTTCCCAATTGTTTTTGAAACACTTTTGAAAGATACTGGGAAGCAGGAAAGTTTGAGTCAAAACATAAAAGAATTAGCATTACCAAATGCAACACATAAAATCATAAATCAAGTAGAAAAGTTATTAAACCTTTGAGATTAAAAGAGATACATAACGTTTATTTTATTGGTATTGGAGGCATAGGTATGAGTGCTCTGGCCAGATATTTTTTAAAAACTGGAAAACAAGTTGCTGGTTATGATAAAACGACAACTGAAATTACATCAAAGTTGGAAAACCTTGAAATCCAAATTCATTACCATGATTCTGTAATATCAATTCCAAAAACTTTTCAGAATCATAAAAATACATTGGTTGTTTATACTCCAGCAGTCCCATCAAATCACTTAGAATTGAATTTTTTTATGACTCAAGGATTTCAAACTATGAAACGCGCAGAAGTTTTGGGGTTAATTACTAGGAATACATTTTGTTTTGCTGTTGCAGGTACTCATGGAAAAACAACAACTTCTGCTATTCTTGGACACATTATGCAACCCTATAAAGCCACAAGTTTTTTAGGGGGTATTTCTGAAAATTATCAATCTAACCTGATTCTTGGTGCTGAAGAGATTTCAGTTGTAGAGGCAGATGAGTTTGATCAATCATTTTTGCATTTAGCTCCAAATATTGCCTGTATAACTTCAATGGATGCAGATCATTTGGATGTTTATGGAGAACATTCGTCATTAGTAAACTCATTTAAAAAATTTAAAAATTTGGTTACTGATGTTTTAATTGTAGCTAAAGGAACTGATATTGAGGGATTAAGTTATGCTATAAATGAAGAAGCAGATTATAAAATTACAAACATTAAGCGAGTGAACGGAGCGTATATTTTTGATGTGACTACTCCAAGTAACTACATTAATGAAATAAAATTCTCATTGCCTGGGAAACATAATATGCTAAATGCCTTGGCAGCTATAGCAATGGCAGACTCTTACGGAATTTCTCTAGAAAGTATCAAAAAATCATTAAAAACTTTTAAGGGTGTAGAAAGACGTTTTTCATATAAAATAAAGACAGATACACTAACTTTAATTGATGATTACGCTCATCATCCAACAGAAATAAATGTAGTTTATAATGCCATTAAAGAGCTATATCCAACACAAAAAAATTTAGTTATTTTTCAACCTCATTTATTTTCAAGAACTAAAGACTTCGTAGAAGATTTTGCAACAGCTTTAGCCCAGTTTGATGAAATATTATTATTAGATATATACCCAGCAAGAGAGGAACCCATTGAAGGAGTTTCATCATTATGGCTTCTTAAAAAAATTCTCAACAAGAATAAAAAAATCACACATAAAAATAATTTAGTAAAAGATATTAAAAATTCGCACGCTACAATTGTGGCAATGTTAGGTGCTGGAGATATTGGAACTATGGTAAAAGAAGTTAAATTAGAATTAATGTTAGCATAGAAATCATGAAGTTAAAAAAAATATTAAAATACATTTTTTTCCCTATTTTACTGGTAGGTATAGGGTTTTTATATGGTTTTTCTAACCAAAGAAATTCACAGCAAATCATTACTAAATCTGTTGTTAAATTTCAATCAAAAGAACCTTATTTTCTATCTGAGCAAATAGTTAATAAATTGTTAATACAAAACAATGCAACAGTAAAAAAACAAGCAAAATCTGTAATAGATTTATACAAGTTAGAAGAACAGGTTTTGGAAAACCCTTATGTTGAAAAAGTTTCACTTTTTATAACAATTGACGGAAAACTAAATACGTTTATTAAACAAAGAGAACCTATAGCGAGAATTCTTAGTGGAAATTCCTCTTACTATGTTGATTCGCAGGGAGTAAAAGTTCCAATTTCTGAAAATTTCTCTGCTAGAGTCCCAGTAATTTCTGGAATTAGTAACGAAAAGGAAGTTTCTAAGCTCATGGTTTTACTCAATAAATTAGTCAATGATGACTTCTTAAGTAAAGAAATCATTGGGATAGAATTTAAGGACCAAAATGAATATATATTCACTGTCAGAAGCGGTAATTATAGAATTAATTTTGGAGATTTGACCGATATAGAGAAAAAAACCAAAAAATTAAAAGCATTTTATAGCAAAGTGTTTTTAGATAGTACAATACATAAATATAAAACCATAAATATTAAATATCACAATCAAGTTGTTGGTGAAAAAATAACAGGATATGGAAAATAATAAAATAGCCGTTGGATTAGACATAGGGACAACAAAGATTGTGGCTATGATAGGACTTAAAAACGAATATGGAAAACTTGAGGTTTTAGGTATAGGTAAGGCAAAAAGTTTGGGTGTAAAAAGAGGAGTAGTTAGTAATATTACTCAAACTATTCAATCTATTCAACAATCAGTTGAAGAATCTGAGGGGGTATCAGGTAAAAAAATTGAAAATGTTGTGGTGGGTATAGCAGGTCAACACATAAGAAGTTTACATCATAGTGATTATATCACAAGATCAAATGCAGATGAAGTCATTGACGAAAACGATATTGAAAATTTGGTTAATCAAGTGCATAAACTAGTTATGCTCCCTGGAGAGGAAATTATCCATGTTTTACCTCAAGATTTTAAAGTAGATAGTCAGTCTGAAATTAAGGAGCCAATTGGGATGTATGGAGGGAGGTTAGAAGCAAATTTCCATGTAGTTGTTGGGCAAGTTTCTTCTATAAGAAACATTGGTCGTTGTGTTAAAAGTGCTGGCTTAGATTTATCAGATATTACCCTAGAGCCCCTAGCCTCTGCCTCAGCAGTTTTAAGTCAGGAAGAAAAAGAGGCTGGTGTTGCTTTGATAGACATAGGAGGTGGAACAACAGATTTAGCAATATTTAAAGATGGTGTAATTCGTCATACAGCAGTCATTCCATTTGGAGGAAATGTGATAACAGAAGATATAAAAGAAGGATGCTCAATCATTGAAAAACAAGCTGAGTTATTAAAAATAAAATTTGGATCAGCTTGGCCGGGAGAGAATAAAGAGACAGAAATAGTTTCTATCCCTGGATTAAGAGGTAGAGAACCCAAAGAAATTACCCTTAAAAATCTTTCTAAAATTATTCATGCTAGAGTTCAAGAAATTATAGAACATGTTTATTTAGAAATTAAAAATTATGGTCACGAAACTCAGAAAAGAAAATTAATTGCAGGAATAGTTTTAACAGGAGGAGGCTCACAGTTAAAGCATTTGAGACAACTAGTGGAGTATATTACAGGAATGGACGCTAGAATTGGATATCCTAATGAACACCTTGCTGGAGACTCTGATGAAGACTTATCTAGCCCTTCATATGCCACAGCAGTTGGTTTATTAATGCAAGGTCTAGAAAATCATTCAAAAGAAGAGAGACTTCTGGAGGAAGGGGATATTTCAGAACAAAACAAAGAAGCGCTTACTGAACAAGAATTAGAAGTAAAGCCAAAAATAAAAAAGAAATCTTTCTTTGATAAGTTCACAGATGGATTGAAAGAGTTTTTAGATAACGCAGAATAATTAGAAAACAATATATAAACAAACAAAATAAAAAAGTTATTTTTATGAGTACAGAATTTGATAACATTTTATTTGATATGCCTAAATCACAGTCCAATACCATAAAAGTTATTGGAGTAGGTGGTGGAGGAAGCAATGCTGTTAATCACATGTATCAGCAAGACATCAAAGGGGTAGATTTTGTGATCTGTAATACAGATGCTCAAGCATTAGAGAATAGTTCAATTCCAAACAAAATTCAGTTAGGAGCAGACCTAACCTCAGGTCTTGGTGCTGGAGCTAATCCAGAGATTGGAGAAAAAGCTGCAAAAGAGAGTATAAAGGAAATTCAAGACATGTTAAATACCCAAACTAAAATGGTGTTTATCACTGCTGGAATGGGAGGAGGAACAGGTACTGGAGCTGCACCAATTATTGCTAAAATTGCTAAGGATATGGATATTCTTACTGTAGGAATTGTGACAATTCCTTTTCAGTTTGAGGGTAGAATGCGTTCAAAACAAGCCCAAGTAGGAATTGATCAATTACGTAATAATGTAGATTCTTTAATAGTCATAAATAATAATAAGCTAAGAGAGGTATATGGTAACCTGGGATTTAAAGCAGGGTTTTCAAAGGCTGACGAGGTATTATCTACTGCCGCTAGAGGAATTGCAGAGGTAATAACACATCACTACAAACAAAACATTGATTTACATGATGCAAAAACTGTACTTTCTAAAAGTGGAACTGCCATTATGGGATCTGCTAAAGAGTCAGGTACTTCAAGAGCTAAAAATGCTATTGTAAAAGCATTAGACTCTCCTTTATTAAATGATAATAAAATTACTGGAGCCAAAAATGTTTTATTATTAATTGTTTCTGGAGCCAAAGAAGTTACACTTGATGAGATTGGTGAGATTAATGATTTTATTCAAGCAGAAGCTGGTTTTGAAGCCAATATTATTATGGGGATTGGTGAAGATCATGAATTAGGAGATGCAATATCTGTCACCATTGTTGCTACAGGATTTGCTGCTGATCAACAAAACACTATTATAAATACTGAGGCCAAGAAAATAGTTCACACCCTTGAAGATGAGCAAAAGGCCACCTATGATTTTTCAAGTGATTCAGCAAAAACCAATCATGGAAAGGATTCAAAAAGTAATCTCGGAAAGAAGATCATACATGTTTTAGAGGAAGATGATGATGAAATAGAGAGTTCAATTCATCAAGAAATTCAAATGGATTTGATTCCTACCTCTGAGTTTATCAAAAATAGTGTTGTTATTTATGATGAAGTTTTTACTGATGATATTTCTGAGGAGGATTTTATCATCACCAATACAACACCAGAAGTCGAAGAAGAGGTGATTGAAGCGTCAGAAGAAATTAAAGCAGATTTATTGTTTGACCTTCCTTTAAACTCTTATGAAGAAATTAAAGCAGATGATGTTACTACTCGTTTTGAGTTGACCTCAGAAATTTTAGATTTAGAAGTTCATGATGCTCAAGAAATTATTTTAGAAAAAGATGAATCTTCATTAAAGAAGCATGTTTTAGAAGATTTTGATATCCAACCCACAATTGGTAAAAGTTCTTCTAGAACTAAACTTCAAGAAGAAGTAGAAGAAGAGCTTCAATTTGAGTTAAAAACATCACCTCCACAATCAGAAATTAATGAAATAGCTACATCAAGTGAAGAGGTTTCTCCATTAAGTCTAACCATCACAGAACTTCAAAAGAGAGCAGAGGATAGACGAAATAAGATGAAAGGATTCAATTATAAGTTCACTGATCAATTGAATAAAAATATAGATGATATAGAGCGTCAACCAGCTTATAAAAGGTTAGGAATAAGTTTAGATGAAACAGATTCAACAATCAGTAAATCTAAAACTAGTTTGGCAACCGATGAAAATGAAGATATTCAATTAAAATCAAATAATTCGTTTCTACATGACAATGTAGATTAAGAAAATATGCCCTAATTATCCCTGCCGCGCTCATATTTTGTGAGTGCGGTTTTTTATATAATTATCTTAAGGGAATATTATTGTAGTGCTTTTTTTATACGATGAATGGCTTCTCTCAAAAGGGATTCAGAAGCAGCATAGGATAATCTTATACAATTTGGAGCTCCAAAAGCGGCACCAGTAACTGAAGCCACGTTAGCTTCTTCTAATAGAAATAAAGAAAAGTCATTAGCATCTTTGATGTGTTTTCCTTTGATGGTTTTTCCAAAGAAATGAGAAATATCTGGAAAAACATAAAAAGCACCATCTGGAATATTTAATTTAAATCCTTCAACTTTTCCAAGTAGATCAAGAACAATATCTCTTCGAGATTTGAATTCATCTACCATATATTGTACTTTAGAAACAGGAGCTAATACAGCGGTTATAGCTGCTCTTTGAGCAATACAATTGGTGCCTGAAGTAATTTGTCCTTGCATTTTAGTACAAGCTTTGGCAATCCATTTTGGAGCACCAATATATCCAATTCTCCAACCAGTCATTGCAAATGCTTTTGCTAAACCATTTACTGTTATGGTTCGGTGATACATATTTTCTATAGCAGCAAAGCTAAAGGTTGGATTGTTATAATTTATGTGTTCATAAATCTCATCAGAGAGGATGTATATATGAGGATATTTTTCCAAAACTTTTGCTAAAGCTCTATACTCTTCTTCAGTATAAATCGTTCCACTAGGATTGTTAGGGGAGTTGAAAAACACCATTTTTGTTTTTGGTGTAATAGATGCCTCTAACTGTTCAGGAGTAATTTTAAAATCAGTTTCTATAGAGGATGGAATTTCTAAGAATGTTGCCTCACATAAAATTGCAATTGCAGAGTAACTTACCCAATATGGAGCCGGTAATAATACTTCATCTCCAGGATTAAGAAGTACCTGAGCAACATTTGCAATAGATTGCTTTGCTCCTGTAGAGACTACAATCTGATTGGGGTTATAATCTAAATCATTATCTCTCTTAAATTTTGTACAGATGGCTTCTTTTAATTCTAAGTAACCATCAACCGGGGTATATGAATTATAATCTTCATTAATAGCTTCCACAGCTGCATCTTTAATAAAATCTGGTGTATTAAAGTCTGGTTCCCCTAAACTTAAACTAATGATATCTTTTCCTGAGGCTTTTAACTCTCTTGCTTTTGCTGCCATAGCCAACGTTTGAGAGACAGGTAGGCTATTTATTCTGTTAGATAATGGATGTGCCATTTATATGTTGTGAAGTTATAATTTTTTTATGCTATTTCTGGTTTTTTTCCTAAAACACCAAGGTGTCTAAAATGTTCTATAATGGCTCTTCTTGTAGTTTTGTACTCATTATAGGGTAAGTTAAACTCTTTGGTAGTTTTCTTTACAATTTTAGCCAACTTACCGTAATGTACATGAGAAATGTGTGGAAAAATATGATGTTCAACTTGATGATTTAACCCTCCTGTGTAGAAATTTATCAGTCTATTGCTAGGAGCAAAGTTTGAGGTAGTATACAATTGATGGACTGCCCAAGTATGCTCTAAATTTCCATCTTTATCAGGAACCGGCATTTTTGTTTTTGGGACAATATGAGCCAATTGAAAGACTAGGCTTAAAATCATACCCGCTGTATAATGCATTGCAAAAAATCCAATCAAAACTTTCCACCAAGCTATATCTAAAACAGCTAAAGGTAATACAATCCATAATGCGTAATAAACTAATTTAGAAATCACTAATTTTGTCCATTCTACTGCGGGACTAGGAAATTTACCATAGGATAATTTTCTTTTCAAATAATTACGCATCTGTTTAAAGTCAGTTGTGATCGCCCAATTAATGGTAAGCAATCCATATAAGAATACAGAATAATATTTTTGAAGTCTATGAATTTTCAACCATTTAGAGTGTTTAGAAAAACGTATAATTCTACCAGCATCAATATCTTCATCATGATCTTTAATATTTGTAAAAGTATGATGTAAGACATTGTGTTGTACTTTCCAATTATATACATTTCCGGCAAGGATATAGATACTACTTCCCATTAATTTGTTGACCCATTTTTTACTAGAGAAAGAATCATGATTACTATCATGCATAACATTCATGCCAACACCAGCCATTCCAACACCTGTTACAGTCATTAAGAAAAACATTAACCATTGAGGCATTTCAATGGTTAGAATTAAAATAAAAGGCACTAAAAAAAGACTAAACATGATGATAGCTTTGGTATATAACTTCCAATTACCAGTTCGTTTTATATTATTCTCTTTAAAGTAAGTATTTACTCTTTTGTTGAGAGTTCTAAAAAACTTTGCCTTATCTATTCTTGAAAAATTAATTGACTTCATAAGTGTATGAATTGTTTATCTCAAAAATAAACATTTTTGAGTATGATATGATGATAAACGATTATTATTTCAATGAATTGTTCTTATGATTAATTACTTTTGCGATAGAATAACAACCATGGATTTACTTTTAAAATATTTTCCTGAACTAACACAAGACCAAATTATTCAATTCTCAAAATTACAAGACCTATATAAAGATTGGAATTTAAAAATTAATGTAGTTTCTAGAAAAGATATAGATGAGTTATACTTAAGACATGTCTTACATTCTTTGGGAATAGCTAAATTGGTTCAATTTAAACCTGATACCAAGATAATGGATGTTGGAACTGGTGGAGGTTTTCCTGGAATCCCTTTGGCTATATTATTTCCAAAAACGAATTTTCATCTTGTAGATAGTATTGGGAAAAAAATAAAGGTAGTAAATGAAGTAGCCGAAGGTTTAGGCTTACAAAATGTTTCTACTACTCATGGAAGAGTTGAGGAGATTCATGATACTTATGATTTTATTGTGAGTAGAGCTGTAGCTCAAATGGAAACATTTGTTCGGTGGACTAAAGGGAAAATTAATAAAAAACAACACCATAAAATTAAAAATGGAATTTTATATTTAAAAGGAGGTGATTTAACCGAAGAATTAAAAAAATACACTTCTGTGTCAATTTTTAATTTATCAGATTTTTTTGACGAAGATTTTTTCGAGACAAAAAAAGTGGTGCATTTACCCATGAAGTATAAAAGTTAAAAAATACAATTATGGCACTAACACCCTCCAATACTTTTCAGAAAGGTATCCTAGCCCCCAAGTTTACATTAGTAGATACCATCTCAGATAAAGAAGTTTCTTTAGATAAATTAAAAGGGAAAAAAGGAACTGTTATCTTCTTTATTTGCAATCATTGCCCTTTTGTAATTCATATTAACAAAGCTCTAGTTCAAATAGCAAATCAGTATAGTCCTAAAGGATTTAGCTTTATTGCTATTAGCAGTAATGATTCAGAAAAATACCCGATGGATGGCCCAGCTAATATGAAAATTCATGCTAAAAAAGAAAACTACCCGTTTCCGTATTTATATGATGAAACTCAAGAGGTAGCAAAAGCATATCACGCTGCTTGTACCCCAGACTTATATGTTTTTGATAGTAATTTATTATCTGTATATCATGGTCAATTAGATAATTCTAGGCCTGGCAATGATCTTCCTGTTACAGGGACAGATATCCGTGAGGTTTTAGATCTTCTTGATAGCAAAAAAACATATGAAGGTATTCCAAAACCCAGTATAGGATGTAATATTAAATGGAAATAATTAAGAGACTGTTATAACTTCAAAATTTTATGAGTTTCGTTTTTTCCATTTGAGATAATTTGTATAAAATAAATTCCTGGATTTAGATTTTGAGTATTAACTTTTAATGTCCCATTTATTAATTGATGAGTTCCCTTTAACACCACCTGAGATTGATTATTGAAAACTCTATAACTTACAGTTGCAAATTCATTTTCAGAATGTACTTGTAATATTTCTCGAACCGGATTTGGAAAAACAATCCATTCCTTAAGAGAACCTTGGGCATTGAATTTATCAATTTCAAGTGTTTGCCCATAACAATCCTCATCTATTGAAAAAGAATCTTTTATGAGTTCGTTAATTTTTAAATTTGCAAAGCTTTCATTTGTTGAATAGTTAAAAAAGGCCGAATCAATCACTGAATCATCTGCCCCTAAGAAATTTTGTAATAAAGTACCCAGGGTTTGTCTGTAATCAAATTGTACAGTTTTCAATTGGTAATTATTATCATCAGTTGCCTCACTCAAGTCTACATTAGTACCAGAAACTCCACCATTTACTGGATTTCCAAAAACAAACATAGGGGCAATTTCTCCATGATCTGTACCTAAACTACCATTTTCTTTTGCTTTTCTTCCAAATTCTGAAAAGGTAAGTCCAACAATATCATCTGCTAATCCTTGCCCATCCAAGTCATCTACAAAAGACTTAATAGCTTCAGAAACTTCGATTAATAAAACATTATGTGTTCCTTCAATAGATCCAGCTGTTTGAGACTGGTTATTATGGGTATCAAAGCCACCAATTTTTACAATATAAACCTTAGATTCTAAACCTCCGCTAATTAATTTAGCAACAGTTTTAAGTTGATTTGATAAATCTGTATCAGGGTAAGAAATCGCATTACTTCCCGAATTAAATGCATTTGAAATTGCTTGAGAGTACTGATTCGATAATTGATCAATTTCAGCAATATAATGAAGTTCTAAACCATAATCACTGTCTGGAATATTAGTTGGTGGAGGTCCTCCTAAACCACTTAATTCTGAATAAAAACCCGCTGGATCTTGTCCGGAAATATTAATTGCTAAACCATGTTCTGTCTCTCCATGAAAACCTAAAGAGGTTTTATTTGAACCAATTTGAACTCCTAGTGGGTAACTTTCATTAACTTGGTTTATATAATATTTTTCCATAAACCGACCAATCCAGCCAGAATCATTTCCATTATCCCAGCTATTCCCATCATTACCAGTTGAATAAATATCTGTAGATGCAAAATGACTTTTATTCTGAGAGGGATATCCTACAGATTGTAATATGCGCATCCTCCCCTGATCATATAAATCTTTAAAACCTGTCAGTGAGGGATGTAGACCAATTAATTGATTTTCTGGTAGTGTATTATCTAGTGTAATGAAAGAATTTACCCCTGAATTAGGTATTTTTAGTGTAGGTCTTAAGTTGGCATAAGTATCGTAATCGTTAATGGGTATAATGGTGTTAAGACCGTCATTCCCACCTGCAAGATTAATGAGAATTAATTTTCGGTTTGCAACATCACAAGAGGATAGATTAGCAGTTTTTAAAATTGCCTTCATTTCAACAGGAAGTAACCCAATAGCAGATGCTGTTGCAGAAAGTTTTAAAAAGTTTCTTCTTTTCATATGATTTTAGGTTAATTGAAATTCTGTGGCATTTATCAAAGCTGAAAATAATGCTTCTAGTCTAGCTTTAACAATACTATCATCATTTGAACTCAGATATTCAGACCATGCATTTGTCCAATAATAAGATGGGAATCCTTCAAGTAAGTTTTCTGCAAAATAATTTTTTCTATCACTATCTATACTTTCTGGATATAACAAATCAGTTAATTCTGTTATAAGTGAAATTGCATCTGAAGGATTTGTACTGTGATTTCTTACATAGTTAACAACATCTAATTGAGCATAAATAAGACCGTTATTACCTATTTTGTTTCTTCCACTAACGAAGCTTTCAATTAATTTATACCTTCCCAAAACTGTATTCGATGAAAACCAATGTCTGTCATAATCAGGCTCTTGATAGTGTGCTGGATAGCCTGCAACAGAATCAGGACTGAATAAAATGAGGCCACTACTTGCTAAAAAGTAATTATGCACAAAATTGAAAAATTGATAAAAATCAATATTATTAGTTGAAGGGTTTGCAAATTCAAGTTCGAAACATGTAGTAATTTCAGATACCATTTGTAATGGACTTTTAACAATAGATCCAATTATTTTATCAGTTTCAAGCGCAATATCATTACCAAAAAAATGTTCTGATGATAGGAGTCTTTTTACTGTGGGTAAAAGCTCATAGTCATTGTTTATAAGTTCTGCTGCCAAAGGAACAATAATATCATTTTCAATTTCCTCAGAAATTTCACTTTTTACAAAATAACGATATAGTTTTCTGCAAAAAGATTTAGCGGTAGCCTCTTTTTCAAATATCATTTCTACAAATGCGTCTAACTCATCAATAATGGTCTCCTGTGAATTACCTCCTGTGATGGTTTGATTATTAAAAGCATGACTAAATGTCTTATTTGAACTGTTGTGATTATTGATACTTATTCTTCCTTTTGGGAGGTTAGTATCTGGGTCAATGATGCTTCTGTCATATTGAATCTTTATGCCAGAAAAAACTTTTGCTGCCTCCTGAATATCTAATTCTGTATAGTTGGTATAATCACCATCAGCAACTTGAGGTCCTTTCAAAATGGTAAATAACTCTAAAAACTCTCGAGCATAATTCTCATTTGGATTATTTGCATTATTAGTAGTGTTATCAAGGTATAACAGCATTGAGTTATCAAAGGTTATTTTTTTGGCCAAGGTTTTTAAATTACCATAGGCATAGAAATCTAGTAGGCGAATATGGTCATAAAAATGCGTAGATGTTCCACTACCATCATCTTTGGAAACAGTGAAAGAGGTATGTAGAAAGAAAGCAAGCTTGTACTTTAAGTTATTTTGATTTAAAGCATTATACCACCACCAACTTGCCACAATTCTCCTTTTTCTTCCTTGACCATTAAAAGTGTTTGGAAGTTCTGAAGAAGATAGCCAGAAGGCATCTGGATTATCTGTTGGAAGTGGATCATAAGGCTCTTCCCAAGCATTATTTTCAGCAGATGACAAATTGTTTAAGGCGTCATTAATGTTAAGATTAGCAAAAGTGTTTACAGTATCCATGTGATAAGCAAATGATGCTCTTCTTAATAAATGTTTTGCTTTACGCAATCCAAGTACTCCGCTAATTGGTGATAAAGAAGCCAAAAAAATAAATTTTATAGAATAGTATAGATAAGACTCTTAATTGTAAAAAAGGTTTATTTTTTTCTATTAAATAATTCTATCTTTTTCAAAACTAACAACTTAGTGCGAAAAAAACTAGTAAATTTTGACTAAAACCTCTAAAAATAAAATATAGTTAAACTAGTTCTACAAACAAACCCTCTTCAGTTTTTGTAACCTTTGCCATCTCCTTTTTGGTTAAGCCTTTTATGGTTTTATCCCATTTTTTATTGCTCAATCCAGATTGAGTTTTCAGGACTGTTAGATCTATTTTTTCAGCTTTGGTGATTAGGGCCAAAACTGCTTTTTCTTCCTCATTTAATTCAATAGAAGGTGCTTTTTGTTCTGGTCTCATTTGAGGAAAGAATAATACTTCCTGAATAGACTGATTGTTGGTTAAAAACATAATTAATCTGTCCATTCCAATTCCCATCCCAGAGGTAGGAGGCATTCCATATTCTAGGGCTCTCAAGAAATCATAATCAATAAATTCTGTAGCTTCATCATCTCCTTTTTGAGCAAGTTTTAGTTGATGTTCAAAACGTTCTCGTTGATCTATAGGATCATTTAATTCTGAATAAGCATTAGCAATTTCTTTTCCACACACCATCAATTCAAAACGTTCTGTGAGTTCTGGGTTATCTCTATGCTCTTTACAAAGTGGAGACATTTCTTTTGGATAATCTGTAATATAGGTGGGTTGAATGTAATTCCCTTCACATTTTTCTCCAAAAATTTCATCAATTAATTTTCCTTTTCCCATAGTCTCATCAACAGCAATATTCATTTCTATTGCAGCAGCTCTTATCTCATCTTCTGTTTTTCCAGTAATGTCAAAACCCGTAAAATGTTTAATAGAGTCTGTCATGGTAACTCTAGCGTAAGGTGCCTTAAAATCTATAGTATGCTCACCAAAAGTAGCAATAGAAGTTCCGTTTACTGCAATAGCACAGTGTTCTAATAATTGTTCTGCAAATTCCATCATCCAGTTGTAATCTTTGTATGAAACATAAATTTCCATCGCTGTAAATTCTGGATTGTGAGTTCTGTCCATCCCCTCATTTCTAAAGTTTTTAGAAAACTCATACACCCCATCAAAACCACCTACAATTAATCTTTTTAAATACAATTCGTTTGCAATTCTCATGTACAAAGGAATGTCTAGAGAATTGTGATGCGTGATAAAAGGTCTTGCTGCTGCACCACCAGGGATAGGCTGTAAAATAGGAGTTTCTACTTCAAAGTAACCAGCCTCATTAAAAAACGATCGCATGGCATTAAAAAGTTTAGTTCTCTTTACAAAAACTTCTTTCACATGTGGGTTTACTACTAAATCTGCATATCGCTGTCTATATCTTAATTCAGGATCTGTAAATGCATCATAGGTAACACCATCTTTTACTTTGGGAATGGGTAGGGGTTTAAGTGATTTAGAAAGTAAGGTAAACTCTTTTACCATGACGGTTTTCTCACCAACTTTGGTGGTGAAAAGTATTCCCGTTATCCCAATAAAATCCCCTAAATCTAGTAATTTTTTAAAAACTGTATTGTATAAAGATTTATCCTCCCCTGTACAAATTTCATCTCTATTGAAATAAACTTGTATTCTACCTTCACCGTCTTGTAATTGAGCAAAAGAGGCTTTCCCTTGAATATTTATAGCCATTAATCTTCCGGCAATAGTTACCTGTTTACCTTCTTTAAAGTTGTTTTTTATTTCCTTAGAATTAGCATCTAAAGGAAATAAATCTGCTGGATAAGGATTGATACCCAATTCACGTAATCTCGTTAATTTTTCTCTACGTACAACTTCTTGTTCTGATAATTGCATTCTATTTTCTTTTCTGAAATGGTTATAAGCAGCAAAGATAGTGAATTGCAAAAAAGAACTTTACAGTAAAAAAGGAAATAATGATATTATAAAATAAAAATAAACTATATTTGTATGTTGTTTATTTTAAACAACGTGTTGTGTTGTTTTGGCACTTTCGTAAAAAGTGTCTTGGTTTTGTTAACCAATGGAAAGCTTCCCTGAGATGGGTCGCTTTTTTTTTGCGATTAAAAGAAGTTAGATTTCATTTCCCATATTTTTGAAAAAAATAATCCTGCATAAATTACACTAACTGTAAATTTTAAACCAGTTGAAAATAAAAAACCCATAAAAGAGCCAAAAGCTGCTTTTAATGCTCTGTTAGAGTTTTCATTATCATGGAAGAGTTCTCCAAAAAATGCCCCAGCAAAGGGGCCAACAATAATTCCAACAGGACCCATAAAAATAATTCCTACTATCAAGCCTATTGAAGTTCCAATCATACCAGACTTACTTCCACCAAATTGTTTTGTGCCCAGAGCAGGGATGATATAATCTAAAATATATACGAGTATAGCAACTGCTAAAGTGGTAAAAATAAAAGTCCAATTATAGGGAATTACACTGGTAAAATGAATGAATAATAATCCTACCCAACTCGTGATTGGTCCAGGTAATATCGGTAAAAAAGCACCAATAATTCCTAAAATGATAAAAAAAGTACCTAATAGAAGTAAAAGAAGATCCATGGATTTATTTATTGTTACTATTTGACGTTTCTACTTATTATTTGTTACACTTATAATTTTAATTTAGATTTTAATAAATCTGAAAGGACTTTAAGTGCATTAGTTCTAATCGTTAAAGTCATTATAATTATGTAATTTCACACTAAATTTATGATCATTTATAGTGCGGTATTGTTTATACATATGTTTACTATTTTCCTTTGCTTCTTGTAATTATTTTTCATTTGAAAAAAACAAGAATGTAGAGACAATAGATATGGACCTAGATTATTCCTCTGTTGATGTTTCTCCCTCTTTCAGAGTCTGTGATTCCTTAATAGAAAAGGATAAAAAAGATACCTGCTTCAGAACTACGTTACGACAAGAAATTTTTAGTAGTCTAGCCAAGCAATCGATTCAAGTTCCGCAATCTGTTGATGAAACAATTGAAGTAGCTATAACCATACAATCCAACAAAGAGGTAAAATTAACCTCAATAAAATCATCTGATAGTTTGATGGCTATTGTTCCCTCGTTGAAAGCTATTCTAAAAAAAAGTGTGGAAGAGCTTCCTGCTGTATATCCTGCAATTAAGAGAGGAATTCCAGTAACAACGGTTTATAAATTACCAATAAGAATAGCAGTAAAGAACTAGTTTAGCATTTCCCAGAGTTTGTCTTTAAGCTCTTGAAGTCCTGTTTGTGCTAAGGAAGAAATAAATACAAAAGGAATACCTGTTGGCAATTCATTTTTAATTTCTTCTTTTAGCTCTTCATCTAACATGTCTGTTTTTGAAATTGCCAATAGACGTTGTTTATCTAGTAATTCTGGATTATGCTTCTTTAGTTCGTTTAAAAGTATATCAAATTCTTTACGAATATCATCACTATCAGCTGGTATTAAAAAGAGTAGGGTAGAATTTCGTTCTATATGACGAAGGAAACGGTGTCCAAGTCCTTTGCCTTCAGCAGCTCCTTCTATAATCCCGGGAATATCTGCCATTACAAAACTCTTAAATTCTCTATACTCTACAATTCCTAGATTAGGTTTTAGAGTAGTAAATGCATAGTCTGCAATTTTTGGTTTTGCAGCAGTAATAACAGAAAGTAGGGTAGATTTTCCAGCATTTGGAAACCCAACTAAACCTACATCTGCTAATATTTTTAATTCTATTTGAAACCACCCCTCTAGACCATCAACTCCTGGTTGAGCGTATCTAGGTGTTTGATTGGTGGCAGATTTAAAATGCCAATTTCCTCGACCACCCATACCGCCTTCTAATAAAATTTTCTCCTCTTTATTTTCAGTGATTTCAAAGATAATTTCAGCAGTTTCACTATCTCTAACAATGGTTCCAAGAGGTACATCTATATAAATATCTGTTCCATCTTTACCTGTGCTTCTACTTTTACTTCCATCTCCTCCTTGTTCGGCTCTAAAGTGTTTTTTAAATTTTAAGTGAAATAAAGTCCACATATCATTATTTCCTCGAAGAATGATATGACCACCACGACCACCATCTCCACCATCAGGGCCACCCTTTGTGATATACTTCTCTCGATGTAGGTGTGCAGAACCTCTACCACCTTTTCCTGAGGAAGCATAAATTTTTATATAATCAACAAAGTTGCCTTCAGTCATAATTTATAGTGTGTCAAAAACTTTTGCCAAACGTTCTGTGATTTCTTCGATAGAGCCTACTCCATTAACTCCGAAATAATTTCCTTTTGCTGCGTAATACTCTTTTAAAATGGCAGTTTTTGTGTTGTATTCATTGAAGCGATTTCTAATTTTCTTTTCATCAGTGTCATCAGCTCTTCCGCTAGTTTTACCTCTTTCTAGTAATCGTTCAACTAATAAATCTTCAGGAACTTCAAGCGCCACCATACCCTTTATTGTTTCTCCTTTTTTACTTAGAAAATCGTCTAAAGCTTCTGCTTGAGACTGGGTTCTTGGAAATCCGTCAAAAATAAACCCTTGGGCGTTTGTATTTTTGTCTACTTCTGCCTCAAGCATATTAATGGTAACTTCATCGGGTACTAGATCACCCTTATCTATAAAGGTTTTTGCGAGTATTCCTAAATCAGTTTCGTTCTTAATATTAAATCTAAAGACATCACCAGTTGAGATATGTACTAAATTATATTTTCCTTTTAAAAGTTCTGCTTGTGTTCCTTTTCCTGCCCCTGGAGGCCCAAATAATACAATATTTTTCATTTAGTTTGTTTCTGTTGTTAATTGGTATACTGATGGTAGATTTCTTCCTAATCCATTGTAATCTAATCCATAACCTACAATAAATTTATCTTCAATGTTTTTTCCAATATAGTCTATAGGTAATTCTTTCTTATACACATCTGGTTTAAAGAATAAGGTAGCAATCTTTAATTTTTTTAATTTTTTATTTTTAAAGCTATCATAAATTTTATGAAGTGTGTTCCCTGTATCTATAATATCTTCTAAAATGATTATGGTTCTACCTGATAAGTCTTCATTAATGCCTATTAATTCATGCACAACTTCACTTGAAGAGGTTCCTTGATAAGAACTTAATTTTACAAATGATACTTCACAGTTGTATTTAAATTTCCTGATGAAATCTGCAGCAAAGAGAAAGGATCCATTTAAAATCCCAATAAATATTGGAATTTCATTGGGGTCTAAATCTATACTCACCTTGTTTACTAGAGCGTTTACAATCTCAGAGAGTTCTTTGTCTGAAATAAACGGTCTAAAATTTAAATCGTGAAGTTTTATACTACTCATCTTGTAAAGATATGATGCTTATATTAAAATGAAAAAACCGTTTTGATATACTGATAAAAGTCAGCAGGAACAAAACGGTTTCATCATCTATAGTTGAAATTATTTCTTAATTGCTTCTTTTCTTTTGGAGGTATCATACATTACAGGAGTCGCTACAAATAAAGATGAGTAAGTTCCTACTACCACACCAATTATTAAGGCAAACATAAATCCTCTAATAGAATCTCCACCAAATGTAAAGATGGCCAACATTACCAATAAGGTTGTTAACGATGTATTGATGGTTCTTCCTAATGTACTGCTTAATGCTTTATCTACAACTTCACTATATGCCCATTTTGTATGAATTCCAGCAAACTCTCTTATCCTATCAAATATAACCACGGTATCATTTAATGAGTAACCTACCACAGTTAAGATAGCAGCAATAAATGATTGACCTATTTCCATATCAAATGGCATAAACTTATAGAGTATTGAAAAGATTCCTAGTACAATTAATACATCATGGAAAACAGCGATTACAGCTCCCAAACTAAAGGAAATCTTTCTGAATCGTAACAAAATATATAAGAAAACAATGAGTAAAGATCCAAATACTGCATATACTGCTGATGTTTTAATATCATCTGCAATAGTAGGCTCAACTTTGATATAACTCATTATAGAATTGGTGCCTTCACCCTCTTTTTGAAAACCGGGTTTGAAACTTTCATAAGTAGTTCCCTCAGTTAAATAATTTTTCAATCCTGTAAATAATGCAGTTTGAACTTCTTCATCTACATCATTTCCTTCTTCATCAATTTTGTAAACAGTGGTTATTTTTAATTGAGATTCAGAACCATATGTTTTCACCTCTGGAGCAGTCTCAAAAACTTCTTTTAAAGATTCTGAAACTTCAGTTGCATTTACTGTTTTGTCAAATCGAACAACATAAGAACGACCTCCTTTGAAATCGACCCCTTGCTTTAGACCAATGCTAGCAATGGAAGCAATCCCTCCTAAAATAATTGCTCCTGAAATAGCGTAGGCAATTTTACGTTTACGTAAGAATTGAATGTTGATATTTTGGAACCATCCTTTAGACAAAGAGGTGTTAAATGTTAAGTTTTTTCCTTTGTCAGTAGCACCATCAATAAGTAATCTAGTAATAAATACTGCCGTAAACAATGAAGTTAAAATACCAATGATTAATGTTAAGGCAAATCCCTTAATTGGACCTGTTCCAAAAACATAAAGTATCACACCCGTTAGTAAACTGGTAATATTAGCATCTATAATTGCAGATAAGGCTCCTTTTACACTAAAACCCTCTTGAACAGATTGTTTGAGGCCTTTCTTTTTCGAAATCCCTTCTTTAATTCTTTCAAATATAATTACGTTAGCGTCTACAGACATACCAATGGTAAGAATAATACCAGCGATACCAGGTAAAGTTAACACTGCATTAAATGATGCTAAAATCCCAAAAATGAATAATATGTTTACTAATAAGGCAATGTTTGCATAAACACCAGCTCTTCCGTAATAAATAATCATCCAAACTAAAACTAATAGAATGGCTAATATGAAAGACTGTGTTGATTGGTCTATAGATTCTTGTCCTAAAGAAGGTCCTACAACTTCTGCTTGAATAATTCTTGCAGCTGCAGGTAATTTACCAGCTTTTAAAACTGTAGCGATATCTTGAGCTTCTTCAATAGTCATGCTTCCACCAGAAATTGAAGTTCTACCACCAACAATAGCTTGATTTACAGAAGGAGCAGTATATACATAATCATCTAAAACAACCGCCACAAAACCGCCAACATTATCACCAGTTAATTTTTCCCATAACTTAGAACCTCTTCCATTCATAGCCATACTAACCTCTGGGTCGTTTAATTGAGAAAAAACTTGAGCAGCATCTGTAATGACATCGCCTTGAATAGGAGCAACATCATTTCTATTTGATTTTATTGCATACAATCCAATTACCTCCGTTCCATCAGGAGTCGTATTAGATTTATAGTCCCATAAGAATTTTACATTTTTGACATCATTGGTTCTTAAATTAATTACTTTTCGATCAGATAATAATTTATTAACCATAGCAGTATCACCTACTTTGGCTTGAGCAACTAAAGAACTAATTTGTTGTTCAGATTGAGCGAAATTTACAGTTAGGTAGGTAAATAATGTTTTATCCTCAACCTTTGTAGAATCCTGTACCTCATTTAAAATACTTTGAATATCTTTTGCTTCCTCAGCTTCTTCAGTCTCCTGAGCGTCTTCTTCTTTTAGCATTTCAGTGACAACTGAATTTGCTGAAAATAAATAATTTTGAATTTCAGCGTTAGAGAATACTTCCCAAAATTGTAATTCAGCTTTACTAGTAACAAGTTTAGTTACTCTATCAATATCTTTTGCGCCAGGTAATTCAATTTGAATTCTTCCAGAGTTACCAATACGTTGAATATTAGGTTGTGTAACTCCAAACTTATCAATTCTACTTCTCAAAACTTCAAAAGCTGTATTAATTGAGCTATTGATTTCCTTTTGTAACTCTTCTTTTACCTCTTCATTTGTTTTGTTGAAGTTTATTTTTTCACGAAGTGCTTTTGTGCCAAATATTTCAGGATCACTTAATTGAATTCCACTAGTACCTGCAGCAATTTCAAATTCATTAAAAAATAAATCTAAGTAATTATCAGTATTATTTTTTTGAGCTTCATCTGCAGCCTTTAGAGCCTTTCTGAAAACCAAACTTTTTGAATCATTAGATAAAGAAATTAATACTTCTTTTACAGAAACCTGTAATATTGCATTGATACCTCCTTTTAAATCAAGACCAAGGTTCATTTCTTTGTCTTTGATGTCATTGTAGGTAAACTGAGAAACTCCTAAATTAATAACCTCTAAATTATTAATACTATCGAGGTATTTTTTCTCTAATTTTGCTAATTCTCTTCCATTATCTAGATCACCTCTAGACTTAGCATATTCTTTGGCTTCATTTTCAACTTTGGAGGTGAAGAATGAAAAAGACAGTTGGTACAAACTTACCAATCCGAAAAGGATTGCAAATAATCTTATAAGTCCTTTGTTTTGCATCTTAATTTAATTTTAGTCGACTTCTTTGTAAAACGTGCAAATATAGTATTTACTATAAGATTAGCCTAATGAAATTATGTATATTTACTCGTGTTTTATGAGTGATAAAGAACTGTCAATAAAAAAAAACTTAAACTATGAGCCATCTTTCAGACATCGAAATTGCACAAGCTAAGAAGCTTACGCATATTACTACTATTGCCGAAAAAATAGGGGTAAAAGTTGATGATATTGAAATGTACGGAAAGTATAAAGCTAAATTACCATTACACCTGATAAACGAGGATAAGGTAGCAGCCAATAACTTAATATTAGTGACTGCTTTAACACCAACACCTGCCGGTGAGGGGAAAACAACGGTTTCGATTGGGCTAACTGAAGGGTTGAATAGGATTGGTAAACAAGCTACAGTTGTTTTAAGAGAGCCTTCTTTAGGGCCTGTCTTTGGGATAAAGGGTGGTGCTGCAGGAGGGGGGTATTCTCAGGTAGTTCCTATGGAGGATATTAATTTACATTTTACAGGAGATTTTAATGCTATTGAAAAAGCAAACAATCTATTATCAGCATTAATAGACAATAACATTCAAAATAAAGTTTCAAACTTAAATATAGACCCAAGGACGATACTCTGGAAAAGAGTGATAGATATGAATGATAGAGCCCTAAGAGATATTACTATTGGTTTGGGAGGAACAGCAAATGGGGTGCCAAGACAAGACGGCTTTAACATTACACCAGCATCAGAGGTGATGGCAATTCTTTGTATGGCAACAGATTTTGATAATTTAAAAAAGCGTCTAGGTGATATTTTTATAGGATTTACTTATGATAAAAAACCTGTGTTTGCACGAGATTTAAAGGCAGAAAATGCAATGGCAATTTTATTAAAAGATGCTGTTAAGCCAAATTTGGTTCAGACTTTAGAAGAAAATCCAGCAATCATTCATGGTGGGCCTTTTGCTAACATTGCACAGGGAACAAACACCATTATTGCAACAAAAATGGGTTTATCATTATCTGATTATGTAGTAACAGAGGCCGGTTTTGGAGCAGATTTGGGTGCTGAAAAGTTTTTGAATATTAAGTCTGCTTTTGCAAAATTAAATCCTAAGTGTGTAGTTTTAGTAGCCACCATTAGAGCACTACGTCATCATGGTGGTGTAAAAAAAGAGTCTTACAATACTCAAAATTTAGAGGCTGTGAAAGTAGGGATTAAAAATTTGGAGAAACATATAGAAAATATTAGAAAATATAATATAGAACCCGTAGTGGCTATTAACTCATTTGTTTCTGATACCAGCTTGGAGGTTAATTTTGTAATTGAAAAGTGTAAAAGCCTTGGAGTTCATGCAGTGTTATCTGAGGGATGGGCAAAAGGAGGTGAAGGAACAAAAGAACTTGCAAAAGCAGTAGTTGGTGTTATAGAAAATAAAGCCACTCAATACAAGCCGCTATATGATTGGAAAAGTCCTGTAACGGAAAAGATTGAAATAATTGCAAAAGAAATTTATGGAGCTGCTAAAGTTGAATATAGCAAAAAAGCACAATTAAATTTGAGAAGAATCAATAGGTTAGGATTTAATGATTTTGCCATTTGTATGGCTAAAACACAAAAGTCTTTTTCAGACAATGATCAGTTAATCGGAAGGCCTGAGGGATTTACGGTTACTGTCAGAGAAATTGAAATAGCTGCTGGTGCTCAATTTATTATTCCAATTTTAGGAAAAATGATGCGAATGCCTGGCTTACCAAAAATTCCAGCATCAGAAGGGATGACTATAGACAAGAATGGAGTAATTTCTGGGTTATCATAAGCCTTAAATCTAGAGGATAGAAATAAAAAAAACCAGCCATCAAGGCTGGTTTTTTTATTTAAAGTATTCGGCTTATAATGCCAACAATCCATTGGTTTTGGAGACCCCTTCTGCAGAATCATTTAAATGTGCTTTTTCAGCATCACTTAATTTAATTTCAACAATTTTTTCGATTCCATTTTTCCCTAATACAACAGGAACTCCAATACATAAATCATGTAATCCATATTCTCCATCTAGTAGGGTAGAACATGGAAATATTTTTTGTTGATCACAAGCAATTGCTTGAACTAATCCACTAACGGCAGCACCAGGAGCATACCATGCAGAAGTTCCTAATAAACCAGTTAAGGTAGCACCTCCAACCTTGGTGTCTTGTAATACTTTTTCAAGGCGTTCTTCTGATATAAATTCTGAAACGGGTACAGAATTACGTGTAGCTAATCTTGTTAAAGGAACCATACCTTTATCAGAATGACCACCAATAACCATACCATCAACATCGGATATAGGTGCATCCAAAGCTTCTGCTAATCTGTATTTAAATCTTGCTGAGTCTAATGCACCACCCATTCCGATAATTCTATTTTTTGGAATTCCGGTTGTTTTGTGAACCAGATATGTCATTGTATCCATAGGATTGGAAACTACAATAATAATAGCATTTTCGGAGTGCTTTATTAAATTGGAGGAAACTGTTTTTACAATACCAGCATTAATTCCAATTAGTTCTTCTCTTGTCATTCCTGGTTTTCTAGGAATACCAGATGTAATCACACAAATATCTGAATTTGCAGTTTTTGAATAATCGTTAGTTGTTCCTGTTATTTTTGTGTCAAAACTATTTAAAGAAGCGGTTTGCATTAAGTCCATTGCTTTCCCTTCAGCATATCCCTCTTTAATATCTAATAGTACAACCTCAGAGGCAAAGTCTTTAATTGCAATATATTCTGCACAACTAGCTCCAACAGCACCTGCTCCTACAACTGTAATTTTCATGTTTTTTGGTTTTAAATTTTAAAAAAATATTTATAATCGAATTATTATATGTTCTGATTTTACGTTCTATGCATCTATGTTTGCATATTTAGCATTTCTCTCAATGAAATCTCTTCTTGGAGGAACTTCATCTCCCATAAGCATTGAGAATACTCTGTCTGCTTCAGTTAGGCTGTCAATAGTTACTTGTCGTAAAGTTCTAAACTCTGGGTTCATTGTAGTGTCCCACAATTGTTCTGCATTCATTTCTCCAAGCCCTTTATAACGTTGAATATTGACAGATCCCCCCATTTTTGAGGCTATTAAATCTCGTTGATTATCATCCCAAGCATATTCCCTTTTTTGACCTTTTTTCACAAGATATAATGGTGGAGTGGCAATAAAAATATAGCCTTGTTCTACCATTTCTCTCATGTATCTAAAGAAGAAAGTAAGAATTAGGGTAGCAATATGCGATCCATCTACATCGGCATCACACATAATCACAACTTTGTGATATCTTAATTTTGATAAGTTTAAAGCTCTAGGATCTTCCTCAGTTCCAATACTTACCCCAAGAGCAGTAAACATATTTTTTATTTCTTCATTTTCAAAAACTTTGTGTTGCATTGCTTTTTCAACATTTAAGATTTTTCCTCTTAAAGGTAGAATGGCTTGAAAGTTTCTATCACGTCCTTGTTTAGCAGTTCCTCCTGCAGAATCTCCCTCAACTAAAAATATTTCACATTGGGCAGGGTCAGTTTCAGAACAATCTGATAATTTACCAGGTAATCCTCCAATACTCATCACTGTTTTACGCTGAACCATTTCCCTAGCTTTTCTTGCAGCATGTCTCGCAGTAGCCGCTAGAATAACTTTCTGTACAATAGTCTTGGCATCGTTAGGGTTTTCCTCAAGATAATCTGTAAGCATTTCAGAAACTGCTTGAGAAACTGCTGAAGTTACCTCTCTATTCCCAAGCTTTGTTTTTGTTTGTCCCTCAAATTGAGGTTCAGATACTTTAACGGAAACTATAGCAGTTAAACCTTCTCTAAAGTCATCTCCAGAGATTTCAAACTTTACATTTTTTAATAGGCCAGAATTATCAGCGTATTTTTTTAGGGTACCTGTTAAACCTCTTCTAAACCCAGATAAGTGAGTTCCTCCCTCATGAGTGTTAATATTGTTTACATACGAATGAAGATTTTCGGCGTATGAGGTATTGTATACCATGGCAACTTCTACAGGAATTCCATTTTTTTCTCCTTCCATTGAAATAACACTGGAAGTTAGCTGTTCTCTGGTACTGTCAAGGTATTTGATAAACTCAGGGAGCCCCTCCTCACTGAAAAAGGTTTCATTAATAAAGTTGCCTTCGTCATCTTTCCTTCTTCGATCCGTCAGCGTAATAGTAATTCCTTTATTTAAATAGGAAAGTTCACGAAGACGATTGGCTAAAGTCTCATAATTGTATTCGGTAGTTTGAGTAAAAATTGAAGTGTCTGGTAAAAAAGTAACAATTGTACCTGTAAAATCAGTTTCACCAATAGTTTTTACAGGATATAAACTTTTTCCTTTAGAGTACTCTTGTTGCCAGATTTTACCTTCTTTATGAACCGTGGCTGTTAAATGTTCAGATAGTGCATTCACACAAGAAACTCCAACTCCGTGAAGACCTCCTGATACTTTGTAAGAATCTTTATCAAACTTACCCCCAGCACCAATCTTGGTCATAACTACTTGCAGTGCTGAAACGCCTTCTTTTTTATGAATTCCAACCGGTATACCTCGACCATTATCTTTGGTGGTTATAGAATTATTCTCATTTATAATTACATCGATGGTGTCACAATGTCCTCCCATAGCCTCGTCTATCGAGTTGTCTACAACCTCGTATACTAAATGGTGAAGCCCTCGTACACCAACATCTCCAATATACATGGAAGGACGCATTCTTACATGCTCCATTCCTTCTAATGCTTGAATACTGGAAGCATCATAATTATTTTTAATTTCTTCGCTCATAATTTTAAGTATTTTATCATAAAAAACCATCACAAAAAAGTGATGAAAATCATATATTCAAATTTACAAAATAAGCGCTTTTAAAGAAAGCTGACTCACTGATATCACAGAGTTTTATCAACATTTGTTAATTACTAGAAAATGGCTGAAACCTATCTTAAATAAGCTTAAATAGGTGTTTTGAAATTTATGAAATTAAGAATAATGAAAAAAATGAAAAAATGTCTTAAAACAAGTTATTTTAAGACATTTATTTGTGAAATTATTGGATTTTTTTAATGAAATTTTCCAAAAGTAACCTTAGTATGCATCTTCATGAACAGTTTTAATTGCTCTTCCACTTGGTTCATTCATGTTTTGGAAACTCTTATCCCAAGCCAAGGCAGTTGGTGTACTACAGGCTATAGATGGAACAGATGGAACTGTTAAAGCGGCAGTTTCAGAAGGAAAATGTTCTTCAAAAATAGATCGGTAATAAAACTCTTCTTTTGTTCTCGGAGTTTGAACTGGAAAACGATGTTTTGCTTGTAGCATTTGTTCGTCTGAAACCGAGGTTTCAACTATTGACTTTAGAGTATCTATCCAGCTATAACCAACTCCATCAGAAAATTGTTCTTTTTGCCTCCACGCAACAGATTCTGGAAGATATTCCTCAAAAGCTTTTCGTAACACCCATTTTTCCATACGCTCGCCATTTATCATTTTGTCCTCTGGATTTATTCTCATGGCAACATCCATAAATTCTTTATCTAAAAAAGGGACACGGCCCTCAATTCCCCAAGCAGCTAAACTTTTGTTAGCACGAAGGCAATCATACTGGTAGAGTTTGTCGAGTTTTCGAACAGTTTCTTTGTGAAATTCTTCAGCATTTGGTGCTTTGTGAAAGTATAAATATCCTCCAAAAATTTCATCAGCTCCCTCTCCAGATAATACCATTTTTATTCCCATAGACTTTATAACTCTTGCCAATAAATACATTGGGGTAGAGGCTCTAACAGTAGTAATGTCATAAGTTTCTAAATGATATATAACATCACGAATGGCATCTAAACCTTCCTGAATGGTAAAGGTTACTTCATGGTGTATGGTTCCAATATGGTCAGATACGATTTGAGCAGCAGCCAAATCAGGTGAACCTTCTAAACCGATAGAAAAAGAATGAAGCTGAGGCCACCAAGCCTCCTGTGTATCCCCAGATTCAATTCTTTTTTGCGCATATTTTTTAGCTACGGCAGAGGTAATAGATGAGTCTAGGCCTCCAGACAGTAAAACTCCATAAGGTACGTCAGACATAAGTTGCCTATGGACAGCAGCTTCAAGAGCCTCATTGAGTTCATCAATTGAGGTTTGATTTTCTTTTACAGCCTCAAAATCCATCCAATCTCTTTGGTACCACTTGGTCAGTTTTCCATCTTTACTAGACATAAAATGACCTGGAGGAAATACCTCAATTTTATTACAGACACCCTCCAAAGCTTTTAATTCTGATGCCACATAAAACGTACCATTCTTGTCCCATCCAATATATAAAGGAATGATTCCCATATGATCTCTTGCAACAAAATATTCGTCATTTATTGAATCGTAAATTGCAAATCCAAAAATACCATTCAAATCGTCTAAGAAAGCACTCCCTTTTTCTTGATATAGTGCTAAAATCACCTCACAATCCGATTGTGTTTGAAATGTATAGGAAGTTTTAAATTGTTCTCTTAATTCTTGATGATTGTATATTTCTCCGTTTGCTGCTAGAACAAGATTTTTATCCAAGCTAAATAAAGGTTGTTTCCCAGAGGCAGGATCTACTATGGCCAATCTTTCATGAGCTAAAATAGCTTTTTCATTATTGTAAATTCCACTCCAATCTGGTCCTCTGTGTCTTATAGACTTAGACATTTCTAAAATTTGTGCTCTTAGTTTTTCTGAACTTTCTTTTAAATCAAATGCACATACAATACCACACATGTTTTTATTTTTTAATTAAATTCCTATAAACATTTTAAATATTCTACAAAGAACAAACTTTATGTTATTTAAATAAATTAAAATTTAAATTTCAGTTATAAATTCATATTTTTTTTAATCAAAGTATATAAAAATGAAATGTAATTAATAATTTATTATCATCTTACTTACAGATTGTAAATGCTTTTAAAAAAGAAGCTATAAAACTTGTCATTTTAAAAATGAGGGTTTAAATTTGTAGTCTTATGCAATTACAACAAAATACATGGTGGTGGAATTTTTTTTAACTGAAAAGTGAGAATCCAATCGTGTATACAATACATAACTAAAAGGGCTTATCTCACGATAAGTCTTTTTTTTATGCTAGGG
This sequence comes from Flavobacterium sp., assembly GCA_038104255.1. Taxonomy (GTDB): domain Bacteria; phylum Bacteroidota; class Bacteroidia; order Flavobacteriales; family Flavobacteriaceae; genus Polaribacter. Next base: position 288,563 of record JAYOAM010000001.1, on the reverse strand, counting down.
TTGAATAGCCATAAATAAAATAGGAATTAGATTTTGATATAAATTCAATAAAAGTGAAAAAAATAACTTTAAAAACCATAAGTTCTACAAGAATTTCAGATACGATCACGCCTGTTGGTCTGTATATTAGGTTCAGAGATTTGTATGCGAACACTATGTTATTAGAAAGTTCTGACTATCATAGTAAGGAGGAGAGTTTTTCTTTTATTTGTATTGAACCTTTAATATCTATGAAAGTTGAAAACCATCAATTTTCAGTAAAACAAAAAGGAGTCACAATTTTTAAAGAGGAAATTCATAATAATTTTTATGAATTATTTTCACAGTTTAGTTCAAGTATAGACTTAGATTGTGACAGCACTCTGAAGTCGTTCAATGGATTATATGGCTATACTACTTATGATAGCGTTCAATATTTTGAAAAAATTAAATTCAAGACTAAACAAGCCCCCTCTTCCATACCTTTTATGCAATATGGTTTTTATCGCTTTATAATTGCGATCAACCATTTTAACGATGAGATGATTCTTATTGAAAATGTAGAAGAAGGAACAACAACAAGAATTTTAGAGATTGAAACTATTATTGAATCTCAATCTTTTAATACTCAGTCTTTTGAGAGGGTTGGTGAGGAGTCCTCTAATTGTACAGATGATGATTTTAAAGCTTATGTCACCAAAGCAAAGGCACATTGTAAGAGAGGAGATGTTTTTCAATTGGTATTATCACGTCAGTTTCAGCAAAAATTTAAAGGAGATGAATTTAATGTATACAGAGCCTTACGTTCCATAAACCCTTCACCCTATTTATTTTATTTTGATTATGGAAGTTTTAAATTAATGGGTTCTTCACCAGAAGCACAAATTAAAATTAATGAGGGTAAGGCAACTATAAATCCTATAGCTGGAACTTTTAGACGAACTGGAGATATCGCTAAAGATATAAAGCTTGGGAAATTGTTGTCTGAGGATGAAAAAGAAACAGCAGAGCATGTTATGTTGGTAGATTTGGCAAGAAATGATTTAAGTAAGCATGCCACCAATGTAAAAGTAGAGGTATTCAAGGAGGTACAGCTTTTTAGTCATGTCATTCATTTAGTATCTACTGTTCAGGGAGAAATTAAAGGAAATCCTATGGCCATAGTTGGAGATACTTTCCCTGCAGGAACGCTAAGTGGTGCCCCAAAATATAAAGCTATGGAATTAATTGACACCTATGAGAATCAGTCTCGCGGATTTTATGGTGGAGCGGTGGGTATCATTGGTTTAGATGGTTCTATAAATTTGGCTATAGCAATCCGTTCTTTCGTAAGTAAGAAAAATACACTGTATTATCAGGCAGGTGCTGGAATTGTTATCCGTTCAAATGAAGAAAAAGAATTACAAGAAGTTTCTAATAAACTAGCAGCTTTAAAAAAGGCATTGATTATAGCCGAAAACATTTAAGATGAAAATATTAATAATAGATAATTACGATTCCTTTACCTACAATCTTGTTCACATGGTGGAAAAGATAACTAATCAACTTCCCACAGTTGCAAGAAATGATGAAATTACACTCGAGGAAGTTAATTTATACGATATGATTATGTTATCTCCGGGACCAGGAATTCCTGATGAAGCAGGAATTCTTAAAGAAGTGATTTCAAGCTATGCTGGTAAAAAACCAATTTTTGGAATATGCCTGGGTCTACAAGCTATTGTTGAAGTTTTTGGAGGAACTATTATTAACATGGATGAAGTATATCATGGAGTTGCTACTGAGATGGAAGTGGTTATGTCTGATGCAATAATTTTTAAAGGACTTCAAGATAAGTTTCAAGCAGCTAGATACCACTCATGGATTGCGTCTACTCATGATTTCCCCAATGATTTAGAAATTACAGCTAAAGACGAAGAGGGTGGAATCATGGCAATACGTCACAGAGATTTTCCAATTAGTGCAGTCCAATTTCATCCAGAGTCAATTTTGACAACGGTAGGAGAACAAATCATCAAAAATTTTATAGACGTCTATAAAATATAATACGAAACAACGACTGAAATAAAGTCAGCACAGATGAAAAAAATATTAAACGACTTATATCAACACAAAAAATTAACAAAATCTGAAGCGAAAAAGATTTTGTTAGACATTGCTGCATCTAGATATAATGAAGCGCATTTAGCTTCATTTATGACAGTTTTTATGATGCGTCCAATTACTGTTGATGAACTTTCTGGGTTTAGAGAAGCGTTACTAGAATTGGCCGTAAAAGTAGATTTGTCTATGTATAATACCATAGATATTGTAGGAACGGGAGGTGATGGTAAAGACACGTTTAATATCTCAACATTAACCTCTTTTATTGTAGCAGGAACAGGACAAAAGGTTGCCAAGCACGGAAATTATAGCGTATCCTCAAAATCGGGATCTTCCAATATGTTAGAAAGTTTTGGCTATAAGTTCACAAACGACGAAACTACTTTACAACATCAATTAGAAAAAGCGAATATTTGTTTCCTACACGCTCCAAAATTTCATCCAGCAATGAAAGCCGTTGGTCCTACAAGAAAAGCGTTGGCTTTGAAAACATTTTTTAATATGTTGGGACCACTTGTGAATCCTAGCTCTCCTCAAAATTTAATGTTAGGAACATTTAATCTTGAAACAGCAAGATTATACCATTATATTCTGCAAGATGAAAAAAGTAATTATGGAATAATTCATGGATTAGACGGTTACGATGAAATTTCACTTACCAGTGGATTTAAAATGTTTACCAAGTCAGGAGAGGAACTTATTAATCCTGAAGATATTGGTCAAAAACGAATTTTACAAACAGATATTTATGGAGGTGATTCTGTAACTACTGCCGCAAATATCTTTAAAGATATCATAGAGGGAAAAGGGACAACAGCACAAAATAATGTGGTTTTAACCAATGCAGCTTTTGCCCTAAAAATTATAGATGCCAATACAACTTTTGAAGAGGCTTTTAGTCTTGCCAAAGATTCATTATTGGGAAGAAAAGCATTACAATGTTTACAACTACTAATTACAAATTGTTAAGATGACGATACTAGATAAAATAATTGCGTTCAAGAAGAAGGAGGTAAGAAAAATTAAGGAAGATGTCCCTTTAAAAAAATTAGTGGAAAGTCCTTTGTTTAAAAGAACCCCGTTGTCATTAAAAAAATCACTTTTGGAGGTGAATTCAACCGGAATTATAGCAGAGTTTAAAAGACAGTCACCCTCTAAAGGCGTTATTAATGATAAAGCAACTATAGAAGAGGTTACCAATGGGTATTTAGATGCCAATGTAGCTGCTCAATCAATTCTAACAGATACTTCATTTTTTGGTGGTACTATGGTAGATCTAATGAAAGCAAGAACCATTAACACAGTAAAACCAATTTTGCGAAAAGATTTTATTGTAGATGGATTTCAAATTGTTGAAGCTAAAGCTATTGGTGCAGACGTTATTTTATTGATAGCTGCGTGTTTAACAAAGGAGGAGTTGAAGAACTATGGAGAATTAGCTGAAGATTTAGGAATGGAAGTATTGTATGAAGTACATTCTCAGGAAGATCTTGATAAAATAGATCTCCACAAAAAAATCATTGGTATTAACAATAGAAATTTAAAAACATTTGATGTAGATCTTGAAAATTCTGTTAATCTTGCTGGTCAAATTCCCGAAGATTGTCTCAAAATTTCTGAAAGTGGTTTAAGTGATCCAAGAATTATAACAGGTCTTAAAGAATATGGATTTAATGGTTTTTTAATAGGAGAAAGTTTTATGAAAACAGTTAATCCAGGAGTGGCATGCGAAATGTTTATCAGTCAAATTAGATAGGAAATGAAACTTAAAGTTTGTGGAATGAAATATATTGAAAATATCAAATCTATTGCAGATTTGAACCCTGATTACTTGGGATTTATTTTTTATGCTCATTCTAAAAGAAACTTTACTGGATTACTTCCTGAGTTGCCAAAACATATTAAGAAAACTGGAGTTTTTGTAAATGAAGATTTAGCCATTGTTACATCATTACAAAAAAAATATCAGCTTCAAGCAATTCAGCTGCATGGAAATGAATCTGTAGAATACCTACAAAAGCTTAAGACTCATATCTCTAATAAAGTTGAAATTATTAAAGTTATTGGGGTTAAAGACACGGTAAACTTTGAAGCGTTAAGACCTTTCGTTAAAGAAGTAGACTATTTTCTTTTTGATACTAAAGGGAAAAATAGAGGAGGTAATGGCATTCAATTTGATTGGTCTATTTTACATGCATATCCCTTTTCGACTCCTTTTTTTTTAAGTGGAGGCATTGGGCCTAATGATGTTCGAGCCATACAAAAAGTTAAACACAATGGATTACCAATTTATGCGGTTGACATCAACAGTAAATTTGAGGATAATACTGGGTTAAAAAATAGAGAGAAAGTGATAAATTTTAAGAATCAATTATAATATGAAATCAAAATTTCATCCAGACAAGAATGGTTATTTTGGGCAATTTGGTGGCGCCTTTGTTCCAGAGTTATTGTATCCCAATGTAAAAGAATTAGAAGATCATTATATTCAAATTATTGAATCTGAAGATTTTAAACAGGAATATGCGAGCTTGTTAAAAGACTATGTTGGTCGCCCCAGTCCACTGTATCTTGCCAAACGTTTATCTGAAAAATATGGTGCACATATTTATTTAAAAAGAGAAGATTTAAATCATACGGGGGCCCACAAAATAAACAACACTATAGGTCAAGTTTTGATCGCAAAAAAACTTGGTAAGACAAAAATTATTGCAGAAACAGGTGCTGGACAGCACGGAGTAGCAACCGCTACAGTTTGTGCCTTAATGGGCTTAGATTGTGTTGTTTTTATGGGAGAGAAAGATATCGTAAGACAAGCTCCAAATGTAGCACGTATGAAAATGTTAGGTGCAAAAATTGTACCTGCTACCAGTGGAAGTAAAACACTTAAGGACGCTACGAATGAGGCAATTCGGTATTGGATTCAACATCCAGAAACTTTTTACATGATTGGTTCGGTTGTAGGTCCTCATCCCCATCCAGATATGGTAGCTCGTTTACAAGCTGTTATTTCTGAGGAAATTCAGTGGCAATTAAAGGAGAAAACGGGTAAAACTTCACCAGACACTATTATTGCTTGTGTGGGTGGAGGTAGTAATGCTGCAGGAGCATTCTATCATTTTATGGAAGACGAAAATGTAGAATTAATAGCCGTTGAGGCTGCTGGACTAGGAGTAAATTCAGGTGAAAGTGCTGCAACCTCTCAATTAGGCGAGGTGGGAATCATACATGGAAGTAAAACAATACTGATGCAAGATGAATTTGGTCAAATACAAGAACCCTATTCGATTTCTGCAGGCTTAGATTATCCTGGAGTGGGTCCCTTACACGCATTTTTATATGAAAGTAAAAGAGCCAAATTCATGAATGCAACAGATCAAGAAGCACTTTCTGCTGCCTATGAATTAACAAAGATTGAAGGAATTATACCTGCTTTAGAAACTGCACACGCATTAGCGGTTTTACCAAAACTTACTATTAGAAAAGGACAAGTCATTGTTATCAATCTATCAGGAAGAGGAGATAAAGATTTAGAAACATTTATTAAACACTTAGAATAATGAATATAGAACACATTCAAAAAGAAATTACAAGCTTACGTCAAGAATTAAAAACACATAGACTCTATGAGCAATTAGATACTATAGATGATATTAAGATTTTTACACAAGACCATGTTTTTGCAGTTTGGGATTTTATGTCCTTGTTAAAAGCGCTTCAAATTGAACTTACCTGTGTATCTATTCCATGGGTTCCAAGAAAAAAGGGAAAACTTACTCAGTTTATTAATGAAATTGCTTTAGCTGAAGAAAGTGATGTAGATCTTTCAGGTGAAAGTAAAAGTCATTTTGAAATGTATTTAGACGCCATGAAGCATATGGGTTCAGACACTCGAAAAATTGAGATTTTTATGAGTAAAATAACTCAGAATATTTCAGTGAATGAAGCCTTAGATGATGCAGAGGTGCCAGATGCAGTTAAAAATTTTGTGGACCTTACCTTTAGAACTATTTACAGTAATGACGCTCATAAAATTGCAGCTGCTTTTACCTTTGGTAGAGAAGACTTAATACCAGATATGTTTATAGAAATTATTCAACAAACCCATGACCAAGAGTCATTTAAAGATTTTTTATACTATCTAAATAGACATGTAGAATTAGATGGAGATTCTCATGGACCTCTCTCTTTGGAAATGATAGTTGAATTGTGTGGAGACGATCAACAAAAATGGAGTGAAGTTTTAGAGACGGCAAAAGCTTCTTTGGAAGTGAGGATTTCTTTGTGGGATTATATCGCTGATGCAATCTCTAACCATAAATTAGAAAAATAAGTACTGTGAACTCAATCTATAATTTATTACAGAAAAAGTCAAAAAATAATTTATCAATTTATTTTACTGCGGGTTATCCTAGTTTACATGATACTGCTAAGGTTATACAAGAATTAAGCAAATCACAGGTTGATTTTATCGAGGTAGGTCTTCCATATTCAGATCCTTTAGCAGATGGTCCAACTATACAGGAGAGCAGTCAGAAAGCATTACAAAACGGAATTAATTTGGATATTGTTTTTGATCAATTACTTCAGATAAAAACAACTCATAACACCCCATTGGTAGTTATGGGATATTTAAACCAATTATTAAAATACGGTGAAGAGAAATTTTGTAAAAAAGTAATTGAATGTGGAATAGACACACTTATTTTACCCGACTTACCCATGGTGGAATACGAAAATCATTATAAATCACTTTTTGATTCTTATGGAATTCATAATGTATTTTTAATTACACCCCAAACGACAACAGAAAGAATTCTTAAGATTGACTCCTACACTAAAAGCTTTATTTATATGGTAGCTTCGAGTTCCATTACAGGAGCAAAAGGAGAGATTTCTCAGGAACAAATAGACTATTTTAATAGAGTAAAATCTTTGAAATTAAAAAGTAAGATAATTATTGGATTTGGAATTTCTGATCACAAAACTTTTTCCAAAGCATGTCAATATAGCCATGGGGCTATAATAGGTTCAGCTTTCATCAAATATTTAGGTGAAAATGGAATAGAAAAAATAGGTGATTTTATAAAATCTGTGAAATCTGATTAACAGATAAGAATTAAATTTTATTAGTTTACTTCTAGAAGACGAACATCAAAAATTAAAACAGAGCCTCCGGGAATAGATCCACTTCCAGATGCTCCATACCCCAGTTGATAGGGTATCAATAGAATACCATTTCCTCCTTCTTTGAAATACGTAATTCCTTCTGTCCATCCCTGAATTACCTGATTTAATCCAAAGGAAATTCCATTTGAATCGCTTTCGTCAAAAACTACTCCATCTAAAAAATATCCTTTGTAAGCTACTATAACATTTGAGGTGCTAGTTGGTCTTGGACCTGTTCCTTCATTATGTATAACATAGTATAATCCAGAATTACTTCTTGTAGCATTTAAATTATTGTCTTCTATGTACTGTAGGATATCGGCCTCTGTTTCTGGCTCGAAATTAGTGTCTGTTTTAGTTGAACAGGAGATAAAAAAGACCACTGATGCAATTAAGTAAAGATAGGATTTCATACTAAAAATAGGTTTAAAACTGTTTGTGCGAATATAGGGTGATTATTTTTAATACACCTTTTCTCCATTTATATATGTAGCTGTAGCTTTAGTTTTTGGAATTCTTTCATCCTCAATGGTCATAAGATCTTGATTTAAAATAACAAAATCTGCTAATTTTCCAACTTCAATACTTCCCTTTTCATTTTCTTCAAAATTTGAAAATGCAGCCCAAATGGTCATTCCTCTGAGTGTTTCCTCTTTAGACAATACATTCTCTATTTGAAAACCATCCTCCGGAAAACCTTTGGTATCTTTTCTTACAGCTGCGGCGTAAAATGTTAAAAAGGGATTTACCTGTTCTACAGGAAAATCAGTTCCCAATGCTACTTTTCCATAGGCGTTTAAAAGATCCTTATAAGCATAAGCACCTTTCATTCGATCTTTTCCAATTCTACTTTCAGCCCAGTACATATCTGAAGTGGCATGAGTTGGTTGAATTGAAGGAAGTACATTTTCAAAAAATGTGAAATCATCTTCCGAGATAATTTGAGCATGTTCAATTCTCCAACGTCTATTTTTTTCACCTTTTAAAAATGTTTCATAAGTTTTTAGAATCCATGTATTCGCAGAATCTCCAATTGCATGGGTATTCATTTGATATTCAGAGGCTGCTATTTGTTTTGCCATTTCTCGGTACCGCTCAGGGCTATAAATTAGTGCTCCAAAATGGTTGTGTCGATCACTGTAAGGTTTTCTCATGGCTGCTCCTCGAGATCCAAGCGCTCCATCTCCATAAATTTTAAAAGAACGTACATGTAAACGATCTGTTTTTATAATTCCTTTATTTATGTAATAATCAAGATTTTTTTGAGTCGCTGAGACCATTGCGTACATTCTGATTTTAAGCTCATTTTCTTGTTGTAAGCTATCTATAAGTTCAATAGTAGATTGATTGAGACCAGCATCATCAACAGTAGTAAGACCATAAGAAAAAGCAATTTCTTGAGCATCAATCAATCCTTTAATAGCAGTTTCTCTATCTGGAGTTGGTACATGGATTAAATCCATCGCCGCATCAATAAATACCCCAGTCATTTTTCCGTCTTTTACAATAATTTCTCCACCTGAAACAGGGGTGTCTTTTGTAAATTTTGTGAGGTCAATTGCTGCTTGATTTGCAAGGAGTGCATGGCCGTCAATTCTTCTTATAGCAACAGGAGTTTTGGGAAATAATTTATCTAATTTTTCTTTAGTTGGAAATTCCTTTACTTCCCAATCATTTTGATCCCAGCCACGCCCTGTTATAAAAGGAACATTTTTTTCTTTTTGAAAAGCGACCAATCTCTCCAAAATCTCATCATAGCTTTTTGTACCCTCTAAAGCCACCTTTTGTTGCTGCAATCCCATTCTGTAGAAATGACAATGCGCATCTATAAGCCCAGGAACTATAGTTTTTCCTTGAACATCTAAAGTAGTTTTTGAGTTGTATTTGATTGTAATCTCCGAGTTAGTACCTACACCAATAAATTTTCCATCTTTAATAGCAAAAGCTTCAGCTTTACTAAAAGCATCATCAACGGTATATACGTTTGCATTGATAACAATTAAATCTGCATCTTGTTGTTGACAAGAAGTTAATACCAAAAAGAATATAAAAAAATAAATAATTTTTTTCATGGTTTACGTATTTAGTTTATGGGTAATGAATCGGAATAGATAAAGTAAGCACCATACATTAAAATAAATTGAATGGGTATTCTTATATAAGCGAATAGTTTTGACCCTATGGCTGGTTTTACTTTTGTTGCATCCCATATATGAATGGGTAAGAATAAACCTAATAAAATAAAGATTCCTAAAGCTGCAAGTTTGGATGTAGAAGGGAAAAATAGTCCAATACCCAAAATAAATTCTATTGCACCAACACTAAAATTTACTGTTAATTTTGGGAGCCCCTTAGGAATAAAATGATTAAAGAATTTGGGTTTAATAAAATGCATTATACCTGCATACATAAAAAAACAAGCAAAAATAATTTTAAGTACTGGCATAGCACATTTATTAAATTAAGGTTTTATTGGAGAACTTGTGTATAAGTATTTATCCATTAAGTAGATCAAACTGGTCATGGAAGCACTTCCTAATTCTAACTCACGCTTATTTACTTTGTCAAAAGTATCTGTACTTGTATGATGGTAATCAAAGTATCTTTGACTGTCTGGTCTATATCCTGCAAGGGTAACAGATTCTCCTTTTAAGGGAGAGATGTCTGCACCGCTTCCACCTTTATCTAAATCGTGTAAGCCATAAGGTGCTAGAAGCTTTTTCCAACTTTGAACTAGCGCTGTGTTTGATTCATTTGCATCAATCGAAAATCCTCTTGGAGTATGTCCTCCCGCATCAGATTCTATTCCACCAATGTGGGTTTCGTTATTTAGTTTTGAAATTTCTGCATATTTTTTAGCACCTCGGGTTCCATTTTCCTCATTCATAAAAAATACAACTCGAAGTGTATTTTTTAAATTAACATTGTTCTTCTTTAATAAATGAGCAACTTCTAATGATTGAACAATACCTGTACCATCATCATGAGCACCTTCTCCTAAATCCCAAGAATCAAGATGCCCGCCAACTACCATAATATTCTCTGGGTTTTCAGCTCCTTTAATCTCTCCAATAACGTTAAAGGAGGGAGCATCAGGTAAGGTTTTACAATGTTGTTTAAAATAGAATTTTAAGGATGGATTATTTTTTAAATCAGTGCTAAGAATACTTGCAGCTCTAGAACTAATTGCCGCAGTAGGAATATATTGTTCTGATGGTAAATTTCCATAAGACATTGTTCCTGTGTGAGGATAATCATCTAAACCATTCGTCATTGATCTAACAATAACCCCTTTTGCACCGTATTTTCCACAGACTGCTGCCCCCTGAACTCTCTGGTCTACACAACCACCATAGGCTTTAAATGTGTTAATAAGTGTGTTGTCAAATGGTCGATTAAAAAAGACAATTTTACCTTCCATTTTATTTCCTAATTCCTCAGCCTCTTCTAGGCTCTTTACTTCAATAACCTCAGCCGTAACTCCATTTTTTGGTGTAGCGATAGAGAACCCTAAAGCGCAAATAGGAACATCTTTTTTTTGTCCGTTTATTGTGTAATTTGCAACTTCTTTTTCACCTCTTACCCAATGAGGAACCATTACAGGTTGAAGCCATACAGAATCTAAACCGACTTCTTTCATTAAAGCTTCTCCCCATTCTACGGCCATTTGAGCTTCTGGAGATCCTGATAATCTACCTCCAATATTTGAGGTTAAATCTCGTAACCACTCATAGGATTTTCCTTCAGTTAATGCTGTATCGAAAAAATTCTTGATAGTAGCTGCATCTATTTTCTCTTCTTTTGAGAGTTCTACTGAAGTTTTTGTATTTGGTTCTTTTGTATTACAAGAAAACAGTATGCTTGTAACAGCTAAAAATATAATTTTTTTCATCCTATAGTTAAATTTGTGAGGAGTATAAATTTAAGAAAAGTTATGCATATATTTTTACTTTATTTTTTGGTGAGATTGTCTTTTTTAAAAATCAAATTTATAAGTAACTCCTGCTAAGGCCTGAAAACCAAGTACATTATAATTGGCATAACGCTCATAAGCTGTTCCTAAAATATTATTTAAGGTAATAAATGCACTTAGGGAATCATTAAAATGATACCCTCCGTTAACATTAATATCTGCAAACCCTTGTAAAGATTGGATATTTGAAATTGATGATGGAAACGTGTCATTGTAATTTACATCTAGTCGTTCACCAACAAAAAACATATTGGCATTGGCATACCAGTTGTTATTTTGATATTTTCCAAAAATAGCTCCTTCTATTTTGGGTAAATTCCAAGCTCTCTGCTGAAAATTTGTTGTGTATGAATTCATTTGTAAGTTTCCTCCAAGTTGTAGTTTTTTGGAGGCAGCAACTTCTAGCTCTGCAAGAATTGAAAATGTACTGATATCATCATAAAAAACACTGAATGAATTTCCATATTCGTAGCCTAATAATGATGTTGAATTAGAAAATTCACCATTTGATTTCGAATTATTTCTAATAAACAATGCGTGGTCTTCATCTTTTTTATAATTCGCTTTTAAATTAAAACTTATACTAGAAGATAAGGTCCCATTAATACCTCCAAATAGATTGTATTGCTCATTGGTTTGAGTTAGGAAAAGAGTTGGAGAAACAAACGGGTTTACGTCACTTAAACTTTGATAAGAATTCATGTGAAGATCACCACTAGCTCCAGAATAGATATTTAATAAACCAGAATTTAACGGATAACTTATTTCAATATCAGGATATGCAAGAATATCTGTAAGACTATTTTCTAGATCTGAGGAAAGATAAACTTTTGTACCAAGTTTAATATTTAATTTTTTCCAATCGAGTCTCAATATGGGGTGAATCCCTAGATTTAAAAAAGCATAGTTTCGATTAGAATCGTTTGCATAGTTTTGTTGAAATTCACCTTGTAAGAAATCAATACGTGTTTGAAGCTCAAGATCTTTTAAATTTCTATTAATTCTTGTTAAAGGAATTTTCAAATTTGTTGAAAGTGATAATCCAATTTCCTCACTATCGTAAGCATCTTCGAAGAGATTAACAGATGTTTTTATGGTACTGAAATAAGAATCTTCAAATTTGATTTCACCATTTAATTCATAGTATCCATAAGTTTGTTGTTCAGCAATAGCATCTATAGAGGAGGTGTCAAAATTAATGTTGGGCAGTCCGTACCAATTGTATTTTTGTTGTTGAACATTCCCCCCAATTTTCCAATTAAAACTTCGCTCTTCTTTCATATAGTAACCTCCAATATTCAGGTCTGAATATCCACTGTGTAGCGGGGTGTTTTCAACTCCATCTTCTGAAGATATATAGTTTAAATAAATTCCATAATCGTTTTCAAATTTTAAGTTTTGATTTAAAAAAAACTCAAGAAAAGGTGTAGAAAAATTACCAAAACCAAGTGCTAAATAATTATCAAACCGTCTTTCTTTTTTTCCAACATCAATTCCCTTAACAACTCCGCTTTTTGGTACAAATGTTGAGGCAACAGGGGCAGAAAAAATGGAATAGTTAAGTTTTTTCTTTTTTGTATTTCTACTGATTACAATACTTGGATTTTTTTTCACTTTAAAAGCATCCGAAATTGTGGGAGTATAAGAGGTTACCACATTAACAACTTCAACGATAGAATCTTTCTTTTTTATTGGTTTTTTTGATTTTTTTTGACCAAATGTAGTAAGAGTACTTATCAATAAAATCAACACTAAACTATACTTTTTCATCAGCCTTAATTTTTTGGAGTTTTTATAGAATTATTTGTTTTGGACTCTTTAAGCTTTATTTTTTTTAATTCATTTTTAGCTTCATTAATTACATCCTCAAATTGAGGGAAATTTTTAATAATATTTTCTAAAATATAGGTTGCTTGATACGGATCTGAATCTTCCAGGGCGTAATAGTTCTTTGCCATAATAACAAAACTTTTAGCACCCCAATACTTGTAGGTAGAAAAATCTGATGTAATCCTTTGAATGGTTTTGTTAGAGACTTCATACTGTTTATTCTTATTCGAAAAATATGAACTGAAGTATAGAGCTTCTGCCTTTAGTTCTCCGTTTGCATTTCTTTCTACCTCAGTGTAAAACTCTTCTGCTTTTGGATAATCTTCAGATTGGAACGCCGATCTAGCAATTATAATTTTTGCATCATATTCAATACCTGCCCCAATCTTATCTTGAAGTAAAATCTTTTCTGCGTAATCAACAGCCTTGGTATACTCCTCAAACTGATAATACCCTTTCATTAAATTACTTTGAGCATATAGAATATTTAAGGGTAAGTTAGCTTCTTCCTCCAATCGCTCTAGTAAAGGAATTGCCGTGGCCCATTCTTCATCCTCTAATAAAATTTGAGATAATTTATTTAAGGCTTGTTCACTAAATTCACTTTGGGGTTGGTTTACAACATATTGATAATTTGGTATGGCTTCTTTTTCTGAACCTATTTTAACAAGTAATTCTGCCAAATAAAAATTAGCTTGTAAGGCATGTAATCCCTCTGGGAATGCAAGAATGTATTTTTTAAACCCTTCTATAGCTTTTGGAACATTATTCTCTAAAAACTTATTTTCACCAGCCTCATAAGTTGTATTGTCTAGCTCTGCATCAGTAATATTTATAAAACTAATTCCTTTAACCCAATTTGCATATTCATCTACAGTTCCCAGATCTACATATACATTTTTTGCATTGCGAACAGCCTCTCTAGCCTCAGAAGAATTTGGGTATTTGACAACTATTTCTTTATAGTTTTTTAGGGCTTTTTTATTCTCATTATCATTGTAAAACAATAAGCCATCTCTTAACAAAGTTCTTGGGATGTAGGAGCTTTTAGGGAAATTTTTAATTAATTTATCATAGGCTAAATGTGCATTTTTATTATCCTTTATAATGGAGTAGGTGTTACCCAACTGAAATAGAGCATCATCTTTAAAATTTGATAATTCATACTTGTTAAGTAAATTTTCTAGGGTACTTATTTTAGCTGTATTTTTTTCTAGAAACCCATAACTCATCGCAATTTGATATTGTGCATAATCAGCACTAGCACCCTCTGAATCTACAATTTTTTTATAGGCTGTTATAGATTTTAGGTATTCTTTGGTAGCAAAAAAACTATCACCCATTCGTATGGTAGCATCATCATTTAAGACCTCATCATTAGGGTTTGTATTGATAAAATTTTTAAATGCATCAGCTGCAGCTTCATAAGCTTTAAGTTTAAAATAACTGTAACCAATGTTATAATCAATTAATTTAAATTCCTCAATTTCTTTGACCGCTGTTTTCTTGAAGTCTATAAATTCATCTAAACTCACTTGATAGTTTCCCAGCCTATAATTAGTTTCTGCACTCCAGTATATGGAAGTTAATTTGATGCTTGGTTCAGTAGATTTTTTTCCTTCCTGAAAATAGGGCAGCGCCTCTTTAAATTTAGTTAAGTTAAATAATTGAATTGCTCTGTAGTAGGCAACTTCATAGCTTAAAATTTGATTTTGTTTACTTTTCTTTCTTTTCAAATAATCAAGTGCACCTTGATAATCTTGTTGATACAAATAGGAGGTTACAACTAAGGTGTTAATTTCATCATAACTAGGAGATTTTGGATAGGCAGTTAAAAAGTCTTGCAGTACTTCGGCAACACTTTTAAACGGATTTCCTTCTTCGTAACTGAGTTTTGCATAATTTAAAGTAGCGTCTTCTTTAACTTTAAGGTCGAAATCCATCTCACTAGCACTTTTAAATGCATTTAGAGCCTCAGATTTTTTTTCAAGATAGATGTAGCACTCTCCAAGGTTATAATAGGCTTTTTGTGAAACATTATTTCTCTGGTCTATGATTTTATTAAAATTATTTACAGCATTTTTAAAGTCTTTCTGTTTAAAATAGGCATAGCCAAGTTGGTAATAATCAGTATTGTTCCATTTTCCTTTTTTACCTTTATATGCTTTTAAGTAATCAATTGCATTTTCATACTGTTCTAAATTAAAATAACTTTCTCCAATAATTTTTGAAATTTCAGAGACTTCCTTGGGCTTTGAGGTTTTTAATAGCTTTAAACCAACGTCTATACTTTTTTGAAACCTTCCTGCTTTAAAACTTATGTCTAACAAGTAATAGGTAACTTCACTTTTGTATGCTTCGTCATCGGCAATTTCCTCTAATGTTTTTTCTGCGACTTCGTAGTCTTCTTGTTTGTAGGAGATGTAACCAAAATAGTACCTAGAATCATTTCCATATTTAGGGTCATTGATTAAGGAAACAAATTTACTCTTTGCTAGATCTAAATTTTTTGTAACAATAAAAGCATAACCCATCTTAAAATTTAATTCTTTTTTATTTTCTAAAGACAAAGACTCAGGCTTTACTTTTGAATACCATTTTAAAGCATGTGGTGCTTTTTTATTTGCAAAGTAATAATTACCAACATTGAAGAAGGCCTTATTTTTTTTTATACTATTAGGATAGGTTTCTGCAAATGTGAGTACTTTTTTATCGGCATCCTTTTGATCAAGTCGAATCGCACATATGGCCTCAAAGTAATCAGCATTTTCTTTAATTCTAGTTTTAGTATTTGCCTCTTTAGCTACTTTAACAAAATATTGCTGAGCACTTCTATAAGCCTTACTGTTAAATAGTTTTAAAGCGTGGTTATAATTTGCTTCAATATTGAAGTTTATTGCTGTTTGTTGACCAAAAACTTGAAAAGTATGACCTAAAAAAGACAGCAATAGAAGGGATAGATAAAAAAAGGTATTTCTCATTTATAGTAACTCTTATTTATATCGATAACGCTTGATTTCTTTTTTTGTTGGTATAAAGTATTAAAAAATGATAAAATTTATTCAAAAATAGTAATTGATTTTATGTAAAACACCAATTTGATCTTCATTTATATTAAAAATTATGTAGGTTTGTGTAAAGATTTCATTCATGGATAAATCAATTCTACATCTAGAGAACACAGACATTTATCAAAGCGATAATTTGGTTTTGTCTAATGTAAATTTGAAAATCAATAAAGGAGAATTTTTTTATTTAATAGGAAAGACTGGAAGTGGCAAGAGCAGTTTAATGAAAACTTTATATGGAGATTTACAACTAAAAGTAGGTTCAGGTTCAATTGTAGGGTTTAATCTCAAATCACTCAAAGACAAAGAAATTCCCTTCCTCAGAAGGAAAATAGGAATTGTATTTCAAGATTTTAAGTTATTAAATGATAGAACAGTCTATGACAATCTTCTTTTTGTCTTAAAAGCAACTGGTTGGAAAGATCAATCAGCTATGAAATCTAAAATAGAAGAAGTTTTAGATCATGTAGGGATGAAAACAAAATATTATAAGAATCCTTATGAATTGTCTGGAGGAGAACAGCAAAGAGTTGCGATTGCTAGAGCACTTCTTAACGATCCAGAATTAATCTTAGCAGACGAGCCCACAGGGAATTTAGATCCAAAAACATCAATTGAGGTTATGGATTTATTAAATAAAATTCATCAAAGTGGGAAAAGTATTTTAATGGCCACTCACGATTATGCACTAATTGTAAAGTTTAAACAAAAAACTATTAAATGTGAAGGTGGAAAATTATTTGAGGTATTAGCTCAGGCTAGCTCTTAAAAATAAGTTTAGAAATTTTTCTTGCGTTAGTGTCTGGATCAAAATTTTTTAATAATTTCTTTCGCTTTTCTTCATGAGAAGCTTCAAAACTGCACTTAAATAATTTTGCTGTTTTTGTTAAAAATTCAGCCTTTGAATTTGCTATTTCACAAAGTGCTTCCAATCCTGTTTCAAGAATCATCGCATCATTTGCAATGATAAATTTTCCTTGACAAAGCGTATTTAAAAGTTTTAATTTTATTCCCGTATTTTGAAAAGTTGGAAGAGCGTTTATATGTGCATTTTCAAATAAACGAAAGAGATCAACTTGCTCCTTTATTGTGTCAAAACTTATATTGTTATATTTTGATATTTCAGTTAAAACTTTGGCATTTTTATAACTACTTGCTATGACCAACTTATACTTTGAGTTTTTGTATACATCAATTAAAAATAATGCAGCTTTAACATTTTCAGAAACTAGCAGATGTCCATGATATAAAATAAAATTTCCCTCAGGTTTTAAAACAGTGTGTTTTGTAGCATCATAAAATGCAGGAATATAATAACATTTGTTTCCATATTGCTCAGTAAAATAATGCTGTTCAATTGGCGATATTGAAAAAACTCCATCTACTTTTTCTAAGATTCTTTCATAACGTTTTAGCTTTTTTGATTCTTTTCTAAAAAAAAATCGTTTAAAAAGATTAGATTCACTTTGCTCTAAACCTTTGTAAAAGCGATGTTCAACATTATGGGCTCTCAAGTATATTTTACGTTCTTTAAGACGGTCTTTTAGCATGGGCAGGGTAGTGTGCAGCCCTTCAAATAAAATGGGATATGAATTTTTATTAAGATTAGAAATTAACAAATCATTTCCTCTACTTTTAACAATAAATGGAGATTTGGAAAAAAAACTTTTAATAAATGAGTTTCTAGGATAATAAAAAACCTCTTTACAATACTTAAGAAGTTCTTTTTGTTCACCTCTACCATATTCAAACACATGGAGGTATATTTCGATGCCTAGCTTGTGTAATGCTTTTAATTTGTAAAATACATCAATAACACCCCCATAATTTGTTGGAAAAGGGACATCAAAAGAAACAATATGGAGTTTATCAATCAAGTGTATTAAAAATTGAAATTAGTTTTTTCTTTTCATGAGCCCAATTTAATTTTTCTTTAGCAAATGTCAACTCTTTTGCATAACTCTTTTTTGTCATAAGTTTAATGGTACTAGCAAGTACCTCAGGCGATCTTTTATAAAGAATTTCACCAAAGGCATATTTTTCAATAAGCGCACTCATTTCTGGCAAATCTGACGTAATTACAGGGACATTTGCATGCAAATAATCAAATATTTTATTGGGCAGAGCATACCTGTAGTTTAATCCTAAATCTTCCTCTAAACTTATGCCAATTGAAGCATTTAAAGTGAGTTTCTTTAGCTCCTCAGGTGTTTTTTTACCTAAAAATTTAACTTTATTGTTTACATCAAGACCTGTTGCTCTTTCTTTCAAATCCTTTACAATATCACCATCTCCTATCACAATAAACATAAATTCATCAAGTAAAGGCATTGTGTCAATCATGAGTTCGATACCTCTCCCAACGTTTATAGCTCCTTGGTACAGTATTATTTTTTTTTCATGAGTATTTATCTCAAATTTTTTCTGATTAATTTTTTCAATTTTTGGGATATTTCTCACTAAAGTTGCGGAAACTCCATATAGATTAAAATAGTGATTTTTAATAGAACCACTTACTGTGATTACATTTTTTAATTTTGGAATTATGCTTTTTTCTAAGCCAAACCAAAAGTCTTTAACTTTAGGTTTATGTAGTAATTCTGGAATTTCAGAAAACAATTCATGACTGTCAAAAACTAGTGTTTTTTGTTGAAGTATACTCAATACATAATTAGGTAAAAGTGTATCCAGATCGTTTGAAAAAAGTATATTTTTTTTTGTGAATAGAAGAAATATGAATAAGCGAATATTAAATTCAGCATAAAATAAAAAGCCTCTGTTAAAAAGTAATCGAAATCGAACGGTTTTATAATTTCTATGAACAGGTATACTATTTTTTAGCTTTCTGCCTACCAGTAAAACATCATATCCGATTTCAGATAAAACTTCACAGATCTTTCCAACGCGTTGATCAGTTGTTAAATCGTTTGTTACAGAAATTACTATTCTTTTCAACTCATACTATTTAATAGGGCAAGATATAAAAAACTGGGTAGCTTCTTTTAATTCCTGTTTTTTTCAGTGTAAAAAAGTCAATCCAAGACTTCGTCAAAACTATTCATCAAAATATTCTAAAAAATATTTTTTTGTAAAAAATACAGGATTTACTTTTTTTGCTAATTTGAGATAATTGGTAAGGTATTTTTTATCATTAAACCATTTATATTTATAAATATTGTGGTATAAGATGGCTACTTCTTCATAAGATTTAAATCGTTCTATGGTCAAATTTTTATAAATTGAGGTAATTTTTTCATAATCATTAATTTTGGTGTAATAAATTAATTTCATGAATAAAAAATTGTTGTAATGCTCATACTTATAAAAGAATGTGTAGTCTGTCTCAGGATTTATTTTTTCAATAATCCATTTCATTACTTTAAAATTTTTAGTTAGAATGGTTGTAAAATTTATTTCAAATAAATATTCAATAGGAATAAACCCATCAACTAAATTTTTCTGGTAATAATTTTTTAGTTTAACAATAATATCTGAATCATTCATTAACAGGTATTGAGCAAAGATTCTACTTTTTAGTATGGGGTGAAAATATTTTTCTTCTTTTAAAATGTGAAATGATGTATCGGTTTTTTTATTTAAAAATAGAGATAGGTTTAAAATGCCTTCACAGAAAACAAGTACATTTTTTCTAGAGGTATGATTGTAAATGGTTTGAATAATAGCACAATAATAGGTGTTTAAATTTCCATAATCTACAAAAATTGTAATTATTAAATCTTGAAAATTTTCATTTAAAATAAGTTTGTTAAATGTGATATTTTTTATGTCAATGCTTCTGATTAAATATCCAATAGACATGCCAATAAGTACTGAATCATCATAATTGAAATTATTAGCATTCATTTTTTTAAGTTCAAAAATTCTTCGAATAAGGTCGAAGTTTTCTACAAGTATTAATTCTCGAATTATTTGAATAAACTTTAAATTAAAACGTCTTGTTTTACCAAGGTTGTCGTCTACATACTTTAATAATTTATTATCTTCATTATTGTGAATAATCTTTGAGATTTCAAACTCTTGTTGCCATTTATTTCTCAACTTAAAATTAATGATGAAGTCTGAATAGTTTTCAAAACCATTAAATTTTGAAAAAGTGTCTAGGGTGAAGTTACTGGCTTGTACATTTTTAACGATCCCAAAAAATCTTCTAATGGTATTATAGCTGATGTCGATATCATTTTCTTTAGCTATTATTTGACTTAACCTTTTGCTGTCTTTTAAGCTTCTTATCTTAAATCCAATTTTTATTTCGGTAATTTCTTTGAGTTTTTTTTCCATACTTGTACTAAACTTGTACTAATATACATAAAACATTATTGTAATTTTGAATTGTATTTAAAAAATTCTACCCCCTAGAATATTTTTTTATTATCGTTATTCTAATAAAATTAATAATTAGTGAATCAAAGAGTGTAAATTTTTTTACTTTACACTCTTTTTTTATTTCATTTTACAGCTTCCATTTCACGTTGTAATTTTAAACTAGAATTATGAATTTCCTAACTTAAATTTGATTATGGTTTACCTCATATTATCTGGTTTTTTTTATGCTTTTAATAACTTATTGTGGAAGCGTATTCTTTCAAAGTTTGATTTATGGTTAATTGTTGGCCTAAGATGTTTACTAACCAGTTTTATAGGTCTCACATTAATTTTTTCATTTTACCCTAATATAGTTTCAGTTTTAACTTATTCTGTTGGAGTAAAAATTATTTTAGCTTCTGTTTTTGGAGCATTTGGTTTAATTAGTATGATTTTAGCATTAAAAGATGGTACTTTAACCCAACTGGGTGTTTTTAACCTATTGATTGTATTTTTCGTTTCTTCATATTTATTTTTTTTTGAAAATATTTTTCTCAAGAACTATACATTAGCTTCTAGCTTTATTATTTTAGGTTTTACATGTTATATTTTTCAGTTAAAAAAAAATGAAGGAGCAAACAAAAAAATTTCATCTCGTAATTTTAAATATTTTACAATGATGTCTTTTTTCTTTGCCGCCTCAATTTTACTTCATTGGTATAATTTTAAGCAAGAAGTTCCTCCAATTTTATCAGTTACAGTTCAAGAAATAGTTGTATTTTTTATAGTACTCTCAATGTTTAAGTTCCAAACTTCTTTGACTTCTCAACATATTTACCCTCAAACAAAAAAAATATTTAAACCTGTAGTATTTATGGCTTTGGTCATTTTTTTTGCCATTTGGACTGGTTTTTTAGGCTTACATTATACTAATCCGTTTATTTCTTCACTAATTAGTTTAATAACACCAATTCTTACCATTATTTTTGGAGTACTCTTTTATAAAGACCATTGGAATTACGTCACTTTACTGTCCTCTATTTTCATTTTTATAGGTGTTTATCTTATAAATTTGGAGTATTAGTAGAATCCTGCAGCATTATGCTATTAAATAATAAATAACTTCGATGGGTTTGAAATTATATTATTTTTTTGAAACTAATTTAAGTGTAAAAAATAGTAAACTTAGTATTGACAATACACCCACAAAAAGCATAATTTTTTCTTGTGATAATTTTGATAAAAGCCATACAATAGAAATGGAAGATGCTATGGGAATAATATAGCCTCCAGCTAATTTAAAACCCTCAGAAATATCGTTCCTTTTATTGGTTTTTAATTTTATGGTAGCTAATGATATCCCTAGGTAAATTAGTAAGGTAGAGGTACTAGAAATAATGGCTAGTTCTTTAAAACCTCCACCAATTGAAAAGACAAAGCCTAGGCATGTATAGAGTAAAATGGCTACATGCGGAGTTCTAAATTTTACATGAATTTTAGCAAGTTTTTTCACAGGAATTACATGATCTTTAGCTGCTGCAAAAATAACTCTTGGCATGCTCAATATTTTTCCACTTAAACTTCCAATCATTGATAAAGCAGCTCCAAAAGTTACTAACGAAAACCCTACAGGACCAAATAATGTTTTTGCAATTTCGGCTAAAGGGTTTTTGTCAAAATTAGGAAGTGTATTTCCTAAAATACCTTGAGAAATAAGTTGAATTAAAATATAAATAATGAGAATTGTAACAATGCTTAACAGGATGGCTTTTGGAATTATTTTTTTTGGATGTTTTACTTCACCACTTAAAGACAATCCTTTTTCTGCACCCACAAAAGCAAAAAATAAAATTAAAGACATTTCACCAATTTTGGCAGGGTCAGGTGTATTCTCCCAATAGAGATTTGACATTTCAACTTCCGAAAACCCAAAAACAATAATAAAAACTATAGGAGCTAATTTAAATAAGGTAATAATTTTTACAAACCCTACTCCTTTTTTTAGGCCCATAATATTGATGTAACCAAAACCAAAGAAAAGTAAAATCAAAAAGAATAATTGAACCCAATAATTTTTAAAAACAGGGAGAAATGTACTTAAAATATCAATTGCAGCATTTGCAACTGCTGCATCGCCGGTAAAGGAAGCCATAACAATAAGAACAGATGTAATGAATCCAGGAAATTTACCAAACGAAGCTTCGATATATTTATAACTCCCGCCACTGCTAGTAAAAACACTCCCTAATTCAGCAAAACACCCCATGACTAACAACATCACAAAACCACAGAAGAGATAAGCAATTATACTAGCAGCACCCAAACTAGCTGCAACTATGGATGGTAAAACAAAAATACCCCCACCAATAATTATATTGATAATATTTGCACTAAGTCCTAAAACCCCAACCTCTCTTTTTAATTTCATGATTAATTTGTTTTTATAAACTTACTCAAACATCTTCACAAAGTACACTATATTATATAAATAATATCACGTTTTGCTAGTTTTTGGTGTCCTACATAATCTATTTTATTTCTCGTTATATTTGTGTTAGCTAATTATGAACAAATATTTTTTATGAGATATTTCTTACTAGTATTTTTGTTTTTTTGCTATGGATTACATGCTCAGAATATAAAAATAAACGAGGTGGTTTCCTCAAATTCTGAATATACAGATGAGGATGGGGATACCCCAGATTGGTTTGAACTTCACAACTCAGGTTCACAAAATGTTTCTATAGACGGATGGTTTATCTCAGATGATCCGGACGAATTTGATAAGTGGGCTTTCCCAAATATTACATTGGCTCCTGATGAATATCTTCTTGTCTGGGCCTCTGATAAAGACAGAGCTTCTCTAGCTTATCCTAGAACTCTTATTAATCAGGGAGATTTATTTAAATATTTAACTCCAAGCTTTGAGCCTAGTTCTAATTGGAACACATTAGCTTTTGACGATTCATCCTGGGCAGAGTCTGCCTCTGGTTTTGGATATGGTGATGGAGACGATGCTACTGTACTTCCTAACGCAACAAAATCAGTTTACCTTAGAAAGGTTTTTGAAATTACAGATATAAGTGAGGTTTCCTCGTTAATTTTAGATATAGATTACGATGATGGTTTTGTTGCCTACATTAATGGGGTAGAGGTTGCTCGTGCCAATATAAATGGAGTACCACCTCCATACAATTCTGGTACTATACAAGACCATGAAGCTCAACTATATTCTGGAGGAACACCAGATAGATTTTTGATAACAGATTTTAGCTCAATTTTAAACACTGGAGATAATGTTTTATCAATTCAAGCTCATAATGTTTCCCCAGGCTCATCAGACCTTACTGTTATCCCTTTTTTAACAGCAGTTTTTAATACCCCAAATTCTTCAGGGATTAACCCGCCAGAAATCTTAAATTTCATAACAAATTTACATACCAATTTTAAAATATCGTCAGGAACTGAGACCCTTAGTCTTTCAGATCTGTCAGGGAATTTAATTGATGAGTTAACAGCAGAAAATTTACCGCCAAATACATCTGTAGGAATTTCAATAACTTCTGGAAATCTTGTAAGTTATTTAGAAACCACACCGGGTTATGTAAATTCAAGTACTGAATTTTTGGGTTCAGTTCAAAGTGAAGTTAATTTTTCAAAAGAGGGAGGAGCAGTAGATGGTTCTTTCAATCTTTTATTATCTGGAAATAATTCGGGTGAAGTTATTCATTATGCTTTGGGTGGAGAAGAACCAACCGAATCCTCACCAATGTATACACAACCTATAGTAATTTCAGAAAACACAAGTGTACGAGCAAGAATTTTTAGAAATAACTATTTTCCCTCCCCAATATTTACAAAATCATACATATTCAATTCGAATCATGAAATAGACCTCATGTTGTTAAGCACAGCACCAGATAATTTTTTTGATGAAGATACTGGCATATACGTTTTTGGACCCGATGGCACGTACGATATAAATCAGCCTTATTTTGGAGCGAACTTTTGGGAAGATTGGGAACGTCCAATCCATTTTTCTTTTCACGAAAATGGGACTGATCAATTTTCTGATTTTAATGCAGGGGTAAAAATTTTTGGAGGATGGAGTAGAGGTCAAAACGGACAACGTTCCCTAGCTTTATTTGCAAGAGGTCAATACGGGGACTCAAAATTTGATCATTCTTTTTTTACTCAACCAGCCTATGATAATTTTGAAGCTCTTGTGTTAAGAAACTCTGGTCAAGATTGGATGCGTTCTTCAATTAAAGATATTATGCTAACAAGTTTAATGCGAGGTTCTGGGTTAGATTTTCAAGAGCATAATTCAGTGGCCACCTATATAAATGGTGAGTACTGGGGAATGTATAATTTGAGAGAAAAAATTAATGAGCACATGCTGGCTTCTAAACACAATATAGATGCAGATGACATTACATTACTTTCCGATAATGCAGAAGAAGTTGAGGGAACTAATCAAGAATACCTTCAACTGTTAGATTATATAAATACCACAGATTTAACTGTAGATTCAAATTTTGAATATGTGAGTGAACGCATAGACCTTACAGAATATGCAATCTATCAAGCGTCTAATATATTTTTCAATAATACAGATTGGCCAGGCAATAATATAAAATTTTGGACACACCCAGAGGGTAAATGGCGATGGATTATGTTTGATACTGATTTTGGTTTTGGACCTTTTTGGGACATTAATAATTACTATCAAAACACCCTTAGCTTTGCTCTAGATCCAAATGGTCCTGGGTGGCCAAATCCATCGTGGTCTACACTTTTATTCAGAAGGCTAACCACAAACATAGGATTTAGAAATAAATTTATTAATCGATATGCAGATGAACTTAATACTCGTTTTTTGTCCAACAAGGTAAAGGCTCATATAGACCAAGTTTATGCCTCTATAGAACCCGAAGTAAATGCACATTATGAACGTTGGAAAGATGACCCATCCTTAACCAATATTGGTATTTTTATCACTAATATAAACGACTGGGTAGGGTATTATATCGATCAAATGAAAATATTTGCAGATAACAGACCCTCTATAGTTAAAGACCATATCTTATCTCAATTCAATTTACCAGATTTCCACCCACTAACAATTACAAATAACACTATTTCGCAAGGCTTTGTAGAGGTAAATAATAACTTAACCATTCAAGAATCATCTTGGACAGGAGATTATTTTGAAACAGTACCTGTTCAATTAAAAGCTGTGGCTACCACTGGATTTGAATTTTCACACTGGAGTGGAGACCTATACAGTACAGAGGAAACCATCAGTATTAATATTGATGACTCATTTGAAGTCATTCCAAATTTCACAGCATCAGATATTACTAATATAATTGTTATTAATGAAATCAACTATAAATCAAGTGATAATTTCGATGCTGGTGATTGGGTAGAGTTATATAATCCAAACACAACTTCAATAGATCTATCAGGATGGCAACTAAAAGATGATGATGATTCACATGTATATTCGATACCTTCTGGAACTCAAATAGAGGCTGATGGATATATCGTTTTAGTTAAAAACGCCTCAGATTTTGCAGGAGTTTTTCCAAACATTACAAATTATATTGGAGAAATTGATTTTGGATTTGGGAATTCAGATGCAGTTAGACTCTATAATGCTTCTGGGGTTCTTCAAGATGAGGTTACTTATCAATCAGAATCACCATGGCCAAATTGTGCTGATGAAACTGGATATACTTTAGAATTAATAACACCAGATCTAGATAACGCATTGCCTCAAAGTTGGAATTGTATAAACCTACATGGAAGTCCAAATGCAGTGAATAGCAGTTCATTATCATTAGAGGAAGACCTATTAACAGCTATAAAAATCTATCCAAACCCAACTCAAAATACACTCTATATTTCGGGCGTTTCAGACCAATTTAAAATTAAAGTATTTACCTTAACAGGACAACATATTTTAGAAAAACAAAATTTAACCTCCATAGATGTCAGTCAATTAAAACAGGGCATGTATTTTATTAAAATAATTGAAGGTGAGAAAAGTCGTTTTCTTAAATTTTTCAAGTATTAACAGCATATGAAATTAGCACTAAGAAATTTTTTTACTCGTAGTATAGGTTATCTTCCCTACTTCTTCTTTTTTTACTTTATCTACCAAGTAGAAATTTTTAGGGAAATGCTTCTCATCAATGGACTCCTTCAACTTTTTTTGTTTTTGGTTGTGGCTTGTATACCCGCATTTCTTACAAAAAAAATGTCTTATGTAGATATTGCGTGGCCCTGGGGTTTGGTTCTTATAGGAATTTTAGCACTCCTTTTAGGTACTGGTTATAAACCTAGAATTTATCTAGTAGCCGGGATGTATTTATGTTCGGGATTACGGATGGGAATAGGAGCGCTGATCTTGTTTAAAAAAGGACATTTAAATTCAGAACTCTCTAGATATAACTATCAACGGAGAAGATGGGATAAAGTTGGTTACAAAAATCTAAACATATCACTTCAATATGAAATTATGATTCAATGTTTAGCTAACATTACTTTTTTGGCAGTTCCTGCTATTTTAATGGCTAATAATTCAAGTAGTAGCCTCTCAATTTTAGAGCTAATTGGGGTAAGTTTATGGGCAATTTGGTTTCTTCTAGAACACATTTCAGACCTGCAAAAACAACGATTTTTAAAACAAGCTTTTTTAGAAAAGAAAAAGAAGCAAGTTTGTAATGTTGGTTTTTGGAAATATACTCGTCATCCTAATTATTTTTCGGAATGGATGGTTTGGAATGCAATGATTATTGCTTCCATAACTTCATTTAGTTCTTTTTTCTCCGAAGATCAACAGTTCCTTTGGATCATCATTCTTTCAGGCTTAATTTATATATCCTATGTGATGTATACAACATTAGTTTATTACACAGGAGCTGTACCCTCAGAATTTTACACCTTACAAAAGCGACCAAATTATAAAGCTTATCAAGACCAAACGAATATGTTTTTCCCGGGGCCACCAAAAAATAGTCACTAACCTTACAAAATAAATTTCATGAAAAATTTCATTAAACCACTATATGTTTTCTTTTTTGGATATTATTTTAATTCTACACACCTATGAAAAAAATTATAATCATTCTATTTGCATTATGCATTTGTATTGAAGGTTATTCTCAAATTAACCCAGACCGTATCGAAATAATTAGAGACAATTATGGTGTGCCTCATATTTATGCGTCTACAGATGCAGAGGTTGCCTATGGTTTTGCTTGGGCCCAGGCAGAAGACCATTTCAAACTTATCCAAGAAGCCTATTTGGCAGGTAACGGCTTGTTGGGGAAACGAATTGGATTAAAGGCAGCAGGTGCAGATTTTTTAACACAACTTATTCAATCTGAAGAAATTGTAAATGAACTCTACGGAACACTAGATAAGAAATTTATTACCCTTACAGAAGCTTTTGCTGCAGGTTTAAATGCCTATGCTAAAAAACATCCAAAAGAAATTTTAGAGAAAAAGCTTTTTCCTCTTACGGTTAAAAAATTACTTCGTTACACACAATTACAACTGTTTATCTCTAATGGAGCAGATAAGTTAGTTAGTGGTATTATCAATAATAGTTTGTCTTGGCCCTACAAAATTGAAGAAGACTCTAAAGGTTCTAATCTAATTGCTATCAGTAGAAATAGAACCGGTTCAGATGAAACATTTTTGGCCATCAATACGCATCAACCTTTAGAAGGTCCAACCTCATGGTATGAAGCACATTTGGTAAGTGAGGAAGGCACTAACATTATTGGAGCTGCATTTCCTGGAACCCCTTGTATACTTACTGGAGCAAATGAATATTTAGGTTGGACACATACCGTAAATTATCCAGATAAAGCAGATGTATACGCATTAGAGATGCATCCAAAAAAGAAAAATGTGTACATGGTAGATGGTAAGCCCTTCACATTAGAAAAATATAAAGCAAAACTTACATTAAAATTTCTTGGAATAAATATATCAATCAAGAAAAAGTTTTACAAAAGTATCTTCGGGCCTACCTTAAAAAACAAAACAGGTTTTTATTCAGTTAGAACTCCCAGTACAACCAACATTACTGCGATAGAGCAATGGTGGAAAATGAATAAGGCTACCAATTTTTCAGAATTTTATGAAGCCTTAGAAATGAAAGCATTGCCGGGTTATAATATTGGCTATGCAGATCGAAACGATACTATTTTCTATATTTCAAATGGTAAAATACCCATAAGAGCCAAAGGTTATGATTGGACAGATGTTGTCCCTGGAAACACCTCAGAGACCTTATGGAATACTTATTATGACATCAAAGACTTACCTCAGGTTGTTAAGCCAAAGTCTGGTTTTGTCTATAATGCCAACCACAGTCCTTTTAAATCATCTAGCGCAGCAGACAATCCCAACCCTGATAATTATGCTAAAGAAATGAATTTTGAAACCTATGATAACAATCGATCGACGAGGCTTTTACAATTGCTCGAGGAAGAAGAACGAATAGATTATAAACGTTTCAAACGCATTAAATACGATCATCAATTACCAACACCACTTCAATACAACTATATGGATTTAAACCCATTATTTGATATGAACCCATCTGATTATCCTGAAGTAAGTACCTTATTATCAGACATTCAAAATTGGGATAGAATTACCAAGCCTTCGTCTTATGGTGCAGGTGCATATGCATCATTGTATTATCAATTGACCCCTTTTTACTATCAACTAGGAAAAGATCGAGTTTTTACCAAAGAAGCTTTGTATGAAGCTTTAAAAATTACAAAAGCACATTTAAAAACGTATTTTAATGCAGAACGAATTCAACTTGGTGAATTTCAACACTTGGTAAGAGGAAATAAAGAGCTCCCAATTTTTGGACTTCCAGATGTGGTAACTGCTATGAAAGGGGTGCCTTATAAAGATGGAAAAATAAAAATAACCCATGGAGAATCTTACATTGGTTTAGTTAGATTTACGCCTAACAAAACCTATTATGAATCTGTAATTTCTTTTGGAAACAGTAGAAGGCCAGAAAGCCCTCATTACACAGACCAGATGGAACTATATTCAAATTGTGAGACCAAAACAATGTCCTTTGATCGCGCAGAGGTTATGAAAACTGCAAAAAAAGTATATGCCCCCAAATGACATTGATAACTAATTCTTAGTTGAAAATTTTGTAATCTATCTTTTTTGTATCAAGATGTTTCATTTTTGATGTAAAATGATCTGTCAAGATGTTTCGAAAAGTATGATTTTCATCCAAACAGTCTTTTTGAGTAGCATCTATAACGGTGAGGTAAGTAAAATAGTTCGTATTGCTTTCAACTCCACCAGCTATCACTGTAAACAAATCATTGTATTTGTTGAGTAGTTTAACGTTTTTCCATACAAACCTTTTCAATATTTTTTGATGAATACCCTCTAGTTTTTTGGTCCATTTTCCATGATCTAGATACATAAGTTTCATTGCGTCTTTGGCAGATTTTGTGTCATAAAACCTTAGTTCATTTATAAGAATAGTGTCTTTTTCTACTAAGAATGGTGTAGTAATAATATTGAATGCAGGATAGGTTTTGTGTTTAGATTTCTCTTGAGTTGAGGAACAACTTAAAATAATAAATAGAAAAAGAAAATAAACATAAGCTCTCATACATAGGAATTAAACAACTTTTTTCTCAATGGCAAGAAAATGAGTTACTTTATCTTTGTATAAAGGAATAATTTTTACTTCACATTTGTATGGAGTTTTATCTTTTCTATAATTGATAATGATTTCCGTGAAGGGTTCAAGGTATCTAAGTTTAGTTCTAATTCTTTTTTTGCTTTCTGTCTCAGTTGCTTCACCTTGTAAAAAATTTGGGGTTTTATTTAGGGCATATTTTTTCGAGTATCCGGTCATTTTAGTAAAGCCATTATTTACCCAAAGTATTTTTTGGTTGATGTCTGTGATAATTAGCGCTTCAAAATCTTGATTTCTAAAGATATGATCAATTTTATTTTTCCATTTCGTTTTTTTAGCAAAAGATTTCACCTGTTCAATATCATTCAATGATTTTGAATTCTCAATGGTTGTATTATAATCTTCACTAAAAATATCCCAGCTTTTAAGAGGCATGACACTCTGATCTGCAGAAGGAGTTTCAGAGATAATCTTCTTATATTCACAATCTTGTAAAGAATCTAGATAGATATCTAGAGACATCATATTAGAGATGTTATATTTCATTTTTTTTTGTATTAAACTAAAAAATCGAATATATTTTAAGACTATGCGAAGATATTGAAATCTCAATACGTTAGAAAGTAAATTTTAAGGTTTAACATATTTAAAAAGTAGGATACATCATCAAAAATTATTTATTTATCTTTAGAAATTATGAAAAAATATATTTTATCCCTAGACCAGGGAACTACCAGTTCACGAGCCATAGTTTTTGATAAACAAGGAAGTATTATCTCCTTAGCTCAGAAAGAATTTACCCAATACTTTCCACAACCAGGATGGGTAGAACATGATCCAAATGAAATTTGGTCAACTCAAGTAGGTGTAGCGGCTGAGGCCATTTCTAAAGAAAGCTTAAGTGCAAACAACATCGCTGCAATTGGTATCACCAATCAACGAGAAACCATAGTTGTTTGGGATAGAAAAACAGGTAAACCTGTCTATAATGCTATAGTTTGGCAAGACAAAAGAACCTCAGACTTTTGTGACGAACTCAAAGCTATGGGGAAAAGTGAGTTCATTAGAGAGAAAACAGGTTTAGTTATAGATGCCTATTTCTCAGCTACAAAAGTAACTTGGATATTAGATCACATAGAAGGTGCACGAGAACGAGCAGAAGCAGGTGATTTAATTTTAGGAACTATAGATACCTGGTTAATCTGGAATTTTACAAAAGGAGAACAGCATGTAACTGATGTTACTAATGCTTCCAGAACAATGCTTTTTAATATTCATACCATGAATTGGGATGAAGAATTATTGGCATTATTTAGAATTCCAAAAACTATGTTGCCTCAAGTAAAACAATCAAGTGAGGTATACGCCCATACCAAGTCATCATTTTTTGAAGAAAAAATACCTATTTCAGGAATTGCTGGAGATCAGCAAGCCGCTCTTTTTGGTCAAATGTGTACCAAAAAAGGAATGGTGAAAAACACCTATGGAACAGGATGTTTTATGCTCATGAATATTGGTGAAAAACCCATTATATCCAAAAATAATTTACTAACTACAGTTGCTTGGAAAATTAATGGTAAAACTCATTATGCATTAGAGGGAAGTATCTTTATTGCAGGGGCTGTTGTTCAGTGGTTGCGCGATGGGTTAAAAATTATTAGGACTTCTCAAGAGGTAGAAACGCTTGCCAGTTCTGTTTCAAGTTCTGAAGGTGTCTTTTTTGTGCCTGCTTTTGCAGGCTTGGGAGCCCCCCATTGGAATCAGCAAGCACAAGGTACCTTATTTGGGTTAACTAGAGGAAGCACCGATGCTCATATTGCAAGGGCAGCTATAGAATCCATTGCTTTTCAAACCATGGATGTATTAAAAGCCATGCAGGCAGATGCGGGAATTGCAGTTAAAGAATTGCGAGTAGACGGAGGCGCCACCATAAACAATATGCTCATGCAATTTCAATCAGATGTTTTAAACACGAAAACCGTTCGTCCCAAAGTAGTTGAAACTACAGCAATGGGAGCTGCCTTTCTAGCAGGTTTAGCTGTTGGTTATTGGCAAAGCCCGGAAGAAATTCAAGACATTTGGCAGATAGACAGAACGTTCACTCCAAGTCATTCAAGAGCACCCATAGACAAACAAATTAAAGGCTGGTACAAGGCTATAGAGGCTTTAGAATATTGGGCAAAAATTAATTAAAAAAACACAAAACCATGACACCATTTATTGCAGAAATTATTGGAACCGCCTTACTCATTATTTTAGGAGGTGGGGTAGTAGCCAATGTAGAATTAAACAAAACCATAGGAAACGACAGTGGATGGATAGTAGTTACCACAGGATGGGCATTGGCTGTATATGTTGGCGTTGTCGTTACGGCACCCTTTAGTGGTGCACATCTAAATCCTGCAGTAACTGTAGGTTTAGCCCTAGCTGGAGAATTTGAATGGGCACTAGCACCCTCTTACATAGTGGCCCAAATGTTAGGAGCTATGTTAGGTGCCACTATAGTTTGGTTGGTATATAAAAATCATTTTGATGCCACAAAAGACGGAAACACAAAGAAGGCAGTTTTTTGTACCGCTCCAGCAATACGAAATCCATTTTTTAATTTATTAGGAGAAGTTGTGGGTACTTTTGTATTGGTATTTACCATTCTAAATTTTACTGATGCAGCTATGGCAGACTCAAATGAAATAGTAGGTTTAGGTTCATTAGGTGCTCTTCCAGTTGCTTTTTTAGTGTGGGCTATTGGGCTCTCTTTAGGAGGTACCACAGGCTATGCAATAAATCCGGCAAGAGATTTAGGTCCAAGACTTATGCATGCAATTTTACCCATAAAAGAAAAAGCATCTAATGACTGGGGGTATTCATGGATACCAGTATTGGGACCAATTATTGGGGCATCACTAGCTGCAGTTCTCGCCGTGTTTTTAGCTTAAAAACAATAGTTTTTATCCTAGAATTCTCCCTACTTTTGCTTTTTTAAAAATCACTAACATTATGCAACACATTGCCTCACCTTTTACGCTGCCCAACGGTTCAATTTTAAAAAACAGAATTGCCAAATCTGCAATGAGTGAGAATTTTGGAACTAAGCATCATGCTCCAAGTAAAGGGTTAATCCATGCCTATAAAGTTTGGGCAAAAGGAAACCCCGGACTACTAATTACGGGAAATGTTATGGTAGATGCTAAAGCACTAGGAGAAGCAAGAAATGTAGTTGTAGAAGATTATAAGCATTTTGAAGAATTAAAGGCATGGGCAAAAGCTGTTGAAGGCACAGGAGTTCATATTTGGCCACAGATAAATCATCCAGGGCGTCAAGCCTTTGCAGCAATTAATAGAGTAGTAGTTGCACCCTCTGCCATTCTCCTAAAAATGGGAGGCGCATCAAAAATGTTTACCCTACCCAAAGCGTTAACTGAAGAAGAAATTTGGGATATTATTAAACGTTTTGGTACTACAGCAAGAATATGTAAAGAAGCAGGTTTTACAGGTTGTCAAATTCATGGAGCTCATGGATATTTGGTAAGTCAGTTTCTATCTCCTAATAGTAATGTTAGAACAGATCAATGGGGTGGTACATTAGAAAATAGAGTACGCTTTGTATTAGAGATTTATAGAGAAATACGTCGTCAGGTGGGTGCAGATTACCCTGTAGGGATTAAAATTAATTCTGCAGATTTTCAACGAGGAGGTTTTACAGAGGAAGAATCTATGAAAGTTATTCAATTGTTAGGAAATGAAGGAATGGATTTGATAGAAATCTCCGGAGGCACCTATGAAAGACCTGCCATGATCAAAGGAAATCGTAAAAAAAGTACTGAAGAACGCGAAGTCTATTTTTTGGAGTACATAGAAAAAGCTAGAAAATTAACCAAAACCCCTCTATTACTTACTGGTGGATTTAGATCGGTATCAGTTATGGAGGGTGCTCTGGCAAGTGGTAAGTTGGATGTTGTTGGTTTAGCTAGGCCCTTTTGTTTGTATCCAGCACTAGCCAATCAAATTTTTGACGGTTCAGTTGAAAAATTTGAAGCCCCCATACCTAAAATTGGCATAAAACTTTTAGACAAATTAGGGGGTGTAGAATTGCCCTGGTACGAACTCCAAATACAAAGAATAGGTAAGGGCAAGCAACCCAAGAAAAATCTTCCAGGAATTTTAGCCTTCTGGTTCAGTTTAAAAAGCTTGTTTTTCAAATCTTTTTGGAAAAATTAACTTCTACTTAAAAAATTATTTAGAATATTTCTAAATAATTTTTTTTTCTGAAGTTTCGTATGTAGTTTTGCCATCAAATGCAAAACAACAAAACTACTTCAGAAAGGTTTCGGTTAAAACAAGTACTTGTTTTAGCACTCTTATTTATGATGATAGGTACACTTTTAGAATTGTACTTGTTAGAACATTATGAAGACACATGGCAATTAATTCCGGTCTTATGCATTGGTGTTGCCCTTGTAAACCTTTGTGTTCTTTTTTATAGAAGATCTCAAGTAGCTATTCATTTATTTAAACTTGTGTTGGTGCTCACTACTTTTAGCGGAGTTTACGGTGTTTATTTACACCTACAATCTAATTTTGAGTTTGAACAAGATATGAAACCCACTGCTACTAATTTTGAGTTAATTACAGAAAGTTTATCCGGCGCTTTACCAACCTTAGCACCCATGAGTTTGGTAGTTTTAGCTTGCATTGGATACTCCTATTTAATTTTAATACAACAACAACATGAAAAAATTCAGTAAATTATTTACAATTACACTAGCACTAAGTTTATTTCTGGTATCCTGTAAAGAACAAGCAGACAAAAAACAAAACACAACGAACACTGAAAAAATAAAAACATCAGATAAACCTGAACCCGTTGTGGTTTTAAATGCCAATCTGGCAACGGAATCAGATTTAGTTGCTTTGGGTTTCTCAACAGAGGTGGTAAATAAGCTTTTGGTTGCAAGGCCTTTTTTAAGCCTTTCAGATTTTAGTGCAATTGTTGAAGGAGAAAATACAGAAGAACTTTTTAAAAAGATATTTGTTCCCTTAAACCTAAATACTACTGAAGAGAAAGATTTTAAAATGATTCCAGGTGTAGGAGATAAAATGGCTCACGAATTTGAGGAGTATAGACCTTACACCAGTATTTTACAATTTAAACGTGAAATAGGAAAATACGTAGACCAAAAAGAAGTAGCCCGTTATTTAGAGTATGTTTTTGTTCCAGTAGAATTAAACACCTCCTCAGAAGACGATATTAAAGCCTTACCTGGTATTGGTGATAAAATGACTCATGAGTTTTTAGAATATAGGCCCTATAAAAACTTAGCTCAGTTTAGGAAAGAAATTGGAAAGTATGTAGATGAGAAAGAACTTAATAGATTAGAGCGGTTTGTATATTTAGAAGAAGAATAACCAAAAGAATTAATTCGTAAAAAGGCTTCATATAACCATGAAGTCTTTTTTTATTGAGATCATTAACAATAGTTTAGAATTAGCATTAATTTTTGTGACCATAAATTGCATTGCTAAAAAAATAATTTAAATTCTAGCTTAGAATACCCTAATATTATTTTTTCCAAGTACCTCCGTAAGTATAAGCAGGATTGTTATCCTTTATACTAGGTAAGCAATGCTTACAGACAAACACCCACGCTTTAGGATTTTTGTATTGCACTCTATACAGTACAGGGTAATCCTTATCACATTGATTACAATATTTAATTCGATTTTTCATGGAATTGTGAGTTGTAGTTTTTCAGAAATACACTTCTTTACCTAAGCTTTCGTTAACGATTCAAATTTAATTAAAAAGGAGGGGTTTACAACATTTAACAATTTGTTTAACATTGATTATGAGCTCACTACAGTTTAATATATTTATTTTTGAGTGTGATTTTACATCATGTAATCAATTAAATACCCTATTTTTTTAGAGTTCTTTTTTAAGTAAAGAGCAATCCCCAAGAATCGTTATTATTCTTGGGGATTATATTTTATAAAAGTGTAGGTAATAATGAATATTGAATTTCAGTACAGTCTCTATACCAAGCTAGGGAACGGGTCTTTAATTTTTAATCAGCTTGAAAACAGCCTTCTTATTCTCAGAAATAACGGTTAAGAAATAAACTCCTGAAGACTGCTGTAGGGTTAATTCAAAATTTTGCACCAGTTCATAGTTTTTAGCCATAATTTTTCTTCCTAACATATCATGTAATGTTATTGAAACATTGTTGTAATTCTTTTTTAAATCTAGGGTAACATTTCCGTTTGTGGGGTTAGGATGTAGACTCGGTTGTATCGAGAAATTAGAGTTTATTACCCCTAAAGACTGTTCTTCAATTACTACAGTATAATCTTCCGTTTCTCCATATTGTGTCTCTACGCAAGAATCTTCAGGAACTGGAGCGTTCCAGTTGGTCTTTATTCTTAATACATGTTGGCCTAAAGCGGCATCTTCTGGAATAGAAATACCAATAGTTTCGGTAAATTCTCCGGAACTGTCTACACCGGGCTCTATAACATAGTTATTTACAATCACTTCATCTTCTGTAAATTCTAGATCATTGTTGTAATCTATCCATGCTTTAATGTATTGATCTCCGTATCCGGTGGTTACTGTCATTTCATAATCAGTACCTTGTTCAAGAGAAGTAGTGTATTCTGTGAAATTAGCATAGCCCTCGCACCCCGAAGTATGATTAATACTGCCCAGTTGAACCCATTGCAACCCATCACCATAACTGCAGTTCATAGACGGAATGCAGTACACATTTTCCTTTACGGTATACATAAACCTATAGGTTTCTGAAGTTAGTCCATTTTCAGAGACTGCAAAAACTTTAAAAAATACAGTACTACCCACCGAAAAATTTGGGATCGCTGTTTCTGAAACCCACACTCCCGCTGTAGTACTGTTCATTGGAATGCTACCAGAATTATCATCTGAAGACCAGTCTACATATACATTGGCTAACGTTCCATCATATTCAATAGTTGAGGTTATAAATTGATCTATTCCTTCTTTAGGTTGTGTATCTGTGGGTTGTTTTGTGATGGTAGTAGTTAGAATTGAAGGGTAGTTTTCTCTTCCAGCAAGCGAAGATTCCCAAAGCCCTCTTCCCCAAGTAGCAGCTCTAAGCGTATTAGAGCCATAAATGACCTCTAACTCCATTGCAGTGGTATTGGGTAAATCATCGCTAAATAATTCCCAACTGGTAGCTGTCATCGCTTTTTTATAAACCCCTATTTCAGCTCCTAAGTATAGGGTTGAATTTTCTGTATGATCTATAACCACACTTCTTATGGGCATGTTACCCAAATTATAAGTGATATTTTCCCAGCTCAGTCCTTGGTCATTAGATAAAAATACTTTGTTGTTATTATTTCCAAAGCTTCCATAAGTAACGACAAGGGTTTGGTCGTTTTTTGGGTCAAAAGCAATATCGGTTATAAATTGGTTGGGAAGTGATTGAGAAACTAAGTTAAACGTTGAGCCACCGTCATTAGAAATTTTCAAATTATTGTAATAGGAAACCGCAATTGTATTTGAGTTGTTTTCTGAAATTGCGGCATTTTGTATGTTTTGACCTGGCGAAAAAGCAGCCTCTAGAGGGGTCCAATTGGAGCCAAAGTCTTCACTTTTAAAAAGACGGTTAGACATGGTAAAAACAGTCATTTGGTTGTTGGGGTCATACAGAAGTGGTGTTACCCAGTCTCCTTCAAAACCACTAGGATTAACTCCCTGCTGTTGGTAACCTCCATCTTTTGTTCTTCTTTTTCCTCCAAATTGCAAACTTCCTATCATCCAGTCATCATTTAAAGGGTGAATGATGCCTTCCATTCCATCAGCTCCATAAAATTCAATCCAATTGTTTTCATTTTTAATACTGGTTCCGTTGTCTTGAGACCCAGCTATGGTTCTAAAATGGTTCGATTGGCTTGCACCTAAACAGTAATTTTCTCTTATTGATTGTCCTTCAAAAATTTCCCAGGTAACTCCATTATCTTCACTTTTACAAAGTATACCATCTGTGTTTACCCAAAAAACACCATCAATAGCTACTGCACCTCTTATATCTGCGTGTACATAGGTTCCAGTTTGGTCATAGTTCGCATTACCTTGAGACCAATACGTTGTTTTTTCGAAGTTGGCACCACCATCATAGCTCATATGGGTATCAATGTCTCCGTATAACATGATGTCTGCATTTACATCACTGACAGCAAATGCTCCATAATTTGATATTTCATCAATATAGGTGCCCGAAACTAGGTTAAAACTAAACCCCTCATCTGTAGATTTCCAGATGCCATCACTAGAGGCAGCAAAAATACAGTTTTCACAATCTTCAGAAACTGAAATTCTAAAGCCATGGTTATTGTTGGGGATAAACCCTGAGTTTGTGAACGTACGTCCAGCATCATTAGAAACTAATATACGCGAGTATTCATACCATTTAGTTGCGTATACGATAGCACTGTCTGTGGGGTGAAATTCAATTTGCTCATAGGTGCTGTTCGCTTGCGCTACCTGAGTCCAAGATGTTAAATGATCTGTAGATCTATATAAACCTTTAGAGGTTGTAATAAAAACAAGATCTGGAATTGTAGGGTGGTATTTTATAGTATTGATAATATCATTAGTTCCTAAGCCTCCCCAATTTAGATTTTCAGGATTAAAATTTGTTAATGTCCAGGTTTCTCCGGCATCAATAGATTCGTACACACCATGCGTTGTTCCGTTATGAGAATTTCTAACGTTAATTAATATTTGATTTGTGTTATTTGGATTTACAGCAATTGTATTTACTCCAGAGGCAATTAAGAAATCGGTTGTATTAGACCAGGTATTCCCCCCATCAGAAGTTTTCCAAAACCCTCCACTTCTAGACCCTAAGTACATAATATTGGGATCACTATCAATATAAAATGATTCCACTCTTCCAAGCCCAACCGAATAGTGCCCGGTAACTTCTTCAATATAATATGGACCTAATTCTTCCCAACCAGAATTAAATTCATTTTCGTTTGAAGTTGTGTTATTTTCAAGAAATTTCTTGTATTCTTGGCTAACAAAATAAGGGGATATGGTATTTCTTTTTCCAGAAGGATAATATTTGGGCTCATTTTCATAAAGCCATCTTTGATAACTTTTCCATCCAGAACCCTTCTTTGACTTGTCTATATTCTCAAAATAATTTTCGGCTTCTTCAACAACATCATATAGGTTTACATTTACATCCTTTGCCATTTTTTTCCATTGTTGTGCATAGGAAAAACTCACCAATCCAAATAATAAAAATGTTATAAAGTGTTTCATTTTATATTGAATTTTTGGGGTTAAAGGGCAACATACTGCTACAAAAGAGGGTCCTGAAAATAACAAAGTATAGATGAGTAAAGTACTTTGTGTATTGCTCTGCTATTTCTAAAGATACTTATTGGCAATCAGAATCTAACCTCCAAAGATGACTAAACTGACCATCCATTAAAAGTTTACCACCTTCACAATCATATGAAATTTTGGTAACCAATTCATTGCCAAAATGTAAATCAACTCGTAAGGTATCATTTTCAAATGTGTAAGGATTGTTGGTTGGCAATGCATCAGCAGTAGTTAATGAATTCCAATACGCATCATCTGCAGGACATGTTATGCAATAGTAAGTATATCGAATACCGTTAACGAACTCATACATGGTGTTTGCATCTGCTCTATTTTCGCTTGGAGACCAGATCCATTTGCCTACTATATTATAATTGGGTGCTGTAATGATATCTTCATTTTCATCCTTATTACAGGAAAGGAGCACTAAAAGTGAGAGTACTAGTAATTTTTTCATATTCAAATGTAATAAAATTTATTTAAGTTTTTGAAAGGCTATACTGCCCTTTATATAGGGCTATTGTGCTATTTAGCAATATTAGTGAGGAGTAGTGGGAAAGGAAGTGCTGTTGCCGGGGGTGTTGAGTAAGAAAAAAATCAGTTAAAAAAAAATACCTCTAGCGTTTGAAGAAGTACCCAACAAATGCATTCATATACTTCATCTATAAGCGATATTTTATTGGATTGGCTGCCCCTTTTTTCTTTGTATGTGCCAATGATTTATTGATGTATTTATCTCGTATTTCTTTTTTTGCACCTCTTCCATGAAAACCCCAACGATTTTTCCTTTTATTTTGGGGCGATGAATTTGAACTTCATCGATTTCTAAACGTACGCGAGTCATAGGGTTTAATTTTAGGGGTTTCAATTAGAGAGCTTATCGCTCAAGAAAAGTTAAAAAAAGAGAGAGAGGCCCTCATTCCATCTCTCTCTAGATTTGTATTGGTAAAGATGTAAGTGTATCACCAACTACTACAAATCTAGGCTAAAGACGTGTTGCTTGCAATACCCAAAAACAATGAAATTTTTTCTTCCCCATAAAAGAATAGTGTTCGGTATCATAAGGGATACAGCAGAATTCTATAAATATCCGCTAGTTTTTTTTAAGGGGGTTTAATCTAAAGTATAGATGCGTACTTCATGGATCTGTCCTTCACAAGAACTTAGGGCAAGTTCGCTTAAAGAAGCCTCAGA
The DNA here is from genome assembly GCA_038104255.1 of Flavobacterium sp. Lineage (GTDB taxonomy): Bacteria > Bacteroidota > Bacteroidia > Flavobacteriales > Flavobacteriaceae > Polaribacter. Next base: position 247,836 of record JAYOAM010000001.1, on the reverse strand, counting down.
TAGGTTTTCTAAGATCAAAGTTTCTAGAGATTGAATCTGGGTATTTCCTGTGTTATGTATTACCATTCCAGAATTGTCAATTAAAAAAGCTTGAGTACAATTGGTAGTACACCAATCATTAATGTCTACTTCTATCCTTTGAATGCCTTGTAAACTTTGTAAATCTATCGATAATCTTGAGGGGTAAAGCCATACAAATGTGGGTGCTACTTCAAAAGTAGAATTTCCCGAACCACAATCTTCTGCGGTGGTATTTACAAAACTTAGAGGTATATTTTCTTCTGTCCAAACATCATTAGTTTCTATACTTGAAGACACATTGTCTAGCGTTAATACAATGGTTTGTGCTTCTTGCTCATTGATGGGGTCTTCATTAGCACAAGCGAAGATGAATAAAAGGGATACTAAAATAAGTTTTTTCATGGTTAATGAGATTACGATTTGAAGTAATCTAGTTTTTCTAACTTTTAAATATAATCAAATTTTAGGTTGTGGTCATAAAAAGACAGCCCTCAAAAAAGTTTTGATAATAGCTTTGTCTTGGTTTGTTATAATCATCTGAATAGAGTTTAAATTAAAATAGCGATGTAGAATTAGGTTAAAAGAAGAATAAGCTTAGAGATCAGTTTAATGATTAGACTGAAAATGATTACCCCCAGTGTGAGAATAAAAACACCGATGACTAAAAACTTGATGATTAAGTACACAAATCGTAGCATCATTAAATGTAATTAAAATAGGTAATTAAAAAATCTTCCGAGAAATAGGAGTAGTTAAGTTTTTTACTCAAGTGTAGATACTGAATTTTAATTTTCTTTTTCTCAGAGCCAGTTGTTGTGCTCCCATACAAATAAATAAGATGTATTAGGGAAATAAATTCTTTATAACTGTCACGGCTATCAATTAAATTAAATGATTCTAAAAATTTAGCTTCATTTTCTAAATCTCCAGTTAATTTGAAGTAAAATAAACACATTAAATAAAATGAATTTAAATGTGTTTTTTGATAATAAAACTCAATTTTTAAATTAATTCTATCGATTAAAAAGGACATGATTTTGATATTTTTTAAAAGAATTGCAGTAGTAAATAATTCGTAATAATGACTTATTATATGTCCTTTTATGGAAAGAGATGTATGGTAAGCATTTAATATCTCAAAAGTTTTATCTGAATCTGTATTAAGTAATTTTAAGCTTAACAATCTTCCGCTCAAAATTGGATGGAGATGTTCTGTGTTAAACGTTTTTAAGTTTATTTCATTTAATTTTTTATTATTAATGAAATTTCTAAATTCAAGCAATGCTGATGAAAATAGTGTAACGTCATTTCTAATATTATTTTTTTTGATAATTTTTAATGCATCTCCATAATATGTATTCAAGCTTGAATAGTCTACAAAAATTAAAAATACACATTCTAAAAAATTGATATTCTTGAGAAGAATAGGGTCTAGTTTTGATTTTTTTCGAATTAATAATCCAATAGAATTTCCAAGCTTTAGTGCCTCATAATAAGAAAACGAATTAAAATTAAGTGCTTTTAAGCTGAATATTCTATTTATTAAATTATAATTTTCGTTGTGCCATAATTCACGTATTAAAATTATAGCCATACTTATAAAATCTTCAGAACTATTCTTTGTTTTATTAACAAGCTTGATGATTTCTTCTGCATTGTTTCTTGAAACTGTTTTGTAAATAATTTCAGTTAGATCAATTTTCTGTTTGTAACTGTAATTTTGAGAAAAATGAATATAATTTTTATAGCCTATAAATTTGGATAAGGTATTTAATGTTCTGTTATTTGGTTTTGTCTCATTGACAAGTCCGTATAACCGTCTTATGGTACTGTAACTAATTTCTTCTTCAAGGTTCTCTAAAATAACATTAGAGACCAATTCACAATCTCCTCTATTGGTTACTTTTTTTCCAATTTTTTTTTCAATTTCTTTTTTTAAGATGTCAATCAAAACAGACTTTATTAATGAACCAAATATGAACCAAATATATACTTTTTAATTCATAAATTGGTATCAATAAAAAATTAATAATAAGCCTTAGGGGTAAAAAGTTTAAGGTGCAACAACAACTTTAATTAATCAAATATCATTCAAATGGCAAGAGATTACACTAAATACAACGTTACAGGTTTGGGAGAAAACTTCAACAAAAGACAATTAGTTTTTGAAATTGTAAAAGATTATGTGGAAAAGAATAAACCCTCTTTTGATGAACTTACGTCTGTTTTTAAAGAAGAAATTCAAGGAAGTAAAGGATTCATCAGAAAAGCCGCAAAAGTGGAAGATCCTAAACGATTTAATACTAAGATGCCATTAAAAATTAAATATGGCGTTGAAGTAGTTGTTTCCAATCAGTGGGGTTCTAAAAATATAGATGCTTTTTTAAGCTTGGCTAAAAAATTGAAATATAAGATAACGTTTGTTGAACAACAGAGTTCTGCATCTAATGATTCAAAGCCCAGTAGTAATTTAACAACAGAACAAATTACAGAATTTAAAGAACGAGAAGCAGAAATTAACGGTGATTATAACGAGAATGCCTGGGAAGCCTCTTCTCTTTACGATGATTTAATAGAAGCGGGTGACACGGCTTGGGCAGATAGTATTTTACAAAAAATGGAGGATGCTGCCCAAGATTTTGCAAATCTTGAAACAGTTTTTGAAAAACTAAAAGAACGCAATGAAACAGAACGATTTTTAGCAGTTATTAAAAAAGCGGAAGCAAAAGCCGAGGATGCCGTAGAATTTAATCAACTAGCAGAGGAGGTGATAGAAATCGATAAAGACTGGGCAGTGAAACTTTATCAAAAAGCAGAAAAAGTAGCAGCAGATTATTCTGATTTAACTTCGGTAGCTGCAGAAGTACTTGAAATGGATAAAGATTGGGCTATAAAAATTTATAAAAAGGCAGAGACGCTTGCCAAGGATTCTTTCGATCATAGAGATTTAGCAGAAACTATCTATTCAATGGATAAAGATTGGGCTGTGAACCTAATTGCAAAAGCAGAAGAAAAAGCCAAAGACTTTAATGATTTTAGTAATCTAGGAGACACCTATGGTAATAGTGATCTTTTTGATGATAAAAACAAAGCAAAAGCCATGTTTGAAAAAGCGTTTCCTTTAATTGAATCAAAATGGGACAAAAATAATCTAATGAATTCTGCCAAAGATATTCTAGGAAATAGTGATTCTTTTACTCAAAAAATGGTTGAATTCATAGAAAATGACATCCCTAAAATGAAACTGCCAAAACAATATTTTCCAGATTATAATATGGCTTGCGGTAAGATTATTACACTAAATTTAGCCAATGGCCCTTCTTGTCATAAGATAGATCATTTCAATATCAAATTAAATATGGAGACAAATGAAGTCATAGGTCATGCCGATTGTGATGATCATTTATCACGATGGTTTGATTCATGGGAGGTAGGAATTTATGATGGGTACTCAGAACATCGTTCCTATGATGGTGAAATTAGAATATGGGGAGAAGATGATAATGAAAACGAATGGTGTGTATATTGTCATGGTGGATTTGAGGAACTTGAAGAAGGAGACTTACCCGATGGTGTTACTGGCGAAGATGTCTGGAATGCCTTAGGTAATGGAAACGCTATCTATGAATTGTATCAACACATCAAACAAAATATTACGCATGATGGTAAAAACAATTTGGCTAATTCTGAACCATTAAGTCAAGATTTAAGCGTTGATATTGAACTTAGAAAAGACAATCAAGAACTGATATGTACTATAAAGAGCTTTAATGTTAATAGAGAAGACTCTGAAGTTAAAAACATGTATGACGCTTTGCTGGATAATTTTCACTCTGGCGATATGACAACCCTAATCACTTATCATTTATTTGAAGACTTTATTAGAGAAATTTATCATGAGTTTCTAACAAATTCACACCCCTCTGATGACGAATATGGAACCACTATTGAGGATATGAAGCAAGACAATTTTGATTGGTGGGAATTTGCACCTCATCTAGTAGTTACAAGGATAGGAGAAATTGATCTTAATCCAATTGTAAATTTTGATGAAGATGATGAAAGTATAGTGAATAAGTGTTGTGCAATGTTAGATATAAATGAAGATGATAAAGATCGATGTGAAGACTATGTTGATGATTATATGTCAGATGCAAGATTCAGTGTAGATGAAGATTTGTTTAAAGAAGTTATGCAAGAATTATAAAATTATGGCAAGAGATTATACAAAATACAACGTTTCAGGTTTGGGAGAAAACTTGAACAAAAGACAATTGGTTTTTCAAATTGTAAAAGATTATGTGGAAAAGAAAAAACCTTCATTTGATGAGCTTACAGCTGTTTTTAAAGACGAAATTCAAGGAAGTAAAGGCTTTATTAGAAAAGCAGCAAAAGTGGAAGATCCTAAACGATTTAACACTAAAATGCCCTTAAAAATTAAGTTTGGAGTGGAGGTGGTAGTTTCCAACCAGTGGGGAAGTAAAAATATAGATGCTTTTTTGAGTTTGGCTACAAAATTAAAGTACAACATTTCGGAAGACAATAAAGCAGAAGAGGAAAGTACAATTGAGGAAACTAATGTGGGCAGTTCAAGCGATGTAAGCAATGGAGTAAAAAGTTATGTTTACATTAAAGTTTATGATGACAACACAGGTAATGATCTTAAATTAATACAATCAACCATAGTGCAGACAAATGGAGAATATACCCTGTCTTTTCATTTAGATAGTGATGGAGATGGAGTTATTGACCAATATCGCTTTTATGATATCAAAACTAAAGTGTATGGTTCAAACGGTTCACCTTGGGATTTTGAAGAATTTACAGATGAAGAGGGTGAATGGATAGAAAAATATGAATCATTTGAAGATTTTGGCTATGATTCCAATGAAATTTCAGAAACATTATATAATATGCGTTTAGAATTTGTCGAAAAGTATTTAAATGAAGCATCTCAAGAAAACATGCTTTATGAAGCTGCAGTTCCTAAGGATAAAAGAGAAATGCTAAAAGAGGAAGTTAAACATGATGGTGTAGACTATTTTACTGGAAATTTAGTTTTTGAAGAAGGGGATAAAAGTATACTCCCCGAAGAATTTTAATAGAAACCATAAATAATAATAAAAAATAGTGTTGGATAAAAAATTTAACAATATTGAAGACTATCTAGAGTATTGGAACGATTTCTTTGTAAAATGGAGAAAAAAATCAGAGGCAACCTTCAAAAATGATAATATTTGGAGTGACAAGAACCGTAAAGGGAAAGTATGGAAAACAAAAGAGGGTAAAGAAAAAAGCACATTACTTGAATACGATGTTTTACCACAGCCTTATTTGGGAGATATTAAAAACCACTCTGTTATTACTTTAAACCTAAATCCCTCTAGATCAAAGAAAAATAAAGAGAATATATTATTTGAAGAAATGCATTTACCAAAATTTAATGCTGCAAAAAATTATTATGAATATGCAAAAGGTTTTCCAACCTATGATATTGAATTTTGGCAAAAGCAGGCAGATTGGATTGATAGAATATTTGAAAATTTAGACAAAGAAAAACCTTCAAAAAAAGAGATAAAACCATTTGCCATAGAAATATGTCCATGGGGTTCTAAATCTTTTCAATCGCTTAAAATAGATAAGCCTATTATTGATTATCTAGATCAACATGTTTTTGATGTGATTGAAAAAGGAACGGACAATTCAAAACTCAAGATAGTTTTTTCAGTTGGAAAAGCATATTATGATATTTTTAAAGACCATAAATTTGATAAAATTGAAGAGTTTACAAAACATCAAAATAGTGAACCTTATGTTTTGTCTATCAAATCAAATGATTCAGATTTTGAAAAAAATATCAAGGAAGTATGGCCTAAGACAAAGGATAAAAACGGAAATTGTAGATATGTAAATAGAAGCTTTTCATTTTGGAGAAAAAACAATGTAATTTACTTTAATACGTGGGGTCCAGGTTCAAACAATCCTCCAGCAAAAGATTTTAGCAAAGTAGAAAAAATATTAATTAAAAATTTTTGAAATTACTTTACATAGACCTTGATGGTGTTGTTGCAGATTTTGTAACTGCCATGAATACAGATTCTTTAAGAAAAGATATTCAGTATGCTCATGACCCAGCTTCAATACCAGGTATTTTTAGACATTTAAAACCCATTGATGCTGCAATTAAATCGGTTGAAATCTTACTAGAATCTCCGAAATATGATGTATATTTTCTTAGTACAGCGCCTTGGAACAATCCATCGGCTTGGACCGATAAACGTTTATGGATTGAAGAACAATTTGGCAATGAAATTAACAGAAGATTGATCTTAACCCACCGAAAGGATTTAGTAATAGGTGATATTTTAATTGATGATAGACCCAATAACGGAGCTAAGAATTTTCAGGGTGAATGGATTCATTTTGGATCAAAAGATTTTCCCGATTGGAATTCAATTATAAAATATTTGTTATGAGAGCATTATCCAAATCAAGATTTAAACAAGGCCTAGAATGCCCCAACAAACTCTATTTTTCAAACAGTAAAGAAGTCTATCTCAATAAGAAAAATGAAGATTCTTTTTTAGAAGCTTTAGCCAGTGGAGGATTTCAGGTAGAGGAATATGCTCGTTTGCAATATCCTGGAGGTAAATTAGTAGATGCACCCTATGAAGAAAATGACTATCAAGATTTAGCAGCTCAAACCACCGAACTTCTAAAGCTAGAAAATGTAGTAATTTATGAGGCCGCTTTTTATATTGATGATTTATTTATTAGAACCGATGTATTAGTAAAAAACGGATCTAATATCAAGCTCATAGAAGTTAAAGCTAAATCTATAGATCCTAGAAATGAGTATAATTTTATTGGTAAAAAAGGAAAACTTGTAAGCGCTTGGAAACCTTATCTGTTTGATTTGGCTTTTCAAACCCATGTTGCCAAATTGTGTTTACCAGATTATAAAATTTCTCCCTATCTCTGTTTGGTTGATAAATCAAAAGTAGCCTCGGTAGATGGGCTAAATCAATTCTTTAGAGTAAAACAAAAGACCAATAAAAGAACAGGGGTTGATGTCTTAGTAGATGATAAAAGCCAGCTAGGGGATAATTTATTGTACCAAGAAAATTTGTCTGAACTTATTTCAAAGATTCACGCTGGAGAATTTTTGTATTATGATAATTTAAATTTTTATGAAGCTGTAGATTTGTTACGAGATGTTCGCATAAACAATTATTACCCCAGTTGGCCTGCCCAATTCTCAGCTTGTAAAAAATGTGAGTATAAGGTAGATTATTCAGAAACGACACCACAAAAAAAATCTGGTTTTGAACATTGTTTTAAAACACAATATAATTGGACAGCTACTGATTTTAATACTTCTAATATTTTTAATGTTTGGGATTTAAAAGATCCAAAATTAATGGCTCAAGGTTTATTATTTAAATCTCAGCTAACCCCTGAAGACATCAAATATAAAGAAGCAGCAGGAAAACTCAGTCGTACCGAGCGGCAATGGTTGCAAATCGAAAAAGAACGAAACAAAGACACCTCAGAATTCATAGATATTGAAGGATTAAGAACTGAAATGAATACTTGGGTGTATCCCTATCATTTTATTGATTTTGAAACCTCTACTGTACCCTTACCTTTTCATAAAGGTAGAAATCCTTATGAACAGGTTGCCTTTCAGTTTTCACATCATATATATTACGAAGACGGTCGTTTAGAACATGCCAATGAATACATCAATACTACACCAGGGGAATTTCCAAATTTTATATTTTCACAACATTTGTTAGATGCACTAATTCATGACGAGGGTACTATTTTTAAATATTCAACCCATGAAAACACTATTCTTAACACCATAAGAGACCAGCTTAAATCCAGCAATTATCCTTTTAAAAATGAGCTTGTATCTTTCATAGAGTCCATAAGCCATCCCAAAGACAAACATCCTGATCCGTGGGAGGTACCAACCCGACTCTCAGGAAATGGAACCCGAGATATGGTTGATCTTTGTGCCGTTATTAAAAAGTATTACTACAATCCTCATACAAAGGGATCTAATTCCATTAAACAAGTACTACCAGCAGTTTTAAAGTCAAGTAAATTTATCCAGAGCAAATACAGTAAATCAATTGAAAAAATTAGAATAACTAGTAAAAACTTTTCTCCTGATCATATCTGGTTGCAGTACCATAACGATGAAATAATTAATCCCTATGACTTGTTGCCTCCACTTTATGAAAATATGACTCAAGAACAAATAAATGACACCTTATCTGAATTAGAAAATATCAATGACGGTGGTGCAGCATTAACTGCCTATGGAAAGATTCAATACACCGATATGACCAAACAGGAAAGGGAAGAAATTTCTAAATCCTTAAAACGTTATTGTGAGCTAGACACCTTAGCAATGGTTATGATTTATGAACATCTAAACTCTTTGGTTCAATGAATTTAGATATTGAATTGCCAGCTTTTATAACACCTTTAATGGCCAAATGGTTAGCTGAATATAAAATAGAGGTAATAAAAGATATTACAATATTGGGATTATTTCATTGGAATTTTAGACCAAATAAGCGAAAACCTGAAAAACCAAGAAGAATACCAAAACTGGGGCAAACCTACAAGCTCAAAGAATCAAGTTTTGAAAAAAGTATCTATTTTCTAGAAATAGATGCTACAACTATACATGTATTTGAGAGTTCAGGATCAAGCTTGGCTGGATTAAAAATTGCTAAAGAATATATTTTTGAAGATAATAAATTTGTTGAAAAAAATACGTTACTTAATTATATTAGTTGACAACAAATAATTATTCCTTGGAATAAAAATGCAGCCAAAAGGGGCAAAATCGAACTTTTTTGGGGAGAATTGAATCACTTTATTCTAGTGACTATTTATAAAGGTATTGAATTCTGTCTTTGCTGTCAAACTCTCAAAAAGAGCGACGTGTCCACCACCAGGAATTTCAACAAATTGTCTGTTTTGACAACTTGAGCAACCCATAAGGTCTTGTTTAAAAGTTGGCCACAAGTTCATTTGTATTGGAGAATCATCTAAGCCTTGAACCAACAAAATATCAGATTTCAAACCATTTGTAAAATTGAGTAATGACCTTTCAAAATATGCGTTGGGGTTTTGAGCCGTAGTACCATAGGCATCCTTTAGATTGGTACAAACAACACTAGATTGAATTTGACCATTTTCCTCTAACTGACATCTATAAACAAGATCTAATGGTCCTGGTGCATTAGCAATTACGCCATTTGTTGGGTGCATGGTATTGAGTCTGGTAACCATATAACCTCCTTGAGAATGCCCCGCCAAGAAAATCTTATTTATGGTTATTCCTAATTCTTGACTTGCCTTATTTTTTAACCATAATAGGGCAGCTTCACATTGAATAATACCATCACCTAATAATACATTTTCTTGGGGATAGGCTACACTTACAATCATCATATCATTTCTGTCTAAAACACTCTTGAATTTATCAAGAGCTGTATTGGTAGCAGTATTTAAGTTGAGGTCATATGATACTGTTCCGTGAAAGACCAACAAGACATCAACTTCATTTAAGGCAGGTTTGTCTATGATAACATCAACGTTAATAGTATTGTAGCTAATAGTCTTTGTTTCTCTGTAAGCAACAATTGACTGTTCTTCAGTATTTTCTTGGGCACATGAGAAAGAAAACAGAATAGATAGAAAAAAAATTAGTCTCAAAGTAAACATAGTGTTCAATAAAATTAGTGAAATAAAGTCAAATGGTAAGATGTTCTTAGTAATCCTTTGTTGCACTGGGTTGTTTCATTCTTGGGCCAAAGGGCTAAAATAAAACTATTTTGAAGCCACTGTTCTAAAGCCAACATGGTCTGATCCCGAATCAAAACTGGTTCCCATTCGAGCAGAAATTCTATAACTAGCACAATAGGATTTATGGCATAAAAAAGAACCTCCTTTAATTACATGCTCTTTTTGATAAGGATGATTTGGATTGAAAGCTATTTTAGCACCTCTTGGGTTTATAATTGGTTTAGAGAGATCTAGCTGGTTGTAATAATTGGGGTTGAATAAATCTGAAGTAAGCTCCCATACATTCCCTGTCATATCATATATTCCAATACTATTTGGAGAGTAAGACTTTACAGGTGAACTGTATTCAAATCCATCTTTCGATTCATTTTTTATTGGGAAAACTCCTTGCCAAGTATTGGCGTTTGAGTTTAGCTTATTTACATCATTTCCCCATGTAAAAATTGCGTTCTCATTGGTTCCTTGTGCCGCAGATTCCCACTGTGCTTCTGTGGGTAAACTTCTATTTGCCCACTTACAATAGGCTAAAGCATCTTCATAGGCAATATGAACAACAGGATAATTGTCTTTACCCTCAAGGGTAGAATTTGGCCCTGATGGATGCCTCCAATTGGCACCTATTTTCCATGTCCACCACTGAAAATAATTATTCATTGTTACTACTGCATCTATGTTTTTATTAAAAACCAAGCTGCCTGGCTGCAATATAGAATCATGAGGTTTTGGGGTGTTTGGCGGGAGTTCTTTTTTCATTTCATCCCAATCAATCTTTCTTTCTGCAACAGTGATATAGTTGGTGGCTTTCACAAACTTTTCAAATTGCTTATTGGTTACCTCTGTTGCGTCTATAAAAAAGCCATCTACTGTGACTAGGTGTGCAGGCTTTTCCCTAGGCATTGCAAATAGGTCAGAGCTTTTAGCTCCTTTTAAGAATGTTTTTGTTTCAACCCAGACCATGCCTTCGTGAGGGTTAGTATTTGAAGATTTTTTCACTTCATTAGTGCATGAGGATGTACAATTCATAAAAAATAAAACAACACTTATTTTTGAGTAAATAAATAGCTTTTGGTACATCATTATAAGATTTAAAGATTGCCAAGAAAAGATGCTATAAATCTCCTAGCTGTTTAAATTTGAATTTTTTGTTAGAAGCCGGTTCATGCTCTTCAATCATAATTCTTTTCATTCTTTCTACAATTGTAGGGTGCTGGCTTGCAATATTTATTTGTTCTTTGATGTCTGTTTCTAGATTGTACAACTCAATCTCTAAATTACCATCAAAAATATTTTTACGAACCCCTTTCCATTTTCCTATTCTTACCGCCTGTTGGCCATTGTAGCTTGGAAATTCCCAATATAAAAAATCATGAGGCCTTTGTTCTTCATGCAATAAGGTAGACTTAAAACTAATGCCATCTATAGCATCTGGAGTAGGGATACCAGCCAGATCAGATAGGGTAGGCATAAGATCATAAAAAGCAGAGATGTGCTCACTTTTTGTTCCAGGTTCAATATGGTTTGGCCAACTTACAATTAGGGGAACTCGAATTCCTCCTTCATATACAAAGCCTTTGGTTCTTCCGTACCCATTTGAGAATGGTTTTGAACTTTCAAAATAATCATAGTCTACCCCACCCAGATAGGTAGGACCATTATCACTAGAGAAAATAATGACGGTATTTTCATAGATTCCTTTTTCTTTAAGTTTTTTAACCAGCTCACCCAATTGATGGTCTAGATAAGTGATCATAGCAGCATAGGTAGCTCTAGGGTACCTATTTGGAAAATAACTATCATTCCCAAGGTAGGGTTCTTCTTCGCCTAAGATTTTTCTATACTCATCTACATAGGCTTTTGGAGCTTGTAAGGGGAGATGGGGAAGCGGAGATGCATAATACATAAAGAAAGGACTGTCTTTATTTTCGTCTATAAAAGACAATGCTTTTTCTTGAATTTTTTGAGGCGCATAGTCATTTTGAGTAAACTTTATATAGCTTTCCTCTTTCAAGGGATCTGCCAAGGAGTCTAATTTAGTTCTTGGGGGGACCAATTGGTTATTCAATAACACTTTAGTTTCATTTTCCCAAAGATGAGAAGGGTAGAGGTTATGTGCTTGCCGTTGGCAGTTATATCCATAAAAAAAGTCAAATCCTTGCAGGGTGGGTATACCATCAGATTCAGGTGCTCCTAATCCCCATTTTCCAAAAATACTCGTTGTATACCCCCCTTTTTTTAATTGGTCTCCTAAAGTAACGGTATTTTTGGGGATGGGTCTTTGGCCTTCTAATCCCGGGTTAAGATACACCTCCTTATAGTTCCAAACATCACCTCTTTCATTCCACTCATCGTTCCCTCTTATGTAAGCGTGCCCAGCATGTTTTCCTGTTAAAAACATATATCTTGCAGGAGCACAAACCGGTGCTCCAGAATAATGCTGGGTAAACCTCATTCCATTTCTAGCTAAGGCATCTATATGCGGTGTTTTAATGATCGATTGTCCATAAACACCTAGCTCTCCATAGCCTAAATCATCGGCAAGAAAGTATATTATATTTGGGGAACGTTCTGTTTTTTTCTCAGGAGAACAGCTCATAAAACCAATACTACAGCCCATTAAAAGTATTAGTATTTTTGTGTTTTTAGTTATTCTAGTACTCCTTGTGAAACAATAATAGATTACATAATTCATACGAACTAAAATAGAAAAAAAATGGATATGTATTTATATTAGGCATCTTTCTTCAAATGGTAGACCTCAATAGACTTTTTAAAATGAAATTATCTTCAAGGATAAAAGTTCTTTTCTAAAGTAAAATTGTATTCCCAAAAATAATTTGAGAGACGCCGAGAATGACTTAGGTCTTTCTCTAAGCTCCCAATTTGGAAATGTCCTGGCGCTGTTCTTTCAGTCCAGTGGTATTAAAAAAAAATCTGCTCAAGCAAGCTTGGCAGATTTTGTTTTTTAATCCCGGGTTGCGCCAGGTCGCTTCATCGTGGAGACGCCGAGAATCGAACTCGGGTCCAAACAAGCAGCTCAAATGCTTTCTACATACTTAGTTTTTGTTTAATTTTTGTCTTGTAGCTAATCAAAAACAATCCATTACAAGCTTAGCTTTTTTAGTTTCAAAATGTTATCAAAGCCCTAACATTTCTAAGTTTATTTTTACGATGCCCAAAAGTGAAACGCCATAAACCAAGGCTTTTCGTGGACATAAAGCTTGCACACCTTGTGTGCCGAGGCTAATCTTACTATAAATTCAGATTATGCAGCTAAAGCGTAATTATTTTCGCCGTTTAAATGGTTGAAATAAGGTTTACGAGTAGTCATTTCAGTCCTCGGTATGCTTACAGTTTCACTGACCTTGCTGTCAAAACCAGTCGTCCCCTAAGTTAGGTGGGTTACACCTAATGTGTCTGCAAAAGTATGAAAATGAAACCAATTTATCATTTGCGCATCCTACCAAAATCAATTAATTTTGACTTAAAATCATGGGTATGAAATTTGGTATTATTAAAGAACGGAAAAACCCTCCAGACAGAAGGGTGGTGTTCTCTCCACAAAAATTACAAGAGTTTCAACAACAATTTCCAGAGGCTACCATAGTGGTAGAATCTTCAGAAATTCGAGTTTTTTCTGATGAGGCCTACGCCAAAGCTGGTTTTGAGATTACTAATGATCTTTCAGATTGTGATGTGCTCATTGGGGTAAAGGAGGTGCCTATAGCTGCACTAATTCCCAATAAAAAATATTTTTTCTTTAGTCATACCATCAAAAAACAACCCTACAATAGAGCATTATTACAGGCAATACTTGAGAAAAACATTACATTATATGATCACGAAGTCATTACAGACAATAAAGGTAATCGTCTCATTGGTTTTGGTCGATATGCAGGTCTTGTGGGTACCTATAATGGATTTAGAGCTTTAGGAATAAAAGAGGACGCCTTTGCACTACCTAAAGCAGAAAGTTTAGCAGACTTACCCGCATTAATAGATCAGTTAAATGCCATAAAGCTCCCTGCCATTAAAATTTTGTTAACGGGTTCAGGTAAAGTAGCGAGAGGGGCCAAAGAAATTTTAGATGCCATGAACATTAGGGAAGTTGTTATCTCAGAGTATTTAACAACCAGTTATAATGAGCCTGTCTATTGTACTATAGATGTGCTAGACTACAACAAACGCAAAGATGGGCAGGTGCTAACTAACAGTGATTTTTACAACAACCCTTCAGCCTATGTTTCAAACTTTATGCGTTTTGCTGAGGTTACCGATTATTTTATTGCAGGACACTTTTTTGGTGAGGGTTCTCCGTATTTATTCACGAGAGAAGATGCAAAAAGTGATCAGTTTAACATTCATTTAGTAGCTGATATTTCTTGTGATATCGATGGCCCTGTGGCCTCTACCTTAAGAGCGTCCACCATTGCAGATCCCATTTATGGATATGATCCTGAAACTGCTTCTGAAGTACCCTATACATCTCCAGGTGCCATTACTGTAATGGCTGTAGACAATTTACCTTGCGAATTGCCAAAAGATGCTAGTGATGGTTTTGGAGAACTCTTTTTAACCCATGTAATCCCTGCTTTCTTTAATGGAGACAAGGAGGGTATTTTAGACCGTGCAGCAATGACCAATGCACATCAACTAAGGCCAAGATATGAGTATCTTCAGAATTATGTAGAAGGAAAAGAGTAGGGCTTATTTTCGATTTGCAATTCCGTACACAAAGAAACTAGCACCAAGAATTAATAGTGAAGAATACCAATAGGTTGGAATCACAAAGACAACCACAGCCAATAAAAAGCTCACTACTACCAGAAGGTCGTAGATTTTTTTGCGTTGAGCGTTCACTAAGGCCATAAAGAGTCCTAGATATCCCAAAAAGAAAGGAGTGGCATAGTTTACTGCCATGTTTTTTGCTAGTGACAATAAAAATATTCCAAGAACCATGGCGAAGACATACAGACCCACCTGTTTTTTGGAAGCGGTATTCCAGACTGCCATACCTGATTTTCTAGCCGCTCTTCTGCTAGAGAAAAAAACAGCAAACGTAGAAAAGAATATTACCAATACAATTAAAAACAAGCAAATGCTCTCTATAATTTCTATGGATAACATGCCAAGTGGGTTTTCTTCTCCAATAAAACCAAGGATGGTAGCCTCAATAGCATAGGCACCCAAAATGATATAGAGGCCAATTTGGATACTATTAAACCCTTTTAAAATAAAATTTTGAGTCGTATTTTGAAGTAAATTTTTAGCTCTTGCCATAGGAAATTAAGATAGAGTATTAATGGTTTGTCTGATGGCTACAAGGTTAGCTAGTAATTTTTCTAGATACTGCAGGTCTAACATATTTGCACCATCACTTTTTGCTGCAGAAGGATCAAAATGGGTTTCTATAAACAAACCATCTACATGGTTTACAACACCAGCTCTTGCAATAGTTTCTATCATTTCTGGTCTACCACCAGTAACCCCAGAAGTTTGGTTGGGTTGTTGTAACGAATGGGTTACGTCTAATACTGTTGTAGAAAAAGCTCTCATTTCTGGTATTCCTCTAAAATCTACAATCATATCTTGATACCCAAACATAGTACCTCTATCGGTAGTCATTACTTGAGTATTCCCTGCATCTTGAACTTTTTTTACGGCATGTTTCATAGCACCAGGACTCATAAATTGCCCTTTCTTTAAATTCACAACTTTTCCTGTTTTTGCTGCAGCAACTACCAAGTCTGTTTGACGAACTAAAAAAGCAGGAATTTGAAGTACATCTACATACTGAGCGGCTCTTTCAGCGTCAGCAGCTTCATGAATGTCGGTCACCGTTGGTACATGAAAAGTTTCAGAAACCTTGCGAAGAATTTTTAAGGCTTTCTCATCACCAATGCCCGTAAAGCTATCAATTCTACTTCTATTGGCTTTTTTAAAACTTCCTTTAAACACATATGGAATTTTTAAATCATTGGTAAGGCTTACCACCTTTTCAGCAATTCTAAGCGCCATATCTTCCCCTTCAATAGCACAGGGCCCCGCCAATAAAAAGAAGTTATTGGTATCTAAGTTTTTTATATTGGGTATCAATGATAAATCCATGACTAAATTTTTAACAAAAGTACAAAATAAATGTTGTTAAGGTTTGGTATCTTTAACCTCTGATAATTTTAGACTTATGAAAAAAATAGGGATGTTGTTGGTGGTATTCGTAGGAATGCTTTCATGTAAAAATGAAATCAAAAGCCCACCAGAAATTACTAAACTGTTTATAGATTCTACTCAAGTTAGAAAACACCTGTATACTTTAGCTTCAGATGAGATGCAGGGAAGAAGAGCGGGTACTATTGGTATTGAGCGTGCTGCAAAATATATAGAAAATGAATTCAAGCGTTTAGGTCTTACTAATTATGATACCCTTTCATCCTATAGACAAACCTTCAGGTTTAAAAATAGACGAACCCAAGAAGAAATTACCTCCAGTAATATTATTGCTGTGCTTGAAGGAAAGTCTAAGAAAGATGAAGTGGTCATTATTTCAGCACATTATGATCATTTAGGTATTCGAGCAAAAGAAGGAGTGTTAGATAGTATCTACAATGGAGCTAATGATGATGCTTCTGGGGTAACCGGTATTTTGGCCCTAGCTGAACATTTTAAAAAAGTAGGCAATGAGAGAACCCTTGTTTTTGCAGCTTTTACTGCTGAAGAAATGGGGCTCGTCGGGTCTAGAAATTTTGGTAAAGGGATAGACGCTAGCAAGTTTGTTGCAGGAATCAATCTAGAAATGATTGGTAAAACACCAAGCTTTGGACCTAATACAGCTTGGTTAACAGGTTTTGAACGCTCAGATTTTGGAAAAATAATTCAGAAGAATTTGGTGGGTACTGGCTATCAATTATTCCCAGATCCTTACAAAAAATTTAATTTATTCTTTAGATCAGATAATGCCTCTTTGGCACGTTTGGGGGTTCCCTCGCATACATTTTCCACAACACCTATAGATGTAGATGAAGATTACCATCAAGTTTCAGATGAGGTGGAAACTCTAGATATTGCTGTCATTACACAAACCATTCAAGCAGTAGCTGTTGGGACCCAAAGTATCATTTCTGGTGAAGACACCCCAACTAGAGTTGTTTTAGAAGAAAGAAAAAAATAATTAATTAGACCATACGAAATGAACATTCATTTTATTGCTATAGGAGGTAGTGCCATGCATAATTTAGCTATTGCGTTACACAACAAAGGATATCAAGTAACTGGAAGTGATGATACCATTCACGATCCTTCTAAATCGCGATTAGAAAAAAAAGGACTCTTACCCAAAACCTTTGGATGGTTTCCAGAAAAGATAACACAAGATATCGATGTCATCATTTTGGGAATGCATGCCAAGAAAGATAATCCAGAACTATTAAGAGCTCAAGACATGGGCTTAAAAATTTATTCCTATCCAGAATTCTTATACGAACAAGCTAAAGATAAAACTAGGGTAGTTATTGGAGGATCTCACGGGAAAACCACCATCACTTCTATGATTCTTCATGTGTTAGCCTACAATGAGATAGAAGTAGATTATATGGTAGGAGCTCAATTAGAGGGTTTTGAAACCATGGTACACCTCACCAAAGAAAATGAATTTATGGTATTGGAGGGTGATGAGTATTTAAGTTCTCCCATAGACAGAAGGCCAAAATTTCATTTATACAAACCCAATATTGCTTTGTTAAGTGGTATTGCCTGGGATCATATTAACGTTTTTCCAACTTTTGAGGGGTATGTAGATCAGTTTCGGATTTTTACAGATTCCTTAACCAATGGTGGAATTATGGTCTATAATGAAGAGGATGCCACTCTAAAAGAGGTTGTAGAAAGTTCTACACATCCTATAAAAAAATATCCTTACAGTACACCCACCTATGAAATTGAGGAGGGTATTACCGCTATAGATACCCCAGATGGAATGATGCCTTTAGAGATTTTTGGCGATCATAATTTGCAAAACCTGGCAGGTGCCAAATGGATTTGCCAACATATGGGAGTTGATGAGGAAGATTTTTATGAAGCCATTGCCTCCTTTAAAGGCGCAAGTAAACGTCTAGAAAAAATTGCAGAAAATTCCCAAACAGTTGTGTTTAAAGATTTTGCTCATAGCCCCAGTAAAGTAAAAGCTACCACTGAAGCTGTAAAAAAGCAATATGCGCAACGAGAGGTGATTGCTTGTTTAGAATTGCATACCTACAGTAGTTTAAATGCTGAATTTTTGAGTGAATATAAAGGAGCACTAGATCAAGCAGACAAAGCCGTAGTATTTTATTCACCGCATGCAGTTAAAATTAAACAGCTCGATGAAGTTACCACAGCTCAGATTGAGACAGCTTTTGGTCGAGAGGATTTAATCATCTTTACCAATCCAACAGAATTTAAAGGATTTTTATTCAATCAAAATCTAGAACAAAAAGCACTAGTGCTCATGAGTTCTGGAAATTATGGTGGTCTAGATTTTGAGGAAGTTAAGGGCTTGGTTTAGGGTTTTATTATCCCCAATTGAATTAGTTTTTGCTTGCGCCAGTTTTTGTCGGTTATTCTTTTAATCAACCATACTCTATATTTTTTATAAAAAAAGGATTTAAAGATTATTTCAATTCTTCTATTTATCATTCTTTTTCTAATTGTTTTTTTAAACTCCTGTTCTGCTAATTTTTTATTATTAATAAACTTCCTAAATTCAATAAGATATTTTTCAGTTTTTGTTGAATTTATGTATGTAAGTGATTGAGGTTTATTAAATACTTCATAGCAACTCGCTAAAAAACAATGCAAAGGATGTTGTAAAGCATTAAATTCTTGAAAAGCATCTTTAGCATTGGTTTTTTTAGATAGGAGAAACACATCAAAGGCATTTCTTAAAGCAAAATTTTTATATTCAAATCCATTATTATTAATGTGTGTTGCTGCTATCGATAATGATAATTGATTTTTATAACATAGTACTTGAACATCATTAATTTTTTGAATACCTGCTTTAATAAAATCATAATTTAACTCTGAAGCATACTTTTTATTCAATAGTTCTTTATGGATTTCAACAGCAGCAATTTTGTCTTCAATAATTAATTTTGGGTAGTGTTTAAATTCGGGAACTAAAGAATCATTTTCCTTGTAATTCGAATAGTATCCTTTTTTCTCTAATAGTTGAATGGCTTTAGGATAGTCTTCAGGAGAGCAGATAAAATCAATATCTCCAACCATTCGTTCCGCGATATCCTCATAAAGTCCTTCTAAAAGATTTCCAGTTCCTTTGATAAAGATCGGGGCAATGTTGTGCTCTAGAAGAAGTGTGTTTAACTCCTCAGCCTGTAACAAGATTTGCTCATTTCGCTCACGGTTGAGATCTGTGATGTGTTTCATATAGTCTACTAAATCCTCAGGTAGGTACGATAAAAAAGAAGCTTTTTTTAGATTACAATACAAGGCAGGAAATACATAATGCGCAGTGCTTAGTTTCACAACCTCATCCCAGTCTACAGTATTCGATTGTAATGTCTGCTCGACAATACGTTTATTATGAGCTTCATGGTTAATGGTCAAACACTTTGCTACAAAAAATAAGGTTTCTTTATAGGTCATCTTCAAAAATACGTTTTATTGCGGTATACATCAATTCGTTTTTCGAATAGGTGAGTTGGTAGCAAGGCAATTGTTCAAACCAGTCTAAAAAAATAAATTAACCTATGTAAAGTCAATGTTAGTTTCATTAAAGAATTATGGAATTCTTAATTTTTCCTCCAAAAAAATGGGGTAAATAAAATAAGAACGGTAAATAATTCTAAACGCCCAATCAACATTAAAAAAGAACAAAACCATTTGGCACCTGCAGAAAGATGTGCAAAATTATCAACAGGGCTAACAGAACCAATTGCAGGTCCAATATTTCCTATAGAAGAGGCTGCAGCCCCCAAGGCTGAGGTAAAATCTAAGCCCAGAAAAGTAAGCACTACTGAGGAAATCATAAAAATCAACATGTAAATCACAAAGAATGAAAGAATGTTAAACACAATGGTTTGACTGACTGCTTTTTCGTTGTAGCGAACAGGAATTATAGCACTTGGATGCAAAGTTTTTTTAAATTCTAAAAAGCTATTTTTCAGCATTACAATATGTCGTACAATTTTAATTCCACCGCTAGTAGACCCTGCTGAACCCCCAACAAAGAAAAGTGCAAAGAAAATTCCTGTAGCAAAGAAACTCCACATGGTAAAATCTGCAGTTACAAAACCTGTGGTTGTAATTATAGAAGTAACCTGAAAAAGTGCATGCCTAATCGCACTTTCTGTAGCACCAAAAATTGCTGGATGTGCAATAGTTGTTTGGAGAGTTTCATCTTGAAAGCATAAAATAATTACTACTACAAGTGCAGTCATACTTACAATACCAAAAAAGTAATATTTAAATTCCTCGCTCTGTAGTACTTTTTTTACTTTTCCTTTTAAGGCAAAGTAGGTAAGTATAAAATTAGTTCCTGCAATGAACATAAAAAAGATAATCACATACTGCACCAGAGGCATGGCATTCCAATACGATAAACTTGCATTTTTTGTTGAAAAACCACCTGTACTTACGGTAGCCATAGCGTGGTTTATGGCGTCAAACCAAGTCATACCCGCTACTTTGAGAAGAAAAAATTCTGCGAAAGTGAGCGATACATAAATTAACCAAAGCCGTTTTGCGGTATCCGTAATTCTAGGATGTAATTTATCTGCTGAAGGTCCAGGGGCTTCTGCCATAAACAATTGCATCCCACCAATACCTAATAGAGGAAGTATGGCTATGGTGAGTACGATGATCCCCATACCACCAATCCAGTGGGTAGCACTTCTCCAAAATAAAATCCCTTTGGGCATAGATTCTATGTCTGTTAAAATAGAGGATCCTGTGGTAGAATATCCAGATAAGGTCTCAAAAAAAGCATTGGTTATAGATGGAATTGCTCCCGTAAATAGATAGGGAAGCATTCCAGTAAACGATAGGCTTAGCCATCCTAAAGTAACAATAAGATAGCCCTCTTTTTTTTGGATGGTTGTAGAGGTAGGTTTGTTGAAATAATATAGAATAAGACCAACAAAAACAGTAATAATTCCAGCATTTAAAATGCCCATTTGCGCTTCCTCTTGATGATACATGCTAAAGGGAACAGCAATGAACATAAAAACACCATTCAGTACTGCAGTAAGTCCTAAAAAGCGGTAAATTATTTTAAGGTTAAGACTCCCCATGGTTATCGGAATAAATCTTCTACAATATGGATGGCTTCAGGCAAACAAAATACAATAACTTTATCTCCACTCATGACTTGAAAATCACCATCTGAAATTAGGGCTTTTCCATTTCTAATGATGCCTCCAAAAACTGCATCTCTAGGAAAATTTAATTCTTTAATGATGTTTTTGGTAACTTTTGCACCTGGTAAAACTTCAAATTCAAAAACTTCAGCATCAATGTTATGAAGATTGGCTAGGGCTAGTATTTCACCTTTTCTAATATGCCTAAAAATACTACTAGCAGCAATTAATTTTTTATTGATAAGCGTGTTAATTCCAATGGTTTGAGAAATATTGATGTAATCCATATTTTCTACCAAAGCAATGGTTTTTTTGACTCCTTTAGATTTCGCAACCAAACAAGACATGATGTTGGTTTCAGAATCTCCAGTAACTGCTACAAATGCATCCATTTCTCTGATATTTTCCTCTTCCAATAATTCAATATCTCTTCCATCACCATTTATAAGCAAGGTGTTGTTTAGTTCTTCTGCAAGTGATAATGATTTTTCTCGTTGTTTTTCAATGAGGGTTACTTTGAAATTTTCATTACAGAGATTTCTGGCAGTTTTAGATCCAATAGAGCTTCCTCCAAGAATCATTACATTTTTTATGGTGAGATGTTCTTTTCCAACAATAGGATATAGTTTGTCAACGCTATAGTGTGGAACAGAAAAATAAACCTGATCATTTAATTTAAACTCAGTATCACCTCTTGGTATAATGGTTTGTGAGACTCCTTCGCGTTTAATGGCTATGATAATAAAATCTACAGTAGAGAACCTGTCTCTTGCTCCTTTTACTGTAGTATTTAAGAGCGGAGATTTATAATCTAGGGTTGTACCCATAACATTAAACAAACCATTTTCAAAAGTAACCGTATCATTAAATGAAGATTGGTTTAACAACATCTTAATTTCATCTGCTGCTAACTCCTCGGGAGAAATCATATAGTCTAAACCAAATTTCTTAAAATCGATATGATCATTTTTAAGAAATTCAGGGTTGTCTATTCTGGCTATGGTTTTCTTGGCTCCTAAAGATTTTCCTATGACTGAAATGGTGAAATTAGTATTCTGAGATTCTGTGACAGCTAATAATATGTCTGTAGATTCTATACCAATTTCCTTAAGAAGTTCTATCGATGTAGCATCTCCTTTTTTTGTAATAACATCTAGGTGATTGTTGATGTAATTTAGCTTTTCACCATCAAAATCTATGACATACGTATCTTGTGATTCGTAAGATAATAACTTTGCTAAATGAAACCCAACGTCTCCAGCTCCAGCGATAATAATTTTCATAAATCGTAAGAAATATCCTACAAAGATATAAAACTTAACATAGTGTCACCTAAAATAACCGCTGATATTCATGTTAAGCGTGTTTTGTATCTTTAGAAAAAAAGTTGCTAAATGAAAAAATTAACCATTAAATCGTGGGCTGTAGACGATAGGCCCAGAGAAAAATTAATGAGTAAAGGAGCTTCAGCATTAAGTGCTGCAGAGCTTATTGCTATTTTAATAAGTTCAGGAAATAAAAAAGAAAGTGCGGTAGATTTATCTAAAAGAATATTAGCTTCTGTACAGTACAACATTCATGAATTGGCCAAGCTTTCATTAAACGAATTAACAGCATTCAATGGTATTGGTCCTGCAAAAGCGATAACCATAATAACCGCATTAGAACTTGGGAAGAGAAGACAGTTAGAATCATTTATTCACAAGCCAAAAATACAGAGTAGTCAAGAGGTATTTTCCATGATGCAACCCCAAATAGGAATGTTAGCCCATGAGGAGTTTTGGGCACTGTATTTAAATAATGCTAATGAGGTACTTTCAAAATACCAATTGAGCAAAGGAGGGATAACAGCAACTTTGGTAGATGTTAGACTTTTATTTAAAAAAGCTATTGAACTTTCAGCAGTTGCTATTGTCATTTGCCATAATCATCCCTCGGGTTCAATACATCCGAGTAATGAAGATAAAGTTATTACTAAGAAAATTAAAAGTGGAGGAGCAAGTTTAGACATTAAACTCTTGGATCATTTAATAATTACTGAAAAGTCTTATTTTAGCTTTGCCGATAATGGTGAAATTTAAATCTCTTTTTAGTTTTGATACTTGTTTATACGCATAAGATTACCCCACGAGTTCGGTACATCTTCAAGCATATTTTTACTCGAGTTCTACTTGTTCCGGTATCTTTTACAACTAAAGTTGAAGATTTTGTTGCTCATAATGGTCCAAAAATGAGTTATACAAGGCTTCCCCTAGGGAATGAATTCTTTGTAAAGAGTAACGATTTGTTATTTGAGCAGGGTATAAATGACTTAGAAATAAGCATTTCAAACTGGGATGAAACTCCATGTTTTTTTAGCGCAGGGCCTAATTCTAGCCTACCATTTGATATTTTTGCGGCAAGTTTTTATTTAATTTCCAGATATGAAGAGTACCTTCCTCATGTAAAAGATGTTCATGAACGCTTTACAGCAGAGCAAAGTCTTGCCTATAACTTTAATTTTTTAGAAAAACCCGTAGTAGACATATGGGTGACAAAATTAAAAGCTATTTTAAAACAACGTTTTCCCGATTATCATTTTCCAGATCGAGAGTTTCGGTACATTTCTACCATAGATGTAGATAATGCATTTGCCTACAAGTACAAAAGTCTTGTAAGAACTTTTGGTGCATTTAGTTCAGATTTTTTTAAGTTACAAATAAGGAGTTTTTGGAGCAGGCTTATGGTAATTTTAAGAATTAGAAAAGACCCCAACAATACCTTTGAGCAAATCTTAACTTTGAGTAAAACATACGATGTAGACCTTATTTTTTTCTTTCTTATTGGAGATTATACCACATTTGATACTAACATATCAACCACTAAAAGACAATTTAGATTGCTAATTAAACACATAGCTGATTATGCTAGGGTAGGGTTGCATCCTTCTTATTATACCATGAAAAATAATGAGATGTTAAAAAAAGAAAAAGAACGTTTAGAATCAATAACCAACATACCTACAACAATTTCAAGACAACATTTTTTGCGTTTTAGTTTACCTGAAACCTATCAGAACTTAATAGATCTAGAAATAGAAGAGGATTACTCTATGGGCTATGCCAGTCATGTAGGTTTTAGAGCGAGTACCTCTATTCCCTTTCATTTTTTTGATTTAGATTTTGAAATACAAACGCCTTTACTTGTTTATCCTTTTGCCTTAATGGACACTACGCTAAATGATTATATGGGACTCACTCCAAAGCAGTCTTTGGGGAGAACTAAAGATCTACTGAATGAAGTGATGAATGTGAATGGAACCTTTATTACGCTTTTCCACAATGAAAGTCTTAGTGGCTACCTTAGATGGAATGGATGGAAAAAGGTTTATGAAAAGATGCAAAAATTAATTCACACTCATGTCAATTAAATACATTCACAGAGAACATTTAGATGAAGAGAAATACAACCAATGTATAGATACTTCACTTCAGTCTAAAATTTGTGCGTTCTCATGGTATTTAGATAGTGTTTGCGACAATTGGGATGTATTAGTGCTAGATGATTACGAGGCAGTGATGCCAATTCCTTGGAGAAAAAAATATGGGATCAAATATGTGTATCCCCCTTTTTGGGTGTTACAATTAGGAGTTTTCTCTAATGAAGTTATTGATGAAAATGAATTTCTAACCCCTCTTTTTAATAAATTTAAATTTGTTGAGTTAAGAATGAATACTCATAATAATTTTGAGTTATATCCTGAATTTTTACAATTAAAACAATGCCAGAAATTAGTTTTTAATACAACATATAATTCAACTTTATCCCATTATAGAAAAGATAGAAAAAAAGATTTACAAAAAGCCGCTGCAGCTGATTTGATTGAAAAATGGAATGATCATCCAAATAATTTAATTCAGCTTTTTAAAAATAACATTGGAAAAAGAACACCTAATATAAAAGAAACTGACTATGAGAATTTAGAAAAGTTGATGGCTATTTGTATTGAAAAAAAAATAGGTGAAATACTATCTGTTTATAACAAAGAAAATAAACTAGTTGCCTCAGTTTTTTTATTAAAACATAAAAACTCAATTACCAAACTAATCTCATCAACAGATCTTAACCACAGAAAAAATGGAGCCAATACATTTTTAATAGACAGAGTAATTTTCAAATACCATAAGGATTTTTCAGAATTTAATTTTGGAGGCTCATCCATAAAAAGTGTAGCAAGTTTTTCAAAAAGTTTTGGAGCAGAAACAGAAAAATATCATCAACTAAAAATGAATAAGCTTCCCAAAGTTTTAAAGTTATTTAAAAAATAACAAGTAGCGAAGGGGTTAAACTTTATTTTTAAAAGTTTTCTTATACTTTTTTTTGTATAAATACACGAAACACAACCAGGAAAGAATTCCAGTAAACCACATTAAAATTGCTGAAGTAATAGCTGCACCTTTGATGCCGTATATTGGAATTAGATAATGATTGCTTATGATATTAATGATTAGTGCTGCACAAATGATATAATAATTGACCTCAATTCTTCCTATGGATGCCAATAAATTTCCATAAACTCCCCTTAATAAGAAAATACCAATAACACCTATGATCAAGATTAAAAAAGACTCTGAGTAAATCATGTACTCTTTACCAAATATCGAAAGAATTTCACTTGCAAATAAATAGCTGCCAACAAGTATAAGTATACTAATGATCGCAAACAATTGCACATAATTTTTTATGTACTTGGAAATATACTGCCGATCTGCAATCTTTTCAGTAAAAGTTACAAAATCTGTTGTAATAAACACTCTTGGTAAAAATAACAGACTAAAAGGTATAATGGATATATATCTATAGTTAGTCACTTGAATAGGATTGCCCATAAGGTGTCCAATTAATATGAGATCAACAAGAATAAGCAATTGAGTTACAACATTAGAAATCCCTCCCAAAAAACCATATCTCCAGAAATAGAAATTGGTAATTGTTAAGGTGTTTATTGAGCTTATTTTAATGTTTAGTTTTTTTAAGAAAATAAGTACTGTAATAAGTGGTGATACAATTAAAGCTACGACATATCCGAACCCATCAAAGTAAGCACTTAAAATAAAAATTAGGATCACCAAAATCACATTATACCAAAATTCACTTAGGGCATATAACTTATTCTTATGCTGAAGTCTGAATTGTATTTTTATAATTTCAAGTATAAAAATTGTTAGGATAGTGAGTGTTAAAAAAGAAAAGTACCCATAAGTCTTATCAAATTGAAAAGGAATAAAATAACCGATAATATTCAGTAAAAAGATAATTAATATGGAAGCAATTATTCCTTTTTTGAGCACATAGGAAAAGAGTTCTTGTTTTTCTTCATTAGAATTTAATAAAGCACCGTACCTAATCAGACTTTGATGCAAACCAAAACCGCCAATTGGGATAATAAACTGAACAATACTAAAAGCAAACAGAATAATTCCTAGTTCCTCATGATCTATGAGTTGTAAAGCTATCCAAGAGCCTAAAAAAGAGAGGCCTCTTGAAAATAAAGTAGACAAAAAAACATAGTTCCCTGATCGATCTATAAATCCTTTTATATATTCTTTAATATCACCCAATTCTTTTTAGTTTAATGCTTTAAGGTAAAGCTCTGAAAACGATTCACATATTTTTTCTGAGCTAAAATTAGTATTCGCATATTTGTGCATACTATTACTTTTTGTGATAGGATTATGATGTATTTCTAAAATTTTTTCTAAGAGTTGATTTTCGTTATTTTTTTCAATTAGAAACCCAAAATCATTTGGAAAAAATTCCTGAATACCTCCAACATCTGTTGAAATTACTGGAATTCCACAGGCAAAAGCTTCTAAAATCACACAGGGTAAATTCTCATAATTACTAAAAAGTACAAATACATCTGATTCCGTTAATTGTTTTGGGATTTTTTCATGACTTAATTGATCAATAAAATTTAGTTGACTTTTCTTGAAGTTTAATTCATCAATTAATTTATTGTATGGATCTTTCTTTCCACCGATAAAATTCCATTGAAAAGAGGGAATAGAACTTTCTAGTTGCTTAGCAACTCTCAACATGCCAGAAATATTTTTATGCTTATCCTGTAAGTTAGATATATGAGTAATTGTAAATTTTTTGGTTGTTTTTTGTGAAGGTTTAAAAAAGTGAGTATCTACAACGTTTGGAATGATTTCATAGTGGCCTATTAATCTAGATTTAAGCATCGATTTTTTTAAATTCTTACTTACTGGGCAAACAAAACTTGCATTTTTTGTAATTTTTTTTGACAAGACTTTTTCAAACCAAGGTAAAGATTTTTGTTCTTTTAAATGATATCCTGTCCAGTGTTCTGAAATGAGATAAGGGATATTTTTTATTGTTTTTAGATGAAGTGCAAATACACCAAAAGGATACATTTTATTGAGATGCACAAGATCAAAGCTTCCTATTTTTTTCAATAGTTTTCGATAAGCAAACCAGAATCTAAATAACTTTAAAATGGGATTTTGGGTAGGCTTAATATAGGCTATATAGGTGATTAAACTTGATGATTTTTCAATCTCAATACTAGTTTTAGTATTTCCCGGTCTAGATATAATATGCAATACACTAACCTTATGTTTAGTACTCACAGCTTTTGCATGCCTCATTATGAAGTCGCCATTTTGAGGAAGTACCGAAGACGGATACCATCCACACAAAAATAATATATGAAGCTTTTTTTTCAACAGTTGTTTCTTAAGAATCAAATATATAATAAGTTCAAACATATTTAATGTTAGATTATTATATTTACTTTATGAAAATACAACATGTTTTTTTTGATTTAGATCATACATTATGGGATTTCGAAAAAAATTCTGCGTTAACTTTTCAAGAAATTTTACCTGCCGCCGAGGTTCAAGTCCCGATTGATTCTTTTTTAAAAATATATATTCCAATCAATTTTAGCTATTGGAAAAAATACAGGGAAGAAAAAGTAACAAAAAAAGAGCTTAAATATCTTCGATTGAGAGAAACTTTTGATGCATTAGAACTTTCTGTTAAAGATGAAGTAATACATCATTTATCGAATCAATATATCGCTAAACTTCCAAATTACAATTATTTGTTTGAGGGGGTCTTTGAGATTCTAGAATATTTACAGCAAACCTATCAGCTTCATATCATCACAAACGGTTTCGAAGAAATTCAAACTAAAAAAATGAAAAAATCGGGGATTTATGACTTTTTTGATGTGATCATAACTTCAGAATCTGTTGGGGTTAAAAAACCGAATAAGAAAATTTTTGAATTTGCTTTAGAAAGCGTAAATGCAAAAGCTCCCAATTGCATTATGATTGGTGATAATCTTGAGGCAGACATTCAAGGCGCTTTGAATTGTGGAATTAAAGCAATACACTTCAATTCAGAACGCTTGAATACAATTCCAAAAAATATAACTTCAATCTTCCATCTATTAGAATTAAAAGAATATCTTTAATTTTTTAAAAAAATACTTAACAATTTTCACCATATGAATAGTTACATAAAAAACATAATGACAATTTTTAGTCTTTGTTTTTTAATTTCTTGTACAGATAATTTAAATTTCGATGAAATTAATTTGAATGTAGAACCTGTACTTACCGCACCTTTAATTTATTTTGATTTGGATCAAAATGATTTTTTTGATTATACTTCAGATTCAGAAATACCATTAATTACTGATACCTCAGATTTTAGAGTTTTTAAATCCTCTGCCATTAGGAATGATGTTTTTAAAGTTATTTTTGATTTTGAAATTGAAAACAGATTTGATAGATCCTTTGAAATTAATATTGTTTTTTATGATGGAAACGATAACATTACCAGAACTATTCCTAGTTTTAACATAGGGGCTCAAGATTTGAATTATGTTGCTTCAGATTCTATTGATATTGTTGCTTCTCCAGTTTTTTTAACGTCAAGAAAAGTTAAAGTTGAACTGAAGTTAAATCCATCTTCTACACAAATTGATCCCAATATTTACCAACTTATTAAGTTCAAATCTATCGGAACTTTTCATTTAAGTATTTAAATAATGAAGAAAATAGTTTTACTAGTATTTTTAATTTCTGCAATTTCACTAAAATCTCAGCAGAAACTGGCATTTTCTTTCGCGGAATCTCCACAAACATTACTCTTAAACCCCGGTGCAGAAACCAATTTTAGGAGTCATTATGGTATCCCAATGTTATCGGACGTTTCTTTTGATATTGGAATTACTGGATTTAAGTTAAATGACTTATTTTCAAATGATTCTAGAACTTTTAGAACTCGATTTGAAGCGGTATTGAATAAAATAAATGCTACAGATTATTTAAGTTTTAACACTAAAATCGATGTCTTAAATATTGGGTTTAGATTAGATAAAAAAACCTACTTAAGCTTTGGTTTTTATGAAGAAATCGATTTTATAAGTTACCTCCCTAAAGATTTTATAGAGTTATTCTATTATGGAAATGAACCCTTTATAAACCGTAACTTTTCTTTAGCTCAAGTATCTATGAAAGGTGATTTTCTAGGAGTTTTTCATGCAGGAATATCTAAAAAAATTAGTGAGAAACTTAATATCGGAGCTAGAGCAAAAATTTACTCGTCAAGTATAAATATTGAATCTTTAAATAATTTTGGGACTTTCAATTCATCTACTGGTACAGATAACATAATACGTCAATCCTTAAACAACATAAACGGCCAAGTTAGGACTTCAGGAATAGTTGATTCTGATGATGAATATGTAGATGATCCAAATGAATATTTTTCAAGAACATTTCTTGGAGGTAATTTGGGTTTGGGACTTGATGTTGGGCTTACCTATCATTTTACATCACAACTTGAATTTACTGCAAGTTTATTAGATATAGGTTTTGTTAAGCATTCAAAAAACACTAAAAATTTTAATATCGAAGGTGATTATGTTTTAGATGGATTAAATTTTGAATATGATACGTCAAGTCTAAGTAATTACTGGCAGCAAATAGAACAAGATTTTCGAGACAGAGTAATTACAGAGGAAACTCAAGAAGCCTATACCTCATGGAGACCTATGAAAATCAATGCGGCATTTAAATATAGTTTTGGTGAAAGACGAGAGAAAAGTTGTTATTCAAAAACGCACAAAGAATACTATTACAATGCTATTGGTTTTCAAATTCATAATATCATGAGACCAATTAAACCTCAATTTTCTTTTACTAGTTTTTACGAAGCATCACTATCTAAAAAAGTGCATACTAAGTTCACGCATACAATAAATGATTACTCAGCTGTCATTTTTGGTGCTGCGACATCCCTTCAATTGGGCAAACTATACGTGTATGGAGGTTTAGATAATCTATTAGGTGTAGCTGATGTATCTACGGCCAATTCTGTTGCATTTAATTTTGGATTTAATATTGTAATTGATTAATCATGAAACCTATATACTTTATTCTTATTTCAATACTTTTAAGTTCCTCTTCTTTTGGGCAAAAAAGTATTTCTTCAAAAAAACAATACGTTATTGTCAAAAGTACCTTCGATTTTTTAAAGCAGGTAGATCGATACAAAGCCAACTCTTTTACAAAGTTTTTATTTGCTAAAGCCGGCTATGATGTGTATTTAGATAATGAAGAATATCCTGAGGAATTGTATTATAATAAATGTAGTGCCATGCATGTAGATGTAAAAGACAAGTCTAATCTTTTTTACACAAGAAACTATATAGAATTATTAGATTGTAATGGTAAATTATTATACACATCTAAGCTTGGTAAAAGTAAATACAAGGACTATGAAAAAGCATACAGAGAATCAATTAGAAATGCATTTTCAACCATTAAGAATTTAAATTTAATTTATTCCTCTTTTTCGTCTAAAAAAACTGAAAAATTAAAAACTGAAAAACAGAATGGTGAATTTAAGGAAGCTCCTAAGGTAAAAGACACTGAAATTCCTTCATCTACAAATACTAAAGAGGTTATTGCCAAAGAAAAGAATACCTCTAATACTTTTTTATTGAGTGCTGAAAAGAGTGAAACGGGGTATTATCTTTTAAATTCAAATAACGAATTGGTGTTTGATCTTCTTAACACCAGTACTAAAGATGTATTTATTGTTAAAAATAAAAATGGAGTGCTCACAAAAAAGGGAAATCAATGGATTTTTGAATATTATGAGGATAAACTATTCATCAAAAAAGTACTTCAAATTAAGTTTTAGTAATCATATTTATCTTTCCATATTTTTTTTAGATTTTCTCTAAACTTTTCCTCTCTAGGATTTTCACCAGGGTCATATATTTTTGAATTGGAAATAGGTTCTGGTAAAAACTCCTCTACCACAAAGTTTCCTTCATAATCATGAGCATATTTATAGTCTTTACCATAATTTAAAGATTTCATTAGTTGTGTAGGTGCATTTCTTAGGTGAAGAGGTACAGATAAGTCTCCAGTTTTTTTTACAATTTCCTGAGCTTTATTTATGGCTCTATATGAGGCATTACTTTTTGGTGAATTTGCTAGATACACAGCACATTGGCTTAAAATAATTCTAGACTCAGGGTGGCCAATAACACTTACCGCCTGAAATGTATTGTTGGCTAAAATTAATGCAGTAGGGTTTGCATTTCCGATATCTTCAGAGGCTGAAATTAATAACCTTCTGGCAATAAATTTTAAATCTTCACCACCTTCTATCATTCTCGCAAGCCAGTATACAGCACCATTAGGATCACTTCCTCTTATAGATTTTATAAAAGCAGAAATAATATCGTAGTGTTGATCTCCAGTTTTGTCATATCTAATTGTTGTTTTTTGAATTTTTTCTAAAACGAGTTGGTTTGTAATGGTAATCTGATCCTCATTTCCAACTATCAATTCGAAAATATTCAATAATTTGCGTGCATCACCACCAGAAACGTGAATCAAAGCTTCGGTTTCATCAAGTTTTATCTGTTTTTTTGATAAAATAGTATCTTTTTTTATGGCTCTTTCTAATAATAAAATTAAATCGCTTTTATCAAATGAATTCAATATGTAAACTTGGCATCTAGATAATAATGCAGGAATTACCTCAAAACTTGGATTTTCTGTAGTGGCTCCAATTAGAGTTACCCACCCTTTTTCTACAGCCCCCAATAATGAATCTTGTTGAGATTTACTAAAGCGATGTATTTCATCTATAAACAGTATGGGATTTTGAGTTGTAAATAAGCCATTACCTTTTTTAGCACGCTCAATAATATCTCTTACATCCTTTACACCAGAACTGATGGCACTAAGTTGAAAAAAAGGACGCTTTGATGTAGATGCTATAATATTTGCTAGAGTAGTTTTCCCTATACCAGGAGGTCCCCAAAAAATTATAGAAGGAAGAATGCCTTGATTAATGATACGAGTTAAAACTCCATTTTTACCTATTAAATGTCGTTGACTAATGTAGTCTTCTAGTGTTTTAGGACGTATTCTTTCTGCCAAAGGTTCATTCATAAGTATAAAAATACTAAAGATTTATGACAGAAGTTGTTAATTTAGTAATTGGATTTATTTTTGATAAAATTTATGTATGCAAAATAACAATGCTTTTAGTTATCATAAAAATGTACTTTGGATTCCAGTAGTTTCAGTAATGGCAATATGGCTTATTTATTGGATTGAAATTAGATTTGGGTATAATTTTAATAAATATGGAATATTACCGAGAGATTTTGAAGGACTTAGAGGTATTTTTTTCTCTCCATTTATACATAATAATGTATCGCATCTTTCTAACAATTCTGTGCCTTTATTTATATTGCTAGCCTCATTATTTTATTTCTACAGACAGATTGCCCATAAAGTACTTATTTATGGAACAGTTTTATCAGGTTTTTTTTGTTGGTGTATTGCCAGAGATTCTTATCATATTGGAGCAAGTGGAACGATATATTTATTATTTAGTTTTATTTTTTTTAGTGGTATTATTAGAAAACACTATAGGCTTATATCGATGTCTTTGATCGTTATTTTTTTATACGGGAGTATGATTTGGTTTATTTTACCCACAGAAGACAGCATTTCATGGGAAGGTCATCTTTCGGGTTTTAGTATTGGTCTTCTTTTTTCTTTCATATATCGTCATCAAGGCATCGTAAAAGAACAATATCAATTTTCTACTTCTGAATTTGATTCTTTTTTTGATGAAAATGGTAATTTTTCTCCTCCAAAGCTAGAGGAGGAGTCTTATGAAGACCAAGAATAATGTATCTAATTATAAAGGTTATAATAATCGTTGACGAGTAGCTTCGTATAAGAAGGCCCCACAGGCAACAGAAACATTTAAAGAATCTATAGATCCTAATAAAGGCAGTTTTGCGGTATAGTCTACAATTTTTAAAACAGATGGATTAACACCTCTGTGTTCAGACCCCATAACTATGGCGATAGATTGATTAAAATCTACAGCATATAACAAATCTTCTGTTTTTTCTGTAGCTGCAACAACTTTTATATCAGAGGCTTGTAATGTATAAATGGCATCTTTTATGTGAAAAACTCTACATATTGGTAATTTAAAAGCGGCTCCAGCAGATGTTTTTATAGTTTCTGCGTTTATAGGAGCACTACCTCCTTGTTGAATAATTATTCCATTAACTCCGGTACATTCTGCAGTTCTTATGATGGCTCCAAAATTTCTTACATCAGAAATTTGATCTAAAAGTAAGAATAGAGGAGGAGTCTTTTTTGCTAGACTAGTATCTATTAATTCTTCAAGATCTACAAATGCAATCGGTGATATTTGAGCAACTGCTCCCTGATGATTTTTATTTTTAGAAAGTCTATCTAGTTTTTCTACAGGAACAAAACTTGTGGTAATTTTTTCTTTTTTGATACGTGTGTCTAATTCAAAAAACAAACTTCCTCTTAATCCTTTTTGAAGGTATACTTTATTGATTGTTGAACCACTATCAATGGCTTCAATAATAGCTCTTAACCCGAATATAGTTGTAGTTTCCATAGATATTGTAAAGTTATTATAAATATGTCTTTTTATGAGTACACTCTTCAATTATTTTAATGTATTGCATAAAAAAACCTTCCAAAAATAAATTTGGAAGGTTTTAGATTTTAAAATCTTATTTTACTAAGATTAGATTTAAATCTTTTCTTATAAACAATTTAAAATTGTTAAAGATCCTGGTGATGGGTTAGCAGCAGATAGTAATAATGAACCATCTGGAGCATAAATTTGGAAAGATACTTCACCTGGGTAAGAATCTCCTGTGTATTCCCATGCAAACCCTTCAGTTCCAGCAGGAACATTTAAAGTTTCAGAAGATGCTGACCAACCACAACATGGTGGTCCACCAGAATAAGAACTTAACATATCTATGTATACTACTTCATCAGCTCTTGGTCCACCATCAAAAGTTACTTTGATACCGTCACCTTGCCATCCGTCTCCGTATGAATCTTGCATATCAACTACATAATCTCCAGGTTTTGGAGTACATAAGATAGCTGAAGTGTAAAAGAATGGAGAAGAGAAGTAAGAACCTTGTAAACTTCCACTTGCAGATGAAGCAGAGAATTCTCTACCATCAGTTAACTTAAGTGAAAAACGTATTCCAAATACATCTCCAACACCATAATTACTTCCAAGACCTAAAGCCGTTAATGCTTCACCTAGAGTTACTGAAATTTCAGTAACAGGCAATCCTTTATCACCAATTGTAAATGCGCTAGCAGGTATTGTTTTAGCTAATGCTTCTCCAGATGCTTGACCACCTGAAACATACACATCTACTTCAGATAACAATGCTCCATATTCTTCATCTTGCTCTTCAACTATTATTGAAAAAGCAGAGTTTAAATCTGAAAGATTGTAACTACCCGAGGTTATCTCGATCTTTCTAAGAACAGCACCATATTCAACGCCGTCAAAGACTTGTTCAATAGTTTTATCATCACTTTCACAACTGCTTATCACAATAACAGAAAGTAGCAATAAAACTATTTTATTTATTTGTTTTTTCATCTTTTATTATTTTTTAGTTATTAATTAGCAGCTGGAAACCCTGGTGATGCTCCACCATTATCCCAAAATACTGGATCTGTTACACCACTTTTTTGGCTAACATTCGAATTATTATTTGCATGGTCAGCTGGGTAATAGAATGAACGGATAAACCCTCCTGGGTTTGGCTCAATATTTGGCTGTAATGTAGTAGGGAATCCAGTTCTTCTGTAGAAGTTATAAGCTCCTAAACCGTTTCCGTATTGCGCTACAAAACTTTGCATTCCTAATACATTCATTACATCATCTGCAGCATCCCATTCTGCATCAATTCTAGCATAGAAATTATTAACTACAAAAGATACACCACCAAAGTAGATATCCATAATTGCATCAAATCTCTCAGTTCTTGGTTTAAAGTTTAATACTTTATCCATAGACTTCTGCATACCTGCAAACATTGCATTTTTTGCAGCAGTTGGATCACCACCTACTAATTCTGCTTCAGCAATTAAAAAGTCTTGCCAAGATGCTAATAAGATTGGAGTAATACCATTACCACCAAAACCAGCACCGTTTTGTTGACCACCGTAAGACCAGTCATCTAACTTACCACCAGCAGGATATACACCAGCTAATGTTCTTAAGAAACCATCTGGTGGAATTCCATTGTCATTTCCATGATCTCTACCCCACCATCCTTGAGGATTTGCACAGAATACATAACCAGCATAGTGTGCAGGAGCATTTTGTAAACCACATTCTAACACCTCTTCGTCAGCAGGTGCTCCAGCAATACCTGGAGTAGGATTAGTTTGTCTGTGGTAGTAGAACATAATTCTTGGGTCAGCAATAAAATTACCAGCACCAATTTGATAACCTCCATCAAATCCACCTCTCATGTAGTCCATTAAAGAGTTAGACATGTAAGATCCACCACCTGTTGCAGTGTAGCTACTTCTATATCTTGGGTGACGAGAGTCTGGTTGAATTGCTTCAGTTCCCCATTGGAATTGGAAATCATCAGCATTACTAGAAATATAATTTCCAGAGGCAACGATAGCATTAAAATTAGCTAATGCAGATCCATCAACATTTCTTGTGTTCATGTATGCATTCATCTTTAATGTGTTTGCTGCTTTAGTCCAAGCAGCCCAGTCTCCATTGTAAAAAGGATCTGTAACTCCAGCTACCCATGTAGGCTCTCCAAGAGCATCAGTATTAAAGTTTGTAATTGCTGCATCAAGAAGACCTAGCGCAGCTGCATATACACTCTCTCCAGAATCTGACATTGGATTCAAGTTAGCAGCTCCCTGGAATGCCTCAGTATAAGGTATATCTCCAAAGAAATCTACTAATGTCATTAAGATGTGAGCTTCAATTACTTGACCGATAGCTTTATGTTTAGTTAAACCAGCTTCATCAGCCAAAATATTCATCTCTCTAATATCCTGCATTATTGTTTGATATGCAGAACTCCATCTTCCATTAAAACTACCTGGTTGGTATGCGTTTGCATAATCTCTACCAAACATGTAATCTATCCTAGTTACTGCTCCAGCAGTATTTCCAAAACTTTCTATCAAATATGCGTATGATAACTGAATAGAATTCAGATAGAAATCTGGGTCAGCTTGTTCTGGCGCAAGAGCATTTGGATTTTGTGTCAAATCCAGCTCTGTGGTCTCACACGAAGCAAAGAATAATCCTCCGCATAGAACCAACATTTTAATTAAATTGTTTATTTTTCTCATAATATAAATTATTTTTTTGTGTTAGAATGAAGCTTTCACAGAAAGTCCATATCTTCTTGAACTAGGTCCATTTAAATATTCAAAACCTCTACCATTACCAACACCTAATCCAGCTACGTTAGGATCGAAGTTTGTGTTATCAGGTATATTTGGCGTATGGAACCATAAGTTGTTAGCTGAAAAAGTAACACTTAAAGATCCGAATGGTGTTTTCTCTAACATATTTTTAGGAAGAGAATACCCTAATGAAAGTTCTTGTAATCTAAATACAGTTGCATCATATACTCCTAATTCATCTGGTCCGTATAATACGTTAGAGAAGTAGTAAGTAGAGTTATTGATTTGAGTTGTATTAGTTTCTCCAGCTGGATTAACCCCAGGAAGTATGAAAGAATTTGCTCTATCAATTCCTGCTTGGTTTACAACCCCTCTACCTAATAAAGTTTGAACTGTTTGAGAATACATGTCACCTCCTTGTGTCCAGTTAAATAAGAACGATAAATTGAAGTTCTTGTAACTTATAGAGTTCCCCATATTTAAAACAAAATCAGGGTTTGCGTCTCCAATTACGTTGTTATAGTCACTACCTTCAGAGAAATCAAAAGCATTATCTACTACATAACTACCAGCTCCATTAACTCTAAAGTTACCATTTGCATCCTCAGCAACAGCACTACCAATCATAGTTCCTAAAGAAAATCCTTCAACTGCTGCGTTACCTCTGTTTGTGAAACCAGCAAAAACAACTAAATCTGTGTCATTTCCAAGGTCAGTAACAATTGCTTCACTAGAAGAATAGTTGAAGTTTGTAGACCAGTTTAGTCCATTTCCTTCATTTCTAATCCAATCTAGAGTTACATCTAATTCAATACCATCAGCTACAATTTCTCCAATATTTGTTAGAGTACTGTCATATCCAGTAGCTGGATCTAATGGTCTATCTACAACTAAGTTATTTGTTGTTCTCTGGTATATAGAGAAATCAACACTTACTCTATTGTCTAAGAAACTACCTTCTAAACCAAATTCTATCTCTTCTAAGGTTTCAGGTTTTAAATCTGGATTTCCTAAGAAAGAACTTGTTGAGTTTGTTACTACATCTACACCTTCATCTGTATTAAATGCTTGTGTATTTAAACTTAGTGTAGTTGCAACTGGATATCCTGAACGGAAGTTTGCAGAAGTTCCTATACCAGCTCTTAGCTTTAAGAAGTTAATAAATTCACTTTCTTGGATAGCTTCAATAGCTTTAGAAGGAAGGAATGAAATACTTGCAGATGGATATGTAATTGATCTGTTGTCTTGTGTTAAGTTAGAAACCCAATCTGTACGAGAGGCTAACGTTAAGAAAGCAGTTTGTTTATATCCTAAATCAGCTTGAGCGTATGCTCCAATAATGTTTCTTCTTTGAGAAACTTGGATTTCATCTTGTACACCAAAGTTAAAGTGTCTTAATACTCCAAATACTTGTTGTCCTGTACTAGAAACTCCACTTCTGTCATATACATCACTTCTTGTTTCAGCACCCACTGTAAAGTTAAGGTCAAAATCATCAGAAAGATCATAATTTCCTGCGATAGATACTTTGTGGTTGTTAATAGTATTGGTATTGTTCCAAGTTGAATATTGTCCAGACTGGTTAGCAACACTACCTGTCTTACCACCTTTATTAGAGAAGTTAGAGTTGTTTTCACTATACGTATCAAAACCAAATTGATACATTAAGTTGATATTATCATTCAACGCATAAGTAAGTGCTGCGTTACCGAATACTCTGTTTGTTAACTGAGTAGTTCCTGCATTTGCAACAGTCCATAATGGGTGTTGAATACTGTTATTTTGTCTATAGTAAACAGAACTACCGTCAACTGGGTTCTGGAAAGGAAGACCTATCATATCAACACTTCTTGGTGTGTAGAATAAGTTTCCAAATATTGATGCATCATTACCACCTACATTACTACCATAACTTGCAGCAACTGGAGGCGATTTAAAGTTTGTTCTTGCATAGTTCATTGTTCCACTAACAGTAAACTTGTTTGATAATTTTGCATTACCACC
The DNA here is from genome assembly GCA_038104255.1 of Flavobacterium sp. Lineage (GTDB taxonomy): Bacteria > Bacteroidota > Bacteroidia > Flavobacteriales > Flavobacteriaceae > Polaribacter. The sequence continues at coordinate 208,820 of JAYOAM010000001.1, read as the reverse complement.
AATACTTAGTGTATTTCTTCCTACAGAGTTTCCAGGAGTAAATCCTTCATCATCTAAACTACCGTAGTTAACGTTGTAACTCATCTTACCATCTTCTGAAGAAGAACGAATGTTGATGTTATTACTTCTTACTACACCAGTTCTAAAGAAATCTCCAACTGAATTGTAAGGTCTCCACTCATATCTTGCTCCAGCAAATTCTGGAAATGCTTGTGGAATACCTGTAGCCAATGAAGCTGTAGAGTAAGGGTGTTCTAACGTACCGTTAGCATCGAAAGCACTACTGCTTCCCCATCCTCCAGGACCGTCTCTTTCAAATTTTGGACCCCAGTTACTGAAGAACCAACCAAAAGCTTGATCAAAACCACCACCATATTCATTTTGGTAGTCTGCTAATGAAGCTATCTCGTTGAAAAACACAGAAGAACTTACTGTAATTTCTTGTTTAGAAGCGCTACGTCCAGAAGAACCACTTTTAGTAGTTATTAAAATAACCCCATTACGTCCTTGTGTTCCGTAAAGTGTAGCTGCTGCTAAACCTTTTAATACGTTTACACTCTCGATGTTGTTTGGATCTATATCTAAAAAACGACTAGAACCATTGTTACCATCAACGAAATTACCTTGGCTATTTGTGTCACTACTGAAAGGAACACCATCTACAACAAATAGAGGTTGGTTAGAACCACTAAAAGAACTCATACCTCTAATAAGGATACTTGTTCCTGAACCAGATACACCACTTTGAGTTTGAATGTTAACCCCAGAGGCTTTACCAGTTAAGATTCTTCCGATATCACCTTCAGAACGTTGTTCTAATTGCTCAGATTTAACTTCACTTACAGCATAACCTAATGCCTTTTTTTCTCTTTTAATACCTTGTGCAGTAACGATGATTTCATCTAAAACCTCACCACCTTCTTCAAGAGTTACATCGATAACGTTGGCAGAACCAACAGTTTTTTCGACTGTCTTGTACCCTAGGTAATTAAAAACTAATACGTCACCTGATGTAGCTTTGATGGAATATTTACCATCAAAATCAGTTTCAGCTCCGGTAGTTGTACCTTTAATAATAACACTAACACCTGGTAAACCACCAGTGTTGTCAGATACTGTACCAGAGACAGTTTTTTCTTGTGCAAATGATACCTGCACAATTAACGCCAATAATAGCGTCAAAACTCCTTTGAACTTTGTCTTCATATTTTATAATTTGAATTAATTAGCCCAAATATCTTGTTTTTTTTTTAAAAAGCAATGGTTTATGTTAAAAAAAACATAACTAATATGCAGAAACACCTCATTAATCATAAAAAAACTTAAAAATAAGTGGTCCATCTTACGATTAATTTTGATTTATCAAGTTTTATCTGATTATTTGAATTATTTCCAATTACATACCCCAAATCAACAAAGTTGTTATTTAATTTAAATCGATAGCCTCCTCCTAAACCATACACATTATTTAATTTATCCGTTAGAGAATTATTATAAAATCCAATATCAGTTATTGTATATAGATAAGAGCTTGTTGAAGTAAGGTATCTAAATTCGATATTTGCAAAAGCATACATGTTTGTGAATATACTTTGCTCATTTAAACCTCTTATACTGTTTGCGCCTCCAATCCTATAAAGTTCATTAATTAAGTAATTGTTAGATTTTAGGATTTTAGTTTCTGTCCTAATATTAAAGTAGCTTTTTTTACTCGTTGGTAGATTTAGTGATGACAAGACTTCAAATTGAAATTGCGTTTGATTTGTATTTTCATTTTTTCTTTTCCCAAATTTACTAACAAATGCTAGGCTGTAGTTTTTTTTGAAAAGCTCGTTGCTAGCTATGCCTTCTAACTGATACCCTATACCGATAAAGTAATTTGTGTAGGAGTCAATGGTAAGATCTGATGTGCTTAACAAAGCACTTGATTTTTCATTTGAATAAAATAGAGATGTTTTTGAACGTGAGTTTAATTCATATTGGGTCACCAAGTTGAAACTTGTATTTAAAAATGTTGAATCTTGTCGGTACAAATTAAAACCCATCGCCAGAGTTACTGGTGTATTGAATAGGTAAGGAATATCACTAGTAATGTTAAACTCTGATTTTTTTTGAGCAACTTTATTCCAGAATAGCTCAAATTTTTCTCCTGTATTCAGAATGTTGTTAAGTTTTAAATCTAAATTTCCGTTCAGGAGTAGTCCTTCTTCATTTTCTTTTGATGCAAAATTAATAATACCATCAAAACTACTAGTTTCTGATTTTTCAATGAATAAGTACAGATGAGTCGAATCTTTTTTGAATAATACTTCTGGCGCTCTTTTTTCTTTAATAAAATCTAGACTTTTTGTGAGTGTAGAAATTTCTTTCATTTTTCTTTTAGAAAAAACAGTCTCCGCTTCAATTTTAAACAATTGACGTATAAATTTTTTTGGAAATTCCTCATAGCCTTTTACGGTAACTTTATCAATTGTTCTATTTTTTGAGTCGGAAATGGTTAATTCAATAATTAATGTATCGTTTTTCAAAATTGGGTTTACGTAGGTGATCTCTGAAAACGACTTTCCTCTTTTATCTATTTGTTCAAGTAATTGATTTGTAAATTCATCAAACTCATTTGTTTTTATATTTATTGAATCAATTGCTGACTTTGATATTTTTGGAGCACCATAAAGTTTTGTTCTTTCTTCGGGTTTTAGTTTGTTAATGATGATAATTTCATTGGTTTTTTTTCCAAGGTTAAATACAGCCTCGTATTTTTTGTTATTCACAAAGATTGTATCAATTGTTGTAATGAAATATCCTTCTTTTTTTAAGGTATTTTGAATGGACGTTATTTCTTTGTAGAGCGCTGCTTTTAGTTTATGATTTGTATTGAATTTTATTTGATTTAAAATAGGCGTTTGGGTAGTGTCTACTGCGCTTATTTTTAACTCAAGATTTTGCCCCACAATTCCATAAGAAAAACAGCTAAAAAAAAGTATATATATATAAGGTATAGTTTTTTTGCTCAACATGTGGTTTAAAACGTGTAAATGTACCCTAAAATATGAAAACAATATCAGTTTATATGCGTGCATAAAAAAATTGCTAAATCAGATTTGAATAGAAGGAAATAAATTGTACATTTGCGCACTCTTAAAAAAGAGAGGAATTTTAGTACAAACGAAAAATAGTAACAATTTAGTATGCCAACTATTCAACAATTAGTTCGTAAAGGAAGAACCAAAATAACTAAGAAGAGTAAATCGGCTGCTTTGTCGTCTTGTCCTCAAAGACGTGGAGTATGTACACGTGTTTATACTACAACACCAAAAAAACCTAATTCTGCAATGCGTAAAGTTGCCAGAGTTAGATTAACAAATGGTAATGAGATAAACGCATACATCCCAGGTGAAGGACACAATCTACAAGAGCACTCGATAGTATTAGTTAGAGGTGGAAGGGTAAAAGATTTGCCAGGAGTAAAGTATCACGTTGTGCGTGGAGCTCTTGATACAGCCGGAGTTGAGGGAAGAACTCAACGTAGATCGAAGTATGGTGCAAAACGCCCAAAAAAGTAATTAGTAACTTTTTTAATGTAAAGACATGAGAAAAAGAGCAGCAAAAAAAAGAGTATTACTACCAGATCCAAAATTTAATGATCAGTTAGTAACACGTTTTGTAAACAACCTGATGTGGGCCGGTAAAAAATCGGTAGCATTCAAGGTTTTCTATGATGCTATTGACATTGTAGAACAAAAGAAGGAAGACGACGAAAAAACAGCATTAGAAGTATGGAAAGATGCGTTATCTAACGTAATGCCTCAAGTAGAAGTTCGTTCTAGACGAGTTGGAGGGGCAACTTTTCAAATACCAATGCAAATTAGACCAGATCGAAAAGTATCGATGGCCATCAAATGGATGATTTTGTACACGCGTAAGAGAAACGAAAAAACCATGGCACAGCGTTTAGCAGCAGAGATTTTAGCAGCAGCTAAAGAAGAAGGGGCAGCAGTGAAAAAACGTGTAGATACTCATAAAATGGCTGAAGCCAACAAAGCATTCTCTCACTTTAGATTTTAATAGAAATGGCTAGAGATTTAAAATACACTAGAAATATTGGTATTGCAGCACATATTGATGCTGGAAAAACCACAACTACAGAACGTGTGTTGTACTACACAGGAGTTTCTCACAAAATTGGAGAAGTTCACGATGGAGCAGCAACAATGGACTGGATGGAACAAGAGCAAGAAAGAGGAATTACAATTACTTCAGCTGCAACCACTTGTACATGGGATTTTCCTATTGAAAATGGTGAAAAAACTCCAGAAACTAAAGGGTATCATTTTAATATTATTGATACTCCAGGTCACGTAGATTTTACTGTAGAAGTAAATAGATCACTTAGAGTTTTAGACGGTTTAGTTTTTTTATTTAGTGCAGTAGACGGTGTAGAGCCTCAATCTGAAACAAACTGGAGACTAGCAGACAATTACAAGGTGCCAAGAATTGGTTTCGTAAATAAGATGGATCGTCAAGGTTCAGATTTTTTAGGAGTATGTCAGCAAGTAAAAGACATGTTAAAATCAAACGCAGTGCCAATTGTTTTAAACATTGGTGATGAAGATGATTTTAAAGGAATTATAGATTTAGTAAAAAACCGTGCTATTGTATGGCACGATAAAACTCAGGGAGCAACTTTTGATATTATCGAAATTCCTGAGGATATGAAAGAAGAAGCTCGTAAATATCGTGCACTTTTAATTGAGGAAGTTGCAAGTTACGATGAGAATCTTTTAGAAAAATTTATGGAGGATGAAGAATCGATTACAGAAGAAGAAGTGCATGCAGCACTGAGGTCTGCCGTAATGGATATGGCTATCATTCCAATGATTTGTGGATCTGCATTTAAAAATAAAGGGGTTCAGTTTCTTTTAGATGCTGTATGTCGTTATTTGCCTTCACCTACTGATAAAGAAGGTATTGCAGGTGTAAATCCAGACACAAATCAAGAAGAAATTCGTAAGCCAGATGTTAAGGAGCCATTTGCTGCCTTAGCATTTAAAATTGCTACAGATCCTTTTGTGGGTCGTCTAGCATTCTTTAGAGCATATTCAGGTAGATTAGATGCCGGATCTTACGTGTTAAACAATAGATCAGGTAAAAAAGAGCGTATTTCTCGAATCTACCAAATGCATGCCAATAAGCAAAATGCGATTGAATTTATTGAAGCAGGAGATATTGGGGCAGCTGTAGGGTTTAAATCTATTAAAACCGGAGATACACTTACTGCTGAAAAGCATCCTATAGTATTAGAATCTATGGACTTTCCAGATCCAGTAATTGGTATCGCTGTTGAGCCAAAAACAAAAGCAGATGTAGATAAGCTAGGGATTGGTCTTGGTAAATTAGCTGAAGAAGATCCTACGTTTACCGTACGTTCAGATGAAGCTTCAGGACAAACCATTATCTCAGGAATGGGAGAGTTACACCTAGATGTAATTGTAGATCGTTTAAAGCGTGAATTTAAAGTAGAGGTAAACCAAGGTCAGCCTCAAGTAGAATATAAAGAAGCCATTACCGCTGCTGCAGATCACAGAGAAGTGTATAAAAAGCAGTCGGGTGGTCGTGGAAAGTTTGCAGATATTGTATTTACAATGGAACCAGCAGACGAAGGATTCCAAGGCTTGCAATTTGAGTCTATCATTAAAGGGGGTAATGTACCTAGAGAATTTGTGCCTTCAGTAGAGAAAGGATTCAAAGAAGCAATGAAAAATGGTCCTTTAGCAGGTTATGAGATGGATTCTATGAAAATAACCCTTAAAGACGGTTCTTTTCACGCGGTAGATTCAGATCAATTATCTTTTGAATTAGCGGCAAAACTTGGTTATAAAGCAGCGGCAAAATCTGCTAAAGCAAAAATCATGGAGCCTTTAATGAAGCTAGAAGTATTAACCCCAGAAGAAAACATGGGTGATATTGTAGGAGATTTAAACAGAAGAAGAGGTCAAGTAAATGATATGAGTGACCGTGCTGGATCTAAAGTAGTTAAAGCTTTAGTGCCATTATCTGAAATGTTTGGATATGTAACAGCATTGAGAACCATGTCATCTGGTAGAGCAACGTCTACCATGGAATTTTCTCACTATGCAGAAACTCCTTCTAACGTTTCTGAAGAAGTAATTGCTAAAGCAAAAGGATAATCTACTAAAAATAAAAACGATGAGTCAAAAAATTAGAATAAAATTAAAGTCTTACGATTACAATTTAGTAGATAAATCTGCTGAGAAAATTGTAAAGACGGTAAAGAGTACTGGGGCAGTAGTTAATGGTCCAATTCCTTTACCAACAAACAAGAAAATTTTCACGGTTTTACGTTCACCTCACGTGAATAAAAAATCTAGAGAACAATTTCAATTGTCTGCATACAAGCGTTTGCTGGACATCTATAGTTCTTCTTCAAAAACTATTGATGCCCTTATGAAGCTTGAATTGCCTAGCGGAGTAGAAGTTGAAATTAAAGTATAAGTATTTGTAAATTTACAGTGTAAGTACTTTTAGTCTTACAACTCAATTTTACACTTCACAACCCTAAAGACAATGCCTAAGGCATTGTCTTTTTTTATGAATGTAATGTATTTCTTTTCATACTTAAGATTGCTACAAAAATTGCACAAGAAAAAACTTTATCTCATTTAGTTTTTTTATTTATATTCATATTTACCCCTAATAAAGATGAAAACCCCTTTCCGTAATTCTCAGAGCTTTTCTAGTTTTTTACTGCTATTGGTAGTTTTTGGTTTTCTATTTACTTTACGTATGTCTGCACAATTTGTGGTAAAGAAAGATTTTATAGTCACATTAAATGATGATGTATATACCCTAGAGCAAGAGAATACTTTTCAAAGTGATCTGTTAGGAGAAGGGACACTTCATTTTACAGGGGTTTCACAGCAGTTATTTACTTCTCTTAACACAAGCTTAAGTGATGTCGCCATTCATGATGCCTCTCAACTCGAGATAAAAAATAAACTGAACATTACAGGAGATCTTAAAATTATTTCAGAAACCCTGGTGTTACATCATCCTCTGTTGATGCAGGGAAGTGTTCGGCTTCTCAATGCTGCTTCAATTCAAAATGCATACCTCATAACCTATCTGTTTACAGAACAAATAGAACACAATAAAGGGACATGGGTACAAAATATCCATATCCCTGCTTTTTTTAGGCTTAAGACTCAAAGTCTAGTAAAGTATACTACAGCAACAGGAAACACACCTAATAATGGTTCTGGTATTGGAAATCAAGAAGTTACTCCAGGATTTTATTATTTTAGCAATCCAGACCCTGGTTATGGTACCCCAACTTCTGGAGGCGAATGGAAACCCTTAGGCTCTGCAGGATCTCCCAAAATTCATGTCACAGAAAATACGCCAACAGAAACCAATTTAGTGACTGTAGATACTACTGTGGAAAAAGTAATCAGTATTACGGGAACTGCAGATGGAATTACTACACACATGGATTTAGGTACTACGGTATTGCCTAAAGACACGGTTGTAAACTTTAGAAAAGCCATTATATGTGACAGTACTGGAACCCAAGTATTAGTAGCTACAGGTTCTTACGATAGTGCAACCAATAAATTTGTAACCGGTAATGGTATGATGAATTTTTGTTTACCTGCAGGAAATGACTATAAAGTAGAACTGTATTATACGTCTAATTAAGTACCTGCGTAAAGCAAGAATTATACGAGTTGTCTGCATGCAGACAACTCGTTTTTTTTGGCTATACTACTAGCCTGGTAAAAAATAAAAATAAGTTCTTTTATTTTTTTAGGGTAGGAGTATAATAATCAAAATAAATTTACTACTTTTGCAGTCCATTTGCTAAAATTGCGTTGAATTTATTCAAACAAACCTAGCAAAGTTGGAGCATTAACATGTCCGGAGGGTTTCGCGAAGGAAAAACGGAAAAAACAAATTAGCGTAGCGTTTGTTTTACGCTTTTTTTTTAGGAGAAATTTTAAAGACAAGTGCAGAAACTTAGGTTTCAAAACAATAATATTAATATAGACGCGCTGGAAAAAATCTAATCGTCTAAAATTTTAACTAAATGTCTGGGTTAATAGGTAGAAAAATCGGAATGACCAGCTTATTTGATGAAAACGGGAAGAACATTCCTTGTACAGTAATCGAAGCAGGTCCATGCGTTGTTACCCAAGTCAGAACCGAAGAGGTAGACGGATACAATGCGTTACAATTGGGTTTCGATGACAAAAAGGCGAAGAGTTCTAACAAAGCGTTAGATGGTCACTTCAAAAAAGCTGGCACCACTGCTAAAAGAAAAGTCATTGAATTTCAAGGGTTTGAAAAAGAGTATAATTTAGGAGATTCAATTACTGTTGAACACTTTGAAGAAGGCGAGTTTGTCGATGTATCTGGTGTATCTAAAGGTAAAGGTTTCCAAGGGGTTGTAAAACGTCATGGTTTTGGCGGAGTTGGTCAAGCCACTCACGGACAACACAACCGTTTAAGAGCTCCTGGTTCTATTGGTGCTGCATCATATCCTGCGAGAGTATTCAAAGGAATGAGAATGGCCGGAAGAATGGGTGGTGAAAAAGTGAAAGTTCAAAACTTAAGAGTTTTAAAAGTAGTTGCTGAAAAGAACTTACTTGTTGTAAAAGGAGCAGTTCCTGGTCACAAAAATTCTTACATAACTATTCAGAAATAATGAAAGTAGCAGTTTTAGACATTAATGGAAAAGATACGGGTAGAAAGGTAGAGCTTTCTAAAGAAGTATTTGGAATAGAACCAAACGATCATGCTATCTACTTAGATGTAAAGCAATACTTGGCAAATCAAAGACAAGGAACGCACAAATCTAAAGAGCGCGCAGAGATTGCAGGAAGTACAAGAAAGATAAAAAAACAAAAAGGAACTGGTACAGCTCGTGCGGGTAGTATCAAGTCTCCAGTGTTTAGAGGTGGAGGTCGAATCTTTGGACCAAGACCAAGAAGCTATTCTTTCAAATTGAATAAAAACTTAAAACAATTGGCTCGTAAGTCTGCTTTAAGTATTCAAGCCAAAGACAATAACTTGGTAGTTGTTGAAGACTTTAATTTTGATACGGCAAAAACAAAGAATTTTACCAATGTATTAAAAGCATTAGAGTTAGAATCTAAAAAGTCATTGTTTGTCATGAGTGGATCAAATAACAATGTGTATTTGTCTTCCCGAAATTTAAAAACATCTAAGGTGGTAAATAATTCAGGTCTTAACACATACGGTATTTTAAATGCTGGTAAAGTGGTAATTTCAGAAAGCTCTTTAGAAGAAATTAAAAACAACTTAAGTAAGTAGGATGAGCATTTTAATTAAACCTATTATTACGGAAAAAGCTACTAATGATAGTGAGTTATTTAACCGCTATGCTTTTGTAGTAGATAAGAAAGCTAACAAGATAGAAATTAAGAAGGCAGTGGAAACTGCTTATGGAGTTTCTATTTCTAGTGTAAAAACCTTGAATTACCCTGTACAAAAGAATACTAAATTCACAAAAAAAGGTTTAGTAACAGGTAAAAAAGGAGCGTATAAAAAAGCAATTATACAGTTAGCAGAAGGAGAAAGTATTGATTTTTATAACAATCTTTAAGAAAAGAAGAAATGTCAGTTAGAAAATTAAAACCAATAACACCAGGTCAGCGTTTTAGAGTTGTAAATGGGTTCGACACCATTACAACTGATAAGCCGGAGAAAAGTTTATTAGCTCCGAATAAAAGATCTGGAGGTCGAAACAATCAGGGAAGAATGACAACTCGTAACATTGGAGGAGGTCATAAACAAAGATATCGTATTATCGATTTTAAAAGAGATAAAAACGGTATTCCTGCTACAGTAAAAACTATTGAGTACGATCCAAATCGTACAGCATTTATTGCACTTATAAGTTATACTGATGGTGAAAAGCGTTATGTGATTGCACAAAACGGTTTAAAAGTAGGTCAAACTATTATTTCAGGTTCAGGTGTTGCACCAGAAATCGGAAATACCATGCCTTTAAGTGATATTCCTCTAGGAACTACAATATCATGTATTGAGTTACGTCCAGGACAAGGGGCGGTAATGGCTCGTTCTGCGGGTTCTTTCGCTCAGCTTATGGCAAGAGATGGTAAGTATGCTACGGTTAAATTACCTTCTGGTGAAACAAGATTAATCTTGTTAACCTGTACAGCTACTATTGGAGTGGTGTCTAACTCAGATCATCAATTACTGGTTTCAGGTAAAGCTGGTAGATCAAGATGGTTAGGTAGAAGACCAAGAACAAGAGCGGTTGTAATGAATCCAGTCGATCATCCAATGGGTGGTGGTGAAGGTAAATCTTCAGGAGGTCATCCAAGATCTAGAAATGGTATTCCAGCTAAAGGATATAAGACGAGATCTAAGACCAAAGCAAGTAATAAATATATTCTAGAACGTAGAAAGAAATAAGACATGGCAAGATCATTAAAAAAAGGACCTTATATTCACTATAAGTTAGAGAAAAAAGTAATGGCTAATGTAGAAGCTGGGAAGAAAACTGTAATCAAAACTTGGTCTAGAGCAAGTATGATTTCACCAGATTTCGTTGGTCAAACCATTGCTGTACATAACGGACGTCAATTTGTTCCTGTTTATGTAACTGAAAATATGGTAGGACATAAATTAGGAGAATTTTCACCAACACGTTCTTTTAGAGGACATGCAGGTGCAAAAAATAAAGGTAAAAAATAGTAGGTAATGGGAGTTCGTAAACACAACATGGCACAGCAGTTAAAGGAGTCTAGAAAAAGCAGAGCTTTTGCTAAACTAACCAACTGCCCTACGTCACCAAGAAAAATGCGCTTAGTTGCAGATCAGGTAAGAGGAGTTGAAGTTGAAAAAGCTTTACAAATCTTAAAATTCAGTCCAAAAGAAGCTTCAGTGAACTTAGAGAAATTGTTATTGTCTGCAATTGCAAACTGGCAAGCTAAGAATGAAGAGGCAAGTATTGAAGAAGCCGGATTATTTGTAAAATCTATATGTGTAGATAGCGCCGGAATGTTAAAAAGATTAAGACCTGCTCCACAGGGGCGTGCTCATAGAATTCGTAAGCGTTCTAATCACGTTACTTTAGAGTTAGGAGTAAAAAATATCAGTAAATAATCATTAGTAGAAATGGGACAAAAAACTAATCCAATAGGAAATCGTTTAGGAATTATCAGAGGATGGGAATCTAACTGGTATGGTGGAAAAAACTACGGTGACAAAATCGCTGAAGATGACAAAATAAGAAAGTATGTAAATGCTAGATTATTTAAAGCAAGTGTTTCTCGAGTAATTATTGAGCGTACTTTAAAACTTGTAACCGTTACTATCACTACGGCACGTCCAGGTATCATTATCGGTAAAGGAGGTCAAGAGGTAGACAAGTTAAAAGAAGAGCTAAAAAACATTACAGGGAAAGAAGTTCAAATCAACATATTTGAAATTAAGCGTCCAGAATTAGATGCTAAGTTAGTTGCTGCCAGTGTAGCACGTCAAATTGAAAATAGAATTTCTTACAAGAGAGCAATTAAAATGGCTATTGCAGCTTCTATTAGAATGAATGCAGAAGGAATTAAAATTCAAATTTCTGGTCGTTTAAATGGAGCAGAAATGGCACGTTCTGAGCATTACAAGGAAGGTAGAATACCTCTATCTACGTTTAGAGCAGACATAGATTATGCACTTGTTGAAGCACATACTACATACGGAAGAATCGGTGTGAAAGTATGGATTATGAAAGGTGAGGTATATGGTAAGAGAGAATTATCTCCATTAGTTGGTCTATCTAAAAAACAAGGTGGAGCCAACAAAGGAGGAAATCAGAAACGTCAACCTCGTAGAAGAAAATAATTTTTAAACTTTAGAAATTAACAATGTTACAGCCAAAAAGAGTAAAATACCGTAAGGTACAGAAGGCGAAAGGAAATATGAGTGGTATTTCTGGAAGAGGTCATCAACTTTCTAATGGAATGTTTGGGATTAAGTCTCTAGATCAAAACCTTTTAACCTCTCGTCAAATTGAAGCAGCTCGTATCGCGGCAACTCGTTATATGAAAAGAGAAGGTCAGCTTTGGATTAAAATTTTTCCAGACAAGCCTATTACCAAAAAACCTTTAGAAGTACGTATGGGTAAGGGTAAGGGTGCACCAGATCATTTTGTTGCAGTGGTCAAGCCAGGTAGAATTTTGTTTGAAATTGGAGGAGTGCCAATGGATGTTGCCAAAGAAGCTTTACGTTTAGCAGCACAAAAACTTCCCGTAAGAACGAAGTTTATAATAGCTAGAGATTATGATACTAACGCTTAATTCTATAAGAACATGAAACAATCAGAAATTAAAGAATTATCAGCTGCTGATTTACAAGAGAAGTTGGGAGCGTTGCAAAAAAATTATAACGACCTTAAGATGGCTCACGCCATAACTCCATTGGAAAACCCAATGCAGTTAAGAAGCTTAAGAAGAACTGTAGCAAGACTTGCAACAGAATTAACAAAAAGAGAATTACAATAATTCTAAGTCAGTTTTAAAGATGGAAAATAGAAATCTTAGAAAAGAAAGAATAGGTGTTGTTTCTAGTAGCAAAATGGAAAAGTCCATTGTTGTTTCTGAAGTAAAGAGAGTAAAACACCCAATGTACGGTAAGTTTGTATTAAAAACTAAAAAGTATGTTGCTCACGACGAACAGAATGATTGCAACGAAGGTGATACCGTTAAAATAATGGAAACTCGTCCTATGAGTAAATCAAAACGTTGGAGATTAGTAGAAATCCTAGAAAGAGCTAAATAATATGTTACAGACAGAATCAAGATTAAAAGTCGCAGATAACACTGGAGCAAAAGAAGTTTTAGTGATTAGAGTTTTAGGTGGAACTAAAAAACGTTATGCCAGAGTAGGAGATAAAATTGTGGTGACTGTAAAGTCTGCAACTCCTAACGGTACCGTTAAAAAAGGACAAGTATCAAGAGCCGTTGTTGTTCGAACAAAGAAAGAAATTCGTCGTAAGGATGGATCTTACATTAGGTTTGACGATAATGCTTGTGTTCTTTTAAGTCCAACAGAAGAAATGAGAGGAACTCGTGTATTTGGTCCAGTTGGACGTGAATTACGTGAGAAACAATTTATGAAGATTGTATCATTAGCACCTGAAGTGCTTTAAACCAGAAACAAGATGAAGAAGTTTAAATTAAAATCAGGAGATACTGTTAGAGTTATCGCAGGAGACCATAAAGGATCTGAAGGAAAAGTTTTACAGATCGTTAAGGATAAAGATAGAGTTGTAGTGGAAGGTGTTAATATGATTTCAAAACACACCAAGCCAAGTGCTCAAAACCCTCAAGGAGGTATTGTGAAAAAAGAAGCTTCACTTCATATTTCTAACGTATTGTTAGTTGAAGATGGAGCAGTTGTAAGAGTTGGTTATAATGTTGATGGAGATGCTAAAACTAGAATCTCTAAAAAAACTAAAAAATAAGTATAATCATGAGTTATATACCAAGATTAAAAGAAGAGTATAAAGTTAGAGTTGTAAAAGCTTTAACAGAAGAGTTTAGCTATACCAATATTATGCAAGTCCCAAAACTAGAAAAAATAGTTGTAAGTAAGGGAGTTGGAGCTGCAATTGCTGACAAGAAATTAATAGACTACGCATTAGAAGAATTGGCTACGATAACTGGTCAGAAAGCTGTAGCTACAATTTCTAAAAAGGACGTTGCATCGTTTAAACTACGTAAAGGAATGCCTATTGGTGCAAAAGTTACTTTACGAGGAGACAAAATGTATGAATTTTTAGATCGTTTAGTTACTGCCTCTTTACCACGTGTGAGAGACTTTAACGGAATAAAAGCGAACGGATTTGATGGAAGAGGTAATTATAATTTGGGAATCAAAGAACAAATTATTTATCCAGAAATCAATATTGACCAAGTTAAAAAAATCAATGGGATGGATATTACCTTTGTAACATCTGCCAACACTGATAAAGAAGCGAAGTCATTATTAGGAGAATTAGGTTTACCATTCAAAAAAAATTAAGAGATGGCTAAAGAATCAATGAAAGCTCGTGAACGCAAAAGAGCAAAAATAGTTGCAAAATATGCTGAAAAAAGAAAGGCTTTAAAGGAAGCTGGAGATTATGATGCTTTGCAAAAATTACCAAAGAATGCGTCTCCAATAAGAATGCACAATAGATGTAAGCTTACAGGAAGACCAAAAGGGTATATGCGTCAATTTGGAGTGTCTCGTGTGACTTTCCGAGAATTGGCAAATCAAGGATTAATACCAGGTGTTAGAAAAGCAAGCTGGTAGAAATTCAAGATAAATCTCAATATAAGAATTAGAATGTTTACTTTTGCAAACTCTAATTTTTGAGAAAAATTAAAATTAACTGATTATAGGTTCAGTTATCACAGAGTAATCTGTAGGTAAATAGAGATAATTGAAAACCGTATTCGAAATTTAAATAAATATGTATACAGATCCAATCGCAGATTATCTAACTAGAGTTAGAAATGCTATATCTGCTGGACACAGAGTAGTAGAAATTCCTGCTTCAAATTTGAAGAAGGAAATGACAAAAATTTTGTTTGATCAAGGTTATATTTTAAGCTACCAATTTAATGACAGTTCTGTTCAAGGAACCATTAAAATAGCTTTAAAATATGACAAAAACACAAAAGAGTCTGTCATCAGAAAAATTCAAAGAATAAGTACACCAGGTTTACGTAAATATGTTGGCGCCAGTGAAATGCCAAGAGTATTAAACGGACTTGGAATTGCTATTGTTTCAACTTCTAAAGGTGTAATGACTAATAAAAAAGCCATTGCAGAGAATGTTGGAGGAGAAGTTATATGTTACGTTCATTAAACTGAAGAGATGAGTAGAATAGGAAAAAGTCCGGTTAACATTCCACAAGGTGTAGATGTAAACGTAAACGAAAACATGATTACAGTAAAAGGTAAGTTAGGTGAACTAACTCAATCCATATCTGAGGGTATTACTGTAGCCATTAACGAAGATGTTATTACTTTAGAAAGAGCATCAGAAAGTAAAAATCATAAAGCTCAACATGGTTTAATGAGAGCTTTACTTTTTAACATGATTGAAGGGGTAAGTAAAGGATGGACTAAAGAATTAGAATTAGTTGGTGTTGGTTACAGAGCTTCAAATCAAGGTCAAAAATTAGATTTAGCACTAGGTTTTTCTCATAATATTGTTTTAGAATTAGCTCCAGAAGTTAAAGTTGAAACGATTTCAGAAAAAGGAAAAAATCCAATTATTAAATTAACTTCATTTGATAAGCAATTGGTAGGGCAAGTAGCTGCGAAAATTCGCGGTTTCCGTAGACCAGAGCCTTACAAAGGTAAAGGAGTTAAGTTTGTAGGTGAAGTATTAAGAAGAAAAGCAGGTAAATCTGCATAATTTATAAGCGTTATGGCATTATCAAAGCTTCAAAGAAGAACTAGAATTAAGCAAAGAATTAGAAAAATTGTTTCTGGTACAGCAACAAAACCAAGATTGTCTGTATTTAGAAGTAATAAAGAGATTTATGCTCAATTAGTTAACGATGTAGACGGGGCAACAATAGCTTCAGTTTCATCAAGAAATAAGGATATTAAAGCAAGTACAAAACAAGAAGCTGCTGCTGTTGTTGGTAAATCTATCGCAGAATTAGCAGTTAAAGCTGGAGTAGAATCTGTTGCTTTTGACAGAAACGGGTATTTATATCACGGGAGAGTAAAAGTATTAGCAGAAGCTGCCAGAGAAGCTGGTTTAAAATTTTAATAAGTCTATAGTATGTATCATAAATATAAAAACGTAGAAAGAGTTAAGCCAAGCGGATTAGAGCTTGTAGACAGACTTGTAGGAGTACAACGTGTAACCAAAGTAACAAAAGGGGGTAGAGCATTTGGCTTTTCCGCAATCGTTGTTGTTGGAGACGGAAATGGTGTTGTAGGTCATGGTTTAGGAAAGTCTAAAGATGTTGCCTCAGCAATAGCAAAGGCCATTGAAGATGCAAAAAAGAATTTGGTAAGAATTCCAATCTTAAATGGAACTGTACCTCATGAACAAAAAGGAAAGTTTGGTGGAGCAAAAGTATTTATCAAGCCAGCTTCTAATGGTACGGGAGTTATTGCAGGTGGTGCAGTTCGTGCTGTATTAGAGTCTGTTGGAGTTCACGATGTATTATCAAAATCTCAAGGATCTTCAAACCCACACAATGTTGTGAAAGCATCTTTTGATGCGTTATTACAACTTCGTAGTGCTGCAACAATTGCAAAACAAAGAGGAATTTCTTTAGAGAAAGTATTTAACGGTTAAACCTTAAATGATGGCAAGAATTAAAGTTACACAAGTAAAAAGTCAAATCGGACGCCTACAAAACCAAAAGAGGACTATGGAGGCACTAGGCTTACGTAAAATGAACCAAACTGTAGAACATGAGGCAACTCCTACAATTATTGGTATGGTAAATAGAGTTAAACACTTAGTTTCCGTTCAGGAAATTTAATATATATAGAAAATGAGTTTACATAACTTAAAACCAGCAGAAGGATCTGTTAAAAGCGCAAAAAGAATTGCAAGAGGTGAAGGATCTGGAAAAGGTGGTACGGCTGCAAGAGGTCACAAAGGAGCAAAATCTCGTTCAGGTTATTCTAGAAAGATTGGTTTTGAAGGGGGTCAGATGCCGCTTCAAAGACGTGTACCTAAATTTGGTTTCACAAACATAAACCGTAAAGAGTATAAAGGAGTCAATTTAGATAAACTTCAAGAATTAGTTGATAATAAAAAGATAACGGATACAGTTAGTTTAGATATTTTAGTAGCACATGGTGTTGTAGGTAAAAATGATTTGGTTAAAATACTAGGTCGTGGTGAGCTTAAGGCTACTTTAAACATTACTGTTCATAAATTTACCGCTACTGCCAAAGCTGCAATTGAAGCTGCCGGTGGACAAGCAGTTACTTTATAAGAATCTATTAAATGAAGAATTTTATAACCACATTAAAAGACATTTGGAAAATTGAAGAGCTAAAGAATAAAATTATTCTTACTCTTGGATTAATTGCTGTGTATCGTTTTATGGCTGGTGTTCCTTTACCTGGAATTGATCCATTGCAACTTTCAGCATTAAAAGAAAGTACCTCCTCAGGTCTTTTAGGATTATTAAACGCTTTTACAGGGGGTGCATTTTCAAGAGCTTCTATTATGGCACTTGGGATTATGCCTTACATTTCAGCATCTATTGTAGTTCAGTTAATGGGAATAGCTGTTCCTTATTTACAGAAATTACAAAAAGATGGAGAAAGTGGTAGAAAGAAAATTACGCAGATTACTAGATGGTTAACGATACTTATTACGATGCTTCAAGGGCCAACGTATATCGCAGCTATCCAAAATACTTTTGGTCTTCCGCCAGAAGCATTTTTAGTAACTGGTCCTACCTTCTGGATTTCATCTATGATTTTACTAACAGCAGGAACAATTTTTGCTATGTGGTTAGGAGAGCGAATTACAGATAAAGGTGTGGGTAACGGAATTTCATTATTAATTACAGTTGGTATTATCGCTAATTTTCCAGCGTCTTTTCTTCAAGAATATGTTGCTAAAACAACAAATGCAGGTGCAGGAGGTGTTATGATGATTTTAATTGAAGTAATTGTTTGGTTTGTTGTAATCCTTTTAAGTGTTTATCTGGTAACAGCGGTTCGTAAAATAGCCGTTCAATATGCTAGAAGAACTGTTGCAGGAAATATTCAAAATACTGCAGGATCTAGAGATTATATTCCATTAAAGTTAAATGCTTCAGGTGTAATGCCAATCATTTTTGCTCAAGCCATTATGTTTTTACCTATGGCATTAGCAAGAAAATTTCCATTATTATCAGAATTACAAGATCCTTTTGGATTTTGGTACAATGTAATTTTTGCATTATTAATTATAATATTCAGTTTCTTTTATACAGCGATTACAATTCCAACGAATAAAATGGCTGATGATTTAAAGAAAAGTGGAGGATTTATTCCAGGAATAAGACCAGGAAAAGACACCGCTGAAAGGTTAGATACTGTATTGTCTAGAATCACTTTCCCCGGTTCTTTATTCTTAGCAGGATTGTCAGTATTACCTGCTGTTGTAGTTCAGTTTGGAGTTCAACAAGGATGGGCATTGTTTTATGGAGGAACTTCATTAATCATTATGGTTGGTGTTGCTATTGATACCATTCAGCAAATTAACTCCTATTTGTTAAACAGTCATTATGATGGTTTAATGAAATCTGGAAATAGTAATAGAAAATCACTAAAGTAAATTATGGCTAAACAAGCAGCAATAGAACAAGATGGAACTATTACAGAAGCATTGTCTAATGCAATGTTTCGTGTAGAATTAGAAAATGGGCACATAGTAACGGCTCATATCTCTGGTAAAATGAGAATGCATTATATCAAATTATTACCAGGAGATAAGGTAAAATTAGAAATGAGTCCTTACGATTTAACTAAGGCCAGAATTACTTATAGATATTAAAAATTAGAACTAATGAAAGTTAGAGCATCAGTAAAGAAAAGAAGTGCCGACTGCAAAATAGTGCGCAGAAAAGGTAGATTATATGTAATTAATAAACAAAATCCTAGATTTAAACAAAGACAAGGGTAATGGCAAGAATAGCAGGTATAGACATTCCAAAGAACAAAAGAGGAGTTATTGCTTTAACTTACATCTTTGGTATAGGTAAGAGCAGAGCTAAAGAAGTATTAGCTAATGCAAAAGTAGACGAAAGTGTTAAAGTTTCAGATTGGAACGATGACCAAATCGCTGCAATTAGAGAACAAGTTGGAACTTATACTATCGAAGGTGAGTTACGATCTGAAGTACAATTAAGTATTAAACGTCTAATGGATATTGGATGTCAGAGAGGAATTCGTCACAGAGTAGGTCTTCCTTTGAGGGGTCAGAGAACTAAGAACAACTCTAGAACAAGAAAAGGGAAGAGAAAAACAGTAGCTAACAAGAAAAAATAAGTTACAAAAAGCAGTAACTAACTAGTGTGCCGTGTTTTACAAAACATAATTTACTAGGGCATTATTGCTAAACACCAAATATTATGGCAAAAACAAGTTCAAAAAAACGTAAAGTAATTATTGAGGCTATTGGAGAAGCTCACATTACAGCCTCCTTTAACAACATTATCATCTCTTTAACTAATAAAAAGGGTGATGTTATATCATGGTCTTCAGCTGGGAAAATGGGATTTAGAGGTTCTAAAAAGAATACACCTTATGCAGCTCAATTAGCAGCAGAAGATTGTTCTCAAGTAGCACACGAAGCAGGTTTACGTAAAGTAAAAGTATATGTGAAAGGACCAGGAAATGGTAGAGAATCTGCAATTAGATCTATTCACAACTCAGGAATTGAAGTGACTGAAATTATAGATGTTACTCCAACGCCACACAATGGTTGTCGTCCACCAAAAAGAAGACGAGTATAATTAAATTTTAATTAATAGGAATCAGATTATCGAAGGAGTAAGCCTTAATTCATAATCCCTATTGTAATATAAATAGAAATGGCAAGATATACAGGACCAAAAACTAAAATTGCTCGTAAATTTGGCGAAGCAATTTTTGGAGCAGACAAAAGCTTCGAAAAAAGGAATTACCCTCCAGGACAGCATGGAAATGCAAAACGAAGAGGTAAAAAATCTGAATATGCTGTCCAGTTAATGGAAAAGCAAAAAGCTAAATATTCTTATGGAATTTTAGAACGTCAATTCAGTAACTTATTCAAAAAAGCATCTTCCTCTAAAGGAATTACTGGAGAAGTATTATTACAGTTATGTGAATCTCGTTTAGATAACGTAGTATATCGTTTTGGAATTTCTAAATCTAGAAGAGGAGCACGTCAACTGGTTTCTCATAGACATATCACTGTTAACGGAGAAATTGTAAATATTCCATCATATTCTTTAAAAGAAGGTGACGTTGTTGCAGTAAGAGAAAAATCTAAATCACTTCAAGCAATTGATGACGCTTTAGCCTCTAACAGTTCAGTTTATGAATGGCTAAGTTGGAATTCTGATAAAAAAGAAGGAATTTTTGTAAAAACTCCACAAAGATTACAAATTCCTGAAAATATCAAAGAACAATTAATCGTAGAATTATATTCTAAATAATAAATTAATTAACCACATTGGTATTTGGCCAAAGGGTAGGTTTGCAATTCTTCACGCTTTCATACCGCGCAACCAAATAACAATTAAAACGAAGAAAACATATGGCAATTTTAAATTTTCAGAAACCAGATAAGGTAATTATGATTGAATCTACAGATTTTTCTGGTAGATTCGAATTTAGACCACTAGAACAAGGTTTTGGTTTAACAGTAGGGAATGCATTAAGAAGAGTTTTATTATCTTCTTTAGAAGGATTTGCAATTACTTCATTGAGAATAGATGGAGTAGAGCATGAATTTTCAACAATCAAAGGCATTGTTGAGGATGTAACTGAGATCATACTTAATCTTAAACAAGTTCGTTTCAAGAAACAAATTGAGGAGTCAGATAGAGAAACAGTTTCTGTATCTATTTCAGGACAAGATCAATTAACCGCTGGTGATTTACAGAAATATATTTCTGGATTTCAAGTTTTAAATCCAGACTTAGTGATTTGTCATATGGACAAATCGGTTAAATTAAATATGGAACTTTCTATCGAAAAAGGTAGAGGTTTTGTTCCCGCTGAAGAGAATAAAAAATCTTCTGCACCCATAGGTACAATTTTCACAGATTCTATTTACACGCCAATCAAGAATGTAAAGTATGCCATTGAAAATTTCCGTGTGGAGCAAAAAACTGATTACGAAAAATTAATTTTTGATATTGAAACAGACGGTTCAATTAATCCTAAGGATGCGTTAACTGAGGCTGCCAAAATATTAATCCATCACTTTATGTTATTTTCTGATGAGAGAATTACGCTTGAAGCTGATGAAATTGCTCAAACTGAAACTTATGATGAAGAATCATTACACATGCGTCAGTTGTTGAAAACTAGATTGATCGATATGGATCTTTCTGTCAGAGCATTAAATTGTTTAAAAGCTGCAGAGGTAGATACTTTAGGAGATTTAGTTTCTTTTAACAAAAGCGATTTAATGAAGTTTAGAAACTTTGGTAAAAAATCATTAACAGAATTAGAAGAACTTGTAATTGTTAAAGGTCTTAATTTTGGAATGGATTTAGTAAAATACAAATTAGATAGAGATTAACCTTTCATATTTTGCTCCTCAATAGTGAGTTGAGCAAGATGAAAGTAAAAAACAAACGTCATGAGACACGGAAAGAAATTTAATCATTTAGGAAGACAAACAGCACATAGAAAAGCTATGTTAGCCAATATGGCTTGTTCTTTAATAGAACACAAACGTATTAATACAACAGTAGCAAAAGCTAAAGCATTAAGAGTTTTTGTAGAGCCATTAATCACAAAATCTAAATCAGACACAACTCATAATAGAAGAGTTGTATTTAGTTATCTAAGAGATAAGTTTGCTGTTACAGAATTATTTAAAGAAATTTCTGTTAAAATAGCAGACAGACCAGGTGGTTATATTCGTATTATTAAACTAGGAAACCGTCAGGGAGATAATGCTCCTATGGCTATGGTTGAACTTGTTGATTATAACGAAATATACAACCCTAAAGGTAAAAAAGCTAAGAAATCTACACGTAGAGGAAGAAGAAAGAAAACGGAACAGGTTACTGCTCCAGTTGAAGCACCAGCTGCTTCTGAAGAGGAGAAATCTGAAGCGTAAATTTAGATTTAAATATATGTTAAAAAGAGCAGGTAAATTTCATCTTGCTCTTTTTTATTTTATTTTTATAAAATATTATATGAGTAAAACGCAACCTTATCATTGGTAACGATTCTTACTAATATATATCAAACAAAAAAGAAAAAATGAAGAAATTGAAAATTATTACAGTTTTATTTTTAACAATTTATACCATTGGATATTCTCAAAATACAGGAACTAATGTAAGCGATAACAATTCCAGAGCACTTCAAGGTATAACAGGATCAGGTAATGGATCAGGTAATGGTACCTATGGTACTCCAATGAGATTTGTAAATCCTCCAAGAACTATAGATGGTTCTATTTACTTATTTGATACCTGGAAAAATTATCCTGTAGTTGTTAATTCTAAAGACAAAAAAACATTTACATTAAACAATGTAAATTTTAATTTGAGAACAAATAGAATGGTTACAAAAATATCGGAAGATTCCATTTTTGTATTAAATATGAAATCTATTAAAGATGTTACCATTAAAGGGAAGGTGTTTAAAAAAATTGATACAGAAATTGGTAGTCGTGTCTTTGAAGTGATCTATGAGTCTGATAGGGTTTCATTATTAAATTTTCATAGTGTTAAGCTTGTGGAGGGTTCAGTAAACCCAATGTTGAGCAGAAAAACAGATAAATTAGTACATAAAGAAGAGTATTATATCTCAAACGAGCAAGGAATAACTGAATTGAAGCTTAAGAAAAAGAACATTTTAAATTCCTTTGCAAATAATGAAGCTGAAAAAAGTTCTCTTTTAAAATATTTCACAAAGAATAAGCTATCGTTCAAAAAAATTAATGACATTAAAGTAGCTTTGAAAAATTTAGACAACATATTTTAATATTTAAGATCAAACCAAAAATTAAATAATTTTATTTATTAAAGTTTGTAGAGTATATAAAAAATTAATTATTTGTTAAAAAGAGCAGGTGAATTTCACTTCGCTCTTTTTATTTTTTAGCTTTATATTGTATAAAATTTGTTTATGAAATTTAATGTTATGGATTAATGATACTCGTAAACAATAAATAATAAATAAATAATGAGAAAATTGAAAATTATTACAGTTTTATTTTTAACAATTACTACCGTTGGATATTCTCAAAGTACTCAATCTAGTGTAAGTGAAAATAATGCTATAGCGCTAAAAAATTTAGCTGGAGGCGAACCTGGATATTGGGGTTCTAGCAAATTTCCTGCTGGAACAGCAGTCAGATTTATAAACCCTCCAAGAACTATTGATGGATCTATTTATTTATTTGATACCTGGAAAAATTATCCTGTAGTTGTTAATTCTAAAGACAAAAAAA
>JAYOAM010000001.1:112011-185511 GCA_038104255.1 Flavobacterium sp. | reverse complement strand
ATGAAGCTGAAAAAAGTTCTCTTTTAAAATATTTCACAAAGAATAAGCTATCGTTTAAAAAAATTAATGACATTAAAGTAGCTCTAAAAAACTTAGATAACATATTTTAAATTTTAAAATTGATAAAAAAAGGCAACTGAAATCGGTTGCCTTTTTTTTGATTAAAAATTAAATACATCTATTCATAAATATTCTTATTTTTGTTTGAACTTAGAAGTTTTATTGAATGAAATATCAACAAAGAAAAAAAGCATTAGTTTTATTAGCAGATGGAACTATTTTTTATGGTAAATCTGTTGGGATTGACGGAACCGTTACAGGAGAAATTTGTTTTAATACTGGAATGACAGGGTACCAAGAAATTTTCACAGACCCATCTTACTTTGGTCAAATTATGGTAACTGCTAATGCCCATATAGGGAATTATGGAGTCAATGCCTCTGAAGTTGAATCTGAAGGGATTAAAATTTCTGGTTTAGTAGTTAGAAATTTTAGCTTTGAGCATTCTAGGGTAGATTCTGATGGTAATCTAAAAGATTGGTTTGTGGCCCATAATTTAGTTGCAATTTCAGATGTAGACACCAGAGCATTAGTCTCTTACATAAGAGATAATGGGGCTATGAATGCTATTATATCTACTGAGACAGATAATATAGACGAATTAAAATCTAAACTATCTAAAGTGCCTTCTATGCAAGGTCTTGAGTTGGCTTCAAAAGTTTCTACAAAAGAACCATATTTTGTAGGGGATGAAAATTCGAAATTTAAAATAGCAGCCTTAGACATTGGAATAAAGAAAAATATTTTAAGAAACTTTGTAAAGCGAGGTGCTTATGTAAAAGTATTTCCATATAATTCAACTTTTGAAGATTTACATGCATGGAATCCTGACGGATATTTTATTTCTAATGGGCCTGGAGATCCTGAGCCACTTGTAGAAGCACAAAATTTAGCTAGAGAAATTATTGCTAGAGATTTACCTTTATTTGGGATCTGTTTAGGGCATCAAGTTATTGCATTAGCAAATGGAATCTCTACTTATAAGATGCATAATGGACATCGAGGAATAAATCATCCAGTAAAAAATTTACTCACAGGTAAAGGTGAAATTACATCTCAAAATCATGGTTTTGCCATCAACAGAGAAGAAACTGAATCTCATCAAGACATAGAAATAACCCATGTCCACCTTAATGATCAGACAGTCGCAGGTATTCGAGTTAAAAATAAAAATTGTTTCTCTGTTCAATATCATCCTGAAGCTAGCCCAGGACCAAATGATTCTGAATACTTATTTGATCAATTTATTGAAAATATCAAATAGTTAATATACGTTTATATTTATTATTGTATCCATATATACATTTAAATGTTATTAATGAATTTGTAATAAAAACTACTTTTTTTTATGATTAATGCTTGTTCATTTAATGAATATGTATTACTTTTACAGCGGTGATGTCTAACATCACTTTCTTTTTCATAGCAATTTTTCCCACTCCTAGGAGTGGGTTTTTTTTTATTCCTAAGTGTTAATTTTCAAAGAATTACAGCTCTTTAAAGATGAAATCGTTTTCGTAATAAATTCATAATAATATAAATATAAAACCTCTATATTATGTAATTTAGCGCCAAATGAATAAAAGAAACTTTTAAATTATAAATTTTAATAAAATGAGTATTATTATAAACGTTCATGCAAGACAAATTTTTGATTCTCGAGGAAATCCTACGGTAGAAGTTGATGTTACAACAGAAAATGGATATTTAGGGAGAGCAGCAGTTCCATCTGGAGCTTCTACAGGAGAACATGAGGCAGTAGAGTTAAGAGATGGCGGTAAAGATTATATGGGGAAAGGCGTCTTGAAAGCTGTAGATAATGTAAATTCAATAATAGCTCAGGAGTTATTAGGTTTTTCTGTTTTTGAACAAAATAAAATTGATCAAATGATGATAGACCTTGATGGTACTCCAAATAAATCTAAATTAGGTGCGAATGCAATATTAGGAGTTTCTCTTGCCACTGCAAAAGCTGCAGCATGTGAATTAGGTATTCCTTTATATAGTTATATAGGGGGTGTTTCTGCAAACACTCTTCCAGTTCCTATGATGAATATTATCAACGGTGGCTCACATTCAGATGCACCTATCGCTTTTCAAGAATTTATGGTTATGCCAGTAAAAGCATCTTCATTTTCTCATGCAATTCAGATGGGCTCTGAAATATTTCATAATTTAAAGAAGGTTCTTCATGATAGAAATCTTTCTACAGCAGTAGGTGACGAAGGAGGATTTGCCCCTACATTAGAGGGAACAGAAGACGCTCTAGACACAATAGCTTTGGCTGTGAAAAATGCAGGTTACAAGTTAGGTGATGATATTATGATAGCCTTAGATTGTGCAGCAGCTGAGTTTTATGAAAATGGTAATTATGATTATTCTAAGTTTGAGGGTGAAACAGGTAAGATAAGAACTAGTAAAGAGCAAGCAGATTATTTAGCTGATTTAGCCTCAAATTATCCAATTATTTCAATTGAAGATGGTATGGATGAAAATGATTGGGAAGGTTGGAAGTATCTAACTGAAAAAATTGGAGATAAAGTTCAACTAGTAGGTGATGACCTATTTGTGACAAATGTAAAGAGATTGTCTCGTGGAATAGAGAATGGTATTGCCAATTCTATTTTAATAAAAGTAAATCAAATAGGAACTTTAACTGAAACAATTGATGCCGTAAACATGGCTAAAAATGCAGGTTTTACATCAGTAATGAGTCATCGTTCCGGAGAAACTGAAGATACAACAATTGCAGATTTAGCAGTTGCTTTAAATTGTGGCCAAATCAAGACTGGATCTGCATCTCGATCAGACCGTATGGCTAAATATAATCAACTATTAAGAATAGAGGAAGAATTAGGAAGTGTAGCATATTTTCCTCAAAATAAGGCTTTTAAAATTTAATACCATCTCTATTTGTATGCATAACCTCTTAATTTTAATTAAGAGGTTTTTTTATTGATGTTACATTATAAGAAATATTATTTTTTCATATTCAAAAACTATCTTAGTTTTTTTTAAAACTCTTTAAAATAGTTATCTTTGCAACACTTCATAAAAAATAAAATCATAAAATAAAATGGCAGAAATAGCTAAATTACAAATTGGAGACCAAGCATATGAATTTCCAGTAATCAAAGGATCTGAAAATGAATTAGCTATTGATATTAAAAGCTTAAGAGGAGTTTCTGAAGGTGTGATTACCATAGATCCTGGATATAAAAATACTGGAGCTTGTAAAAGTGCAATAACGTTCTTAGATGGAGAAAAAGGGATATTAAGATATAGAGGGTATTCAATTGAAGAACTAGCTGAGCATGCAGATTTTTTAGAAGTAGCTTATTTATTGATATTTGGAGAATTGCCAACCCAAGATCAATTAGATAAATTTCATACAGATATTAAAGATAAAGCAATTGTTGATGATGATGTAAGAAAAATATTAGATGCATTTCCAAAGTCTGCTCATCCAATGGGTATATTATCCTCTTTAACAAGTGCTTTAACTGCTTTTAATCCCTCTTCTGTAAATGTAGATTCTGAGGAAGAAATGTATAATGCCATAGTCAAAATTATGGGGAAATTACCAGTTTTAGTCTCATGGGTTATGAGAAAAATCAATGGTCTTCCACTTAACTATGGATCTAATTCGTTAGGGTACTTGGAAAATGTTATGAGTATGATGTTCTCCAAGCCAAATGAAGAATATTTCATTAATCCGATTGTTAGAGATGCCTTAAATAAGTTGTTAATTTTACATGCAGATCATGAGCAAAATTGTTCTACTTCAACTGTTCGAATAGTTGGTTCTTCTCATGCGGGTTTATTCGCATCGCTTTCTGCGGGTATTTCTGCACTTTGGGGTCCACTTCACGGAGGTGCTAATCAAGCTGTACTTGAAATGCTTGAGGCTATTAAAGAAGATGGTGGAGACACAAAAAAATATATGGCTAAGGCAAAAGATAAAAGCGATTCTTTCAGATTAATGGGATTTGGACACAGAGTATATAAAAATTTTGACCCGAGATCTAAAATTATTAAAGTTGCTGCAGATCAGGTTTTAAATGACTTAGGAATTGAAGACCCAATTTTAGACGTAGCAAAATCATTAGAAAAAGAGGCTCTGAATGATCCATATTTTGTTGAAAGAAAGTTATATCCAAACGTAGACTTTTATTCTGGTATTATCTATAGAGCCATGGGAATACCTGTTGAAATGTTCACGGTTATGTTTGCATTGGGCCGTTTACCGGGTTGGATAGCTCAATGGAGAGAAATGCGAACAGGAAAAGAGCCTATTGGACGTCCACGTCAAATTTATACTGGTGAAACTCATAGAGAATTTAAAAATATTGCTCAAAGGTAGATTAATAGTTATATAAGCGAAATAAACTAGATACCTAGAATTCCTGTTCAATACCTCTTTGTTCATTTTACCTTTTAACTCGATTGTATGTTATACTTAAATATTCAAAACGAAACCTCTCGATTGAGATCTGTTGTTTTGGGGATTGCATATCATAACGGGCCTCCACCAATTTTAGAAGAGTGTTATGATCCAAAAAGTAAATTACATATTATAGCAGGCACTTATCCTAAAGAAGAGGATATGATTTTTGAAATGGAATCAGTAATGAGCGTATTTGAAAAATATGATATACAAGTGTTTCGTCCAGAGGTTATCGAAAATTATAACCAAATTTTTTCAAGAGATATTGGTTTTGTAATAGAAGATAAATTTATTTCTGCGAATA
Organism: Flavobacterium sp.; assembly: GCA_038104255.1. Taxonomy (GTDB): domain Bacteria; phylum Bacteroidota; class Bacteroidia; order Flavobacteriales; family Flavobacteriaceae; genus Polaribacter. The sequence continues at coordinate 180,700 of JAYOAM010000001.1, read as the reverse complement.
TACTTCCTGAAAGAGATCAAGAGATTACAGCAATACGTCATGTTTTAGAACAAATACCAAAAGAAAATAGAATTACTCTTCCAGAGGAATGTCATGTTGAAGGGGGAGATGTTATGCCATGGAATAACTATATTTTTATTGGGACTTATTCGGGGAAAGATTATTCAGAATACATTACAGCAAGAACAAATACATTTGCAGTGGAGGCTATTCAGAAATTGTTTCCAAGTAAAATTGTAAAATCATTTGAACTAAGAAAATCTAATGATAATGCAAAAGAAAATGCTTTACATTTAGATTGTTGCTTTCAACCAATCGGTAAAGATATGGCCATTCTTCACAAAAATGGATTTCTCATTGAGGAAGAATATGATTGGTTGGTCAATTTTTTTGGTAAAGAAAATATTTTTGAAATTTCTAAAGACGAAATGTATGAGATGAACAGTAATGTTTTTTCTATATCAGAGGATATAATCGTTTCAGAAAAAAACTTTACAAGATTAAACTCATGGCTCGAAAAAAAAGGATTTACTGTTGAAAAAGTTCCTTATTCAGAGATAGCTAAACAAGAAGGTTTGTTAAGGTGTTCTACTTTACCTTTGATAAGAGAATAATTAAAATTATAAAAAATAAGATATTTTTATAAGCCTAAAATCTTCTCAGATAAACATATACCAAATAAAAAAATCCATCATTATTGATGGATTTTTTTGATGTGTATGGCAACTCAATTAAGGTAAAATAACCTTACTTGTGGCATGAATTACACCATTATTAGCTTGTACGTTGGTAGCTACAATATCAATTACTCTTCCACTAGAATCAGTTAGGGTTGCACCACCAGTTACATTAGCTGTGATGTCACCACCTAGTGTTGATACAGTTAAGTTATCACTAAGATCAGTGTCAAATACATTGGCTCCAGCAACAACATGTACTTTAAGTACTGCATCTAAAGTTGGCTCGTCAATATCACCTAATCCTGATAAATCTAACTCAGTTAAAAGTAATCCAAATGCATCATTAGTAGGAGCAAATACTGTAAATGGTGCTGGTGATGTTCCTGTTGGAGTTGATAATACTCCTACAAAGTCAGTTGTTAGATCGTCACGTGTTAATGCAGCAACTAGGGTTGAAAAAGTTGGATCAGCCACCGCAAAAGTAACAACGTCCGGTAATCCGATAACTGCATCTACCAAATGTACAATACCATTATCTGCTTGTATATTTGCATCTGTAACAGAAGACACACCGTTAAATTTAACACCGTTAGAGGTGTCGATAAATAATGACATTGGAGTTTGTGAAGCAGCGCTTGTTGCAAGCGTTGAGGCATAACCTGTTGATAGATCTGTTGAAGCTAAGCTTCCACTCACTACGTGATTTAACAATACATTTGTTAAAACATCAGTAGGTACATCATCTAAACTACTAAATCCATTATCGCTCAAGAATGTATTAAACGCATCATTTGAAGGCGCTAATACAGTAAAAGGACCTTGACCTGCTAATGTTGTAACAAGGTCTGCTTTTTGTAATGCAGCTACTAGTGTTGTTAAGTTTTCTGCACCTAAAGCAATGTCAACAATAGTATTGGTTGCAGGATCTTCTGGTTGATAAGGTAAAACATTATCATTATCATCATTACAGGATTGTAGGCTTGTAAGTGATATTAACAAGATTGGAATAATTTTAAGTAGGTTTTTCATAAGTGTTTATTTTTTAATTATGTTTAATAAAACTAGATAATGATTAAACAAAATAAATATTAAATTTTGTTAAATTAAACTCAAAGACTTGTTAATTAATTTTCCAGTTGTTTAATAAATTAAATTTCAAAACACTTTTTTTGACTACTAAAAAAGTAATAGTTTTGTATTAGAAATTAGTTAATATGCAACAAACTACAAATTCAATTCTTATGATTCGTCCAATAAACTTTAGGATGAATGAGCAAACCGCAGTAAACAATTATTATCAGAAAGTATTGAGTACTATGTTGCCAGATTCTGTTAATATTAATGCTCAACTAGAATTTGATAATTATGTAAATAAATTAAAATCTTATGGAGTTGAGGTGATTGTGATTTCAGATGTTGAAGATTCAGATACTCCAGATTCTATTTTTCCGAATAACTGGATTTCTTTTCACGAAAATGGTACAGTAGGAGTATATCCCATGTTTGCCGAGAATAGACGTCATGAACGAAGAGAAGATATTTTGGACCAACTTGAAGAAAAAGGATTTGTTATAAAAAATAGCGTAGATTATACTAGTGCTGAAAATGAAGGTATTTTTTTAGAGGGAACAGGAAGTTTACTTTTAGATAGAGTTAATAGAAAAGCATATTGTGCCCTATCACCCAGAGCAGATGAAGATTTGTGCATTGAATTTTGTGAGGATTTTGAATATACTCCAGTTGTATTTTCCTCATTTCAAACGGTTAATGACAAAAGAAAAGCGATTTATCATACGAATGTTATGATGTGTTTGGCAGAAACGTTTGCTATTATTTGTCTAGATAGTATTGATGATAAAAAAGAACGCAAAAACGTACTAAAACATTTGAAAGAAGATGGTAAGAAAATTATTGAAATATCTGAAGATCAGGTAAATAATTTTGCAGGTAACATGTTGCAAGTTAGGGGAACAGATGACGAACTTTTTTTAGTAATGAGTCAAGCAGCCTATACTTCACTTAATCCATCACAATTATCACAAATTAGAAATCACTGTAAAATTATTTCTAGTCCATTAGATACTATTGAGGCTTGTGGAGGTGGAAGTGCTAGATGTATGATGGCTGAGATATTTCTGCCTAAAGTAAACTAATCTTTTTTCAATTATTTTAAGGCTTCCTCAATAATCTTTCCTGAACTTCCATTTGGGAATTCTACACCTAAAAGGGTTGCCAGAGTTGGAGTAATATCTTTTACATCATGCTGTTTATGAGAAAATCCTTTTTTAATACCTGTGCCATAAAACAGTATAGGTACATGAGTGTCATAGCTATATGCAGAGCCGTGAGTTGTACCTGTTTTTCCTCTAGATATTGTTCCTGGTGTTGGAATAATTACAACATCACCAGATAATTTTTGATTGTAGCCATGTTGAATTTTTTCTAAAATACCAGAATTAAATTCAGAAGTTAATAATGTTTTTGAGGTGACTGTTTTATATATTCCGTCAAAAAGTAAGGATTCTCTTGCAAACACATTGGCCACAATATCTTCATTTAATTTTAATTGTTTTATTTTTCTTTTATTCAAGAAAATTTGAAAGTTAGATACATTTTCTATGAGATTCTGATTTCCAAAATTAGCCATTGAAATTTCAGTTAAATAGGTTTTAAATGTTTCGAATTTAAAGTAGGGCGCAGGAATTTTTAAAGATTGTAAGTATGACGGAACTTGAGAAGCTCCATGATCTGCAGTAAGAAATACGGTGTATTTTCCAGCACCAACTTCTTGATCTAAAAATGTAAATAAATCTGCAATGTTTTGATCAAGCCTCAAATAGGTATCCTCAATCTCTATTGCATCTGTACCATATTGATGTCCAACATAATCTGTACTTGAAAAGCTCAATGCTAAAAAATCAATCACATCATGCTTGCCCAATTCTTCACCTTTAATAGCTGCTTTAGCAAATTCAAGCGTTAAATCATTTCCAAAAGGAGTGTCTTTAATTAAATCATAATTTCCATTTTCTTTTCTAAGTGCTGGTAAATCGTGAGGAAATGTTGGAGAGGTTTCTCCTTTAAAGGTTCCTTCATAAGGATTATCATCTGCTAAACTTTGTACATAGGTATCTAAGGGGTATAAAGTATGCCAAGGTGACGAAAGATATTTATCTGCGTTATTATTAGAATTGAAATCAATGACCCATTTTGGGAGATTATCCATATAGTAAGAACTAGTAATCCAATTATTTTCATCTTTTCCTTCATACCAATATGCACTTGTTGCACTATGACCTGCAGGCAAAATAGAAGATCGATCTTTAAGTGCTATTCCTATAGATTTTCCTTTCATATTTTGAGCTAATCGTACCTGATCTGTAATGGTTGTAGTAATTAATCTTTTTGGTGATTTTTCACCAGAATTACCGAGAGTGCCTAAAGAATAATAGTTCTTATCATCAACACAATAGATAGATTTTTTTAAATATTTATCATACCAATCATTTCCAATAATACCGTGTTCACTTGGAGTAGTTCCCGTATATATAGTGGCATGACCAACGGCTGTATAAGTTCCTAAATGACTAAAATGGGCATTAGTTAATGAAAATCCTTTATTCAGAAATTTCTTAAACCCATCTGGGCTATATCTTTTAGCATATTTTGTTAAATAATCAAATCGCATTTGATCAACTACTATACCAACAACCAGTGCGGGCTTTTGCTCTTTTATTTCCTCTTTTTCACAACCAAAAATGATGGCAATAGTAAAAATTAACACAAAGAGATGTCTTTTCATTAGAAAGGATATTTTATATAGATATCAAAAGTAATTATTTTTAGTTTCATCCCTGTTATTATTCGTAAGGTTAACGATATTTTAATACTTTAGCATAAAGAATATAAAGAATGAATTACCTAAAACATATTGGTAAATATTTTATGATGCTTGGGCAGGTATTCAAGAGACCTCAAAAAGGGAGAGTTTTTAAAGAAGCTCTTTTTAAAGAATTTGATGAATTGGGAATAAAGTCTATTGGTATAGTAATTTTTATTTCTTTTTTTATTGGTGGCGTTATTGCTCTTCAAACAGCACTAAACATTGAAAACCCTCTCATTCCAAAATATTTAGTTGGTTTTGCAACGAAACGGTCTGTAATTTTAGAATTTGCACCAACGTTTTGTTCCATCATTTTGGCAGGAAAAGTTGGTTCTTACATTACTTCAAGTATAGGGAGTATGAGGGTTAGTGAACAGATAGATGCTTTAGAGGTGATGGGTATAAATTCGTTAAATTATTTAGTACTGCCAAAGGTATTGGCAACTGTTTTCTTTTATCCATTTCTCGTGGTATTGGCGATGTTTCTTGGAATTCTAGGTGGATGGGTAGCTGGTTTTTCATCATCAATGTTTTCTGTGATAGATTATACCCAAGGATTACAATTAGATTTTAATCCTTTTTTAGTTCAATATGCACTTATAAAAACATTAATTTTTGCATTTCTAATAGCCACTGTACCTTCTTATCATGGTTATTATGTAAAGGGGGGGTCCATAGCGGTAGGAAAAGCAAGTACACAGGCTGTTGTTTGGACCATCATTTTAATTGTCATCTCTAATTATTTTTTAACTCAAATGTTACTTACTTAATGATAATTGTAGATAATTTATATAAGGGTTTTGGTGGAATTCAGGTTTTGAAAGGAATTTCTACTTCGTTTGAGCCAGGTAAAACAAGTTTAATTATTGGGCAGAGTGGTTCTGGAAAGACCGTATTTTTAAAATCATTAATAGGTTTACATACTCCTGAAAGTGGAACAATTTCTTTTAATGGAGGTATAAATACAGAGTTTACTACTGCACAAAAAAGACAATGGCGTCAAGAAATTGGAATGGTTTTTCAAGGTTCTGCTTTGTTCGATTCGCAAACTGTTCAAGAGAATGTAATGTTTCCTTTAAAAATGTTCAAAAAACAATCTGAAGAACAAATGTTAGAACGAGTAAATTTTGTTTTGAAGCGAGTAAATTTAGAAAATTCCAATTCTAAATTTCCAGCAGAACTTTCTGGAGGAATGCAAAAAAGAGTTGCCATAGCCAGAGCTATTGTAATGAATCCAAAATATTTATTTTGTGATGAGCCTAATTCTGGACTAGATCCTAACACAGCTATACTAATTGATAATTTAATTCAGGAAATTACTGATGAATATAAAATAACAACAGTTATAAATACTCACGATATGAATTCAGTGATGCAAATTGGAGATAAAATAGTTTTCTTAAAGGATGGAGTTAAGGCCTGGGAAGGAACTAATAAAGAGATCTTTAAAACTGATAATGAAGCTGTTGTAAAATTTGTTTACAGCTCTGAATTATTTAAAAAAGTACGACTTACCTACTTAAATGAAACTAAGTAAAAATTTAGTTTGAAAATTGATATTTTGCTTTTATATTTGCAGCCGCTAAGGAATAATTTGACCTGGTAGCTCAGTTGGTAGAGCATCTCCCTTTTAAGGAGAGGGTCCTGGGTTCGAGCCCCAGCCCGGTCACAAAAACAAAACTCCAAACAAAAGTTTGGAGTTTTTTTTGTGGCTTAGTTTGACTTTTCTTTTAAAATTAAGTCTTCAAGATTCAGTCTTTTTTGCAACCATTGAGTCATTTTAATCTTGAGATTTTCTTTATTTTGAATACTATCATGCCAACTGATTGAGGCAACAGGTATAGTATCGATGGTTTCGAAATTTGTTGAAATTACTTTCGAGAAACTAATAGTTTTTAACCCTTCATAATTAATTTTTGCTTCTTGACTAATTTGAGCAAAAGGAATTTTTTCTTTCGTTAGCTTATCTAATGCACTAATCAATTCTTTAATTTTTAAATCTTTTTCTTGAATACTTTCCTCTTTTGATGCAATTAATTTTTGATTTTTCACATACAAATCCTCAATTGATTTTACTTTATCGGATAATTTTGAGGTTTCCTCATCTTGTGTGATTTGAAGAGTAGTATTCTCTAATTTATAGGCTGTTAGTTTGCCTTTCCATTCAATTTGTTCTTTCTCTGTTAATTTTTTTCCAATATTTACCAGATCAATTTTTTTCTCAGCGTAATTTATTTTTTTATTAATGATTCCAGCACCTGTAGCTTTCTCCATATCATTGATGTAATTCATTGAGTTTTGTTCAAATGTATTTTCCTTGTACAATTGAACAAATGTATATATGCTATATGAAAATATGATTAATGCTACTGCAGAAGCCAATTGTGCAATTCTTTTTCTACCAGCAGAATCTATATATTTTACAACAGGAAACTTTAAAAATTTTATAATTACAAACGTAGCCAATGCAATAAATATCGAATTAATGATGAACAAAAACATAGCACCTCCAAAAAATGATAAATTTCCTACAGCCAATCCGTAACCTGCTGTACATAAAGGAGGCATAAGTGCTGTTGCAATGGCTATACCTGCAATGGTATTTGTCATTTCTTTATATCTGCTTAGCGCTACAATAAGCGTTAATCCTCCCGCTATAGCAATGAGTACATCTCTAACATCTGGTTTTGTTCTTGCTATTAATTCTGGAGTTTCTTCTTGAAAAATAGGAATGCTAAAAAACAAGAAAGATGTAACTACACTTATAACAACCATAACTCCTAGATTAGACAGCGAACTCTTCATTGTATCTATGTCGTTAATCCCAATGGAAAGACCAATTCCTAAAATTGGACCCATTAGTGGTGAAACTAGCATGGCTCCAATTACAACTGCTGAAGAGCTTATATTTAAACCTATAGAGGCAATGATAATTGAAAAAACAAGAATCCATGCCGTATGACTCTTAACATGAATTCCATCCTTAATCTTTTGGATCGTATCTTTTTTATCTGTTCCCTCACGAATGTCAAGAAGTTCAAAAAAGAAATCTTTTAAACTGATGGCAAAACTTTTAAATTCTTTTTTTACATTTTCTTGTTTTACTTCTGATTGGTTTGATTGATTCTCCTCCATATTTTTAAGTTTTATTTAAAATAACTTCAGTATTCTGATTAAATAGATACATTCGATTAGTGGTCAGTTGTAAGCACTCAATTCTAGTTTTTCTTTTTTTACCTTTTCTATACATTTTATTTTTAAAAACAAATGTACTATTTAGGGGAAGTTCAAAAACAAAATTCTTTCCATTTTCTGCTTTGTTTCCCTTCAATGCCAAAGAAAGTTTAATGTCACTATCTGTACTTGCTTTTGGGTTTTTTAAATAATGAGCTAAAGGAATTAACATATGGTTTGGAAAAATCGTTGGGTGTAAAAAAGGTAACATGAGGTGTTGAAATTGTTGTTTCCATTCTTTACCATGGGGTTGGATTTTACCATATTTTTTAAAAGTAATATGATGAGCTATCTCATGAATAAGAGTTAGTAAAAATTGAAATGGATTTAAAGTATTATTAATTGTAATTTGAAATTCTCCGTTGGCAAGTTGTCTAAAATCGCCGTGTTTTGTGTGTCTTTGATTAACTATTTTGAGATTAATTTTATGCTTTTCTATAAGTGATTGAACTAAATTAATAGCATGCTCTGGAATATATTTTTGAAAGTTATTTTTCACTTTTAAAAAGTCTAGGGTGTCGTGTTTGAAACTTGGAGTACTTTTCCATTAAAAAATTTATTGGCTGTAGTGGCAAAATTATAAATATAATCTGCCATTTCACTTGCTTTTAAAGAGGCTTGGTAGTCAGGGAAAGCTTCTGCCAGCATTTCAGTCTGAACTGCCCCAATGGCAAGTACATTAAATGCAATTTCTTGAGTTTTATATTCTTCGGCAAGTAATTCTGATAAGGTTATTACAGCTCCTTTTGCAGAACTATAGGCAGCTAATCCAGAAAACTTAAGACTTCCTTGAATTCCTCCCATACTACTTATAGTGACTACATGGCTACCTTTTCTTAAATAAGGAATACAAATTTTAGTTAATTCAGCAACTCCAAAAACATTCACATCATAGACTTTTAAGAAATCTTCTTTGGTTAAATTTTCAAAGGGTTTATTGATTAAATAACCAGCATTATGAATTAAAATATCGACATCTTGCCAATTTTTTTGGAGATATGTAGCTACTTTTTCTAAATCATTTTGATCACAGAGATCAACTGAAAGAGTAGTAATATTTTTTTGGTTTAAATTATCTAATGGTTTTTGATTTCTTGATAATGCTAAAACTTGAAAATTAGAATTGGCAAATTGTTGCGCTAATTCAAAACCAATTCCTCTGCTTGTTCCTGTAATAATTACTTTTTTCATTTCTCGTTTTATTATTTTAAAATTCTATGTGCTGATAAGCTCCAGCATCAGGGCTGTCAATTCTAAGAACTCCAAGAATATCTGTTGGAACAAGATTGGCCGCTGAAACATTTCCAAAATTTATGGCTTGACTATCTTGCCCAATTATAAAATCATTATCAGATGGATTTCTAAAATGAGTAACACCATTTAAAAGAATATTTTCATATAAATTTAAATTATCAAAATCTAATTCAGGCACATCCAAAAATGCACTATTAACATCTGTAAATTTAACTAACGAGTTTGAAAGTTTAAAGTTAAATAGACTCCCCTCAACGTAATCTGGAAGAAACTCAATATTGTTATTTCCAGCTATGATACAATTGGTGAAGTTGGCAGCAATTAAATCTCTAGTTTCAATAATCTCCTGACCACTAGCATTGGTGTAGGAGTAAAAATTATTTATCAAAACTGCGGGTAAAGAACGAATTCCGTTGCTCCAATAATTAGCAAAAGTACTGTGAGTAAAATTATATGAACCTCCAACTACACAAGCTAGAGATGCTTCTCCTGAATTTCCAATAACTACATTTTCTCCATAGATACTGGTTTCTCTAGCTAGTACTCCAAAGTTTGTATGATTAATTATTTCTGAATTTTTCAGGGTTAGAGTTGGGGTGGAGCTAGAGGAGATAGAATCAACTAAAATACCTATAATACCATTTTTAATTTCTGCATAATTAATTTCATTTTCTTTACTACCAGCTCTAAGCCATATTGTTCCCCATTGACCTGGTATTGTGCTGAATGAATTTTCTAATCTATCACCTTCAAATACGACCTTATCATTTAGTGTCCCATTAACTTTTAAACTAGCATCTGTATCAATGATCAAACCAGAATTGTCATGAAAATATATCTTAGCTCCAGGTTGAATCGTTAGGGTATTGTTAGATCCCACAGCAGCATATCCGTATATTACTGTTGGTTTTGTATTAGTGAAAGTAAGCTCGTTATTATTTAAAAACCGACCTTTAATAGTAGTTGGTTCGCCATCTAATGTTAATGAATCTATTTTTAAAGAAAAGGGATCTCTTCCTGGATAAATAAAATTTGCATCCTGAACTAGTGTTATTAAATCTACATCTTGCTGATTAACTCCATTATCAAACAAAATTCTATCCGTATAAAGTGGGCTAGAGACTGATGAAATATCAATGGTGGTCTCAACAAAAATAAAGATACTATCCTTTGCTAAAACATCTATGTTTTGAAAATCTTTTCCAGGAATTCCATCTACATTTAATCTATAGTTAGAAATGTTTCCTCTTTCTAAAACTATGTTAGGAATAGTTATATCGTTATTACTTCTATTGTAAACTTTAAGGTTGTAGGTAGCAGATCCAATATTGGTAAAAATTGTATCTAAAAACACAGTGTCTTTTGAGAACTCCAATTGGCCAAAGCTTGGGATCGTACTAAAGTCCTTACGACAAGACGAAACCGTTAGTATTAACAAACTAAAAGTTAAGCTGCTTACATAAAAAAAAATATTGTTTTTTGTCAATTTAGATAATTTTTTCAAAAACGTGTATCGTATAATTTTCAACTAAATTTGTATTGAAGTTACTAAATCTTTTTAGATTTTTATAAAAGTATAACTTTAAAATGAGTTGATTGTTATTTCTTTATGAGTTCTATTTCGAATAATTTTCCCCAATTTTTTCCTGTAACAAACATTCGATTATTTTTTTTATCGAAAGCTATTCCGTTTAATACATCATCTTCTTTTAACAGTTTTTGACTTTTTTCCATCTCTTTGACAAGACGTGTTAAATTAATTATTCCTTCCACAACTCCATTATTTGGGTTAATGATTGCGATTAGTGGTTTTTGCCAATAATTTGCATAAATTTTACCATTAATAAATTCTAATTCGTTTAGTCTATTGAGACTTTGTTTATCAGTGTAGGCTTCGATATATCTTTTTTCTTGTTGTGTGTTGGGGTCAAGAAACCAAATTTTACTAGTTCCGTCAGATTTTATTAATTCCGTTTGAGAATGTGTTAGCCCCCATCCCTCTTTACTTTTGTTGTATGAAAATTCATTTTTAAGTTCCAAGGTTTCAAGGTTATAGATAAAACCTTTATTAGCTTTCCAGGTTAAGAAAAATAGGTCATCATTAAAAATTGTCATTCCTTCACCAAAATACCTTTTGTTGAGGTCTATTTTTTTAACGACTTTACCAGTTTTTAGTTCCACTTTTCTTAGCGAAGATTCTCCATATTGTCCAGTTGTCTCATACAAGAAGCCATCATAAAATTCTAAACCTTGAGTATAGGCGTTGCTATCATGTGGATAGGTATTTATAATTTTAAAATCATAGGATGTGAAGGGAATGTTAGATAGAATTTCAATAGATGTATTGACTCTTTTACTCTTTTGATCTCCATAGGCTACCATAGCAGAAACAATTAATTTTCCTGTTCCATAGTTTTTAGTATCTAAAGTAAATGATAAATTGGTGGAGGTCATCTCTTTTCCATTAACGAAAAAAGTTACCTCATCTACAGGAAAGTTATTTTCTTCTAATAAACTAATTTTTATTTGATCTTCAAGTATAGCTTTGCTTGGAGCCTTTATAGAAAGTTTGTATTCAGACTCACATGAGGTAAATATGATGAAGGAAAGGAATAAAAAAGAAATTTTATTTATGGTTTTCATATAAGTTATTTTTATACAAATAAAACAATTTATTTGTTTGTAAATTGAAAAATATGGTTAAATTTGCGTCCTCAAAAGGATAATTAGGTTTTTTTGAAAAAATACAGACGAAAGCTTTACCAACTTTACAATCTGTTTAACAAAATAGTAGAATATTTAAAAGATAGTAAACATGAAAAAAGGAATACATCCAGAAAATTACAGAATGGTAGCATTTAAAGATATGTCTAATGAAGACGTTTTTTTAACTCGTTCTACTGCCAATACTAAAGAAACCATTGAGGTTGACGGTGTTGAGTATCCTTTAATAAAATTAGAGATTTCAAGAACATCTCATCCATTTTATACTGGTAAATCTAAATTAGTAGATACAGCAGGTCGTATTGATAAGTTCAAGACTAAATACGCTAAATTTAAAAAGTAATTTTTTAAAACATATAAAAAAAGCCTCGACTTAGTCGAGGCTTTTTTATTTGTAGGTTAATAATTCTATTGATTTAAGCTTCAATATAGTCCTCGATAGGATTACATGAACAAATTAAGTTTCTGTCGCCAAAAGCTTCATCTACTCTTCTAACGGTAGGCCAAAATTTATTATCATGAACAAACGCTAAAGGAAATGCAGCCTCTTTTCTGGAGTATGGAAAATCCCATTCATCGGCAGTAATCATTGCCATTGTATGAGGAGCGTTTTTAAGAACATTGTTAGGGTCTTCTTTTTTTGCAAATGCTATTTCTTTCCTAATCGAAATCATTGCTTCACAAAAACGATCCAATTCTACAATGTTTTCAGATTCAGTAGGCTCAATCATCATGGTTCCTGCCACTGGAAATGATACTGTTGGCGCATGGAATCCATAATCCATTAATCGTTTTGCTATGTCAACTACTTCAATTCCATTTTCTTTAAAATCTCTGCAGTCTATGATCATTTCATGAGCTGCTCTTCCCATTTCTCCAGTATACAATGTTGGATAATGACCATCTAATCTTTCTTTGATATAATTTGCATTTAAAATGGCAATTTTAGTTGAGTCTGTAACTCCTTCTGCTCCTAGCATAGCGATATATCCATAAGAAATTAAACACGCTAATGCACTTCCCCAAGGAGCTCCAGAAATAGAAGTAATTCCTTTTTCTCCCCCTGTTGGAATTAATGGATTTGACGGTAAAAATGGAACCAATTGAGGAGCTACACATATGGGGCCAACTCCGGGTCCACCACCACCATGAGGTATGGCAAATGTTTTGTGTAAGTTTAGATGACAAACATCTGCTCCAATTGTAGCAGGATTAGTTAATCCTACTTGGGCATTCATATTTGCACCATCCATATACACTTGACCACCATGATCATGAATAATTTGTGTAATTTCTCTAATTGCACTTTCAAAAACACCATGTGTAGAGGGATATGTAACCATTAATGCAGCCAGGTTATCTTTATACTTTTGGGCTTTCTCTCTTAAATCATTAACATCTATATTACCGTTGTCAGCTGTTTTGGTGACAATAACTTTCATTCCAGCCATTACTGCAGAGGCAGGGTTAGTACCATGAGCAGAGGCTGGTATTAAACAAATATTTCTATGATGATCTCCATTATTTTTGTGATAGGCTCTAATGGTCATTAGTCCTGCAAATTCTCCTTGAGCACCAGAATTAGGTTGCAGGGAAGTTCCAGCAAAACCAGTTATTTCATTGAGTTGTTGTTCAAGTTTTTTTAATACTATATGATACCCCTCTGCTTGGTCTAATGGAACAAAAGGGTGAATATTTCCCCAATTCGTATGACTAAGAGGTAGCATTTCTGAAGCTGCATTTAATTTCATAGTGCAGGAACCAAGAGATATCATAGAGTGGTTTAATGCTAAATCTTTACGTTCTAAACGTTTGATATAGCGCATCATTTCAGTCTCTGATTGAAATGAGTTAAATACATCATTTTCTAAAAAAGGTGTATTTCTTTTTGCTAAATCAGGAATAGTATCTAAATCCAAGAACTCAGTAACAGTTACTTTAGCCAATTTAAAGGCCTCAGTAAAAGTAGTTAGAATGGCATTAATCTCTTTTAAGCCAACAGTTTCATTTAATGAGATAGATATGGTATTGTTATCTATGTAATTGAAATTGATTTTATGAGCTTCAGCAATTTCTTTCAAAAGGATGGCATCAACTTTAATTGTAATGGTATCGAAATAATGTGAGTTTGTTTGTGTAAAACCTAATTTTTGTAATGCATTTGCCAAAGTAGTTGTGCTTCTATGAACAGCATCTGCAATAGATTGAATTCCCTCTTTACCATGGTAGGTTGCATACATACCTGCCATCACTGCAAGTAAAACTTGAGCAGTACAAATGTTAGAGGTTGCTTTTTCTCTTTTAATATGTTGTTCTCTGGTTTGAAGCGCCATGCGCAATGCACGATTGTCGTTTCTATCTTTAGTAACTCCAATAATTCTTCCAGGAATACTTCTTTTGTATGCAGATTTTGTTGCAAAATAACCTGCATGAGGTCCTCCATAACCTAAAGGAATCCCAAAACGTTGAGTTGTTCCTACTACAACATCGGCTCCAAACTCTGCAGGTGCTTTTAGTTTAACAAGTGATAAAATATCAGCAGCAACAGCAACTTTAATGTTATTTGCATTTGCTTTGCCTATGAAATTTGTGTAATCATAAACTTGACCATGTTTCCCTGGATACTGAACAATTGCACCATAATATTCACTTGAAAAGTCAAATTCCTCGTGATTTCCAACAACTAGTTCTACACCAATGGGTATTGCTCTAGTTTTTAAAACCGATAAAGTTTGAGGTAATATTTCTTGTGAAACAAAAAATTTATTAGTGTTGGCTTTTTTTTGTGATCTTTCACGAACATCATATAATAATGCCATGGCTTCAGCAGCAGCAGTTGATTCATCAAGTAAAGATGCATTGGCTAGCTCCATCCCGGTTAAATCACATATCATTGTTTGAAAATTCAATAAAGCTTCTAATCTTCCTTGAGCAATCTCAGCCTGATAAGGAGTGTATGCAGTATACCACCCAGGATTTTCTAGAACATTCCTTTTGATTACGCTAGGAACAATTGCTTCATGATATCCTAGACCAATATAACTTTTAAAAACTTTATTTTTTTTTGAAAGTTCTTCAATATGGTTTAGATATTCATATTCACTTAATGGAGCATCTAAATTTAAAGTGCCTTGTAAACGAATATCTGCTGGAATAGTTTCATTAATCAACTCGTCTAAACTGTTGAGCCCAATAGATTTAAGCATTAGCTTTTTACTTGATTCATTGGGTCCAATATGCCTTTTTTGGAATGAAGTTGTGTTCATTAATATAACATTAAAATTTTATACAAAAATAACAAAAAATGAGCTATCATTTCTTTAATAAAAAGCCAAAAAAAATGAATTCATTAACATAAAATTGTTGATAAAAGAATCCTTAATTTTGTGGTCATGAATCTATTTAAAAACATTCTTAATTTTTATGTCAACTCAAGTATTCATGTTGCCCTAGCAGTATATTCTTTGGTTAGAATTACTGAATTATACTTTGACTTGCCTTACAATGAAAATCTGGATTATTTTATTTTTTATGCAACCATCACTGGCTATAATTTTATAAAGTATGCTGGAGTGGCTAAATTCTATCATAGAAGTTTAACAAAAAGCATGCGTTTGATTCAGATTTTTTCATTTTTAAGTTTTTGTTTGTTGGTATATTATGGTTCAAATTTATCTACAACTGTACTTATCTATTTTATTCCCTTTGCAGTATTAACTCTGGTGTATGTTGTTCCTTTTTTAGGTGGGTTTCAAAAGAATTTACGAAGAGTGAGTTATTTGAAAATTTTTTTAGTTGCTTTTGTATGGTCTGGAGTTACTACTGTCATTCCATTAATTGTTGGCGAATATCAATATGAGGTTAACATTATATTACTTTTTGTTCAACGGATGCTTTTTATTTTGGTTTTAATTCTTCCTTTTGAAATAAGAGATATGAAGTTAGATTTCAAAAACTTAAAGACCTTACCTCAAAAAATTGGAATAGAAAAAACAAAAAAAGTAGGTTTTGTTTTATTGCTTTTTTCACTAACAATAGAGTTTTTAATCACTAGCTCATTTGCCTACAGGAATAGTTATTTAGTCATCTGTTTCATTTTACTGATATTTTTAATGCGTTCCACCCAGAATCAATCTAAATTTTATAGCTCATTATGGGTAGAATTGATACCAATATTCTGGTGGATTTTAATCTTAATCTTATAAAATTCAGATGCAGCGTAGTTTTTTATTTGTGAAAACGTTGTAGTAAAAAGTTAATTCAAAAATTAGATTATAGCACTTCATTTTGTAAATTTATAGCTTAGATAATCCTAACATGATTCAGACAAAAAGAAATTTTGTATTTGATTTTGACAGCACACTCACCAGCGTCGAGGCTTTAGATGTATTGGCTGAAATAACTTTGGTAAATAATCCTGCCAAGGATCAAATTATTCAAGAAATTATTGATATTACAAACTTGGGAATTGATGGAAAAATTTCTTTTACAGATTCCTTGGAACAAAGAATTAAATTGTTAAATGCTAAAAAATCAGATTTACCAATATTAATTAATCATTTACGCAAAAAGGTTTCTGTATCTATTGAGAGAAATAAAGAGTTTTTTCAGAAATTTTCTGATGATATTTATGTGATCTCATGTGGGTTTAAAGAATTTATTGATGAGATTGTGAAAGACTATAATATTCCTTCAGAAAGAGTTTATGCTAATACCTTTGAGTTTGATGAAGATGATGTGATTGTTGGTTTTGATATTGATAATGTTTTATCTACACACAATGGTAAAATACAATGTTTAAAAGATCTCAAATTAGAAGGGGAAATTCAAGTTATAGGTGATGGTTATAGTGACTACGTTACTAAAGAAGCAGGAGTGGCTGACACTTTTTTTGCATATACCGAAAATGTTTCCAGAGAGAAAACAATTGAAAATGCAGATCATATTACTCCTAATTTTGATGAATTTTTGTATGTAAATAAACTTCCGAGGAATATTTCTTATCCAAAAAATAGAATTAAAATTTTACTACTGGAGAATGTTCATCCAGATGCTTTTGAAAAATTATCTGGTGATGGTTTTACGGTAGAAACAGTTGCCACTAGCTTGTCAGAGGATGAACTTATTAAAAAATTGGAAGGAGTTCATGTATTAGGTATTCGTTCTAAAACTCGAGTAACAAAAAAAGTTGTTGAATCTGCTACTAAGTTAATGAGTATCGGGGCATTCTGTATAGGGACCAAACAAATAGATTTAGAAGCATGTAAAGAAAATGGGATTACCGTTTTTAATGCACCTTACAGTAATACACGTTCAGTAGTAGAATTAGCAATTGGTGAAATTATCATGTTAATGCGTTCAGTATTTCAAAGGAGTACAGAATTACACAATGGACAATGGAATAAAACGGCTCAAGGTTCCAAAGAGGTAAGAGGAAAGAAATTAGGGATTGTTGGTTACGGAAATATTGGAAAACAATTATCTGTTTTAGCAGAAGCTTTAGGAATGGATGTCTATTATTATGATGTAGAGGATAAGTTAGCTTTAGGAAATGCAACAAGGATAGAAAATTTAAAAGACCTATTGGCACTTTCAGATGTTGTCACTCTCCATATTGATGACAATGCTGCAAATAAAGACTTTATTGGTGAGGAGGAACTGGCTCAAATGAAAGATGGTGCTTATCTAGTAAATCTTTCAAGAGGTTTTGTTGTAGATATTAAAGCACTTAAAGCAGCAATAGAGTCTGGTAAGCTAGCTGGAGCAGCTGTAGATGTTTACCCAGAAGAACCTAGGGCTAATGGAGACTATTTTACCGATTTAAAAGGTTTAGATAATGTTATTTTAACCCCGCATGTAGGTGGAAGTACGGAAGAGGCTCAACGAGATATTGCTGATTTTGTGCCTGGTAAGATTATGGCTTATATCAACTCAGGAAATACAGTAGATGCTGTTAATTTCCCAAATATTAGATTACCAAGACAAACAAAAGCGCACAGATTTTTGCATATTCATAAGAATGTTCCTGGTGTGATGGCAAAAATAAATAAAGTACTAGCGGAATTTGAATTGAACATCATGGGACAGTTCTTATCTACAGATTCAAAAGTGGGTTATGTAATTACAGATATAGATAAGGAATACAATAAAAAAGTAATCAAAGCATTGAAGGATGTTAATGGAACCATAAAGTTTCGTGTACTTTATTAAAGGTCTCTATCAAAAAAATTATAAATATTATTTTCTAAAAAATGATTGTTCTATCTTTGAG
This sequence comes from Flavobacterium sp., assembly GCA_038104255.1. Classification (GTDB taxonomy): domain Bacteria; phylum Bacteroidota; class Bacteroidia; order Flavobacteriales; family Flavobacteriaceae; genus Polaribacter. The sequence continues at coordinate 162,654 of JAYOAM010000001.1, read as the reverse complement.
AGCAATCGTTTTTTATTTAATGACTTATCAAAATTCACTAGACTACGCAAAACAATTGGATAGAGAAGATCCTTTATCTTATTTGAGAAAAGAATTTCATATTCCTAAAGATAAACACGGAAAAGAGTGGCTTTATTTTACTGGAAATTCTTTGGGTTTACAGCCTAAAATTACTGAAAAGTACATAAGACAAGAGCTAGAAGATTGGGCTAATTTGGGTGTAGAAGGTCATTTTGAAGCTAAAAACCCTTGGTTGTCGTATCATGAGCTCTTAACTGATACTATGGCAAAAATTGTTGGTGCAAAACCCATTGAAGTAGTTGTCATGAATACTTTAACAACAAACCTTCATTTATTGATGGTGTCTTTTTATCAGCCCACAAAAACTAAATATAAAATAATAATTGAAAGTGATGCTTTTCCTTCAGACAGGTATGCTGTTCAGTCACAATTGTCTTTTCATGGATTTGATCCTGAGGAAGCACTACTAGAATGGAAACCAAAGGAGGGAAAAGAACTACTTGAATTAGAGGATTTAGAATTCTTGCTAGATTCACATGGTGATGAGGTAGCTTTGTTATTAATTGGTGGGGTAAACTATTATACAGGACAATTTTTAGACCTAAAAAAAATAACAGAATTAGGACATGCAAAAGATTGTATGGTAGGTATTGATTTGGCTCATGGAGCAGGGAATATTCAACCCAACCTTCATGACAATGGTGTAGATTTTGCAGCATGGTGTACTTATAAATACTTAAATTCTGGTCCAGGAAGTTTATCGGGGTTATTTGTTCACGAGAAGCATGCAAATAGAAAAGATTTACCAAGATTTGCAGGGTGGTGGAATCACAATAAAGAAACACGTTTTAATATGAGACAGCCTTTTGATGTGATGCAAGGTGCTGAGGGTTGGCAATTAAGTAATCCACCAATTTTATCAATGGCAGCAATTAAAGCATCTCTTGATATTTTTGAGAAAGTTGGCATGACTATATTACTTAAAAAATCAAAAAGACTTACAGGCTTTTTTGAATACTTAATCCATCAAATAGCCACAGATACCATTAAAATTATTACACCTAGCAATCCAAATCAAAGAGGTTGTCAATTGTCTTTACAGGTTAAAAATGCAGATAAAAATCTTCATTACAAACTAACAGAACATCATATCATTACAGATTGGCGTGAGCCTGATGTCATTAGATGTGCGCCAGTTCCAATGTATACAAGTTTTGAAGATGTGTATCATATGGTAAAAACTTTAGAAAGTCTGTTGTAAATGGAAAAAAAAGAGAAAATACTCATTGTTGGCGCCGGCTTATGTGGTTCTTTATTAGCCCTTAGGATGGCTCAAAGGGGGTATCAAGTATTGGTTTATGAAAGCAGGTCAGATTTAAGAAAATCTGATATTTCAGCAGGTAGATCCATTAATTTATCATTATCTGATAGAGGTCTAAAAGCACTTCGTATGGTAGGTGTAGAAAAGAAAGCTAGAGAATTATGTATACCTATGAGGGGTCGTTTGATGCATGATGCTAATTCTAATATTTTTGAATCAAATTATTCAGGAAGAGAAGGAGAGCATATTAATTCAATCTCAAGAGGAAATTTAAACAGTTTGTTACTCTCTGAGGCCGAGAGTCATCAAAATGTCAAAATTATTTTCGATACAAAATGTTTAGAGATAAATATAAAAACTAAAATAGCTACGTTTGAATCTAAATTCTCTAAAGAGCAGTTTCAAGTTGAGGCTAATGTTATTTTTGGAACAGATGGTGCAGGATCATCTTTACGAAAAAGCTATGAAAATCAATTTCCTGAGTTTTCTGTAACTCAGAATTTTTTAACTCATGGATATAAAGAACTTGAGATTCCGTCAGATATTAATGGTCATCACAAGATAAGTAAAGATCATCTTCATATATGGCCTCGTGGAGATTATATGCTTATTGCACTTCCAAATAGGGATGGAAGTTTTACGGTTACCCTATTTTTAAGTTATTCTGAGGGGGAATATAATTTTGATAATCTTGTTTCAGAAAAGAAAATTATAGAATTTTTTAAAAAAGATTTTCCGGATACCCTGGCTTTAATTCCCGATGTATTAAAAGAATTTGAAAATAATCCAATAGGAAAATTAGGCACTGTAAAATGCTATCCTTGGGCATACAAAGGGAATACACTATTACTTGGAGATTCAGCTCATGCAATAGTGCCTTTTTATGGGCAAGGAATGAATGCTTCTTTTGAAGATGTATACGTTTTGGATTCTGTATTAAATCAATTTGAAGGCAATTGGTCTATTGTATTCTCAGAATTTCAAAAACAAAGAAAAATAGATACAGATGCCATAGCTGATTTAGCCATTGATAATTATTATGAAATGCGTGATCATGTAGCTAATCCTTTATTTAAGGAGAAAAGAATTGTTGAAATGAATTTAGAAAAATTTTTCCCAAAACAATATTTCTCTAAATATTCTTTAGTTACTTTTAATGAACACATTGGATATCATCAAGCTATGACTAGAGGAAGAGCACAAGATAAAGTTTTACTTAAAATGATGGAAAATTCCTCATATTCATCTATTTCTGAAAGTTCTGAAGAACGTATGCATCATATCTTACGTAAAGTACAAGAGGAAACAAATAAGCTTTTAGAGTAAAGCTACTTTACTGTAGAATAAAATAAAGTCAAAAACATACTTTACTGAATTGTAAATGAACTTATGTATATTTATACTTTAGCCGGTGTATTTTAATATGCTAAAATAAAATTAAACATTAATTTGATAGAGTTAAATAATGAATACTAAAGTATCACCAAGAGGAGCCTACCCTCATGTGAAAGTTGTAGGAGATTTTATTTTTGTTTCAGGAACCAGTTCTCGAAGAGCAGACAATAGTATAGCTGGAGTTCATGTTATTGATGAAATGGGAACGAAGCAATTAAACATAGAGGAACAAACTAGAGAGGTTTTGCAAAATATTGATAAAAATCTCCAAACTGTTGGTGCTAGTTTAAAAGATGTGGTAGATGTTTCCTCTTTTCTTGTCTCAATGAATGATTTTGCAGGTTATAATAGAGCCTATGGGGAGTTTTTTGATAAGGAGACAGGTCCAACAAGAACTACGGTGGCAGTTCATCAACTACCACATCCAGATTTAGTTATAGAAATTAAAGTTACAGCTTATAAAAAAAAGAAATGAATTCTATAAAAAATCAATTTACGTTAATCATTTTTTTTCTATCAGCAACAGTTTTTGCCCAAGAAAATTGGAATCAACTTATAGATGATAAATTAAATTCGGTGATCTCTAACCATCGAACTTTTGTTAGTATTCCAAATTTACCCTCAGACATACAAAAAATGTATGAGAATGTAAGTTGGGTAAAAAAGCATTACAGCAAAGTTGGTTTTAAATTAAAAACTCTAGAATCTTCAACATTACCCGTTTTATTTGCTGAACGAATTATCAACCCAGATTGGAAAACAATTTTATTTTATTTTCATTTGGATGGTCAGGGAGTAAATCCAAAAAGTTGGGATCAAGAAGATCCTTTTATTCCTGTTTTAAAAGAACAAAATCAAGAGGGCGAATGGAATGAAATTTCATGGGCTAAAATAGCTCAGAATATTAATGATGATTGGCGAATTTTTGGAAGGGCTGCAGCAGATGACAAGGCACCTATTTTAATGTTTTTATCGGCTTTAGAATTATTGCAATCAACAAAACAGACACCAAAATTTAACATCAAAATTATTTTTGATTTGGAAGAGGAATACGGCTCTAATGGGTTTTTGTCAACACTACAAAAATATAGAGGGAATTACCAATCAGATTATATGATAATTATGGATGGCCCTGCTCATAATTCTAATCAACCAACCTTAACTTTTGGTTGTAGAGGTATTGCTAGTTGTAGTATTACCACCTACGGTTCTAAATTACCTCAGCACAGTGGTCATTACGGGAATTATGTACCTAATCCTGTATTTAGACTTTCAAGATTATTGACTTCTATGAAATCAGAAAATGGGAAAGTACTTGTTGATGATTATTATAAAGGCATAACAATTTCAGAGGAAGTATCAAATATCTTAAGCTCCGTACCTGATAATAAAGAAGAAATAAACAAATCTTTGACTATTCTTCGTGAAGAAGGTGTGGGTAAAAACTACCAAGAGTCTTTACAATATCCATCATTAAATGTCAGACAAATTGAAACTTCATGGAAAGGACAAGAATTAAAAACAATTATACCAGAATATGCAACAGCTCATATTGACGTTCGATTAGTAGAAGAGACTGATGGTAAAATTCAGTTAGAAAAAATTAAAAAACACATTGAAGGAGAGGGGTTTTTGGTTCTAGATAGAGCACCAACAAATAAGGAACGACTATCAAATGATAAAATAGTAACTTTCAAAGGAGATTCTGGTGTCAATGCTTTCAGAACTCCACTGAATTCACCTTTTGGGGAAAAGCTAAGAAGTGCACTTACAACGTATTTTGGAAAAAAACCGGTGAGTATTCGTACAATGGGAGGTACTGTGCCCATTATTCCAGCGATAAATGAATTAAACATTCCTGCGATTATTGTTCCAATGGTAAATATGGATAATAATCAGCACAATCCGAATGAAAATATACGAATTGGAAATATTAGACAAGGGATAATGACCTGTCTTGCCATATTAAATACCAATTTTACAGATAATTAAAGCAATGGCACCACTAATTTTTGATAGTTTCTAGAGATACAAATTAGCATGAAAATTAAAAATTACATCAATGGAGAACATACAACTCCAATCTCAAACAAATGGATTGAAAATTATAATCCATCTAATGGAGAAGTGTATGGTCAATTACCAGACTCGAATAAATTAGATGTAGACAATGCATATAAAGCAGCCAAAGCTGCCTTTACTAGTTGGTCTGAAACAACTTTAGAGCATAGATCAAAAATACTCTCTAGAATTGCTCAACTTATTACAAAAAAACTGCCTGAGCTAGCTCTTGCTGAAGCAATGGATAATGGAAAACCTGTTCATCTGGCAAAGTCTATTGATATTCCAAGGGCTTCAGCTAATTTTCAGTTTTTTGCTAATGCAATTACTCAATTTGCTTCAGAAGCCCATGAAAGTGTTGGGCAAAATGCTATTAATTTTACTTTACGACAACCTATTGGAGTAGTTGGGTGTATTTCCCCATGGAATTTACCTTTATATTTGTTCACATGGAAAATTGCACCTGCGATAGCTGCTGGAAATTGTGTGGTGGCAAAACCAAGTGAAATTACCCCAATGACTGCCTATTTACTTGGTGATATACTAACTGAAGCAGGGCTTCCAAAAGGTGTTTTAAATATTATTCATGGATCTGGTTCAACAACAGGTCAGGCGATTGTAGAACATCCAAATATTAAAGCACTTTCATTTACCGGAGGAACAAAAACAGGTTCCTTTATTGCTAAAGCTGCAGCACCAATGTTTAAAAAAATATCATTAGAGCTCGGAGGAAAAAACCCAGTTATTATTTTTTCAGATTGTGATTATAATGAGATGTTACAGACTACAGTCAAATCCTCATTTGCTAACCAAGGACAGATTTGTTTGTGTGGAAGTAGAATTTTTGTTGAGTCATCCCTGTATGAAAAGTTTAAAACAGATTTTATAGCAGCTGTATCTGAATTAAAAGTTGGCTCTCCTTTTAAAAATGATACAGATATCGGTGCTTTGGTTTCAAAAACACACTTAAGTAAAGTAAAATCGTATATAGATCACGCTGAACAGCATGGCGGGAGTATAATTTTTGGAGGAAATTTAGTATCTGTTCAAGACTTAGAAAATGGATATTATTTAGAACCAACAATTATTGAGGTTAATGATAATTCCTGTACGTTAAATCAAGAAGAGATATTTGGCCCCGTGGTAACTATTATGCCTTTTAATGATGAAAGTGAAGTATTGACTATGGCAAATGATGTTCCCTATGGGTTGTCTGCAACTTTATGGACCAATAATTTAAGCAGATCTTTAAGGGTGTCTAAACAACTTGATGCAGGAATCATATGGGTAAATACATGGTTGTTACGCGATTTAAGAACACCTTTTGGTGGAATGAAAAGTTCTGGTGTTGGTAGGGAAGGTGGTTTAGAGGCTTTGCGCTTTTTCACAGAACCTAAAAATATTTGCATCAAATACAATTAATAAATAATTAATAGTCATACAATAGATATGGAATTAGGATTAAAAAATAAAAATGCCCTTGTTTGTGGAAGTACTCAAGGTATTGGGAAAGCTACAGCAATATCTCTAGCAAATGAAGGAGTAAATATTACTTTAATGGCAAGAAATGAAAAAGTCTTACAAGAGGTTTTAAAAGAGCTTCCTCAAAATGGAAAACAAAAACATGGGTATTTGGTAGCGGATTTTACAAATCTTGAACAAGTAAAAAATATAATTTCAGTCAACAATAATTTTCATATTTTGATTAACAATACCGGTGGACCTAAAAGTGGAGCAATTATAGAGGCTAGTGTAGAAGAATTTAGTTTAGCTTTTCAAATGCATGTATTGGTTAATCAAATAGTATCACAAGCCGTTGTCCCATTCATGAAAAAAGAGTGTTTTGGAAGAATTATCAATATTATTTCAACCTCCGTTAAAGAACCTATTCCAGGATTAGGTGTTAGTAATACCATAAGAAATGCAGTTGCAAATTGGTCTAAGACAATGGCGGCTGAACTTGCTGAGTTTGGAATTACTATGAATAATGTGTTGCCAGGCTTTACATTTACGGCACGTTTAGATCAGATTATTAAAATAAAAGCAACAGCTGCAAATACTTCAATAGAGGAAATGGCTGAAATCATGAAAAATTATGTACCAGCAAAACGATTTGCAAAACCTGAAGAAACCGCAGCAGCAGTAACATTTTTGGCAAGTAATACTGCAAGTTATATTACAGGAGTTAACCTTCCTGTAGATGGGGGTAGGACAAAATCACTGTAAGATAATATGCCTAATAATGCTAAATTTTTAGGAATTATAAAAAATACTATATATTGAGACAAATTCAACATTATAAAACTCATGGAAATTAAAAAACCTTTTAATTTACAGAAATGGATAAATGACAATAGACATTTATTGAAACCACCTGTAGGGAATAAAAATCTGTATGTAGAGTCAGGAGATTATATTGTTATGATTGTTGCAGGACCAAATGCTAGAAAAGATTATCATTATAATGAAACAGAAGAACTGTTTTATCAAATCGAAGGAGAAATTCTTGTAAAAACTCAACAAAATGGAAAGCTTGTTGAAGTTCCAATAAAAGCTGGTGAGATGTTTCTTTTGCCAGCAAAAATTCCACATTCACCTGTAAGATCAGAGGGTTCAATAGGATTAGTCATTGAAAGAAAAAGAACTAAAGAACAAAAAGACGGCTTGCTTTGGTTTTCAGAAACTGCAAATGAGTTGCTTTATGAAGAGTACTTTACGTTAACTAATATTGAAAAAGATTTTCTTCCTGTTTTTAAAAGGTTTTATTCAAATGAAGCATTAAGAACCTGTCCAAAAACTGGAGAAATTATGGAGGTAGATAAAAGATTCTATGATCAATAATCATTTCTAATGAAACATAAACTGAGAATTAACGGACACTCACATTTGCTTCCTTATCCAGAGCAAATTCCATCATTTATGAAGGAGAAAGAAATTTTCTGGGTGGATGATGAACGAAAGCATATGCTCCAAAAGGGCTGGAAACGCCCCGTTACAGATTCTAGTTTTTTTTTAGAAGAGAAACTATTATGGATGGAAAAAAACAGGTTAGACCATGCTGTAGTTTTAAATCTTTCTCAATTATATGGTAATGGACTGCGTTTAGAGGAAATGAAAAAAGCTTTGCGTTTTCAAAATGATTTTAATGCTAAAGTTCAACAAGATTACCCATCCAAATTTACTTGTGGTTTTGTTGTTCATCCGGGTTTTATTCAAGGTGCTTTATGGGAAATTGAGCGTTGTGTTGAAGTTTTAGGGTTAAAAGTCTTGTGTTTGCCAACTCATTTTATGGATTCTATTGGTCAGTGGAGATGTGTTTTTCATAAAGAAAATGACCCAATTTTTGAATTGGCAAATAAGTACAAATTAGCTATAGAAATTCATCCATATGATGGCGATAAAATGATAAAGTTAGAAAATACTTCTTGGCGTTTTCATTTGATTTGGATGTTGGCTCAATGTGGTGATGCTTACCATTTCTATACATTAAATGGAATGCAAGAACGCTTTCCAAATATAAGAACTTGCTTTGCTCACGGTGGTCAGTTAGCGCAAATGAATTTAGGAAGAAGAATTCAAGGTTTTGATGGTAGACCCGATTTGTTTGAGGGTAAAACCCACCCCAGAAAAGCAGTAGGTCATCCTAATATTTATTTTGACACATTGGTTCATGATTCAGATTCTTTAAAGCTAATGATAGAACGTCAAGGTTCTAATCAAGTAATTATGGGATTAGATGACCCTTATCCTTTAGGGGAAATGGAAAGTGATGCTCAATCATCTTATCCAGGAAAACTTCTTGACTTGGCTGTAGAAAGATCCATTATTAATAAAAAGCAATATCACGAGATATGGGAAGACAATACCCTAAGATGGTTATTTGGTGATGATAAAAAGGCAAAACAAGCATTGATTGACAAAATTCTAATTAAGAATTTATAGTTCAATCATAAGGGTATTTTAACTTTCTATTCAATCGATATCTTATAATAACTGTTTTTATTTATTTCTAGGGAAGCCTCATTAAATTTTGGCGGACCAAAACGTCCTTTTTTATTGTTTGAAAAACCATAAGGTTCTTTCGGTATTCCTAAAAAATTAGTATCTAACTTTTTATTATTATTTAAATCGTGAAAAAATGAAAAGGCATACATTCCTTTTTTTAAGGAATGAAAAATAAATTTTGCTTTATTATTTTTTACAAGAACCTCAGCACTTTTATAACTTTCATTCATATAGCTTTCTTCAGATTCATAAAGCGCTATAAGAATACTCCCTTTATTAAATTTTGTTATGGATATGTCTAGGGTAACAGATAATGTGTCTTTTTCTTGACTTACTCCACTTGAAATAAAGATTATAAAAAGTAATAATGTAAAGAATGATGTTCTCATTTTTATTTTAAATCGAATATAAATAAATTGAATTAAAAAACGCAACCAAATAATGGTTGCGTTTAAAATAGTTATGTGATAAAGGATTATTTAACTTCTTCAAAATCTACATCCTCTACATTATCACCTTCTGAGGATCCTTCAGGTTGAGCCTGTTCTGCTCCAGGATTTGCTCCAGCTTCTTGTTGTGCTTTATACATCTCTTCAGAGGCAACTTTCCAAGCTTCATTAATCTTTTCCATTGCAGCATCTATTTGCGCTAAGTCTTTAGATTCATGTGCTGCTTTTAATTCTACTAAGGCTTCTTCAATAGGACCTTTCTTATCATCTGAAAGTTTTTCTCCAAACTCTTTTAATTGCTTTTCTGTTTGGAAAATCATTCCATCAGCAGCGTTAATTTTTTCAGCAGTTTCTTTCGCGTTTTTATCAGCATCTGCATTAGCCTCTGCTTCTTGTTTCATTTTCTCAATTTCTTCCTCAGATAAACCTGATGAAGCTTCAATTCTTATCTCATGAGATTTATTAGTTCCTTTATCTAAGGCTGATACTTTAATGATTCCATTAGCATCAATATCAAATGTTACTTCAATTTGAGGAACTCCTCTTTGTGCTGGTGGTAAACCGTCTAAATGAAATCTACCAATAGTATTATTATCAGGAGCCATTGCTCTTTCACCCTGTAATACGTGAATTTCAACAGAGGGTTGATTATCAACAGCAGTAGAAAATACCTGAGATTTTTTTGTAGGTATGGTTGTGTTTGCTTCAATTAATTTTGTGAAAACATTACCCATAGTTTCAATTCCTAATGATAAAGGAGTTACATCTAATAATAATACATCTTTCACATCTCCAGTTAAAACACCACCTTGAATTGCTGCTCCTAAGGAAACCACTTCATCTGGATTTACACCTTTACTTGGTGATTTTCCAAAAAACTTCTCTACAGCCTCTTGAATAGCAGGAATTCTTGTAGATCCTCCTACTAAAATAATTTCATCAATATCGGAGGTTGATAAATCAGCATTTTTAAGTGCTGTTTGACAAGGTTTGATTGTTCTTTTTACTAAATCATCAATTAATTGCTCAAATTTTGCCTTTGAAAGACTTCTTACCAAGTGTTTTGGTCCGCTAGCTGTAGCAGTTACATAAGGTAAGTTAATTTCAGTAGTAGGTGAACTTGATAATTCAATTTTTGCTTTTTCAGCAGCTTCTTTAAGTCTTTGTAGCGCCATCGGATCTTTTCTTAGGTCCATGTTCTCTTCTGCTTTGAACTCCTCTGCTAACCAATTAATTATTTTTTCATCAACATCATCACCACCTAGGTGAGTATCTCCGTCTGTTGCTAATACTTCAAAAACTCCATCTCCTAATTCAAGTATAGAAACATCATGTGTACCCCCTCCAAAATCAAATACTACTATTTTTTTATCATCATTTGACTTATCTAAACCATAAGCAAGTGCGGCAGCTGTAGGTTCGTTGATAATTCTACTTACTTTTAAACCAGCAATTTCTCCAGCTTCCTTTGTAGCTTGTCTTTGTGCATCATTGAAATATGCTGGAACGGTTACCACAGCTTCAGAAACATCTTGTCCTAAGTAATCCTCTGCTGTTTTTTTCATTTTTTGTAACACCATTGCAGATATTTCTTGTGGAGTGTATAAACGTCCATCGATATCAACACGAGGTGTATCATTATCACCTTTAACAACTTTATAGGGTACTCTAGTTACTTCTTTTGAAGACTCAGAGAATTTATTTCCCATAAACCTTTTAATAGAGTATACTGTCTTAGTTGGATTTGTAACCGCTTGACGTTTAGCTGGATCCCCAACTTTTCTTTCACCACCCTCAACAAAGGCAACGATAGAAGGTGTTGTTCTTTTTCCTTCTGAATTAGGAATTACAACAGGTTCATTTCCTTCCATTACTGAAACACATGAATTGGTTGTTCCTAAATCGATTCCAATAATTTTACTCATAATTTTATTTTTAAAATTTTAATTTTTCAATTTATTTACTTTATGTAGTCAATATGTGTGCCATTAGACTTTTAATTTAAGTTTGTCATAATTTTAAACTTTATTTCTGTATTAGGTGACATTTTGACATAATTCTAATGTTTTTAGAGTAATTTATTCATTTGAAAATCCATAATATTTAAATTATATTTGGTTACAATAAAATTGCAAACCATCAACAATGAGTAAATTTGACGAGAAAATTCTTTTTTATAAAAGAAATATGTCATCAATGGGTTTAACCTATGAAGACGAATTATTTAATAAGATTACCAGAGGACTTGGCCCTTCAATTTTTAAAAGAGATGCAGCGTCAGTTTCTACATCTGATGAAAAAGAGATTTTTACCGTCAAGCAAAATTTTCTAATCAATAAATTAGGTTTAGAGGATGGGCCCTATTTAAATGAGGCAATTAATAAAGTTGCTGCTTTAATGGGTAAAACAAATAGGGTGAAATATCGTGCAATTTTTTATTATTTACTCGTAAAAGAGTTAGGGCAAGAATCTAAAATTTTAGACAAATAAAAAAACCCAAATAGAAAACTATTTGGGTTTTGTAAATAACTAAAATATTGTTAGTCTTTGCTTACTGCTAATCCGTAAACAACTAAACCAAATCCAATTTTGTTAATAGCATCTCCAATGTTATAGATTACTTCCATTGAAGGAAGAACATTTTCAATACCGTTGTACCATCCGTCAGTACCAGCCATATATCCTAATGGATAAATTGCCCAACCAACTAATAGGAACCAACATAAGGTTTTGTGTGCCTTTAATACATTTCCACCTGCTGCTTCTGCTAATTTTTTAAGACTACCTAACCAAACTTCGTATGCTATGTAAAAATAAGCAAGTCCAGAAAGTAATCCCCACATAGATGCGTTTAAGAGACCACCGTCCCATCCAGATTCACCGAAGAATCCAGTAACAAGCATTATAGTTGAAAATCCAATTAATTTCCACATGTGTGATTTTGTAGCACCAGCTGCTCTAAGTATTAAATAAAATTCAACACACATTAGAGGTACTGTTAAAATCCAATCTACGTATCTAAATACTGTAGTAGAATCTCCATCTGCATGAGCATCTCTCATGTACATGTAGTGTACAGCAGCTATAAAAGTAATTAATCCTGATACTAGTAGAGATGTTCTCCATTTAGCATCAACACTGTTCATTGAAAGGAAGAAAAACACTGATGCTGCCATCATTGCCATTGCTCCAAGCCAGAAAGTAAATCCTGTACCATCCGTTGGGACAGCCATTGCAATTAAGTTTAAATAATTCATAAAAAAATGATTTGTTAGTAATTAGTTTTGTTTGTGGTTTTAAAATTAAACCTTAACGAAAATACAAAAAAAATATTAACTTTGAAAAAAAACCCGTTTTTTGAGAGTACATTATCAAGATTTTAAGATTTTTTTTACATTTTTATTATTTTGGACAAGTATTCAATTTGGTCAAATCATTGAAGATTCTATAGCATATGTAATCGTACTTTCCATTGGGATTATTCATGGGTCTAATGATTTTACAATTTTAAGAAAACAAAAATCTAATACTACAAGTTTTTTAAAGTCTACTGGATTCTATCTATTCCTTATTATAATGTGTATTTTGAGTTATATAACTCATCCTTATATTTCCTTTTTGTTTTTTATACTACTAAGTTCATATCATTTTGGTGAGCAACATCTCGAAGAAAAAGTTTTTGGTTCAAAGATTTTTAAATCAATTCTATACATTGCCTATGGAATGCTCATATTTTCGCTAATCTTTATTGAAAATTTGAGTGATGTAGATAATATCATGAAAAATCTGACTGGAAATAGTATCCCAAATGATTGGATTAATATTATGTTTTTTTCATCCCTATTACTTCTAATAGTATTATTTATTTACCATTTCACGAGAAAAATCAAACCAAAGATTCAAATTATAAGGGAGATATTTTATCTATTATTGTTGTTTTTAGTATTTAAAACAAGCTCTCTTATATTTGGCTTTGCAATTTATTTTGTCTTATGGCATAGTATACCGTCCATATTAGACCAGACAAAATTTTTGTCAGGAGATTATTCTTTTCAAACCATCTTAGAGTACTTTAAAACAGCCTTTATTTACTGGTTAATAAGTATTATAGGTTTAGTTGTTGCTTATTATTTCATCGATGAAAGTCAATTTAGCTCAATAATATTTATTGTTTTATTTGCTGTAACAGCACCACATGTGTGGGTGATGAGCAGAATGAAGCAATAGGCATTATCTTGTAAATACTAATTCACTTTCTGTAGATAAAGACTCCGTGTAAAGGTAACCCTCGGTATCAAAACCTTTAAGTTCCTCAATAGTATTTATGTTGTTATCAACGATATATCTAACCATTAAGCCTCGTGCTCTTTTAGCATAAGTCATCACAATTTTATAGTCTCCATTTTTAAATTCTTTGAAGATTGGAGTAATCATTGGACTTGTTAATATTTTTTTTGGGACAGCTTTAAAGTATTCAGCACTTGCTAAATTAATTAACAAATCTCCTTCATTCATCTCATTATTTAAAGAATCAGCTAGGCTTGAATCCCAAAATTTATAAAGATTATTGGCTTCGCCAATATTTAATTTAGTACCCATTTCAAGTCGATAGGGTTGAATTAAATCGAGAGGTTTTAAAATACCGTAAAGTCCAGATAAGATTCTAAGGCGATCTTGCAATAATGGTATTTTTTCTTCAGCTAGAGAATCAACATCAATTCCTTTAAAAACTTCTCCTGTGAAAGCATAAATAGCTTGTTTAGAATTTTCTAATGAAAATGGTTGATGCCAATTTTGATTTCTTTCATAATTTAAATTTGCTAGGGCAGGAGATATTTTCATTAAATCACTTAACTTTTTTTTCGATAATTTTTTCAATCTATTGTTAAGCAATGAGGATTCTTTTTGAAAAGAAGGTTGGCTAAAAACATTAGTTTTTGAAGTACTTTCAAAGTCTAAAGATTTTGCTGGAGAGATGATAATTTTCATTTATTGAATGTATTATTAAGTAAAAATAAATATTCTGAAAGAATTAGTCAAGTTTTAACAATTCAAAAAAATAATAAAGAGAATATTAACTTTAGTTTTTCTAAACTTACACTTTAGAGTTTAATGCATATGTTTTCCATTTATCTATACAATTACTCATGTCTTCAGGGATTTTTGAATCAAACTGCATCAACTCTTTTGTTATTGGGTGTCTAAACCCAAGAGTTTTAGCATGTAAAGCCTGTCTTGGTAATATTTTAAAGCAATTTTCAACAAACTGTTTGTATTTCGTAAATGTAGTCCCTTTCAGGATATCGTTTCCTCCATAGCGTTCATCATTAAATAATGTGTGCCCAATATGTTTAAAGTGAGCTCTTATTTGATGTGTTCTCCCTGTTTCTAACTTACATTCCACCAAAGTGACATAAGTATAACGCTCTATTACTTTATAATGAGTAATCGCATGTTTTCCATAGTCATCATCTTGAAAAACATCCATTTGCAATCGGTTTTTAAAACTACGTCCTATGTTACCTTCAATAGTTCCCTCATCATCTCTAATGTTTCCCCAAACTAAAGCAATATATTTTCGATTTGTTTTTCTATCAAAAAATTGTTTTGACAAATTTGCCATTGCAAAATCAGTTTTAGCAACAACCAGTAAACCGCTAGTATCTTTATCTATTCTGTGAACTAATCCAGGCCTTTCATTACTATTTTTTGGGAGATTTTCTATGTGATAAATTAGTCCGTTAACTAGAGTTCCAGAAGGGTTTCCATGACCAGGATGAACAACCATACCTGCAGGTTTATTAACTACCAGTAGTGTTTGATCCTCGTATACGATATCTAAAGGAATGTTTTCGGCAATTAATAAATTTTCTTTTGGGGGGTATGCAAGCACAATACTTACAACATCTCTAGGTTTTACTTTATGATTAGATTTAACAGCTACATCATTCACTAAAATATTTCCAGCTTTTGCAGCTTGTTGTAATTTATTTCTTGTTGCATTTTCAATGAAATTCATCAAGAATTTGTCGACGCGAAGAGGGACTTGCCCGTCGGTAGCAATGACTCTGTGATGCTCATATAATTCATCATTATCAAATTCTGGAGTGAAATTTTTTATCATGATTTATCGCTTCTTTCCATCTCCTAAGATTAAATCAATCACCCCATTTTTTTCAAGTTTTGATCCGGGTTTTAATTTTTTTCCATTTGATTTTAATCCACGAATAACATCTTTACCAATATCAGGGATATAATAGAACTTTCCAATTTTAAAACCTTTAGATTGTAACTGAGTTATAGCCTGGCGTTTAGACTTTCCGTTTAAATCAGGAATGATGATGTCTCTATATTTAGAGGGATTTAGAGTGAGGTAGATCTTACGCTTTTCTTTAACAAAACTTCCAGCATCAGGTGTTTGTTCAATAACCGATTTTTTTGGGTATTTGGGGTTATAACTTGCAGAATCTATGACTAAGAAATCTAAATTCAATTCCTTTAGTGTGGTTTCTACATTCGTTAAAGACATTTTATTTAAGTTTGGGACCTGTATTTTTTGTTCGTGATTTGTAGTGAAGCCTAACCACCACTTTATCAATGTTATCAATAATGATAGGCTAATGAAAGCTATTCCAATTTGGACAAAAAAGGACTTACTAACTAAAAACCTAAAGAAATTCATTTTTTTACTTTTTATATTGTTACAAATGTAGTGTAAAAATAGAATTAATCGAATTGGCAATTCTTTTATCTATCAACGAAATTTTAACTAAGTTTGTGTGTAAACCAATTGACAAATGCAAAAAAATATTGCCATTGTTATGGGAGGGTATTCTTCCGAAGCAGAAATTTCATTTAAAAGTGGAGAAGTAGTCTATAATTCTTTAGACTCAAATAAGTATTCCTTATTTAGAGTTCATATTTTAAAGGAGAAATGGGTTGTCCTAGAAAATGGTAAAGAATATCAAGTAAATAAACATGATTTTTCTTTCTCTTTAGACAATCAGCTCATCCATTTCGATTGTATATTTAATGCTATTCATGGAGCTCCTGGAGAAAATGGAGCATTGATTGCCTATTTTGATTTATTAGGCATTAAGCATACCTCTGCATCATTTTATCAAATGGCACTTACATTTAATAAACGAGATACTCTTAGTGTCGTAAAACAATATGGTATTCCTACGGCAAACTCTTTTTTTATTCATCAAAGAGACGAGATAGTTACGGATCATATTATAAAGTCAGTTGGATTACCTTGTTTTGTAAAACCAAATAGAGCAGGTTCTAGTTTTGGAATTTCAAAAGTCTATAAAGAAGAAAATTTAACAACTGCCATAAAAAAAGCTTTTGAGGAAGATGATGAAATTATAATTGAATCTTTTTTAGATGGTAAAGAGGTTTCTGTGGGTGTCATTGAATATAAAAGTAAGCTTTTGGTGTTACCAATTACTGAAATTGTCTCTGAAAATGATTTTTTTGATTATGAAGCCAAATACATGGGAAAATCTCAGGAAATTACCCCTGCGAGAATATCTCAAGCTGAAAAAGAACTAGTAGAGAGACAAGCTAAGAAAGTATATCAAATTTTAAATATGAGAGGCTTCTCTAGATCTGAATTTATAATTGTTGATGGAGTACCTTATTTTTTAGAAATAAATACAGTTCCTGGAATGACAGAAGAAAGCTTATTACCTCAACAAGCTAAAGAAGCCTCTATTAGTTTATCAGAGTTGTTTGACAATGCCATACAACAGGCACTAAAATAAAATTTATGAAAAAAGCAGTTTTTCCTGGTTCATTTGACCCAATTACATTAGGCCACAAAGATGTCATTTCACGTGCAATCCCTTTATTTGATGAAATTATTATTGCTATTGGGATTAATTCTGACAAGAACTACATGTTTTCTTTAGATCAAAGAAAAAAATTTATTGAGGAATGTTTTCAAGAGTATGACAATGTGAAAGTAGCAACATACCAAGGTTTAACGGTAGATTTTTGCAAAACACATTCTATAGATTACATTATTAGAGGTTTAAGGAATCCAGCAGATTTTGAGTTTGAAAAGGCGATAGCGCTTACAAACAGAGAGTTAGCTCCAATAGAAACCGTTTTTTTATTAACTGCAGCAAATACATCCTATATTTCTTCATCTATAGTCAGAGATGTTTTACAAAACGGAGGAGATGTCTCTGGATTAGTCCCTTCCTCAGTAGTTTCAAAAATTGAAGCCAAATAAATTATTATAATGAAAAAGATAATTGCAATGTTTTTGCTAATTATATGTTACTTTAAGTTGTAAAATATACTTTGCAATTAAGAATTGAATAAAAATGAAAAAAATATTTCTTCTACTGATTACTTTTACATTCTTCACATGTCAAAAATATAACAGCAATACCTTTATCACACACTTTGAAAAAACTGAAGGTTTAGAAACTCCAGAGTACCATGATGTTATTAATTATTACAAAGAACTTTCAAATACATACGCAGAGATTTCGTTTTTTGAAATGGAAAATACAGATTCTGGATATCCTCTACATCTTGTTGTTTTTGATGCTAATGGAAAAATTAATCTAAAAGGCCTTAAAAATTCAACAAAAAATAGAGTTTTAATTAATAATGGAATTCATCCAGGTGAATCAGACGGTATTGATGCTTCAATGCTATTACTAAGAGATATTGTTCAAAATGATTCTTTGAAAAAAAAATATCATAATACAATTATTTCTGTAATTCCAATTTATAATATTGGTGGTTCACTAAATAGAAATTCAAATTCAAGAGCAAATCAAAGTGGGCCAAAAGAATATGGCTTCCGTGGCAATACAAGAAACTACGATTTAAATAGAGATTTTCTAAAACAAGACACAAAAAATGCAGCAGCATTTGCAGATATTTTCCATGCTATTAACCCAGATATCTTTATAGATAATCATGTAAGTAATGGCGCAGATTATCAGTACGCTATTTCTCACCTATTTACGCAACACAATAAACTAGGGGGTTCACTTGGTAAATTTATAGAAACTCAGATGAGGCCAGCTATAGAAAGATCCATGTCTAGTAAAAATATGCCCATTACTCCTTATGTAAATGTTTGGGGAGGTACACCCAAGGAAGGATGGTCTCAATTTTATGACTCTCCTAGATATTCCACAGGGTATACTACTTTATTTAATTCGCTAGGGATGATGGTAGAGACCCATATGCTTAAACCTTATAAAATACGTGTAGACCAAACCTATGAACTCTTATTGTCGATGTTAGATTTTACTGAAGATCGTTCCGTAGAGATAAAAAAAATCCGAAAAAATGCAATTCATGAAATTTTAAAGAAAGAGTCTTACCCGATTGCATTTGAGATTAATCCTCAAAAAAAACCTTCTATTCTTCAATTTAAAGGCTATCAAGGAAAGATAATTCCGAGTAAAGTAACCACAGGGAATAGATTATTCTATGATAAAGAGAAACCTTTTGAAGAACCCGTAAAATATTTTAATGAATTTAGACCAAGCAAAGAAATTGTTATTCCTAGAGCATATATTTTAAAACAAGGATGGCATCGTGTAGTTGAACGATTAGATAATAATCAAATATCGTATATTCAATTTGAAAAAGATACAACTCTGGTTGTGGAAACCCTTCATATAAATGACTACAAAACAAGACCGAGTGCTTATGAAGGACATTATCTTCATTACAATACTTCAATAATAACTGATGTAATTGCTATTCGCTTTTCTAAAGGAGATCTTTACATACCTATTGACCAGAAAGGAGCAAGATATTTGATGGAAACTTTAGAGCCAGAGGCAATGGATTCTTTCTTTAATTGGAATTTTTTTGATACAATTTTACAACAAAAAGAGGGCTATTCAGCTTATGTTTTTGAGGATATAGCAGAGCAAATTTTAAAAGATGATAAACTGCTTAAAGAAACCTTTGAAACCAAGAAAGCTGAGGATAAAGAATTTGCAAATAATCCCAGAGCCCAATTAAATTTTATTTACAAAAGCAGTAAATATTATGAAAAAGCACATTTATTATTACCTATTTATAAAGTCTATGAATAAGCAAAACAAGTTTTATGAAACTAATTTTTTCATTAACTTGTTGAACTAATTAAACCGATCATGCAAACACTCACAATTAATGGGCAAAGCTATCAAGTTGATGCGCCAGAAAGTATGCCGTTATTATGGGCAATAAGAGATTTAATAGGACTTACAGGAACTAAGTTTGGGTGTGGAGTCGCTCAATGTGGTGCTTGTTCAATTATGATTGACGGAACTGTTGTACGCTCATGTAGTACCATGGTTAGCCAAGCTATTGGTAAAAATATTACAACTATTGAGGGCACGTCAGAAAGTCTAGAGGCTCTTCGTCAAGCCTGGAGAAATAATAGTGTACCTCAATGTGGTTATTGTCAATCTGGACAGTTGATTTCTGCTGCTGAATTATTAGATAATAACGAAAACCCATCAGATCAAGATATAGATAATGCCATGAGTGGAAATATATGTAGATGTGGAACTTATGTCAGAATAAAAAAGGCAATAAAAGAAGCTGTTGAACTCAAAAAACAAGCCTAATGGAAAAAATAGAGATGAAACGTAGAGATTTTGTAAAAATACTTGGCTTGGCTTCAGGAGGATTGTTATTTGGATGTAATGTATCTGCAGACAAACTGGTTGTAAATACTCTAGAGGATGGTATTTCTTTTGTGCCAAATCTTTTTATTCAATTGCAGAAAGATGGTAAAGTAACCATAGTAGTTACACGATCAGAGATGGGACAAGGAATTAGGACTTCTATGGCTTCAGCAATTGCTGAAGATTTAGAGGCAGATTGGAAATATGTAACTGTTCAACAAGCTATTGGTGATTCGAAATTTGGAAATCAAAATACAGATGGCTCTAGAAGTATTAGAACACTTCTAAACCCTATGAGAAAAATGGGGGCAATGGCCCGTTATATTCTTGAACAAGCCGCTGCTAAAAAATGGGGTACATCTGTTGAAAATTGTAAAGCTGAAAATCATTTCATTATAAATAAGTCTTCAGGTGAAAAAGTGTTTTATGGAGATTTGGTAGAAGAGGCAAAAACTATTGCAATCCCCTCTGATGAAGATATTCTTCTAAAAGAAAAAAAAGACTTTAAATACATTGGTAAGAAAGTCATTCGCGGTATAGATATGGAGGACTTTCTTCACGGAAAGGCTAACTATGGTCTAGATGCTAGGTTACCAAATATGAAATTTGCATCCATAGCTAGAAGCCCTGTTACTTTTGGATCTGTAAAAAGTTTTGATACTTCAGATACTGATGAAATTAACGGTGTAGAGCAGGTGGTTCAACTAGATCGATTAATTCCTCCTGCGGGTCAGTTTTTTGGCATGCTAGGGGGTGTTGCAGTTATAGCAAATAATACTTGGGCAGCTTTTCAAGGAAAAAATAATTTAAATATTGAATGGGAGTTAGGAGAAAATAAGACCTATAATTCTGAAAAATTTAAAGAAAAATTAATTAGCAGAATTCACAAAAAAGCAAAAGTAGTTCCTCCATTTAAGGGGAATATAGACAAGGCTTTTAAAAATGCAGATAAAGTAATCGAGGCTACCTACACAATGCCTCATTTAGTTCATGCACCCATGGAAGTTCCAAATGCTTTAGCATGGGTTCATGATGGAAAATGTGATGTTTGGGCACCAGTCCAAGATCCTCAAACCGTAAGAGCAGAAATTGCTCATTTCTTTGGATTTGCTATTGAAGACATTACGATCAATGTAATGATGTTAGGAGGTGCTTTTGGACGAAAATCTAAATCTGACTTCGTAGTAGAGGCTGTAGCATTATCTCAAAAAATAAAAGCACCTGTTCAAGTAGTTTGGTCTCGTGAAGATGATATTCAACACAGCTTTTACCATGCTCAGAATGCACAATATTTAAAAGGTTCATTAGATGAAAAAGGAAAAGTAACAGGTTGGCTTCATCGTGTAGCATTCCCCTCAATTACTTCTAGCTTTAAACCGATGTCTGATTATATTGCAGGATTTGAATTAGGAATGGGATTTACCAATAACCCCTACAATATTCCAAATATGCAAATAGAAAATGCCAAGGCAGAATCGCATTTGAGAATTGGTTGGCTGCGTTCTGTTTCCAACATTATCAGCGGATTTGGAATTAATTCTTTTGTTGATGAATTGGCAACTGAATCTGGAAAAGATGCTATTGATTTTAGAATAGATTTGTTAGGTAAAGATAAAATATCGACTAAAAAATCCCCTCATCCGTATAATATTACCCGATTAAAAAACGTGTTGTTAGAAGCAAAGAAATTATCAAAATGGGGGAGAGAGTTACCAGAAGGTCATGGTTTAGGAGTTGCTATTCATTATAGTTTTTATAGTTATGTAGCTACTATAGTTGAGGTTTCTGTAAAAAGTGAAAAAGTTAAAGTTGAAAATATCTATTCTGTATTAGATTGTGGAATGTATGTAAATAGAGATGCTGTCATCAATCAAATGGAGGGTGCAGCAATTTTTGGCATGTCTCTTACCATGTTTGGAAAAATATCGACAAAAGATGGTGCAGTAGAGCAAAGTAATTTTCACGACTATCCAATGACAAGAATGATTGATACACCAAATATTCATGTCCATTTAGTAGACAATGACGAGGATCCAACCGGAGTGGGAGAACCTGGAGTTCCTCCAATTTCAGCTGCAATTACAAATGCTATTTATAATGCCTCAGGAAAACGAGTTAGATCTTTGCCATTATCTGATCACGGGATGGTTTAGTAATTTAAGTGTTAAAAAAATTAGTTAAAAAAGCTAATTTTTAAAAATTATATTCTGACAGAGATTTTGGAAATTTTTCTGGGTTAGCTACCAAGTGATACCTGGGGTCATCAATATCCTCTTCAATTATTTGATGAAAAATTGGACTTGCTTTGTATAATAACACCTTACAATCTGCACTGAGATGCTTAAGTCTAATTTTTTTTCCAACATTATGATATTTTTCAACTAGTACAAAAATAGCCTCTAATGCCGAATGATCTGATACTCTAGACTCAACAAA
The DNA here is from genome assembly GCA_038104255.1 of Flavobacterium sp. Classification (GTDB taxonomy): domain Bacteria; phylum Bacteroidota; class Bacteroidia; order Flavobacteriales; family Flavobacteriaceae; genus Polaribacter. The sequence goes on along the minus strand of JAYOAM010000001.1, from coordinate 140,305 downwards.
ATCAATTTCTACTGAGTTTGGGTCATTTTTTACATCAAATTTTTCATTGAATGCTGAAATACTTCCAAAAAATAATGGACCCCATATCTCATATACTTTAGTTCCATCTTCTTTGATACGTTTTCTAGCTCTAATGCGTTTGGCATTTTCCCATGAAAATACTAATGCACTGACAATTACTCCAACGATAACAGCAATAGCTAAATCAAAAATAACGGTTAGACCAGAGACTAAAATTAAAACAATGAGATCTGAAATAGGAATCTTATTTATGATTCTAAAACTAGACCAAGCAAAAGTGCCAATAACCACCATAAACATTACTCCAACTAATGCAGCAATAGGAACTTGTTCGATATATGAAGATGCAAAAAGTATAAAAATTAATAGCATGATTGCTGCAGTAATTCCAGATAAACGACCTCTACCACCCCCTTTAATATTAATGATAGATTGCCCAATCATCGCACAACCTCCCATACCACCAAAAAGACCAGTAACAATATTAGCACTTCCTTGAGCAATGCATTCACGATTAGAATTTCCACGTGTTTCTGTTAAGTCGTCTACTAAATTAAGAGTCATAAGAGACTCTATTAATCCAATAGCAGCTAGTATTACAGCATAAGGAAGAATGAATAAAAGAGTATTTAAATTCATTGGGATTTTTGAAAAGGTATCTAAAACTGGAACTGGGAATCCTCCCTTTAAACCTTCTCCGCCACCTTCCCTTATGAAAGAGCCAACAGTTGCTACATCTAAATTTGTGCTAATAACAATTCCAGCTACTGTTATAATTGCAATTAATGCTTCCGGTAATTTTTTTGTAGCTTTTATTTTTGGTAAGCCCCACATAATAAGCATGGTAAGTCCAACAAGACCAATCATCATATATAAGTTTTCACCTTCCAGCCATACTTTTTCACCTCCAATAGTTGTTTTAAACATTCCAAGTTGGGACAAGAAAATAACAATAGCCAATCCGTTAACAAACCCCATCATTACTGGATGAGGAATTAAACGAACAAATTTTCCAAGTTTAAAAACTCCGGCAAGTATTTGAATCATTCCCATTAATATTACGGTCAGAAAAAGGTAGTAGAGTCCTAAGTTTTCACTAGCTGTTCCCAGTGCATTTCCCTCACTAACTAAACTTACCATGACAACAGCAAGTGCACCTGTAGCACCAGAGATCATTCCAGGTCTTCCACCAAAAATAGCGGTAATCAATCCAATCATAAATGCTGCATATAAACCAACTAGTGGGTCTACACCGGCAACAAAAGCAAAAGCAACAGCCTCTGGAACAAGTGCAAGGGCAACAGTAATTCCCGAAAGAATATCATTTTGAACATTTTTTACTCTTTTTCTTACGAAAGCATTCATATCTTTTGTTTGGTTTTTTAAGAAGTCGGCAAAGATAGAATAAATGAAACACTCATTGTGTGGTTTTTTTTAATTATGCTGTAAAAAAAATAGGTACTTAGATTTTTACTATTGAAAATACTTTTCAAACACTAAAGAAATATTTCTATAACTATTTTCTAGTGCTTTTAGTGTCTCTTTTTTATCTTTAAACATAGCTATTGAAATTCCTTCTTCTAGTTGAGGAATTAAAACTTCATTGCTTTTTGTTTCCATTTCAAACCAATGAGTTTCTTTTAATTTGTTTTTATTGTTTTGAAAGAAGATGTGGTATGTAGTAATTAAATATTCACCAAGTGTAAGTTCAGAAATTCCACATTCCTCTTCAACTTCTCTGAGAGCTGCTTCTTTAATTTGTTCACCTTTTTCAATTTTACCTTTAGGCAAATCCCATTTTCCACCCCTGAAAATAAACAAAAACTCTTGATGTGAGTTGAGTACTAGACCACCTGCAGCACTAATTAACTTAAAATTACGTTTAAAATCTTTCCAACATTCATCTAAATTATCACACAAGAGTACTATACCTTTAGTTTTACCTACTCTAAGTTTATGAATGATCTCTGAAATGATTATGTTTTTGTAGTGCAGTATGTTTAGGTCGCTTTCTTCAAAAAAAGAATCTGTTACGATAATAGGTCTCTCATTAATAAAAACTTTATACATTTGCCTACATGATTTTAAACAAAGATACAGCAAAAAAAACAGCAGAAGTTTTACTTAAAGTTAAGGCTATTAAGTTAAGTCCATCTGATCCGTTTAAGTGGGCCTCTGGATGGAATTCACCCATATATTGTGATAATAGAGTTACATTATCATACCCCTCTGTCCGTGTTTTTTTAAAAGAAGAAATTGCAAAAATAGTAGAGATTCAATATGGTAAGCCTGATGTTATTGCAGGGGTGGCTACAGGCGCAATAGCTATTGGTGTATTAGTAGCACAAGAATTGGGTGTTCCTTTCATTTATGTAAGACCTGAGCCAAAAAGTCATGGTCGTAAAAATCAAATTGAAGGTCATTTAGAAAGTGGTCAAAACGTTGTTGTAATTGAAGATTTAATTAGTACAGGAAAAAGTAGTTTGAACGCAGTTACTGCATTAAAAGATTCAGGAGCTATTGTTAAAGGGATGGTTGCTATTTTTTCATATGGATTTGATATTGCTACAGATAATTTTAAAGATAATAATGTTTCGCTTACTACCCTAAGTAACTACACCTATCTTTTGGAACAAGCCGTAGATAGTAACTATATTACTGAAAAGGAGTTAGAGACATTGTCTGAATGGAGACAAGATCCTAAAAATTGGAAAATATAAAATATGAATATAGAAGGAAATAAAGTATTGATATCAAAGTCATCAAAAGAAGCCTATAATTTTTTTATGACCCTAGAAAATTTTGAATTACTCATGCCTTCAAGTACTGAAAAATTTGAAGTTGATGGTGATTCATTTTTATTTGGATTGAAGGGTATGCCAGAAATAAGACTTGTTCTTGAGAATTGTATTGAATACTCAAAGGTAAGTTTGGGCGCAGCAAGCAGTAAATTATCTTTTACCTTGCAAGCAAATATTTCGTCTATTTCTGAAAGTTCAAGTGAGGTACAATTGCAATTTCAAGGAGATTTTAATCCTATGATGGCCATGATGGTGAAAAAGCCTTTAACTAATTTCATAGATACGCTGACTGAAAATATTGCTAAACTTTAGCAAATGAAATTTCTTTAAGCCCAAATTCAATTAGGCGGTCATCTTCTAGTTGTATTTGTATATTTCCCGAGGAGGAAACTCCTCTTATTAAACCCATAAACAACTCCTTTGTCTTTTTATTTATAAACGTAGAGGGTATACCTTTCTTGTATAGGAATTTGTGATATTTGTCGTGAATTAAATCAAAATTTCCCATTTCCAAACTGGAAATTTTTAATTTTAAATTATTAATTATTTTGTGCATTAGAGCCTCTAGATTTATATTTTTTTTTAAAATAATTTTTAAAGAGCTCGCATTAACCAAACTTTCATGAAATTTTTCTTGATTTACATTTAAGCCAATTCCAATAATGGTATTTTTTATTAGTGAATGAGAAAATGTATTTTCAATTAGAATTCCACATATTTTTTTATTATCTGACATAATGTCGTTTGGCCATTTAATGTATAAATTTGGAACTTCATAGGTACAGAGCGTTTCATAAATAGCCAATGAAACCGCAAAGTTTAGATAAATTTGATGTTTAATTCTTATTTTTTTTAATGGGGTGAATAAGCTGAATGTTAGGTTTTTATAAGGTTCTGAGATCCAAGAATTATTCATTTGACCTCGACCAGAAGTTTGATTATTTGCCACAGCAATAGTGACTTCAGTTAGTGAAGAATTTTGAGCCAACTCTTTTAAAAAAGAACTGGTAGAGTTAGTGGCATTAATTTTGATTAATTTCAAGTGTTAAATAAAGTGTAAACTAATTAATTACTTCGCAATATACTCGCAAAAAAATAATAACTTTGTACTAAATATAAAAAAATTAATGGTAAAAAAACCAGTAAACACGGACAATTTAATATCCGTAATAATTAAAGGTATTGATGATGTTAAGGGGGATGATATTCAATTGCTAGATTTAAGAGAAATAGAAAATACTGTATGTGATTATTTTATTATTTGTTCTGGTAGTTCAAATACTCAAGTAAATGCAATTACTGGTTCCATTCAGAAACTTGTAAGTAAAGAATTAAAAGATAAGCCTTGGCATATTGAGGGCCAAAACAATTCAGAATGGATTTTAATGGATTATGTTAATGTAGTTGTACATGTTTTTCAGAAGCACATTAGAGAATTTTATGACATAGAAAGTCTCTGGGGAGATGCCATAGTAACTGAAATCAATCCTGTTTAAAAAAAAAATAAATGAGCGATAATAAAAATTCAACACCCAATGTACCCAAATTTAAATTCAATATGTATTGGATTTATGCAGCAATTTTTGTTCTTTTAATTGGAGTAAGTTTTATAAACGACGCCTCTTTTTCTACAAAAAAAATCTCAACAAATAGATTTTTTAAAATTTTAGAATCTAATGATGTAGATAAAATTCTTATCATAAACAAAAATATAGCTGAGGTTTACATCAAAAGAGAAGCTGAAAAAAAGGATAAGTATAAGCAACAGGTAAAATCACCGCTATTCAGAAAAGGTTCACCATTGTTCCAATATGATTTTGGAGATTTACAGAATTTTGAAAATAAATTAAATCAATACAAAACTACCAGAAATCTTGATTTTGATGTAGATTCAGATTCAAGAGGAAGTTTTTTTGAATCTATTGTAGGATTTTTACCTTTCATTCTTTTAATAGCCATCTGGATTTTCTTTATGAGGAGAATGTCTGGTGGTTCTGGAGCTGGTGGTGCTGGTGGGCAAATTTTCAACATTGGAAAATCAAAAGCAAAATTATTTGATAAAGATACCAAAGTTAAAACAACTTTCGAAAATGTTGCTGGCTTAGAGGGAGCAAAAGAAGAAGTTCAGGAAATTGTAGATTTTTTAAAAAACCCAAAAAAATATACTGCGCTAGGGGGTAAAATACCCAAAGGTGCATTATTAGTTGGTCCTCCAGGAACTGGTAAGACATTATTAGCAAAAGCTGTTGCCGGTGAAGCTGAGGTTCCTTTTTTCTCCTTATCAGGTTCAGATTTTGTTGAAATGTTTGTAGGAGTAGGAGCTTCAAGAGTTAGAGATTTATTTAAACAAGCTGCACAAAAATCACCTTCAATCATTTTTATTGATGAAATTGACGCCATAGGGAGAGCTCGAGGTAAAAATAGTATGACTGGTGGAAATGATGAACGTGAAAACACGTTAAATCAGTTATTAACTGAAATGGATGGTTTTGGTACAGATGTTAATGTAATTGTATTGGCTGCAACAAACAGAGCAGATGTATTAGATTCAGCATTGATGAGAGCTGGTCGTTTTGATAGACAAATTTATGTTGATTTACCAGATATTAAAGAGCGTAAAGAGATTTTTGAAGTTCATATAAAACCATTAAAGTTGTCAGATGATGTTGATGTTAAGTTTTTAGCTCAACAAACTCCTGGTTTTTCGGGTGCAGACATTGCAAATATGTGTAATGAAGCCGCATTGATAGCTGCGCGTGGTGACAAAAAATCAATTCATCATCAAGATTTTTTAGATGCAGTAGACAGAATTGTAGGAGGTTTAGAAAAGAAAAACAAAGTTATTACTCCTAAGGAGAAAAAAACGATAGCATTTCATGAGGCAGGACATGCCACAGTGAGTTGGATGCTTGAGCATGCCGCACCGTTAGTTAAAGTAACTATAGTACCTAGAGGTCAAAGTTTAGGTGCTGCCTGGTATTTACCCGCTGAGAGAATGATTGTTCAAACAGAGCAAATGCTTGACGAAATGTGTGCAACTCTTGGTGGAAGAGCAGCAGAAAAAATAATTTTTAATAAAATTTCAACAGGAGCACTTAGCGATCTTGAGAAAGTTACCAAACAAGCTAGAGCTATGGTTACAGTTTATGGTTTGAATGAAAAAGTTGGGAATTTGACCTACTATGATTCCTCTGGTAATGATGCTTTTGTGAAACCTTACAGTGAAAATACAGCTAAAACAATTGATGAAGAGATTTCTAAAATGATAGAATTACAATATCAAAGAGCAATCGATATTCTTAATAAGAATAAAGAAAAGTTAACTATTTTAGCAGAACTTTTGTTAGAGAAAGAAGTTATTTTTAAGGATGACTTAATTAAGATTTTTGGTGTAAGACCTTTTGAAGATGAGACGGAAGAAGCACCCGAGGCAAAGGAAGAAAATTCAAAAAAAGAAACTGAAAAAGAAGAAACAAAGCAAGTAAAAGAAAAACAATAAATTTTTAAATGAGTTTTTTAAAAAAATTATTTAAAAGTAAAGAGCCAACTGATGAAAATGCTGAGAAAAAGCTAGAGGTCAAACTATCTTTAGATGACGCATTTGTTCATCATTTTATTTCCAAAGGAGGTAAATTTCTTTATTGTACTTCTGAAAAAGAGGTTGTCAATAATTTAGACAAAATCATTGTTGAAAATAATTGGGAAATAATTACCTGTTTTGATAAAACTTTAAAAAATTTTCTAAAAAAATCAAGTGTTAATCTCCAAGAGGAAGTAGATACTACCAAACCTCTTTTTACTTCTTGTGAGCATCTTATCTCGGATAATGGAGATATCTTGTTCTCATCCAACCAATTAAGTACACATAAACTTGCTTCTTTGACAAACGATTTTATTGTTTTTGCGAAAACAAGTCAGTTTGTAAAAGATACAGGAGAAGGTTTAACAGGTATTAAAACCAATTGTAAAGATGGGAGCATACCAACTAATATTAGTGCAGTCAAAAAATATGACTTAAAAATCGATGACGATAATTTTTTAAATTATGGTAATAACAACTCCAAAAACTTATATTTGTTGCTTTTAGAAGATTTATAACATGACCAACCTTCTCAGAAGAGCAACTTCAGGTTTTATTTATGCAATACTTTTTGTTAGTGCGATAACATATTCAAAAGAGTCTTATGTGATTCTAGTTACTTTTTTTGGTGTTATTTCTTTAAGAGAGTTTTATAAACTACTAGAGTTTAATAACTGGATTATCTATTTATTGTTTATTGGTTTAGCTTTTATTCCTTTTTTGTCAATTGATATCCCATTTATTTCATTTTTATTAGCCTTATCTCTAACGGGTTCAGTGCAGTTATTATTAAATTTATTTCTCAAAAAAAAGAATTATCCTTCAAGTACAATTCAGAAATTTGATATATGTATTCGTTATTTACTTCTTTCTTTCACTTTTTTGATACTCCTTCCTTTCATAAATGGGGTATATGAGAAATCAATCATTTTAACATTAATCATCCTTATATGGGTTAATGATAGTTTTGCTTTTTTTGTTGGTAAGAATTTTGGTAAGCTTAAATTGTTTGAAAGTGTATCTCCTAAAAAAACAGTTGAGGGTTTTATAGGCGGTGTTTTATTTTCATTACTCACAGCTTTTTTACTTTCATACTTTTGTGATTTATTATCGCTTTCTAATTTAATAGTAATTTCATTAATAGCTTCTGTTCTGGGAACAACGGGAGACCTTGTTGAATCAAAATTTAAAAGACAGGTTAAAATTAAAGATAGTGGTAATATCATGCCTGGACATGGAGGAATGTTAGATAGGTTAGATAGTTTGCTGTTTGTAGCTCCCTTTGTATATTTGTATATCCATTATTTAATCTAAAAAAATGCTTAGTTTTCACAAAGAAGGTTATAAAATAATAGCTTTTACATTTCTGTTAATTTTTTCCGGAATTTTATTGTCAGAAAAGTTTGTTGAATGGTACTGGTTACAAAAAGGAATTCAACTATTTTTATTAGCATTTTTAATTATTATTTTACAATTTTTTCGCAACCCAAAAAGAATTACAAAAATAAACGATCATCAAATTATTGCTCCAGTAGACGGCAAAGTTGTGGTAATTGAAGAAGTTGAAGAACCAGAGTATTTTAAGGGGAAAAAACTCCAGGTTTCAATATTTATGTCTCCTATTAATGTTCATGTTACAAGGTATGCCCTAAGTGGACTTGTGAAATATAGTAAATACCATCCTGGTAAATATTTAGTTGCATGGCACCCAAAAGCATCAACTGAAAACGAAAGAACAACCATAGTAATTAAAAACAATATTTTTGGTGAAGTACTCTATCGTCAAATTGCAGGAGCGTTAGCCAAAAGAATTGTGAACTATGCCGAGGAAGGTAAAAACGTTATTCAAGGTACCGATGCGGGGTTTATAAAGTTTGGAAGTAGAGTTGATGTTTTTTTACCTCTTAATACAAAGTTGACTGTAAAAATTGGAGATAAAGTCAAGGGAGGAGAACAAGTAATTGCTGAAAAATAATGGCTGTAAGTTTAGATGTAAAGTTTGCTAAAGCGTATAAAGATCTATCAGAATTTGAGGAAAATTTAGCTCCAGATGTCATGCTAAAACTTTATGCTTATTATAAACAAGCAGTTTTAGGGAATACGTTTTCTTACGCTGGAGAAGTTGATGTAAGAGATGCCTTTAAATTTAATGCATGGACTCAATTAAATGGAATGACCCAAGAAAATGCAAAAAAACAATATATAAAACTTGTAGAAAATATAGTAAATAACCAAAATAAATAACTCATATGAAAAATATAACAAAATTTATTTATGCTCTTTTAATATTTCAGTTTTTGGCCTGTGGTTCTGATATTAAAGAAGACAAAGATTCAGCTAAAACAGCTAAAAATCCTAAGGCGCTGTTTGTATTAAATGATGCAACAAATTCAGTTCAATGGACTGCATACAAAACCACAGAGAAAGTTCCAGTAAAAGGAAAATTTACACAAGTTAACATCACTTCAGGTGGAGAAGGTAATTCTGTCAAGGATGCTATTCACAATGCAGAGTTCTCAATTCCCATAACTAGTATTTTTACTTCAGACAGTAGTAGAGATTATAAAATAAGAAAATTCTTTTTTGGCGTAATGAAGAATACTAAACTTTTATCTGGTAAATTAGTAATTGAAAATGATTCTTTGGGTTATGCAGATATAACTATGAATGGAATTACAGAAAAATTACCTTTTTCTTATCTAATTAACGATAAAAAATTCTCAATGGCGACCAAAATGGATGTTTTAAATTGGAATGCTAAGTCTTCTCTAGATTCTTTGAATTTAATTTGTAAAGAACTTCATAAAGGTCTAGATGGCATCAGTAAAACTTGGTCTGAAGTAGCCATTAACATTACATCAACTTTTTAATATAAAAAGAGATAATACATAAATAAAAAACCCACCATAGGTGGGTTTTTTATTTAAATTTAATGTAATCAATTTCAAATTCAAAATTGCCATATTTTTTTTCATCTGTAATAAAACCAATTCTCATTACTTCTTTTAAACTTTCTTTTTGTAAAGTTTCGTTTAAAGGTCTGCCGATGTAATGCTTTCTTAAATCTGTAAGTTTAATGGTTGTGGTGATCCATTCAGATGAGGTTTTATTCAACCTTATTTTATAATTGGGTATGTACCACCTTCTGCTTACTGCAATTGTAAAGGCTAATGCTATTCCTGAAGACCTATATCGCAATTCAATTTCATTACACTTGGAGAGATTTCTGTCAGAAAAAGAATAACGTAGAGAGGAAAAACCACCATTATTGTCTAGTGATACTTTTCCTTTAAACAACATACTGTTTGTGGTTAGTTGTTTGAACCCCTTAGACAAGCCCCCCATAACTCCATCATTTACAACATTCCAATATTTTCCGTCTTTGTCTTTTCCAAAGTCTATTTTAATTGTGTCTTGAGCTGTTAAAAAATGCAACAAAAAAAGAATAAGTTTTAATTTCATTTAAGATTTTTAAGCGCCTTATCTAAATTCTCAAATTTAAATTTAAAACCAGCTTGTTTAATTTTATGTGCTGATACTCTACTGCCATTTAAAATTATTGTTGACATTTCTCCCAAAATTAACCTTAGCAAGGTTTTAGGAGCCATAAAGGGTATAAAAGGTTTTCTAAATAGTTTAGACAGTCGTTTTGAAAAAGTGAAATTTGTTATATGTTCGTTTGAAACAGCATTATAAATCCCATTGTATTGCTTGTCTTCAATTCCTTTAATATACAATTCACATAAGTCATCTATATGAATCCATGGCATATATTGTTTTCCATCACCAATATTGGTTATGACTGGGGTTGTCATTTTTTCTAGGGCACCTCCATTTCTACTCAAAACAATACCTGTTCTTAATATAATCGTCCTTATGTTGTCGTTTTTAAATTTATGAATTGATTTTTCCCACAATTCACATACATTTCCAAGAAAGTCTTTTCCTGGTTGGTCTGTTTCTTTAAAAATTTTATCGATGGTGATAGCCCCATAATACCCTGTGGCTGAAGCTGCAATGAAAGTTTTTAAGGGAATTTTTAATCTTTTTATACTCTTGTAAAGCAAATGGGTTGAATCTACTCTACTAGACAGGATTTCATTTTTTCTTTTCTTAGACCATCTTTTTTCAGCTACACCTGCACCAGAAAGATGTATAATATGACTTACACCCTCAAACGCTAAATCATCTACCTTACCTTTTTCTACATTCCATAGAAAAGTTGGATAAGAATTTTTAGAATTAATTTTTCTACTTAGATGTTGAACCTCATATCCTTTTGATTTAAGTAAATATGAAAGACGAGTTCCAATAAGGCCTGAGCCACCAGATATGAGTATTTTATTCATAATTAAGTAAAAATACAAAATGAGACATCAAATTTAAATTCAGGGTTTTTAAATATTAGTTAAAAATTTTCTTGTGCTAACCTATTTGTCATTAAAATATTTTTTTAAAAAATTTATTAAAATTAGCTCTGTTAATTTTAAAAGTGCTAGAACTATAAAATTATATTAATGTGAACCTATTATTATTACACTTTTGTAAATTTTGTGAAAGGATTGTTAATCTTTAATAACGAATACTTTAAAGCCTTATTTTTGTATTTCTATGAATAAACTCTTTAACAAAGGATTTAAATTTAGCTCTTTTGAGCCACCACATCAGACCCCATTTGATAAATTATTTGAAATTTTCAAAGAACTTATTACTCACACATCTGGGGATTTTGATGAAGCAATTAATTGGTTACGACAGTTAGATTTGGAGTATAAATTAACAGATTCTAAGTATACAATAGATGATTTTATTGAGGATCTAAAGGCTAAGGGTTACATTAAAGAAGAAATTGATATAGAGAATGGTTCAGGTAAAACCTCTATAACAGCAAAGACAGAAAGAGCAATTAGACAACAAGCCTTAAAACAGATTTTTGGAAAAATTAAAAGAAGAGGATCAGGAAATCATAAAAGCAAAGGTAATGGATTGGGAGACGAACAGACTGGAAATTTTAGAAATTATCAGTTTGGTGATCCAATAGATAAAGTGTCAATGACAGAAAGTATACGAAATGCACAGATCAATCATGGGACAGCTGACTTCAGTTTAACCGAAAATGATTTAGTGATAGAGGATACTATGCACAAGGCTCAAATGAGTACTGTTTTAATGATAGACATCAGTCATTCAATGATATTATATGGTGAGGATAGAATTACGCCAGCAAAAAAAGTAGCTATGGCACTGGCAGAGCTTATTACTACTAGATACCCAAAAGACACTCTAGACATTTTAGTCTTTGGGAATGATTCATGGATTATAGATATTAAAGACTTACCTTATTTAAAAGTTGGTCCTTATCACACCAATACAGTTGCAGGTCTTCAATTAGCAATGGATGTCTTGCGAAGAAAAAAAAATACCAACAAACAGGTATTTATGATTACCGATGGAAAACCAAGTTGCATAAGAATGCCAGATGGTCACTATTATAAAAATAGTAATGGGTTAGACTCTTTTATTACCAATAAATGTTATGCAATGGCTCAACAAGCAAGGAGACTTCATATTCCAATTACAACATTCATGATTGCTCAAGATAATTATTTGATGCAATTTGTTAGAGAATTTACCAAAGCAAATCAAGGTAAAGCGTTTTATACAGGCATTAAAGGTCTCGGAGAAATGATTTTTGAGGATTATGAAACCAATAGAAAAAAAAGAATTAAAGGCTAATATGAATATAAAAAAAATAAAAACTCTAGGAGCATTAAAAGAATCAGGATATAAATCTAAATCAATTAAGGATGAATTGAGAGATAATTTGGTGCATAAAATTAAAAATAAAGAAACAATATTTTCTGGAGTCCATGGTTATGAAAATACTGTAATACCTGAGTTAGAAAGAGCAATTTTATCTAGACATAATATCAATTTTTTAGGACTACGTGGTCAGGCAAAAACACGTTTAGCTAGATTGATGGTTCATTTATTAGATGAATATATTCCTGTCATTAAAGGATCAGAAATTAATGATGATCCTTTAGAACCTTTATCGAGATATGCAGTAGAATTAATAAAACAAAAAAAAGATGAAACCCCAGTTGTTTGGTTGCATAGGAATGATCGTTTTTTTGAAAAATTAGCGACACCAGATGTTACTGTTGCAGACCTTATTGGTGATGTAGATCCTATAAAAGCTGCTAATCTAAAACTGAGTTATGCAGATGATCGTGTAATCCATTATGGAATGATTCCTAGAGCTAATCGATGTATTTTTGTAATTAATGAGCTGCCAGATTTACAAGCTAGAATTCAAGTAGCATTATTTAATATCTTACAAGAAGGTGATATTCAAATTAGAGGTTTTAAATTGAGATTACTTTTAGATATCCAATTTGTCTTTACTGCAAATCCTGAGGATTATACAAATAGGGGAAGTATTGTAACTCCTTTGAAAGATAGAATAGGGTCACAAATATTAACCCATTATCCTGAAACAATAGAGATTGCTAAAACAATTACTTCCCAAGAAGCGGCTTTAAATAAAAAACAAACTTCAACTATTCATATTCCTGAATTGGCTAAAGATATTTTAGAGCAGATTGTATTTGAGGCTCGTAAAAGTGAATATGTAGATGTAAAGAGTGGAGTAAGTGCAAGATTAAGTATTGCTGCCTTTGAAAATTTAGTAAGCACTGCAGAAAGACGACTATTGCATTCAAATGACGATAAAACAGTAATACGTATGAGTGATTTTATGGGTATTATTCCTGCAATAACTGGTAAAATAGAACTTGTATACGAAGGAGAACAGGAGGGTGCCTATGGTGTTGCATTAACTTTATTAGGGAATGCGATCAAATCACTGTACTCAACATATTTTCCTAAAATTGAAAAAATTGAAAAGCAAGGAGTTGAAACTCCTTATGATGAAATTGTTTCTTGGTTTTTTAACAATAGCGACGATTTTGAAATTTTAGATGATATTCATGAAAAAGACTATACATCTATTCTTAAAAAAATAAAACCATTGACTGATTTTGTAAAAAAGTATAATAAAGATGTGTTATCTAATGAGTTATTTTTTTGGCAGGAATTTGTTTTATGGTCTTTGGTAGAACACAAAAAGTTAACTAAATATAGATATGCTGAAGGAATTCAGTTTAAAGATCCCTACGGAAGTTTCATGAGTGGATTTTAGTTTAAATATTTATCGACTTCTTCTTCTTCCCATTCTATTATTTCTCATTTCTAACATTTTTTTTCTAATGTTAGAGGCATACTCCTTTTTAGAAATGTGTTCTCCTTTTTCTGGTATAGAAATCGTTATTTTTTCTTTTGGATTTAGAATAATTTCTGAGCACAATAACGTTGTGTTTCCGGCACTTACCTCCAATATTAAACCCGGAAGTCCTCCGTATTCTGCAGGGCCTTGAGCAATAGGGATTTGTGGGGTGTACCAAGCTTCAATAACAATTAAAGGTTCTTGAATTGTTTTTGAGGGATCATTGTTTTGTCTTAGATCACTCCAAGAAAAGTCAAACCAATTTAAATCAGATTTAGGAATCATCGCTGCAGCTTTGTAACAAGTATACTTGCCAATAGTTTTTGTTTCTGTTCCTAAACTCCATTCAATTTTTAATAATTTGTCCTTAACCAGGAATCGTTTACCATAGAACTCTTGACTTTGTGTCAATTCATTTTTCTTGATATTTTTATGTAAATCACCTCTAGAAAAATACCCTCCCCATGAATCTGTTGCCCCTGATATTGCATCAATTTTTTCTTCTTCCAAAAAGGTAGATTCTTGCATATTGAAGTTTAAAATATACTTTTTTTCTAATCTATTTTTTAGACGATTTTGTATTTGTTTCTTTTGTGCTTCACTCATTCTTGCCCCCCAATTTCCTAATTCCATTTTAGATTTTGAGAAATAGTATGCTTTTCCTTGAAACTTCTGAGCACTGTGTTGTGTTGTGAAAAAAAATAAAGATAATAGCGTAAAAATTCTGTAAATAGATAACTTCATGTTGTGGGTGTTTTACTTAAAATTAATCATTAAATGGGTAATGAATGAGTAGTTTTGTTTTTTTAGGAAAAGATTAACACCATTTTAAAGTGAAAAAAAGAGTATAAACAATTTAAATCCAGTTGATTATATTTTTTTGTATTGAGGATCACAAAGTAATAATATGATTCTTTTCAGGGTTATTTATTGAGATATTTAAAGATGGAATTTTTTAAATAAGGGGTATGTTATGATCTGCAATTCTAAGTTTTATGGAAACTCAAAATACATAATATAATTAGGATTTGAATGTGTTTTAGATACGGTGAAATTTGCTTCTCCTACAATCTTAAAGCCCACTTTTTTATAAAAATTTATAGCTCTGAGGTTCTCAATCCAAACCTCAAGCCAAATACCAGATTGTTTGTTTTTTTGTGCAAGAGTTGAATTGAAATTCATGAGTTGTAATCCTATGCCTAAACCGTAAAATTCCTCTAATAGATATAAACGTTCCATTTTAGTAACTTTTGCAACAGCTAAGTGAGGGGTTGGATAATTAAAAATAACTTTTGAAAACCCTGCAATATTTGATGTATGATATATAAGATAGTATTTAAAGGCAGGATTCACAATTTCTTTTTTAAAGTTCTCAACGCTAAAATTTGCCTCAATGTATGACGAGATGTCTTTTTTGGGCGCACTGTGTCCATGAGCAGGTAAAAACGCCTCTTCACTTAAGGAGGATAATATATCCACATCTTCAATTGTAGCTTTTCTAATAGAAATCATCGTATAAATAATACTTCTTATAGGTTCAAAAATATAAATTTAATATTCTTTTTTGTTTAATTTTTTTTCAAAAAAAAACCTCTTTGATTAAACAAAGAGGCTGTAAACAAGAAATAAATCTTAAATTATTTTATTAAGTCGTAGCTACGTTTAATAAAATTAGTCAATTCTTCTCCATGTAATAAGTTCTGAGATAATTTTGCCAAATCAAAAGATTGAGAAATTAAACGATCACGCTTCTTAGCAGTTTTAGTGTTTAAAATCTCTCCTACTAGCTCATGATTTGTATTTACTATTAAATTATACATTTCTGGAAGATTACCCATGCCCATCATTCCACCACCACCAGAGGCACTCATTTCTTTCATTCTTCTCATAAACTCTGGAACCGTAATGATAAAAGGAGATGCATTAGAATCCATTGCTTCTAATTGAACTGTGTAGGTTTGCTTTGGAACAGCATTTTCAATCATTGGCTTGAGTTTTTCTTTTTCTTCATCAGATAATTTAGAAATAATGGTATCCTCTTTCTTGATTAAATTATCAATGTGATTTGCATCAACTCTAGTAAATTTTACTTTATCATTAGAAGTTTCTAACTTTTGCATTAAATGAGAAATGATAGGAGAGTCTAGCAATAAAACTTCATATCCTTTATCTTTTGCTGATTGAATGTAACTATGTTGAGCATCTTTATTTGCAGCATAAAGAATAATTTGATTCCCATCTTTATCAGTTTGAGCATCCTTAGTTTTATCAAGAAATTCCTGAAATGTAAAGAAAGCGTCATCTACTGTTGGATATAGTGCAAATTTTTGTGCTTTATCAAAGAATTTGTCCTCTGATAACATCCCATATTCAATAATTACTTTAATATCATTCCATTTTGATTCAAAATCTTCACGATTATTTTTATAAAGAGATGCTAATTTATCACCTACTTTTTTTGTAATGTATCCAGAAATCTTTTTAACTGCACCATCTGCTTGTAAATAAGAACGAGATACATTTAAAGGGATATCTGGAGAATCAATAACACCTTTTAACATTTGTAAAAAGTCAGGAACAATACCTTCAACATTATCAGTAACAAAAACTTGGTTTTGGTATAATTGAATTTTATCTTTTTGCATATCCATACTTGGACTTAACTTTGGGAAAAATAAAATTCCTGTTAAATTAAATGGATAGTCAACATTTAAATGGATATGGAATAATGATTCCTCAAATTGCATTGGATACAACTCTCTGTAAAAATTAGTATAATCTTCAGCTTCTAAATCTGAAGGTTTTTTTGTCCAAGCTGGGTTTGTGTTATTGATGATTTTGTCTACAGTAATTTGCTTGTGAGGTTCTGTAGTTTCTTTTCCATCTTTATCTTTAGTAGTTTTTGGAGTAAAATCAGGATCATTAACTTGTTTTGTTCCAAATTTAATAGGCACTTGGTTAAAGCGATTATATTTATTTAAAAGTTCAGAAATTTTACTTTCTTCTAAAAATTCAGTGGAGTCCTCAGCAATATGTAAAATTATTTCTGTACCTCTATCAGACTTTTCGTGTTCAACTAATGTATATTCAGGTGACCCATCACAAGACCAGTGCGCTGCTGGTTCATCTTTGTAGGATTTAGTAATAATATCCACTTTGTCAGCTACCATGAATGCAGAGTAAAAACCGAGCCCAAAATGACCTATAATTCCAGCCTCATTATCTTTATATTTATCTAAAAATTCTTCAGCACCCGAAAACGCAATTTGATTGATGTATTTTTCAACCTCGTCTGCTGTCATTCCTAAACCTTGATCTTTTATGGTTAATGTTTTTGCATCCTTATCTAAGCTAATTTCAATTTTTGCATCTCCTAATTCTATTTTTGCTTCACCTATAGAGATTAAGTGTTTTAGTTTAGAGGTTGCGTCAGTTCCGTTAGAGATAAGTTCACGTAAAAATATTTCGTGATCAGAATACAAGAACTTTTTAATTAATGGAAAGATGTTTTCTACCGATACATTAATATTTCCTTTACTCATAATTTTATGATTTAAATTGTTTAATTATTGTGTAATTACATGTCAAAAAAAATACCAAAGATTTTATTATGACAAGATGACATAGTTAACATAATCTTATACATAGCTCAACTTAGTTTAAATATGTATTTTTACTATCTTTATAAATCACTAATAACAATAAATTAAACCTAATATATGTACAATTCTAAAATTACCGGATTAGGGTATTTTGTTCCTGAAAATGTGGTAACAAACAATGATTTGAAACAATGGATGGATACAAGTGATGAATGGATACAGGAGCGAACCGGTATTAAGGAGCGAAGATGGATAGATCCAGCTACGGGTGAAACCACCTCTACAATGGCAGTAAAAGCTGCTAAAATTGCCATACAAAGGGCTAATCTAACTAAGGATGATATTGATTTTATTGTTTTTGCCACACTAAGTCCAGACATGTATTTTCCGGGAGGTGGAGTTAGAGTTCAAGACATGTTAGAGATGCCAACAATTGGTGCTTTGGATGTTAGAAATCAATGCTCAGGCTTTATTTATGCCCTATCTGTTGCTGACCAGTTCATAAAAACAGGAATGTATAAAAATATTTTAGTTATTGGTGCCGAAAATCATTCGGGTGGTTTAGAAAAATCCACAAGAGGAAGAAATGTTACCGTCATCTTTGGAGATGGAGCAGGGGCTGCAGTATTATCAAGAAGTGAAGAGAATGGAAAAGGAATTTTATCATCTCATCTTCACTCTGAAGGCAAGTATGCTAAGGAGTTGGCATTAGAGGGACCTTCTACAGGTAGATGGGTGCCAGAGATTATTGCAGAGAATAATCCAGATGATCAGTCTTATTACCCCTACATGAATGGACAGTTTGTTTTTAAAAATGCAGTAGTTAGATTTTCTGAGGCAATTATTGAAGGTTTAGAAGCTAATGGTTTACAAAAAGAAGATATAAACATGTTAATTCCTCATCAAGCAAATTTAAGAATAGCTCAATTCATTCAACGTAAATTTCAATTGAGTGATGATCAGGTTTACAATAATATCATGAATTATGGAAATACTACCGCAGCTTCTGTAATTATCGCATTAACAGAGGCATGGGAAAAAGGTAAGATTAACGATGGTGATTTGGTAGTTCTGGCAGCTTTTGGAAGTGGTTTCACTTGGGGAAGTGTTATTGTACGATGGTAATTGTATAAAATGGGAAAAAAATCATTAGTGCTTGGTGTTTCATTAAACGAAGCTAGATATTCAAATAAAGTAGTTCATAAACTAATAAGTAAAGACCATCAAGTAAGTGCAATTGGATTCAAATCAGGAATTGTTTCTAATATCAATGTAAGTACCAAAAACAAAAGCTACAAAAATATAGATACTGTTACGCTCTATTTAAGCCCTATTAATCAAGTAAATTTTTATGAGTACATCCTGAGTTTACAGCCCAAGCGTGTAATTTTTAACCCGGGAACCGAGAACGAAGAATTTCAAAACATATTACATCAAAATGGGATTAAAACTGAAATTTCATGTACCTTGGTTTTATTATCTACAAATCAATACTAATATCCCCTTAAATTATGAAAAATAGATTTATAAGAGTCACCATTATTACATCCATCATATATATCATTTATACTTTTTTCTTTGTTGAAGATATCATAGATGTTGAAATGGATAAAAATAACTTTGTAAAAGACAATACTAGTTTTGAAAATAAAGTAGATTCAATTGTTTCATACAAGGACAGTATCACCGAATCTGAGATAAAATTATAAAACTGATTGAGTTTACTTCAGGGTGTTATGGTATTGAAATAACTTTTCCAGTTTCAGCTAGAATTACATTATTAAAAATTTCTTCAGCTTCTTTTTTAAATAAGGAAGTGTCTGAATAGCGACTAGAGTAGTGGCCAATAATTAGCTTTTTAACATTTGCTTTTTTTGCAATTAGAGCAGCCTGCTCTGCTGTGGAATGCCTTGTCTTTTTTGCTAAATCTTCCTTGTCAGATAAAAACGTAGCCTCATGGTATAATAAATTAGTCTCTTTAATTATGTCTATAATATCCGGTTTGTATGAGGTGTCACTACAAAAAGCATAACTTAGAGACGGATCTGGATCTAGCGTAAGGATTGAGTTTGATATAGTATGATCAGAGTTTAATACAAAGTCTTTTCCTGCCTTTAAATTATTGTAATCACATACATCAATTTCTTGAACTTCTTTAATGGCAGTGATATTTAGTTTTCTTGGCTTTTCTTTTTCTTTAAAAAAGAATCCATTGGTATAAATTCTGTGATGAAGTGGGATAGTCCAAATTTCAACTTTTTCATCTTCAAAAATTAATTCACTTTTTTTTGAATTTAGTTCATGAAAAATCAAATCAAATTTTACATAAGATCTAGAATGTTTTAACTGTAAATTAATTACCTCTTTTATTCCTGAAGGGCCAAAAATATGTAACTCTTTTTCTCTATTTAAAATTCCAAAAGTAGAAATTAGTCCAATTAAACCAAAAAAATGATCTCCATGTAAATGTGAAATAAAAATATGATTAATCTTAGAAAAACCAACTTTGTATTTCCTCATTTGACGTTGAGTACCTTCACCACAATCAATTAAGAAACTTCGAGAATTTATTTCCAAATATTGTGCAGTTGGATGCGCATTAACTCTTGGAGTAGCAGAATGACATCCAAGAATTGTTAATTTTATACTCATGTTTTTTTTAAATTTTAAAAGTCAATTAATTGAATTGCCTTTTTTACTTCTAAAAGCCCAAATCTCTTTCAATATTTTCCATTTCTAAAATATCTTTAGCTTCTTGAAGTGTTGGAGCAATATTCAAATTTTCAGGAAAATTTTCAATTTGAATTCCTCTTTTAATGAGTATAAATGATTTGTTTTTTGCCTTGAGAGTTGAGGCTGTCTCTAGAAAAAAATTAATTTTATTTTCAATGTCATCAATATCATCAGATAATTGTAAAAGAATATGATTGTTGTCTATTTTTGGTACTATTGACTCAAGTTTATCATAAGTGAATTTTTCTACACAAACCAAATTATAATCTTCGTTTTCAACAATCTCCATGGCTATCTTTTTATCTGTTGAGCTAGTAAATAAATAACAGCCATCCTAATAGCTACGCCATTTTCTACTTGGTTTAGAATAATTGATTGGTCAGAATCAGCAACATCGCTTGTAATTTCAACACCTCTATTTATGGGTCCAGGATGCATAATTATAATTTTCTTTCCAAGGTTATCTAATATTTCGTTATTAATCCCGAATAGTTGTGAGTATTCCCTTGAAGAGGGAAAATAATTGACATCCATTCTTTCATTTTGAACTCTAAGCACATTGGCTACATCACACCATTTAAGCGCTTTTTTAATATTAGTTTCTACATCAACTCCAAGGCTGCTGATGTATTTTGGAATTAAAGTTGTTGGTCCGCAAACTTTTACTTCTGCACCTTGAAGTTTGAGTGCAAAAATATTAGAAAGTGCCACTCTTGAGTGTAAAATATCTCCAACAATTACAATTTTTTTCCCTTTAAGACTTCCCAACTTTTCTTTAATCGAATAACTATCTAGCAAAGCCTGAGTTGGATGTTCATGAGTACCATCACCAGCATTGATTATTTTTGCATTAATATGCTTTGATAAAAAAACACCAGCACCTACATTGGGGTGTCTCATTACAACAATATCAACTTTCATTGCTAATATGTTATTCACAGTATCAATTAATGTTTCACCTTTTTTAACAGAGGATTGATTCGCAGAAAAATTAATAACATCAGCAGAGAGTCTTTTTTCAGCTAGTTCAAAAGATAATTTCGTTCTGGTACTATTTTCAAAAAATAAGTTAGCGATAGTAATATCTCTAAGCGAGGGAACTTTTTTGATGGGTCTATTAATAACCTCCTTAAAATGATTAGCAGTTTCAAAAATAAGGTCGATGTCATTTTTGTTAAGGTATTTGATTCCCAATAAATGTTCTACACTTAGCTGCTTCATAATTATTTATTATCTATATAAATGACATCTTTTGAAGATGATTCTTTCCAATGAACGATTACTTTTTCTTCATTAATTGCATCTACTTGTCTCCCTTTATAAGTGGGTTGAATTGGTAGGTGTCTACTAAATCTTCTGTCAATTAGTACCAAAAGCTCAACGTTCTTAGGTCTACCATAAGATTGTATTGCAGTTAGTGCAGATCTGACACTTCGCCCTGAGAATAAAACATCATCTATTAAAACAACATGTTTATTCTCGATTAAAAAATCTATTTGTGTATCTGTGGCCTCTAATGGCTCCTCTCTTCTTCTAAAATCATCTCTAAAAAAAGTAATGTCCAAAAGGCCAAGATTTATATTTTTAATGTGATAATCATTTGTTAAAATTTCACTCAATCTTTTGGCTAAAAAACTACCTCTTGGTTGAAGTCCTATAAGAACTGTTTCAGAAAAATCATTGTGGTTTTCAATTAACTGACACGCCAATCGATGGAGAATTATTTCAATTTCTTTTGAGTTTAGTAAGACTTTTTTGCTCATGAGAAATATTTCAATTTAGCTTATATAACAATAAGTGATACAAAAATACTACAAAAAAAGAGATGAGCAAAAATAAAAGGGATCAAATGAAATTCAGTGATCTAGATATATTGTTAATTAAATTGTTGAAAACAAAAATTTACTTCGAGGCATAAATATCATTTGAATTGTAATTTTAAAATATAAATTCAAATCACAACTGCGTATGTCATTGTCTAAGTTTGAATCAATGCTAAAAACAAATAGCATTTATTTTTTTGATTTGGTAGAGTTTGAAGAAATTATTGTTCACTACCTTGATACAGGAAAACATTCCCTCGCTAAAAAAGCTGTAAAACTTGGGCTAGAGCAACACCCATCCTCTGTAGATTTAAAGTTATTAGATGTCGAAATATTAATATTTGATAACAAACTTGAAAAAGCAACACAAAAATTGAGAAGAATACAGCTGCTAGCTCCAGCTAATGAAGAGGTTTATATTCAAAAAGCTACGATACTTTCTAAAAATGGGAATCATAAAAAAGCCATTAAAAATCTTGAAATTGCGGTTTTACATGCAAGCGATAAGGTTGACATTTGGTCAATGATGGGGATGGAGTATTTGTATCTAGATGATTTTGAAAAAGCACGTCAGAATTTTGTAAAATGTATAGATGTAGATCATGAAGATTATTCTTCTTTGTACAATGTTGTTTATTGCTTTGATATGCAAAAACACCATGAAAAAGCGGTTGTTTTTTTAAATGCTTTTCTAGACAGGAGTCCTTACAGTGAAGTGGCATGGCATCAGTTGGGTCGTCAATACTATGTATTAAAAAGATTTAAAGAAGCACTAACCTGTTTCGATTATGCGGTTTTAATTGATGAATCATTTATTGGAGGATATCTGGAAAAAGCAAAAACATTGGAAAAACTTGGTAAGTTTGAGGAAGCTATTGAAAATTATATGTTGACTTTAGAACTCGATGATCCAACTGCTTTTGCATATTTAAGAATTGGAGAGTGTTATCAAAAGTTAAATAAGTTAGATGCGGCTATAGACTTTTATAAAAAATCAGTTCATGAAGACCCTTTTTTAGATAAAGGTTGGGTTTTATTAACGGAAGCTTATTATGAACAAAAAGATTATCAAAAGGCATTATACTATATATCAGAAGCTTTAAAAATTGATGATTATAATGTTTTTTATTGGAGAAAGTATTCAGAGATTAATATTAAATTAAACGCTTTTGAAGAGGGCGTTAAAGGACTTGAAAAATGCTTAGAATTAAATGATTGTTCATTAGAAATTTATACAACATTGTCAGACTTACTTATGTATGGAGGTAATTTTAATGCTGCATTTGAGCTTTTATTATCAGCTAAAGAATCACACGTAAATTCTGCTGAAATTGAATATAGACTTTCTGGATTATCTCTAGTTTTTGATAATGAAAAAGAGGGATTAACTTACCTGTTAAATGGAATGAAGATTGATTTCAACATGCATACTATAATGAAAGAACTTTTTCCTTCTGTTTTAGTCAATTCTAAAGTTAAAGAATTACTTTCTAATTATAAAAAAGCAATGGAGTAGGAGGTTTAGACTTCAGATGTTCCTTTTAAATTTTCAAAAAAACTGAAAAATTCCTTTCAGTTTTTTTTATTTCTGAGTGTTTTTTTACTTTTTCAAGTATATTCGTTGTAGTAAATAAATTAAATATGAAAAGATCATTAAAAGAGTATATAATTATTTCCATAAAAGGGATGGCAATGGGAGCCGCTGATGTTGTGCCAGGAGTTTCCGGAGGAACAATAGCGTTTATCTCAGGTATATATGAAGAATTATTAAACTCTATCAGTAATTTCAATCTAAGTTTGTTTTCTACATGGAAAAAAGAAGGATTTAAAAAGGTTTGGGAAACTGTTAATGGTTCTTTTTTATTAGCAATTTTTACGGGTATTTGTTTTAGCATCTTATCACTTGCTAGACTAATAGAATCCTTGCTAGATAATCATCCTATTGCAATTTGGTCTTTTTTCTTTGGTTTGGTTTTAGCAAGTATTATTTATGTAGGAAAACAAATTAGTATATGGAATATTGCTAATGTGCTATTTTTAATTTTTGGAGTTATTATTACTTTTTACATCACTACTTTAAATCCTTTGGTGTCTGAAAATTCTTCTCCTTGGTTTTTATTTTTTGCAGGTATGATCGCAATTTGTGCTATGATTTTACCTGGAGTTTCAGGTGCAGTTATTTTGGTTCTTTTGGGTGCTTATAAACCTATTTTAAATGCTTTAAATTCTAAGGATTTTGTAAGTATTATCGTTTTTATGTTTGGTGCAGTCATCGGACTATTATCCTTTTCAAGAATTTTAAAATGGTTATTTTCATCCTATAAAAACTATACTTTGGCAACATTAACCGGTTTTATTATTGGTTCCTTAAATAAAATTTGGCCTTGGAAAGAAACCATTTCATGGAGGACTAATTCAAAAGGTGTAGAGGTTCCATTTAATACCGCAAGTGTTTCTCCTTTATCATTTGAGGGAGACTCTCAATTAATGCTATCTGTTTTATTAGCAATGCTTGGTTTTGGTCTTATCTTTTTACTAGAAAAATTAGCACTAAAGAAAGAATAATGTATCGAGAAAGGAGCTTTAGAGAAAAATTAATTCTTTTTTTTAAAGGAATAATTATGGGTGCTGCAAATAAAGTACCTGGGGTTTCTGGAGGAACTGTTTCTTTTGTCTTGGGCTTTTATGAAGAGTTAATTTATTCATTTCAAAAAGTAAATTTCAAAGCTCTTAAATTGATATTAAATGGTAGATTCAAAAGTTTTTTTAAATACACAAATTCACAATTTATCAGTATTATTATTGGTGGGAGTATTTTTAGTTATTTTACGGTTTCTCTTCTTTTAGATTTTTTATTAAAAAACTATGAACTCTATGTTTGGAGCTGGTTTTTTGGATTGATTATTGGTTCTATATATTATATAGCTAAAGATTTTGGTGAATGGAATTATAGAAAGATTGTGTTTGTAACTATTGGAATCGTTATTGGATTAGGTATCAGTTTTCTTTCACCTGCAAAACAAAATGACAACCTTTGGTTTATTTTTATATGTGGTATTATTGGTGTTTCAGGGATGACTCTACCTGGTTTGTCAGGTTCATTTATTTTAATTTTATTAGGAAATTATGTTCTATTGTTGGTAGACTCTGTTAATGTTTTGTCAAGTGTTATAAGAGATGTATTTTCATTTAATTTTGGGTTTTTAAAAGATCCATTTAAAATATATTATTTAAAAATTATTGGAGTATTTACTGCTGGTTCTGCTTTTGGTTTGGTTACACTATCTCATATCTTGGGCTATGTGCTAAAACGGTGTTATCAGGTTGTTACTGCTGTAATTATTGGTTTTATAACAGGGTCTTTAGGAATTGTCTGGCCATGGAAGGAAAAGATTTTTAAAATTGAAAATCATCAACTAGTCCTGGATCAAAAAGGGAATAAAGTAATTGAAAACTACCAACGCTATATTCCAGATTTAAATGATACGACAACATGGTTTGCAATTTTTTATATCATAATGGGGATAAGCTTAATATTAGTAATAGATTTTTATGGAAGAAAAATTAAATAACATACTTTTTGGTTTGCTTGGAAAGAATATTTCATATTCTTTTTCTAAAACCTATTTTTCAAAAAAATTCACGAATCTTCAATTGACAAATCATAAATATGTAAATTTTGATATTGAAAACATAGAAGACTTTTTGGAAATACTAAGTAAGTATAAGAAATCTCTAAAAGGCTGTAATGTTACAATACCTTATAAGGAGTCAATTTTTAATTATTTGCATGAAATAGATAGAACTGCAAGTGAAATAGGGGCTGTTAACACCATTAAGTTTTCAAGTGATGGGAAATTAGTAGGTTACAATACAGATGTAGTTGGTTTTGAAAAATCATTAATTCCTTTGTTAAAAACACATCATACCAAAGCTTTAATTTTAGGAACTGGTGGGGCTTCAAAAGCTGTAGCATATGTGCTAAAAAAAATAGACATTGATTATTTTAAAGTGTCAAGAAATCCTAAAGATAACTTAGCGATAGCTTATGCTGACATTTCAAATCAATTACTCAATGAATATTCTTTAATTATTAATTGTTCTCCGCTTGGAACTTTTCCGAATATTAATGAAAAACCAATGATTCCCTATCAATTTCTGACTTCTAAACATTTGTTATATGATTTAATTTATAACCCGGTTGAAACCGCATTTCTAATTGAAGGTAAAAAACGAGGAACTCAAGTGAAAAACGGACTTGAAATGTTAGAGTTACAAGCTGAGGAATCATGGAGAATATGGAATAAATAATTTTTGAATCATGTTATGAATCTTTTGCTGTTTAGCGAGACATTGCTATATTTATACTTCGTATTATAGGAACCTTAAACATTGTAGATATGTTAGAATCGAATGAAGATAAAATTAAAAACAAAAAAACACCCAAATCAAAAAACGAGTCAACTGAAAAAAACAATGACAAAGTAGTAGCTTCTTCGCAAATAAATAATGATGACGATAGTCAAGAAGTAGCTGCAAAATCTAAAGATTTAGAAACTATTAGTGCTGAAAAAGTAACTGATGATAAAAAAGAGGCCACTACTCAAGACAAGCCCACAAGTGAAATAACTGAAGAAAGTTCAATTAAGGATACTGTATTGAAAGAGAATGTTAGTGAGGATAAAATGCAATCAGATGATCAAAAGTCTGATGTTAAAGTTGAGATTATTGCATATGATACATTTAGCCTAGAGGAACTCACAGAAGCTTTAGATAAATTATTACAAACTCAAAAAGTACACCATATTAAATCGTCTGTAGAAGCCATTAAAACTGCATTTAATTCAAAGTTTGGAGCTTTATTAGCAGAAAAAAAATCAGCATTTTTAGCAGAGGGTGGAGATACAATAGACTTTCAATATTCTAGCCCAGTTAAGTCTAAATACAACAAATTACTTTCGGATTATAAGAAACAGAAAGATCTACATTATTCCAATCTAGAAAAACAACTAAAAGATAACCTAGAGAAAAGAAACCAGATCATTGATGAACTTAAATCTTTGATTGAAAATGCAGATACCAAAACAATGTATAAGAATTTCAGAGATTTACAAAATACTTGGAGATCTATTGGTCCTGTATCTAAAACTAAATACAATGATACTTGGAAAATATACCATCACCATGTAGAGCGTTTTTATGATTTATTACATTTGAGTAATGACCTTAGAGACTTAGACTTTAAAAATAATTTAGAAGAAAAGTTAAAATTAATTGAGAGAGCAGAATATCTAGCTGAGATGAAAGATGTTAATGCTGCATTCAAAGAATTACAGGTTTTACACAAAACTTGGAAAGAAGATATTGGACCTGTAGCTCGTGAAATGAGAGATGAGGTTTGGAATAAATTTAGTGCAGCTACCAAAATTATTCATGATAAAAGACATGATCATTTTAAAATTATGAAATCTCAATATGTCATAATTATAGAAGCAAAAATGTTAGTTATTGATGAAATTCTGAATTATGATACTTCTGAGAATAAGACACATAATGACTGGCAGAAAAGTATAAAAGATATTGATGCATTAAGGAAAAAGTATTTTGATGCTGGAAAATTACCATATTCAAAAAGCGAATCAATTTGGAAAAAGTTTAAAGATGCCACCAAGCAATTTAATCAACAAAAAAATAAGTTTTATAAACAAGAAAAAAGCTCTCAACAAAAAAATCTACAAGCTAAATTAGACCTTATCAAAGTAGCAGAATCTATTAAAGACAGTGAAGATTGGGAAACTTCAACAAATACCTTTAAGAAAATTCAATCTGATTGGAAAAAGATTGGACATGTTCCAAGAAAATTTTCAGATGATATTTGGAATAAATTCAAGACAGCTTGTAATCATTATTTTGATCGCTATCATAATCAAAAAAATGCACTAAGCGATGAACAAAAAGAGACTGTTGCCAAAAAAAATGAATTTGTAGAAAGTCTCAAAGTTGACGATTACTCAACTAAAGATGCTGTAACTAACTTAATGAATGTATGGAATGAACTTGGAAATACACCTAAAGGTTCAAGAGCTGTTGATATTAAATTTAACAAGTTTGTAGATCATCTTTTATCAAAACTTTCTTTAGATAAAAGTGAGATTGTATTATTAAAGTTTAAAAATATTATCAATGGTTATCTGGCAAATAATGACAATAGAAAATTAGATTCTGAACTGATATTTATTAGAAAGAAAATTGATGAATCTGTTCGTGAGATTCAACAATTAGAAAATAACTTGAGTTTCTTCTCCAATGCCTCAGATGAGAATCCTATGGTAAAAAAAGTTCACAAAAATATTGAGACTTTTAAGGAAGGATTAAAAGTTTGGAAAGCTAAATTAGCGTATTTAAGATCTCTTGAGTATTAACTCAATTCTAATATAAAAAAAACT
>JAYOAM010000001.1:0-111911 GCA_038104255.1 Flavobacterium sp. | reverse complement strand
ATTAGCGTATTTAAGATCTCTTGAGTATTAACTCAATTCTAATATAAAAAAAACTTTTTAAGCGAAAAGGCTATCAATTTTTTCTTTTTCTTCTGCTGCTAAATCTGCATCAATTAGGATACGCCCACTGTGCTCATCAATTGTAATTTTTTTTCTGTTTGCAATTTCCAATTGAATTTGTGGAGGGATTGTAAAGAATGATCCCCCTGAGGCCCCTCGTTCAATAGATACAACAGCCAAACCATTTTTGACTTTATTTCTAATTCTAGTGTAGGCAGTTAATAGATGATTGTCAATTGAAGCTGAAAATTCTTTTGATTTATCCAACAATAACTTTTCTTCTTTTTCAGTTTCTTTTAATATTGAATTTAATTCAGCTTTCTTATGCTCTAAGTGAACTTGTTGTTTTTCAAGCTTTTCTTTCGTTGTTGCTATAATTTCATTTTTTTGTTCAATTTTAGCTTGAAATTCCTTGATACGTTTTTCAGAAAGTTGAATCTCTAATTCTTGATATTCAGTTTCTTTAGCTAAGGAGTCAAATTCTCTGTTATTTCTAACATTTTTTTGTTGCTCTTCATATTTTTTTATCAAAGTATTAGATTCCTCAATGGCTAGCTTTTTATTATTGATATCTGTTTCTAGGTTTGAAACATCTTCAGATAAATTAGAAATTCTAGTGTTTAAACCTGTAACTTCGTCTTGTAAATCCTCAACTTCTAAAGGTAATTCACCTCTTACATTTCTTATTTCATCTATTCTGGAATCAATTAATTGTAAGTCATAGAGTGCTCTTAACTTTTCTTCAACAGTAACTTCTTTCTTCTTTGCCATGTTTATAAATAATAAATCGGATTTGTACTTTTTTCTGATAAAATGATTGCAAAACTAGTGAATTTTTTTGTAAGATACTCAACCAAAAGGTTTTTTGTAAACTGTTCACTTTCATAATGTCCAACATCTATTAGTAAGATTTTACCTTCAGCTTTAAAAAAATCATGATACTTAAAATCTGCACTAATGTAAACATCTGCTTTTTTTTGAATGGCATTTGAAATTGCAAAACTTCCAGAACCTCCGAGGACAGCAACTTTTTTGACAAATTTTCCTGTTTTATTTGAGAAACGAATTCCGTTTGTTTTGAAAGTTTTTTTTGTAAACATTAAAAAATCATCTTCAAGCATTGGCTCAGGTAAATCTCCTATCATTCCCATCCCTGTAGTATCATCCTGTTTTGGGAGTAATATATTGTAGTTTTCTAGCCCTAACATCTCACACATTTTGGCACTCACACCAACACTACTATTATCAAGTGCAGTATGGGTTGCGTAAATAGCAATGTTGTTTTGTATGGCCTTCATAACCACTTTTTCAACATAGGTATTTCCATTAATTTTTTTTAACCCTTTAAAGATTATAGGATGGAAACTAACAATTAAATTACAGTTTTTTTTAATTGCCTCATCAACTGTTTCCTCTAAAGTATCTAACGCAACTAATACTCCCTTTACTTCAATATTTTCATTTCCAATCAATAAACCTACATTATCAAAATCTTCAGCTTGGTCTAATGGAGCTATTTTTTCTAAATAGTCACTAACGTTTTTTATGGTCATATTCATCAATTTAAATAAGGGAATTATTTTAAAATTTTAATTTTTTAAAATCAATTCTCTGTTATAGACTTTTGAAAGTTATGTAAACATTCTCAAAGTTACTATTTTAATTCAAAAATGTTTGATTCCTATCAGTTACTTTTTTTCTATTTAGTAGATTAAAAATAGAAGAAAAATTTTATTGTATTTTCGTATTTATTACAAACTTTCGGTGTTATTCATTTAAAAAATAATTTGTGGTCATACTTAGATTTATATTGTTTCCATTCACACTCATATATGATTTTGTTACTCGTTTTCGTAATTATTGTTATGATTTTGGTCTATTTAAATCTATACATTTTGATATCCCAATTATTGCTGTAGGAAATTTAAGTGTAGGAGGAACAGGAAAAACTCCTCTGATTGAATATTTGATTAGAAGTTTACAGCATAAATATAAAATAGCAATTTTAAGTAGAGGCTATAAAAGAAAAACAAAGGGGTTTATTTTTTTAGATCATACACATACCTCAGAGGATGTTGGTGATGAACCTTTGCAGTTTTTTAAAAAATTTGAAAAAATTAATGTTGCAGTTGATGAAAATCGCGTAAACGGGATTCAGAAACTTAAGCAAAAAGAGCCATTGGATATTATTTTGTTAGATGATGCATTTCAACACAGAAAAGTAAAAGCATCGTGTTATATTTTATTGACCAAATATGAAGATTTATATACAGATGATTTTGTACTTCCTACTGGTAATCTTCGTGAAAGTAAAAATGGAGCAAAAAGAGCCCATATTATTATTGTAACTAAATGCCCAATAGCTCTAACATCAGAAAAAAAACAGGAAGTAATAAGAAAGTTAAATGTAGGCTCAGAACAACATGTGTTTTTTTCTAACATTAGCTATCATAAAAAAACATCGGGAAAACTTAATATTCCTACTGAGGTATTGAGTGATTATGAAATACTATTGCTAACAGGTATTGCTAATCCAACACCATTAGTTTCATTCTTAAAAGAAAAGGGAAGTAAAGTTCATCATCTGAAATATTCAGATCACCATCACTTTACTAAAAAAGAAATTGATGTCATAACAGCAAAGTTTGACGCATTAACCTCAAAGAAAAAAATCCTTTTAACAACAGAAAAAGATTATATGAGAATATCCTCTAAGATTCTGAATTTAAGTTATCTTGAGATATCTACAACGTTTTTTGATAACGACTTATTTGATGCTTCAATAAAATCATTTCTAAAATGACAGTTTATTTATTGTAAAAATTTCTTGTAAATTTTAAAACTTAGAAAAGAGTAATCTATTTATATTATTTGTGGTTTTTTGGAAATTCTATGAGTATGGTAGCTCCCTTTTTTATGTCTTTCCAGTGTTTTTCGTCAAATTGAATTCCAATTACACCACAGGTGCTTACATGATTAATTGGTTTACTTCCAAATTTATTTACAAAAGTATTAATGCCATGATCATGACTGAAAATTATAGCTGAATCAAAACTGTTATCAAGAGCCCTTACTGTTTTTACAAGATAACCATCACTAAAGCTGTATAGTTCTTTTTTAATTTTAAGGTTTGAAAGAGGATAATTAAAATTCTGACAAAAAATAACACTAGTATGAAGTGCTCTGTTAGCTACACTAGAAATAAATACGTCAGGTTTGTTAATTTTTGTTGATAGAAACTTTGACATTAGATGGGCATCTTTAATTCCTCTTTTCTTCAGAGGTCTATCTATGTCATTAATACCTTGATATTCCCAAGACGATTTTGCATGTCTAACAATGTATAATGTTTTCAAACAATTCTATTTTAGAGTAGTAAATATAAAAATTAAGGCTCTAATCTTTCAATTTTCCACGAAAAATCTTCTTTTAACCTGTAAAGAATTCTGTCATGCATTCTGTTGGGTCTACCTTGCCAAAATTCAATAGCTTTTGGTCTTACCATGAAACCACCCCAATGAGGAGGTCTTGTGATTTCTTTCCCTTTAAATCTTTCTTCAAATTTTTTAAGATTATTTTCTAAGATATCTCTAGATTTTACAACGGAGCTTTGGTTAGAGGCCCAGGCACCAAGCTTACTTCCCGTTGGTCTAGATTCAAAGTATCCATCCGATAATTTTTGAGATAATTTTTCAGCTTTACCTTTAATGATAATTTGTTGTTCAAGGGATGGCCAAAAAAAAGACAAACAGACTTGATTATTTTCTTGAATGGCTTTTCCTTTTTCTGAATTATAATTAGTGTAAAAAATAAAACCCTCTTCAGTGTATTTCTTAAGAAGTACGATTCTACTTTTTGGATAACCATCTTTACCAATAGTACTGAGAGATACTGCATTTGTTTCTTCTATAGTATTTGATGCATCGGCATTTAAAAACCATTTCTGAAATAATTCTAAAGGATTTTCTGGACAATTACTTTCTAGTAACTCCTGTTTTTCATAGGATTTTCTATAGTTACTTAAATCTTTTGACATTCATTCATATTTATATATAGTAAAAATACGAAGTCTTTTAAGACCCAAAAAAAATAATAATAAAAGATTTTAATGATTCGAAGATTTCTCTTGCCGAATTCCAGCATACAAAATGAGATAACCTACCAAAACAATACTGTGAAATAATGTACTATTATTTATTAAATCTGATACACTTATTTTGGTTATTTGTACAAAGGAACCCGTAAATATAACTAAAAAGAAAAGTGAAAAATATTGTTCTCTTTTTCCCTTTTTAATGTTGAGTACATTCATGATAAAAAAGAAAAATAAAACAGGTGCATAATTTCCAATTACAAGTAAAAAATTATTAGTGAAAGGGGTGGCTAAAATAAAAGCTATAAGCTGAATATAACTAGCTATAGTCAATATTTTAGCTGTTCTTCCTTTGGTAAAAACTTTGATGGTATAATTAAAAATTGAGAAAGTTCCTAGGGCAGCAAATATATAGGTTAAAAGTCTTGGGTAATAACTTTGGTGTATAGGCTCAAAAAAACCATGATTTATTCCTCCCATAAAAGCAGATAAACCAACACATAAAATAAAAAAGCCAAGAGCGTTGTCAGGAGACTTATTAGTTTTATGATTTCCTAATGTTAATCCAGCAAGAAATAAACAAACTATGGAAAGTGCAAAATCTGATATTGAAACTAATTCTAATGCATTAATCATAACTGTTTTTTTTATGTATTTAATGATTTTTTAAATAAAATTAATCCAATGAATGTGTAGACTCCATTTAATACTAAAACAAAAAATTCAAAATCAAATTCAAGATAATTTATGGTTACATAATTCGTCAATAATGTTAGTATTGGAGATGCAATACATATGAAAGGAACTGCTTTATCTTTTACCTTAAATTTAGTAAACAAACCGAAAGAATATAATCCTAGCAATGGACCATAAGTGTATCCTGCAAATGTGAATATTTTCGCAATAACACTTTCATCTGCAATAAAATACTTGAAAATTAAAATAACTGCAATGAGAATAGCAGAAAATAAGACATGAATTTTTTTTCTACTTTTTTCTTGATGTTGAATATTTTTTTTCTTGTCTATTTCTAAAATATCAATACTGAATGATGTGGTTAATGAAGTTAACGCTGAGTCTGCACTAGAGTAGGCTGCAGCTATTAAGCCCAATAGGAAAAACATTGCAGTAGCCAAACCTAGAGTTCCTTTTGTGGCAATAATAGGAAAGAGTTCGTCTTTGTGAGCATCGATTCCATTTTGTTGAGCATAATCTGTTAATAAAACGCCTAATGCTAAAAAGAAAAAGTTAACAATTACTAATACAATGGTAAACCAAAACATGTTTTTTTGTGCATCTTTTAAGTTTCTGCAGCTCAGATTTTTTTGCATCATATCTTGGTCTAAACCTGTCATAACAATCGCGATGAAAGCTCCGGAAAAGAACCTTTTCCAAAAATAATTTCCAGCTTTGTAATCCTCAAAAAAGAAAGTTTTAGACAGTTCGCTGTCAGAGACATAAGTAAATATATTAGAAATATTCATTTCATCAGAAATGGTAAAAATACAGACACCAACAGCAATGAGCATGAATAATGTTTGTAGTGTATCTGTCCATACAATAGTTTTAATCCCTCCTTTGAATGTGTATAACCAAATTAATAAGATAGTAAGGCTTACTGTTACCCAAAAAGGAATTCCAAATTCATCAAATAATAATAATTGTAATACATTGGCAACTAAAAATAATCGAAATGCAGCTCCGATAGTTCTTGATAATAAGAAAAATGATGCTCCTGTTTTGTATGACTGTCTACCAAACCTATCTTGAAGATAAGTATAAATTGAGGTTAGATTTAGTCGATAATATAAAGGCAATAAAATTAATCCAATGACTGCATATCCAACAATATAGCCAAACACCATTTGCATGTAGCTCATGCTTTGATCTTCTACCCAACCGGGAACAGAAATGAAGGTTACCCCAGACAGTGAGGCTCCAATCATTCCAAAAGCTACTAGATACCAAGGTGATGAATTGTCAGCCTTAAAAAATGTATTATTATTAGCCTTTCTTCCTGTCACAAATGAAATAAGTAGTAGAACACTAAAATAACCAACGATTAGAAATAATATATGTGAAGGTTCCATTATTGTATTGATTCAATTTATATATACGAATATATGTGTTTTAGTTTTATAGATTGAAGAAAATAATCGAAAGTCTTGAAGGATTAATGATTCAATTATCTTTTTAATTTTTTGTGAATTCGTCATTCATAATTCGTAATTTTACATTCATGGATTTTTCATCAAAGCTTCTCGAAAATGCAGTAAATGAAGTAGCACGTTTACCAGGAATTGGTAAAAGAACTGCATTACGCTTAGTATTACACTTGTTAAAACAGCCTATTGAAAATACTAATTTTTTAACAGAATCTCTTAAGGCATTAAGAACAGAAGTTAAAACGTGTAGGAAGTGTCATAATATTTCTGATACTATACTATGTGAAATTTGTAACAACCCTAAAAGGGATGCTTCAGTGGTTTGTGTTGTTGAGGACATACGTGATGTTATGGCTATTGAAAACACATCACAATACAGAGGTTTGTACCATGTTTTAGGAGGTAAAATTTCACCTATTGAAGGTATTGGTCCTCAAAATTTAGAGATAGATAGTTTGATAGAAAAAGTAAAAAATAATGAAATTAAAGAATTGATTTTTGCATTGAGTTCAACTATGGAGGGAGATACAACCAATTTTTATATATTCAAACAAATTGAAAAGTTTGGGGTAGCAACCTCAACTATTGCTCGCGGAATTTCAGTAGGTGATGAGTTAGAGTATGCAGATGAGGTAACTTTAGGTAGAAGTATTGTAAATCGAATACCGTTTGAACAAAGCATGAAATTATAAGAATAAAGACGGATGTGACTGATGCTTTACTACTTTAATTAAAGTATTAATCTTCCCAACTATTTTTTTTTCTGATATTCTTGTATAATTTTATTCCTAACATCATCAAAACTCCAAATAAAATAATTCCTACAACACCCCATATCCAAGAAATGGTACTTTTTAAAACGACCAAAAAAACTATTGCAAATAATAATATTGTCGCTACTTCATTCCATATTCTTAGTTTAAAAGAAGTATATTTTACGATTCCTTTTTGTTGTTGAATAAATATTTTATGACACCCAGCATGATAAAAATATAGAGCTAAAACAAATGAAAGCTTAACATGCATCCAAGGCATTAGAAGATAGGAGGGCTCTAAATAGAGCATCCAAAAAGCAAAAAAACTTGCAAGAATCGCCGAAGGCCAGGTTATAATATACCAAAGGCGTTTACTCATTAATTTATATTGCGTTTGTAAAATAGACTTGGCTGTTTCCTCTTTTTCTTCAGCTTCTGCGAAATAAATAAATAATCTAACAATGTAGAATAAGCCAGCAAACCAAGAAACAACAAAGATGATATGTAAAGCTTTTATGTAGGCAAGATCCATAACTGTTAATTTTGAACGGCTTTCTTTTCCCAATTATTAATCCAACTTACCATGACGTCTACCCAATCATCATTATCATTCATACATGGTATGTGTTTGTAATCTGTCCCACCTGCTTCTAGGAAGTCTTCCTTTCCTTCCATCGCTATTTCTTCGAGGGTTTCTAGGCAGTCAGAAACAAAAGCAGGAGTAATAACAGCAACTTTTTTCTTTCCCATTTCAGGGAATTTTTCTAATTCAAAATCTGTGTAGGGTTTTAACCAAGGATCTTTTAACAGTCGAGATTGAAAAGAGTTACTGTAAGTTCCCTCTTTTAAACCTAATGTTTTTACAATTCCTTTAGTAGTTTCAAAACACTGATGTCTGTAACAGGTATGATGTGCAACAGAATTACGTTCACAACATTTTCCATCTAATTTACAATGATTATTTGTAGGATCTGATTTTCTGATGTGTCTTTCAGGTATTCCATGATAAGAGAACAGCACATGATCATACTCAAAACCATTGAGATGATTACTAATGTTATCACTCATTGCTTTAATGTAATCGGGTTTATTGTAAAAAGTAGGTAAAATATCCATAATTACATTAGGATATTTTTCTGCTACAATTTCCTCTGCTTTAACTGTTACCGTCTCATAGGAAGACATAGCATAATGAGGATATAAAGGCACTAATAAAATTTCATCTACTCCTTGATCTGTAAGTTCTTTAAATCCTTTTTCCATACTCATTGAACCATATCTCATGGCTAAGCTAACTGGAATCTCAACTTTTTCTGTGACTTTTTGGGTAAACCGTTCAGAAATTACCACTAAAGGTGATCCTTCATCCCACCAAATCTTTTTATAAGCTGCACCAGATTTTTTAGGTCTAATTTGTAAAATTATACCTTTTATGAGTAGAAAACGTTTCCAATAAGCAATGTCAATTACACGTTCATCCATTAAAAACTCTCCTAAGTAACGTTTGACGTCTTTTGTTTTTGTGGTGTCTGGTGAGCCTAGGTTAATAAGTAAAACTCCTTTCATTTTTTATGCTGAATTTATTGCAATGATTAATTTATTTTAACTGATTTGTAACTTCATACAAAGCAATACTTAAACTATGAATAACATTCATAGAAGAATTTTTTCCATACATTGGTATAGCAATACTATAATCCAAATTATTTACATTCTTTATTCCATTTCTTTCACTTCCCAAAAGTAATACGATTTTTCTATGATTTTTAAAATTAAAATTCTGAATATCGATACTTTTATCAGTAATTTCTATACCTATAATTGTGTTTCCATCATCTTTTAATTGTTGAATTGTATTTTCAAAATTTGAATACTTAGCGTGTTCTAATTGTTTAATAGTATTTCTTGCAGTTCTTCTAACTATATTGTTTTCAAGGGTTGGAGAATTTTCATGTAAAAAAATCTTTTTAACCCCAAAACTCTCTGAAATTCGAAAACACATTCCAATATTCTCAGGAGTTCTTATGGCATCACAAACAATAGTTATTGGAAATTGTTGTTGTTGGTTTTTTATGTCTTTATGTGAAAGTTGCTTCAAGGTCTATATATTGAAATCATGTTAAAAATTACTACGAATCAATTATGAAGTGACATTACATATTTCTTTGGGGTAGTCCCAAATTTTTTTTTGAAAGCAGCTATAAAATGACTAGATGTGCTATATCCTACCTTAAGCCCTACTTCATTTACATTGTGTTGATTACCCTCCAAAAGTCGTTTTGCATGTTCCATTTTATAATCGAACAAGAAACTAAAAACGGTATCTCCATAAATCTGTTTAAATCCTTCTTTTAATTTTTTGATATTAAGTCCAATTTCATTGGCTAATTCTTGAAGACTTGGAGGTTCTGCCATATTTGCAATTATAATGTCTTTTGCTTTTCTAATTTTTAGTACGTTTTGTTCATCCACTAAAAAAGGGCAATATTCTCCCAAATTGGATTCATCTTGTTGAAAGTGAAGACTTAATAATTCATAAATTTTTCCTTTGATGTATAAGTCTCTTATAGGGCTATGAATGCTAGAATTAATTATTTGATTTAAAACCACTAAAACCATCGGTTTAATTTCTACATCGTCATAGTATTTTTTATTACTATTTTCCTCACTCAAAAAAGGAATATAACTAGCTTCTTTAGAAAACAAAGAATGAAATTTCTCTATTGAAATGAGAAGAGATATTAAAATAGTTTTTGGATATAATTCTAAGTTTATGGGTAGATTTCTTTGTGGGTTATATAGTATAATAGACCGTTTTTCTG
This sequence comes from Flavobacterium sp., assembly GCA_038104255.1. GTDB lineage: Bacteria > Bacteroidota > Bacteroidia > Flavobacteriales > Flavobacteriaceae > Polaribacter. The sequence goes on along the minus strand of JAYOAM010000001.1, from coordinate 102,016 downwards.
ACACATCAAAAGTGTAATTTCCATTATTAAATAAAAATTTAGAATGGCCTCTTACACAAAAATGAATTTGTATGAAAGTACTGTCGATATTTCTTTCAAAACGAAGGGTTTCATCGCTCTCGTTTTGAAACTCAAGAATATGAAATCCATTTTCTAAGTTAATTTCATCAAATGAACTTCCAGCGACATTTTTTAACATGACAAATTTTTTTTTTAAAACTTTATTTATTTAGAATGATTCTATACAGTAAGGTTTATATCTATTGATTTTACTGCAAAAGTACAATATTATAGATGTTTTTAAAATAAAAAGCGCTTAAATATCAAAGAACGATATAAAAAGTACTTTAAGCGACATTTTTATCTGCAATAACTTTTTACTTTTGAACTTTCTTTTAATTGTTTGAATGAAATTAGATTACCACCAAAGGAATTTATACAATATTGGAGTAAGTTATAGAAAAGCTGATGCCCACACCCGTGGTCGTTACAGTTTATCAAAACAAAATCAAATTGATTTATTAAAAGAAGCTAAAAGTATCGGTTTTGATGGTGTTTTTATTCTGTCTACATGCAACCGAACTGAAATTACAGGTTTTGCAGAACATCCTTTTCAACTCATACAATTACTATGCAAATATTCTGGAGGTAACGTTGAAGAATTTGCACAGATTTCTTATGTTTATAAATCTAATGAGGCCGTAAACCAATTGTTTAGAATTGGAACAGGTCTGGAAAGTCAAATTTTAGGTGATTATGAAATTGTTGGTCAGTTAAAATTAGCCTTCAAATTAGCAAAGAAATACGATACCATCAATGCGCATTTAGAAAGACTTTTAAATCTAGTTTTACAAGCCAGTAAGAAAGTAAAAAATACAACACAACTAAGTTCTGGAACTACATCAGTTTCTTATGCAGCTGTTCAGTATATCATTCAAAATGTTCCCAATTATGATCAAAAAAATATTTTGGTTTTTGGATTGGGTAAAATGGGAAAGCACACCTGCAAGAATTTAGCTCAATATACCAAAAACAAATCTGTTTGCTTAATTAACAGAACAGAAGAGAAAGCGATTTCTTTTGTTAAATCACATTCATCCATAATACATTCATCAATTTCTAACCTTACTCAGGAAATCGCCAAATCTGATATTTTAATAGTATCAACAGGTTCGGATACCCCAACGATTTCAAAACAACATATCTCACCTGAAAAGGAAATTTTAATATTGGATTTATCAATGCCTGAGAATGTAGACACCTCAGTTAATCAATTTGAAAATGTAACTCTAGTAAACGTAGATGAATTATCTAAAATAACATTAGAAACATTATCTACAAGACAAAATGAGGTTCCAAAAGCAGAAAAAATTATTGAAGTATACAAAGAAGAATTCAATGATTGGTTAAACAACAGGAAATTAGTACCCGCCATAAATGCCCTAAAAGAATCTTTAGAATCGATTAAAAAAGACGAAATCAATTTTCATAAAAAGAAAATCAAGAATTTCGATGAAAATCAAGCAGAGATTCTTACCAATCGATTTATACAAAAAATAACAACTCAGTTTGTAAAACATCTAAAAGAAGAAGAGACATCTGTGAATGATAGTATTCAAATCATGTCTAAAGTTTTTGGAAATTCATAATACCACCCTATGCGGAGAATCATTAGAATAGGTACACGCGATAGCGAATTAGCGTTATGGCAAGCCAATAAAATTCAACGAATGTTGAATGAACTAGGGTATGAAACAGAAATTGTTTCAATTAAATCTACTGGAGATATTATTCTTAATAAACCCATTTATGAATTGGGAATCACTGGTGTTTTTACAAGAAACCTAGACATTGCATTATTAAATGATGAAATTGATATTGCAGTGCATTCCATGAAAGATGTTCCTACTGTTTTACCAGAAGGAATAATTCAAGCAGCGGTTATTAAGAGAGCAAATTATAACGATATCATTGTTTTAAAAGATAATGAAGAGTTTTTTGCTCGTAAAGAAGCGACAATAGCTACAGGTAGTTTGAGAAGAAAAGCAATGTGGTTAAATCGTTTTCCAACACACACTATCGTAGATTTAAGAGGAAACGTAAATACTCGACTTAAAAAGTTAGAGGATAACAATTGGAATGGTGCAATTTTTGCAGCTGCTGGTTTGGAAAGAATAGGCAAACGTCCGGCAGGAGCGGTTAATCTTTCTTGGATGATTTCAGCTCCAGCTCAGGGAGCAATTATGATTGCATCATTAGCTGAAGATGATTTTATAAATGATGCATGTGAACAACTTAATCATTATGAAACCGAAGTTTGTGTATCTATCGAGCGAGAATTTTTACATCGTTTAGAAGGAGGATGTACTGCACCTATTGGAGCTATTGCTTATGTTAATGAAAATACACAGGAAATCAACTTTAAGGGAGTTCTACTGAGTAAAGATGGTAAAAAGAAAATTGAGGTTACAAAAACAGCACCCTTAAATAAACATCGTTATTTGGCTAAAGATTGTGCAGATTATATTAAAAATCGTGGTGGAAAACAATTGATTCTTGATGATATAGACGTTCAACAAGAAACCACCATTAGAGTTTTTTCTACAAAATCACTTGCTGAGAGTCAAACAAAATTATTTCATAATACTATTGTTTCAAAAAGTTCTGATTTTATAAAGGTAAGATCAAATAGGATCCCTCTAAAAGTAGTTAAAGAAGGTATTGAAAATGTAATCATAACTAGTAAAAATGGTGTAGAGGCCCTTCTTGATAATTTTACAAAAGAAGAATTAAATTTTAAAAATATTTTTTGTGTTGGTAGAAGAACTAAAAAGATGATTGAACAGAAAATTGGACCTGTGAATCATGCTGAAAAGAATGCTGAAAAGCTAGCAGAATACCTTACCAAACAAATGAAAGGTGATAGCGTTACTTATTTTTGTAGTGATCTACGTTTAGATACATTAACTAGAATTTTAACTCAAAATAAAATTAAAGTTAATGAAGTGGAGGCGTATAAGACGATGTACAGTCCTGAGGTAGTTTCTGAAAATGTTAAAGGGGTATTATTTTATAGTCCTTCGGCTATACAAAGTTATCTTCAAAAAAATTCTTCAGACAAAATTGCTTTTTGTATTGGACAATCTACAGCCAAGGAGGCTAAAAAATTTTTTGAAAAAGTTGAAGTTGCACAACTACCAACAGTAGAAAGTGTTATTGAATTAGTAAATCTTCATTATGTACAATAAATCAAGGAGACCAAGAAGAAATCGAAAATCTGCCGCTATACGAGCTATGGTGGAAGAAACTACTTTATCTATTAAGGATTTTATTTATCCTGTATTTCTTATAGAAGGTTCTCAAAAAAAAGAGGAAATACCCTCTATGCCAGGAATTTATCGTTATTCGCTTGACCTATTGATAACGGAAATTCAAGAATGTATAGATTTAGGAATCAAAGGTTTTTGTGTATTCCCTTCATTGGATGACAATAAAAAAGATAAGTATGCTACAGAGGGGCATAATAAAAATAGCCTATATATTCAGGCATTAACAAAGATTAAATCTCAATTTAACGATATAGTTTTAATGACTGATATTGCTATGGATCCTTATTCAATAGATGGACACGATGGTGTTCTAGATAATGGAGAGATTCTTAACGATGAAACTCTAGAAATATTGGGTAAAATGGCATTAGTTCAAGCTGAAGCAGGTGCTGATATTTTAGGTCCATCTGATATGATGGATGGTCGAGTGGGATATATAAGAAATGTATTAGAACAAGCCGGACATTCTCAAGTATCTATTATGTCATATACAGCAAAATATGCAAGTGCTTTTTATGGCCCATTTCGTGATGCTTTAGACTCAGCTCCAAAATTTGGTGACAAAAAAACCTATCAAATGAATCCAGCAAATGCTAGTGAAGCACTTTTAGAGGCAGATTTAGATATCGAAGAAGGTGCAGATATGATTATGGTAAAACCAGCTTTGGCGTATCTGGACATCATAAAGTCACTTAAAGATAATTATAATGTACCCGTTACAGCATACAATGTAAGTGGTGAATATGCTATGATTAAAGCCGCTGCCCAAAAAGGATGGTTAGATGGTGAAAAAGTGATGATGGAAACTTTATTAAGCATCAAAAGAGCTGGTGCTGATATTATCATTACTTATTTTGCAAAAGAGGCAGCCAGATTATTGTCTAATACCTAATAAATTTTATCAGATAAATCTACAGTCAACATGATACAATTGGTGTTCAGTAAGTTAAATTAACAATTAGAAAAATGAACTTTAAAAAATCTCAAAAGCTTTATGAAAAAGGATTAGTGAATCTTGTAGGGGCTGTTAATTCTCCAGTAAGAGCATTTTCCTCAGTTGGAGGAAACCCTTTATTTATTAAAAGGGGTAGAGGGTCTCAAATAATTGATGTTGATAACAACAAGTATGTAGATCTTGTTTTGTCTTACGGTCCAATGATTTTGGGTCACCGACACAAAAAAGTTCAAAAAGCTGTTCATAAAGCATTAAAAAATGGCTATTCATTCGGAGCATCAACAGAAAATGAAATTACACTTGCAAAAATAGTTTGTGATGCATTTCCTGGGATGGATAAGGTAAGGTTTGTAAATTCTGGAACAGAAGCAGTATTAAGTGGAGTTCGTCTGGCTAGAGCCTTTACAGGTAAAGATAAAATTATTAAATTTTCAGGATGTTATCATGGACATCAAGACTCATTATTGGTTGCTGCTGGTTCTGGATTAGCTACATTAAGTATTCCAGGCAGTAAAGGTGTTCCAAAAGAAGCCGTAAAGAATACTTTAATTGCTACCTATAATGATTTAGATAGTGTAAAAAAACATTTTGAAGAACACGTTGACATAGCTGGTGTAATCATTGAGCCTGTTGGAGGAAATATGGGCGTAGTTATTCCTCAGAATGGATTCTTAAAAGAATTAAAAGATTTTTTACACAGTAAAGGTGCGCTTCTAATTGCAGATGAAGTTATGACAGGTTTTCGTTCAAAGTTTGGAGGTGCGCAAGAACTTCTTGGGGCAGAAGCTGATATTACCTGTTTAGGAAAGGTAATTGGAGGAGGTTTTCCCGTTGGAGCTTATGGAGCTAGAAATGAAATCATGGAATATGTAGCTCCATTAGGTGGTATGTATCAGGCAGGAACATTAAGTGGGAATCCAATTGCAATGGTAGGTGGAATATCAACTTTGAAAGAGTTGAAAAGACAAAATCCATATGAGAAATTTATGCATATGGGTGAGAGAATCGAATCAAGTATATTAAATGCAGGAAAAAAATATGGTATCGATGTAACCGTAAATAGATTTGGTTCTATGATGAATCCATTTTTCACAAACACTGAAGTTACAAACTTTACCCAAGCTCAAACCTCAGACACAGGCAAATTTGCTATTTTCTTTTGGGAAATGATAAAAAATGGAATTTTTCTTCCTCCTTCTCAATTTGAAGCATGGTTTCTATCTTCTGCTATCTCAGAGGAGGATCTATCCAAAATTGACAAAGCGGTAGACAAATCATTTCAAAAAATTCAAGAAAGTCTATGAGGATACTTGTCAGCATATTCTTACTAACAATAATGGGTTGTAAATCAACTCCAACAAAAATTGGTGAAGCTTCTTTTCAGACAGTTTCTAAAGGTGTTCTTGTTGGAGATGGTATTGAGAAAATTTCAGAAACTAATCTCAGTATTGGTAATGCTAAAGATTGGAAAACTTTTTTAGATAATATTCGAGTTCCTAATTCATTCTCAAAAATAGCTATTGATTTTTCTAAACAACAACTTTTATGTGTTTTTGATACCCTCAGAAATACTTCAGGATATAAAATTGAAATTAAAAATATTTTGATTGAAAAAAAGGGTGTAAAAATTATATACACTTCTACAAAACCCTCTGCGAAAGAAATGGTAAATATGGTTATTACTCAACCTTACCACTTGGTAATCATTAACAAAAGAGAAGAAGAAGTCACCTTCATACATAAAGATAACTTATAATAAAATGATAAAAAACGATTTATTTTTAAGAGCCCTAAGAGGAGAAACTGTAGATAGGCCACCCGTATGGATGATGCGTCAAGCTGGTCGTTATTTGCCAGAGTTTATGGAGATTAAAAAGAAATATGATTTCTTTACACGTTGTAGAACCCCAGAATTAGCGTCTGAAATTACTGTACAACCTATTCGTAGATATGGTATGGATGCTGCCATACTATTTTCAGATATTCTTGTAGTTCCTCAAGCTATGAATATAGAAGTTCAAATGAAGCCAGATTTTGGGCCTTATTTACCGAACCCAGTTAGAGATCAGAAAGGAGTAGATAATGTTGTTATCCCAGATGTAAAAACTGAATTAGGTTATGTCATGGAGGCTATTAAAGCTACTAAGGAAAAATTGAACGATGAAATTCCATTAATAGGTTTTGCGGGGTCTCCCTGGACCATTTTATGTTATGTAGTTCAGGGTCAAGGTTCTAAAAATTTTGATAAAGCAAAAGAGTTTTGTTTTACAAATCCAATAGCAGCACATCAATTGTTACAGAAAATTACAGATACTACTATTGCGTATTTGAAAGAAAAAGTAATATCAGGAGTAAATGCTGTTCAGATTTTTGATTCATGGGGTGGAATGTTATCTCCTACAGACTACAAAGAATTTTCTTGGCAATACATTCAACAAATAATAGATGCATTAAAAGATTTTGCTCCTGTAATTGCTTTTGGAAAAGGATGTTGGTTTGCCCTCAATGAAATGTCAAAATCTGGTGCAGCAGCTTTAGGAGTAGATTGGACTTGTACAGCAAGAAATGCACGCTATTTATCTGGAGGAAATATTACACTTCAAGGTAATTTTGATCCCTCTAGATTATTATCTCCACCTGCAGAAATCAAAAAAATGGTTCATCAAATGATTTGTGAATTTGGTAAAGATAAATATATTGTAAATTTAGGTCATGGAATTTTACCAAATATTCCATTAGAAAATGCGAAAGCATTTGTAGATGCAGTAAAAGAATATAAAGTTTAGCATGCAAGTATGGGATGTCATAAAAGGAGTTCGTTTTAGACAACTAAAAAGTTTATTGTTGTTTTTATTTAAGCACCCATTTTTTTTAATTTCTACTGTTAAAGCTACTTTTGATGTTCTAAGAATTTCTCAAAAAGAGTTTCCAAATACTCATGGTTTTAACAATAAAGCTAATGCCTTTCGTCATGCTTTATGGAATATTTTTATAGCAAAGCAATGTACTCTGTTTTCAAGAAAAAATCATAAAATAATCTCATGGACTAAGGAGTTTACAGATTGGCATGAAGATTTTTCACCTAATGAAGAACTTGCTAGAGTAATGGATCTTCATAATAATTGTATTGGAAGGGAGCTGTTCCTTAAAACACCCAAAAGTACTCAAAACCAATGGGTGATTTTATTGAAGGATGAACTAGAATATGCTGTTCAAATCGTCTCTGTTGAGGATGTTGTAAATTATCCAAGACAATTAGTGTATCTTGAAAACTGATAGTAATGAATGGAAATTAATTTAAAATAATAAAATGCCTCATTTTATAATAGATTGTTCAGAAAGTATATTAGCATTAAGAAATCCTAAAGAAATTTTAGATGAGGTTTTCGAATCTGCTTTTTCGACAGGACTTTTTAATAGGGACGCTATAAAAGTTCGTTTAAATCCTTTCAAATACTCTTTAGTATTGGGTGGAAACTCAGATTTTATTCATGTTTTTGGAAATATTATGGAGGGAAGATCAGCTGAGCAAAAAGCAGACCTCTCAAGAAATATAGTCTCAAAATTAAATCAATTATTTCCAGAGGTCCCTATTATTTCTATTAACATAAGAGATTTTGAAAAATCTTCTTACATAAATAAAACAATGCTTTGAAAGAAATATTAAAAGGAATATATAAAGGCTGTACAGCTTATTTTGAAGTTTACGGGATTATTTCCCGTTTAAAGTTATGGAAATTCTTTGCAATTCCAATGCTTATAAGTTTTTTGGTTTTTTCAATGATTTTATTAGTTTCTTTTTCCTTTTCTAATGCTATTGGAAGTTATCTCGCAAGTTTTTGGATTTGGGATTTTGGTCAAGAAACAATTCAAACGATCAGTAGAATTTTTGGAGGCTTATTTATTGTAATTATTGGCTTTATTAGTTTTAAGCACATTATTATGGCACTTTCTGCTCCTTTTATGGGGCCAATTTCTAAAATAATTGAAGATGATTTCAATGGAGTTGTTTCACAGAACAGCACATCAACTTCCAAGGGATTATTATTGAGAGGAATAAGAATTAGTCTTAGAAATTTACTTAGAGAATTTTTATTGACTATTCCAATTTTATTGTTTGGTTTAATTCCTGTAATTGGTTTATTTTCTGCAATTTTATTATTTATTAGCCAAGCTTACTTTGCTGGGTTTGGAAATATGGATTATACTTTAGAAAGACATTTTAGCTATAAAAAAAGTATTTTGTTTGTAAAAAATAATAGAGGTTTAGCTATTGGGAATGGAATTGTTTTTATGTTGTTCCTATTGATTCCATTTGTTGGAGTAATTTTAGTTCATCCTTTTTCTGTAACAGCAGCAACATTAATAACAGTTAAGTCAATGGAAAAATAGTAAATTAGTTATGAAAAATCAGTTTTACAATTATATTGAGCGTTTACAAGATACCATTACTACTAAAATTGAAAAAATAGATACGGCATCTAAATTTAAAGAAGATATTTGGAAACGAACTGAAGGTGGTGGCGGTAGAACTCGTGTCATCGAAAACGGTGCAGTTTTCGAAAAAGGTGGTGTTAACATCTCCGCTGTATATGGAGAATTACCGACAGTATTAAGAAAACAATTTAACGTTGAGGAAGGTGATTTTTATGCTTGTGGATTAAGTCTTGTCTTACATCCAAAAAATCCAATGGTTCCTACAGTTCACGCAAATTGGCGTTATTTTGAAATGTATGACTCAAAAGGCAATATAGTAACTCAATGGTTTGGTGGGGGACAAGATTTAACCCCTTATTATTTGTTTAATGAAGATGCTATTCATTTTCATACGATTTGTAAAAACGTTTGTGATCAGTACAATCAAGAATTTTACCCGATGTTTAAAAAGAACTGTGATGAGTATTTTTGGAATACTCATAGAAAAGAGGCTCGTGGTATAGGCGGATTATTTTTTGATTATTTAAAACAAACAGATCAGTTTTCGATTCAAGACAGATTTAATTTTGTAACTGCAGTAGGGGATAGTTTTTTAGAGAGTTATGTTCCAATCCTTGAGAAAAGAAAAAATATAACATATCAAAAATCTCACAAAAACTGGCAAGAAATTCGAAGGGGTCGTTATGTAGAATTTAATTTAGTTCATGATAGAGGGACCTTATTTGGTTTAAAAACTAAGGGTAGAATAGAAAGTATTTTAATGAGTCTTCCACCCACAGTTCAATGGAAATATAATTATAATCCTGATGTAAACTCTGAAGAAGAAAAATTAATTAAAGTTTTAACAAATCCTGTAGATTGGGTATAAGGATTTATTCCTAAGTTTATAAAAAAAACATGAGAAAATATTTATTACTTCTAATTACTGTTTTTATCTGTCACTCTTTGAGTTCTCAGCAAAACATAAAAAAAATAACATTATTATGGGACACTTCCTATAGTATGATAGACAGGAATTTAGATAATGATTTAAATTATTTGAATGAGTTTTTTTCAAAAAACATAAATTCAGATGTTATTCTTGTTAAGTTTAGTAATGATGTCATTTTAAATCAAACCTACAGCATAAGAAATAGCAATTGGTCAGATTTAAAAAAAGAACTTCAAAATACAACATATGATGGTTCAACAAATTATAAGAAATTAAAAGTTGCAGAAACAGATCAGGTTTTGTTATTCTCAGATGGATATTCTTTCCGTACAAAGTTTCCGAAAATTAAATCTCCTCTTTTGGTTATTTCCAGTAATAAAAAGTTTAATTCAGATTTTTTTACTCTAATTACAAAAGACTCCGGAAAAGAGTTTATTGATTTAAGTGCTCTGCAAACAAATACTTCTAACGCATCAGAATTTAAGATAATTAGTGGAAGAGTTAGTGATGAAAATGGGTATCTTTCAGATGTTGTTGTTTTTTCTAGAGACAATAATTTACAGACCGTAACTGATAGCTTAGGTAATTTTTCGATTGAAGCTAAGATAAGGGGGATTTTAGAATTTAGGTACGTAGGAAAAAATACGATTTTATCTAGAATTTCAGATGCTACAAAAAAAAATATTTATATGACCAACGGCAACATGGTACTTGATGAGTTAGTCCTTGAGAACACTAAAAAAGAAGTCATAGATAATGGGTTTAGCAAACAAGACAAAAAAAGGATAGGCTATTCTATTGAAACTTTATCAGGAGATGATATTATACCTTCTAATACAGATGTAAAAGATGCAGTGTCTGGTAAATTTTCGGGTGTAAAAATAGGAGCTAATGATGATTTAAGTCAGTTTGTTGGAAGAGGTTTAGGTACTACTATTTTAGGAAATCAGTATGGACTTATCGTTGTTGATGGATTTGTAATTAAACAAAGTGACTCTTCAAGAGATAATGGATTTATTGCTGATACAGGTTTTATTAATCCTGAAAATATAGAAAGTGTTACGTATTTAAAAGGGTTAGCTGCTACTAATATATATGGAAGTGATGGTAGTAATGGGGTATTGCTTATAAAGACAAAAACAGGATCGTCGAGCTATAAAAAGAAAAAGAAAAGACAATTGGGAAATACACCAACTTATATAGATGACACAGAAATCAATGAAATTATCGATAAACCCTACATAAAAGAAATATCTCAAACAAAAACTATTGAGGAAGCATATAGTGTCTATATTTCTCAAAGAGAATTGTATGGTAAGGAAATCAGCTTCTTTTTTGACATGGCCTCTTATTTTAAAAATTGGAATAATTCTTATTTAATGAAGAGAATATTGTCTACGGTTTTGGAAATAAATAAAACATTAGATATTGAACTTCTTAGGGTATTAGCTTTCAAATATAATGAGTTCGGCATGTTTGATGAAGCAATTAAAATCTATAAGAAGATTATTTCTATTCAGCCAAATGAATCTCAGGTCTATAGAAATTTAGCGTTAAGTTATCAACTCAATAAGCAGTTTGTTGAAGCTCAACAGGTTTATGATAAAATACTAAATAATAAATATGATGATGTAGATTCATTTTCTGGATTAAAGCAAACCATTAATACAGAATATAAAAACCTAGTAGCATTACACAGTTCAAGTTTAGTTACTGCCAATATTCCTGATTTTTATAAAAAAAATGCAGAGTATGATACACGCATAGTATTTGAATGGAGTCACTTTAATGCCGAATTTGATTTGCAAATTGTCAATCCTCAGAGAAGATATTTTACTTGGTCTCATACCAAAAAGGAAGATTCCTCAAGATTTATAAAAGAAGCCTCTCAAGGATATGGATTGGAAGAATTTTTCATAACAAAAAAAGATAAAGGAGAATGGTTATTTAATATCACTTATTATGGAAAAAACACCGGTAACAATTCATTACCAACTTACCTTAAAATTACCGTATATAATCATTATGGGAAACCAAATCAAACAAAAGTAGAAAGCGTAAAAGAATTGAATGATTTGAATAAAAAAGAAACAATATTAAACCTCAAAATTTAGTCATTTTAGCAGGTAATTACGATATTAATAATATTAATGTAATTAATGTAAATTATTCATATAAAATTAAGGATAAATATAGTATTTATTTCATTTTATATATTTATAAATTCTTTTTTCGGTTCCAATAGTTATTCTTTTATCAGTCATTTTTCGTATTTTCGCAATCTCAAAACCAATCAATAATGGCTAAGTTCGAGTTAAAATTACCCAAGATGGGAGAAAGTGTTGCAGAAGCAACAATTACGTCTTGGTTAAAGGAAGTTGGAGATTCCATAGAATTAGATGAAGCAGTCGTTGAGATAGCCACAGACAAAGTAGATTCTGAGGTGCCGAGTGAGGTTGAAGGAACTCTTGTAGAAATCTTATTTGAAAAAGATGCTATTGTTGCTGTTGGTCAGACTATAGCAATAATAGAAACCAATACTAGTGAAGAAACTTCAAATCAATCTAATGATGAAAAAGAAGATGTTGAGGTTGTTGAGCAAGTTGCTCAGATTCAAAAAACAATTGAATCTGCTGTAGAAATTAAAAATTCACCCATTACCAAAACTTCAGATTCAGGAAAATTCTTTTCACCACTGGTAAGAAAGATTGCAGAGACTGAAGGTGTGTCTATGAAAGAATTAGATTCGCTCTCAGGATCAGGAAAAGATGGGAGAGTAACTAAAAATGATATACTCGCTTACCTTGAGGATAGAAATAATACACAACCAGAAAAAGCTATTGAAACTAGAGTCATCACTTCAGATACAAATCAGGATGTTAAATCAGCTCCACTATCAGTTAATGGAGAAGATGAAATTATAGAAATGACTCGCATGGGTAAATTAGTTTCTAAACACATGATAGCTTCTGTTCAAACCTCAGCACATGTTCAATCTTTTATTGAAATTGATGTTACCAATATTGTCAAGTGGAGAGCTAAAGTGAAAGATGCCTATTTTGCTAGAGAGGGTGAAAAATTAACTTATACACCTATTTTAATGCATGCTGTTGCAGCTACGATTAAGAAATTTCCTATGATTAATATTGCTGTTGAAGGTGATACTATCATAAAAAAGAAAAATATTAACCTTGGTATGGCTGCTGCATTACCAGACGGTAATTTAATTGTTCCAGTTATTAAAAATGCAGATCAATTGAACTTAGTTGGGATGACCAGTAAAGTAAATGATTTAGCAACAAGAGCAAGAAATAACCAGTTAAAACCCGATGAAATTCAGGACGGTACCTACACGGTTACTAATGTGGGAAGTTTTGGCTCTGTAATGGGTACACCAATAATTAATCAACCTCAAGTAGCTATATTGGCTCTAGGAGCTATTCGTAAAGTTCCAGCTGTTATAGAAACTTCGGAAGGAGATTTTATTGGAATTAGACAAAAGATGTTTGTTTCTCATTCTTATGACCATAGGGTTATTAATGGAGCGCTAGGTGGAACGTTCATTAAAACATTAAAAGAAACCCTTGAAGCTTGGGATATAAATCAAGAATTTTAAAATTAATAACAAAAAAAATAAATAAATGAAAAAAGTACTTATTGCATTACTAGTTATTACATCAATAACAACAACAGCTCAAGAATCTGTTTTATTACGTTTAAACTATACTAAAGGAGATAGTTTTTTAGTAACTACCGAAAGTAACCAAAACATGGGATCTCAGGGAGGTATGAATATGAAAATGACTATGGGAATGATTGTTACCGATGTTGTAGAAGATAATATTAAAACAGAGTCTCAAATAACTTCTATTGTAATGGATATGATGCAAGGTGGCATGACTATGAGTTATGATTCTAATAAAAATGATGAAGAATTAGATCAAATGGGTCAAATGTTAAAATCACAATTTGCACCAATGATGGAAGCGGTCATCTATAATACTTTAGATTATCAAGGTAATGTGATTGATACCAAACTAGATCCTGCGATACCTGGTATGGAACAAATGACTAATAGGTCTATGAATGCAATCAATTTCCCTAAGGAAAAAGTTTCTGTAGGTACTTCTTGGACCTCTGAAAATGAAAACCAAGGAATGAAAATGACCATGAACTATACCGTTAGTAGTATTTCCGATGGTTTTGTTACTTTAGATGTTTCAGGTAATATGAGTGGGGCAGGAACTGGTTCAATTAAAGGAAAAACAACCATTGATATTAGTAGTGGTATTTCAAATAATTCTGAAATTGAAATTACAATAGCTGCTCAAGGAATGAATATTACTGGATCAACTAAGATAACGATATCAAAAATTTAATTAGTTACTTCTTTTTCATAAAAAAACCTCTAGAATATTCTAGAGGTTTTTTTATGTATAATTTAAAAAATTCTATGCCAACATGGTCACAGGATTTTCTATGTAAGACCTTACGGTTTGTAAGAATTGGGCACCGGTAGCTCCGTCAACGGTTCTGTGGTCACAAGCCAATGTTATTTTCATGGTATTTCCAACTACTATTTGACCCTCTTTAACTACAGGTTTTTGCTCTATGGCTCCAACAGATAAAATTGCTGAATTGGGTTGATTGATAATCGATGTAAATTCTTGAATTCCAAACATTCCTAAATTTGAAATTGTAAACGTACTGCCTTCCATTTCGTTGGGAGCGATTTTTTTATTTCTTGCTTTTCCTGCTAAATCTCTAACATTTCCACCAATTTGAGTTAAACTCATTTGATCTGTAAATTTTAATACAGGAACTAAAAGTCCATCATCTACTGCAACAGCAACTCCTACATGAATATGATGGTTGTATCTCGTTGTATCTCCATTCCAAGAAGTATTGACTTGAGGATGCTTTTTTAATGCCATGGCACAAGCTTTTACGACCATATCATTAAATGATACTTTGGTCTCTGGTAATGAGTTAATTGTTTTACGTGAAGCTATTGCATTATCCATATCTAACTCGATGGTAAGATAATAATGTGGAGCAGTAAATTTTGACTCTCCTAAACGCTTTGCTATAACCTTACGCATTTGAGAATTTTTCACTTCCTCAGAACCCTCCTCACCAGCAGGTATAAATGTAGATACCGGAGCAGTATCTTGAGTCGTTTGAACAGGTGAAGTTGTTACTTCAGAAACTTGATTTACAGTAGGTGTATAATTTTCTACATCTTTCTTTACAATTCTGCCATTTTCTCCAGAACCTTTAAGGTTTGCTAGGTTGATTCCTTTATCTTTTGCAATTTTTTTCGCTAAAGGAGAAGCAAAAATTCTACCTCCAGTAGAGTTTGTTGATGAAACTTCAACTATCTGATCCTCGGTTTGTTTTATTTCAGCTTCAGAAGACTCTTTTTTTACTTCAATGCTATCAGAAGTGGTATTTCCATCTTTATGAGCAGTTAATATTTCAGACACATCAGTTCCTTCTGGCCCTATGATGGTTAATAAACTATCTACTTTTGCGCTTTCTCCTTCTTTTACACCGATATGTAATAAAATACCTTCGTAGAAAGATTCAAATTCCATGGTCGCCTTATCGGTTTCAATTTCAGCAAGAATATCTCCTTCTTCAACTTTGTCACCAACGTTTTTTAACCATGAGGCTACGGTTCCTTCTTCCATAGTATCACTTAATCTCGGCATTGAAATTATTTGAACTCCATCAGGAATTGAGGAGGTTGAACTTTTTATAATGGGTTCCTCTTTGGCCTCTTCTAAAGGAGTAGACTCTGGAGAAGCTCCTGCTAAAATTGCAGAAAAATCTTCACCCTCATCACCTATAATTGCAAGAAGAGCATCTACCGGAGATGTCTCTCCTTCCTGAACTCCTATATGCAATAAAGTTCCTTCATTAAAGGATTCAAATTCCATGGTCGCCTTATCGGTTTCAATTTCAGCAAGAATATCTCCTTCTTCAATTTTATCACCAACTTGTTTTAACCATTTAGCCACAACACCTTCTTCCATCGTGTCGCTTAGGCGAGGCATGTTTACTACTATTGCCATATCTTTTCCTGAATTATTATTTTATCTTACTCTTCTAATTTATAAATACTCAAATTATTGGAGTTGTTCTTTTAAATCTATTATATTATTTTATAAAAGGGTAATCTTCTTGTTCGTAAACAACATCATGTAATTGACTAACTTCGGGATATGGAGATTCATCGGCAAATTTTTCACATTCTTTAACCATATCCTTAACCTCTTGATTTATATTTTCAATTTCCTCTTGCGTTGCATACTTTTTGTCTTTAATGACATCTAGTATTTGAGTAATAGGATCAATTTTTTTGTATTCTGCAACTTCATCTTTAGTTCTATAATGTTGAGCATCTGACATAGAATGTCCACGATATCGATAAGTTTTCATTTCTAAAAATGTTGGACCCTCACCTCGTCTGGCTCTTTGAATTGCTTCATCTACAGCTTCAGCTACTTTTATAGGATTCATTCCGTCTACTGGTCCACAAGGCATCTCATAGCCTAAACCTAGTTTCCAAATATCAGTATGATTTGCAGTCCTTTCTACCGAGGTACCCATTGCATATCCATTATTTTCAACAATAAATACTACAGGTAATTTCCAAAGCATGGCCATATTGAAAGTTTCATGAAGAGAACCTTGCCTCGCAGCACCATCTCCAAAACAAGTTAGTGTAACTCCATCACTACCTTTGTATTTATCTCCAAATGCAATACCAGCTCCTAATGGAATTTGTCCACCAACAATTCCGTGACCACCGTAAAACCCGTGTTCTTTTGAAAAAATATGCATTGAACCTCCCATCCCTTTTGAAGTTCCAGTTGCTTTACCATATAATTCTGCCATTACTTTTTTTGGATCAACTCCCATACCAATGGGTTGAACATGATTTCTGTAGGCAGTAATCATTTTATCTTTAGACAGGTCCATGGCATGTAATGCACCAGCTAAAACAGCTTCTTGGCCATTATATAAGTGAAGAAAACCTCTAACTTTTTGTTGGATATATACCGAAGCTAATTTGTCTTCAAATTTTCTCCAAAATAACATGTCCTTATACCAGTTAATATAGGTTTGCTTAGTGACTTTTTTCATTTTTTTTTAATGTTTTTTTTCAAATTAGAAACCCCAAAAAATAATAGATTCCTATTACAAAAATAAATGAATTAAATAGAATAAAAAAAGTAGTCTTAAGTTAAATTAATTACAACGATTTCGTTTGGTAGAATTATTTGTCTTTTGCTATGATAACAGTGGCTTTAGCGCCTGTAGCAAGATTCCATTCATTGGAAGAAATAACGTTTCCAGCATCATCAAAAACTGTGAAACCTGCAGTGTTTGGACCAGAAGTTCCCTGGTTTAATGCAATAAAAGCAATCTTATTAATTCCAACCTGTAATGGTAGGTCAAAACTTTGATAAGAATTATATAAGGTAACGTTTCTAATTACTGGAATATCATTAATAGTAATTGTCACTCTATCTCCATCTGGATATTGAAAATCTCTACAGATAATTCTGACAGATTCAGATTGAGTTCTAAAGCTTCCAAGATCCTGGTCAATTTTAGGATAGGGTGCATTAATTTTTTTCCATGATTTTAAAAAACGCTCCTCAGATATTTTAGCTGCTGAAAGAATCCCTTTATTCTTTAGATCTTCATCTTTTTTCTTTTGAGCATCTTGTTTACTTTTATTCGTGTATGCTTTTTTAAAACCATCGTTACTTTCAATTTCTAAAGACATGGGTCTTTTTAATTTTTTTGAAGGTATTCCTAAAATCACATTTTTTCCAATATTTTTTTTATTAGAATCAGAAATTGTATCCGTCTGACTGTATAGAGAGAAGGAAAGGAATAATAAAAAGTAAGTAAATATATGTAAGAGCGATTTCAAAGTAAAAGCTTTGTTTATGATATACAAATATAATGCCGTTAAGGTAGTATGTCCTTTAGATTTTGTTAAAACTTGAATTATTCAACTGAAAAATTAAAGTAAGTATCTGGGTAAGGTTCATTTTTTAATGTAAAATGCCACCATTCATTGTCATAAGGTATGAAACCATTATCGATCATTATTGATCGAAGTAAGATTCTATTTTTCTTTTGTTTTTCTGTTATATTTTTATAAAATGGATGAGATTTTTCTCCAAAAAAGTCATAGGGACTTCCCATGTCTAACTCTTTATTGGTTTTAATATCGATAAGACATACGTCTACAGTACTTCCTCTGGTATGACCAGATTTTGAAGCGATGAACCCTAATTTAAATAAATCTGATTTTTTAACATCTGGATAATACAATGACTTCATTAGTGTGTCTTTCATAACCCTAGCCCACCTGACAAAGTGATTTACTGCTTGTTGTGGTCTGTAAGCATCAAAAACTTTAAGACTGAGGCCATCAAGTTTCAATTTCTTTTGAATTTTTTTAAGTGCCTTGGCTGCAGGTGTTGAAATGATAAGGCTATCTTTTTTGTAACCATCTATAGGTCTTCCAATAAAATTATTGGTAGTAAAATATCTCAATTCTTTTTTAATTGTTGGATCAATTTCTAGTAAATAAGAAAACCCATTGGGTAGTTGTTGTGCATTACCATTTAGATTACATAAAACAATACATAAAATAATAAATCTTTTCATGCACTAAAAGTATAGAAAATATTTAATTTTGTTCTCTTATGGAAGCATTGACATTAACAACCCCAGCACTATTATTTTCAGCAATTTCTTTAATAATGTTAGCTTATACTAATCGATTTTTAGCCTATGCTGCAGTGATAAGAAATTTACACGCTGTGTATTTAGACAATAAGGACGTATCACTACTCAGACAAATTAAAAATCTTAAAGCTAGACTTACTTTAACTCGTTGGATGCAAATATTTGGAATCGGAAGTTTATTGTTATGCGTTTTAACGATGTTTTTAATTTATGTAGAGTTTAAAATTATAGCGATATGGTTGTTTGGCATAGCACTTCTACTATTAATTATTTCTTTGGCATTATTAATTAAAGAAATTCAAATTTCATCGAAAGCGTTAGAGTATCATCTTTCAGACATAGAAGATCATTTAAAAAAAAATAAGAGCTGATTTATAACAACCAACTCTTATTGACAAGTCTAACAAAACCAAATTTATATTTTCTTTTTCATTTAATTATTATTTTGTTATCTACCAGAAATACTTCCACCAGAGGATGTGTTTTTATTAACTGTCTTTGGATCTCCTTCAAAAGAAATACTACCACCACTACTAGCTCTACCATTAATATTTTCTGAAGCATATACACTTATACTTGCTCCACTACTTACTTTTGCAGTAACATTTTTGGATACTAATCTATATGCATTTATGGAACTTCCACTAGATGCATTAGTTTCATGCGTTGAAGTTTCACCTTTAATTTTCATCGTAGATCCACTACTAGAATCGGATACTACATTTGTAGCATTTACATCTAAATTTGCACTGGCTCCGCTACTGGTTTTTGAGTTAAGGTTAACGGCTTTGATCTCTAAATTCACACTTGCTCCACTACTAGATCCAACAGTAAGATTTGAAGCGTTTAATACATTACTAGTCTTTATACTACTCCCACTTGAGGCTTTTAATTCTTCTAGAGTATTTACTGTTAGGTACACTTTTTTTGAAGCAGATTTCCAAATATTTTTTTCAGTATAGATTTTTAATTTTCCATCTTCAACTTCAGTGATAATGATCTCATGTAAATTTTCATCTGCCTCAACGGTCAGTGAAACTTCATTTCCTTGATCAATAATTAATTCTATACCTGTGCTTACTCTTACTTTGGTGAAATTTTCATCAATATCTCTGTCGATTGTGATTACATTATTATTTCCTTCAATTCTGTTGAGCATGTCTAGACCACAAGAGGAAAGAATAGTTAGGAAGAAGAGGGCTGAAAATTGGATGATAGTTTTTTTCATGATTTTTTTTTTTGATAAAATTATAATTGTTTATGGTTTTGATTAAATGTAGATTACTCAATTGTTGATTTTTTGGGATGAATTGTTTTAAAGGTATTTTTTATTTTTCATGGTTTTTTTTTGCAATCTGAACAATTCAATCCATTTTCTGTCATTTTAAAAAAATGATTTATTAAATCTCCACGATATAGGTTGTCACTGTTTTTAATTCGATACAAGAAACTTTTGATACTGGGATCCAAAAATAAAGTACTACTATCGGGAACGTATATAGTAACATACACAATTTCATTTGTTGATCTGTGGTTTAAATGAGATAAGAAAAATGAATTTAGTTCTAGTCTGTTATTTTTTGAAGAATATTTATAATCAATTTTAGCAGCATTTTTACTAGCCTTATTTTTATTTCTTCCTTCAGATATTTTTCTCAATTTAATTGAGAAGGCTTTAGAATTACTTTTTTCTACAGTAACTTTAATATTGGAGGAATAAATTTTATGAACTCCATTGTCATTTACTTCTTTTCGCTCAGAGCTTCGTATTAATCTTTCTTGAAAATAAAGTTCATCATCATTTACCATCTTTAAAAACAAGGTATCTTTTGAAGATAAATTTAGCGGATAAGTTTCAATTTTAGTACCCTTATATGCATCGGATGTTCCTATATCTATTCCGGCAAAAACAATAGTTAAAAGTGCCACAATCCAAATACCAAGTAATGACAGAGACATAGTTTTACTTAGCTGTTTTATGTTACTAGAAATGATTCTAAGACCTAGTAAAAAAAGGATTAAAAAAGGAAATCCTATTAAAATAAACATGCAAATGGTGAGAATCCAGTAGGGGATGATAGAATCGTAAATAAAATTGGGAAGACGGATAAAATCTTCACCATATCCTAACAGTTCAAAACTTCCTATAGAAAAAACTCCAAAGAACATAGCTATTAAAATCATTGATGAAACAATAACTATAATAATACCTATAAACTTTCCTATTATGTTAAATATAATAGTAGTAAAACTTTTGATGATGTTAAATACTTCCTCCAGTCCAGTGGTAGAATTCTTTCCATTTCTTTGAAATCCATCGGCTACTTTTTTTTTTACATTGTTAGCTCCATCCTCAATGGTTTCTTTAATAGTATTAAATTCTTCTTTAATTTTTTTTTCAATATTATCAATTGTTACACGTTCTCCCTCCATTTGAAGTTTTTCGGCAGTTGTTTTTGCCTCTGGTGTAACAATCCATAAAACAACATAGGCAATAAAACCTATCCCCGAAAAAACAGTTAATAAGATAAAAGCAACTCTAACCCAAACAACATCAATATCTGAATAATGAGAAATTCCTGCTGATACACCACTTATGAATCTATTTTGACGATCTCTAAATAATTTTTTAGAATTACTTTTACTGTCCTGGCTTTTAGAATTTGTTTCCCAGAAGTTTTCATCATGTTCTGAATAATCCTCGGGTTCTCCCATTATTTTAATAATATTATTAATATCAAGTTCATTAACTACTTGACGAGTATCAGTAATTTTTTCAGTAAGTAATTCACAGATACGAGCTTCTATATCAGCAATAATTTCGTCTTTGCCTTGAGGGTCATCATTTAAAGATTTAGCAATGGCATCTAAATATTTTTTTAATTTTTGGTAGGCGATTTCGTCGATATGAAAAAAATATCCTCCTAAATTTATATTGATAGTCTTATTCATTTGTTATTTTTTACTTGTAATCTGATTGACTGCTTCCATTAAATTACTCCAACTGATATCCAACTCTTTTAAAAATAGTTTACCACTTTCTGATATCACATAATATTTTCTTGGAGGTCCAGAACTAGATTCCTCCCATCGATACGATAAAAGTCCCGAGTTTTTAAGTCTTGTAAGTAAAGGATATATAGTTCCCTCAACTACAATCATTTCTGCATGCTTAAGGGTGTTTATAATCTCTGAGGTATATGCGTCTTCATGTTGTAAAATAGATAAAATGCAATACTCTAATACACCTTTACGCATTTGGGCTTTAGTATTCTCTATTTTCATTAAACATTTATTTTTAAAGAATTTTTTACAAATATATGGTAAAGTATAGTATTATGCAAAACATAGTACTATATATTTTTATATGCAATATTTTAAAGTTATCTGTAATGTATGGTAAAATTAATTTCATATTGTTATATTGCAGAATACAATAAATCATTAGATTTTTTCTAAAGTCACCTTTACACAACTTTTTGATTTATGTATGGCTTTACCAGAAAAAATTGAATTTATGAGACTCTTAAAATATTTTTTATTCTTTTTGGCTTTTGCATTAACTTTTACTGTGATTAAAATTGAATTTTTTGAGAGTGAAGTTGATTCCTTATTTATTTTAGAAACTTTGGTTTCAGGTCTAATTGCCTCAATTGTGATCTACGTATTAAATACCTATTCAAAAAATTAATACGAAATAGTTTCGAATATTTTTAAACACACACATTATTTTTTTAAGATTATAATTTAACTCAGATTGTCTTATTTAAAAGGATTAATTTTCATTTTATTCAATGTATTAGCTCATAAATTATAAGTATCTTTCGCAATAAATTTTACTTTATGAACCTCACACCCAAAAGAATCAATAGATTTATGCTATTTAAATTACCACTTGCATATTTGGCAGGTGTTCGAGTTATTTCAATTACAGGAGAAACAGCCATAGTTCATATTACTCATAAATGGATGAATCAAAACCCTTTTCAATCTATGTTTTGGGCAGCGCAAGGAATGGCTGCAGAAATGGCTACAGGTGTTTTGGTGATGAGGAGTATAGAAAATATTGGAACAAAAGTCTCTATGTTAGTCACCAATCAACGAGGTAATTTTACAAAAAAAGCTACAGGTAAAATCAGGTTTGAATGCCATCACGGAGGGTTGGTAGCTGATGCTTTAGAAGAATCTGCTAAGACTGGAGAGGGTAGGGTAATTACTTTGAAGGCAGAGGGTTTTAATACAGAAGGAATATCAGTATGTAATTTCCATTTTGAATGGAGTCTTAAAGTAAAAAAATAAGTATTACTTTTTATTTTTCAGTATTCTTAATATCAGCAATAAATTCACTTAGTTTCTTGCCATAGAATGACTGCTTTACTTTTTCTGTTAATGAATTATTTATACTATCTAAGTATTTTATGTTTGCATTTACCAATTCAGTTAGGGTAATGTAAGCGGCAGCCTCTTTATCTGCATTATTTAAAGCAAAATTTATGGTATAGATGTATTTTTTTATGTTTTGTTTTTCAGCTTGTTTTCTTAAAGCTTGAGAAGTTTGGAGATTGTTTTCTTTTTGCGCCTGTAAATTGGCAGCTAAAATATCAAGTTGTTTGTCTTGAAACTTACTAACTATTTCTTTGTAGTTTTCTAATATTTTTTGGTTACTAGAACCTTCTATTACTGGGGATACCCCAAATTTATCTAATTGATCGCTTATGGAAATTACACCTTCTTCACCAAAAAAAGAAAGTGTATTTTGGTTTTGATCTAAACTAAGAAAATACATTTCTGGAGAGCTAATGTTATCTGTTAGCGTAAAGGTATCTTCTCCAAATAAACGGATAGAATCTACTGAAACAGTAAGTGTATCTCTCATTTTTTTTAGATACAAAGTTCCTTTTTTAACCCCTTTAATTTTCCCTTGAACGACCATGTTACCCAACTCTTTTTCCTTAGAACAAGCTATTATTGAGAGCAACAAACCAATTACCAATATTTTCTTCATAAGATTATAAAACTTTAGGATGCAAATATGCAGATTTCTATTTAAACAGATGCAGCTAATTCTAATAAAATAGTACATCCAATGGCAGCTATTGTTCCTATAGCATACCCAAAAACAGCTAACAATACACCTACTGTTGCTAATGAGGGGTGAAATGCTGAAGCTACAATGGGAGCAGATGCTGCACCACCAACATTGGCCTGGCTACCAACTGCTAAAAAGAAGTAAGGAGCCTTAATTAGCTTGGCTACTAAAATTAAAAGGCCAGCATGAACAGACATCCAAACAATTCCAATAATAATTAAGCCCCAGTTGTCAAAAATCATGGTTAAATCCATTTTCATTCCAATAGAAGCCACCAGTACATAAATAAAAATACTTCCAATTTTACTGGCTCCTGCTCCTTCATAATTTTTTGCTTTAGTATAGGATAGAATAACAGCAACGATAGTAGAGATACTAACTAACCAGAAAAATTGAGAGCCTAAAAAAGTAAATATATTTCTAGTAATTTCAGATGAAATACCACCAATAAGACGTTTAAAAAATCCGGCCAGAAAACTTGCTGCAAAGTGTCCAAAGCCTACTGTTCCAAATGCAATGGCCAGAACAATCATATAATCTGTAAGGGTTGGGTTCTTTTTTATTTTTTGAGTAAAAGAAATTACTTTTTCTTTTAATTCTTCAATAGCAGAGGTATCCGCTTTAAGCCATTTATTAATAGCCTCTTTTTTCCCAATACCAATCAATAAAATAGCCATCCAAACATTAGCAACAACAATATCGACAAAGATCATTCCTCCATATTTTACAGGATTGTACTGATAAATTTCTAACATAGCAGTTTGGTTGGCACCTCCACCAATCCAACTTCCTGCTAGGGTAGATAGGCCTCGCCAAACAGCATCAAAATCTGCGCCACCAACAGTTTCTGGAGATACCAAAGAAATGAGTAATATGGCAATCGGGCCTCCAATAATAATCCCAACAGTACCCGTAAAAAACATAATTAAAGCTTTTGAACCCAAATTAAAAATTGCATTTAAATCTATACTCAAGGTCATTAATACTAGTGCAGCAGGTAATAAAAATCTGCTAGCCATATAGTATAATTGAGAATTTTCTTTTACAATCTCACCACTTGCATTTGTATATTCCCATTCTGGAGCAATAGCGCCAAGGGTGGTGAATATGGCTGGAATGAAATAGGCCATAAATAATCCAGGAACAATTTTATAAAATTTATGCCAAAAACCACTTGTTTTAGATTCTGTGTAGAATACAAAACCAAGCGATATCATTAAAATTCCAAATACTATGGCATCATTGGTAAAAAGTGGCTGTTCCATAAATAAGATTTTAGCTAAAGTACTAAAATAGTAGTGTAAAAAAAGCGAAGTTGAAAAACTTCGCTTTTGAGATTAAAATTTTTGTATTTCCTTAAAAGGAGAAATACGGACAGTTTCTAGTGATTTCTTATATGTTAACCAGTCCGTGTCAAAAAAATCATTAGTTTTTTCAACGGCGTCTTTTAATGCTTTTTTGAATTGACTAATCAAACGTTCTTCAGTTGAGGTTAGAGGACCAAATCTACTCCCAACGTATCTTCTAGCGGAAAAGTAGCGTCTGTTTATGGTAACTTCCGGATTTCTTGTAATTCCCTGGCGCTTATCTATTTTTCCAATGAAAACTGCAATCAATTCATCTATTTTATTAATAATGTCTTTAGATAACTTTATTTGGTCTTTGTACTTCTTTTTGTCTTCTTTACCAAGGTCTTTTTTAAATCCTGTAGCGGTTAGTTTACTCTCTACCAATTGCTTAACAATATCTGCCATTAATTGTTGATCTTTCTCTAAATCCTTACTAACATTGTATATTTCAGCTATGGCCTTTGTAGACATCTCTAATCTTGGATCGAACTCGACCTTTATAGAACTTTCTGAAGTTTGATCTCCAAAAGTCATTTTTAGATTATAGGTCCCTGGTTTCACAGAAACACCTCCAGGTTCAAAGTTTCTTTTTCTAATTTTCCTTGATGGTCTATCTGCCCCTTTTTCATTCATGTACCAATACATTCTATGAATTCCGTTTTCTTTTGGTGCTTTTTGTTTAAGTGTTCTTATCAAACGAGATCCATCAAAAATTTCTAATTTGATAGAGTCATATTTTACCTTTGAAACAATTTCTTTTGATGGTTCTGGTGTTGTTACTTTCTTGGTTTTGTTTCGTTTCTTTTTATTTTTTGTGCTTTTTTCTCCTTTTTTATCTGAAGCAGTATTTGATTTATTAATGTAATATGAAATCATAGCTCCAGATTTTTTATTTTCTCCGTTAAACAAGGCATCTCCCCCAAATCGACTTCCAGTGGGTTGTTGATAGGCTGCTTGATAGGCTGTAGGAGGTGTAAATAATTTAAGTTTTTTATCCAATACATTTCCACTGGCCATGGCGCGTAATGGTCTTATATCATCTAAAACCCAGGCCGCTCTTCCAAATGTACCTATTACTAAATCATGCTCTCTTGGTTGTATGACTAAATCTTTGGTAGAGACTGTTGGAAAACCAGCAGTCCATTTACTCCATTGGTTTCCTGCATCTAGAGAAACATATAGACCATCATCAGTTCCTAAAAAAAGTAGGTTAGCATTAATGGGGTCTTCTACAATACTAAGCGTGTAGCTTTTTACATCATTCTCATCGACAATTCGAGACCAACTTGCACCATAATCTTTTGTTCTGTATGCATAAGGAGTATAGTTAAAGCGTCTATAATCGTTTGCAATCAATAAAGCTTCCCCTTTGTTTTTATTGGAGGCTTTTATTTGAGCTATCCAACTCCCTTTTGGTAATTCTGGAATATTTGCACTTACATCCGTCCAAGTTGAACCTCCATTTTTAGTCACATGAACTTTACCGTCATCAGATCCTGTCCAAAGCAAATCTTTTTCAACTTTTGAGGGTTCAATAACTAAGATAGTAGTGTGATTTTCTGCGCCTGTAGCATCCATAGTTAATCCACCACTTTCTGCCTGCTTTTGTTTTTCTTTATCGTTGGTAGTTAAGTCATCAGAAATAATAGTCCAAGTAAGACCTTTGTCTGTAGATTTATGAACAAACTGGCTTCCAAAATATAACGTATTGGCATCAAATGGATCAATATTAATAGCAGCATTCCAATTAAAACGAAGGGCTACATCGGGGTCTGGGTGAGTAGGTTTTACAGAATAATTATTTCCTGTAAGATAGTCATATCTGACTACAGATCCCTGTTGACTCATAGACCAACCGTAACGTGAATCATCTTTATCTGGAACCACATCAAAGCCATCTCCAAAACTAATTTCTTGCCAATATGAGTTTCTAATTCCTTGAGCTTTCCAAACATATGCAGGACCTCTCCATGAGCCATTGTCTTGCATTCCTCCATAAACGTTGTAGGGATACTCATTATCAACATTAATGTGATAAAATTGTGCCACGGGTAAGTTTCCAATAAAACGCCAAGTATCACCTTTATCTTTGGTAATATTCATACCTCCATCGTTTCCATCAATCATAAAAGAGCCATCCTCTGGATGAATCCACCAAGCATGATGATCTGGGTGAACCCCATTAGAAACTCCGTAGGCTGGCATTAATTCTTTAAAATTTTTTCCTCCATCATCAGACACATTTACATAAGTAAAAACTGTATAAATTCTGTTTTCATTCTGAGGATCTACATAAATTTCTGAATAATAAAAGGGTCTATTTCCAATACCAGGTTTATCATTTATTTTTTTCCACTTAAATCCACCATCTTCACTTTTATACAGTGCATTCTTTTTTGCCTCCACTAGTGCGTAAACAACATTAGGATTACTTCTAGAAATAGCGACACCAATTCTACCTAGTTCTCCTTTTGGAAACCCTTCTTTTTCAGTTACTTCTTTCCAAGTTTCACCTCCATCATAGGTAATGTGTAGTCCACTGCCTTTTCCACCAGATTTAAAAAACCAAGGATCACGTTTGTGTTCCCACATGGCAACAATTAATTTGTTTGGATTTGAGGGATCCATAACCAAATCTGCTACACCAGTTTTACTATTTTTAAATAAAATCTGTTTCCATGTTTTTCCACCATCAGTAGTTTTATAAACACCTCTTTCTTTGTGTACTCCCCAAGGAGATCCTATTGCACCTACATACACCGTATTTGGATTTGTTGGATCAATGATAATTCTGTGGATATGACGGGTTTTTTGAAGCCCCATGGCCATCCAATTTTTACCCCCATCTAAAGATTTATAGATACCATAACCACCATTAAGACTGTTTCGAGGATTTCCCTCACCAGTTCCTGCCCAAATAACGCTTGGGTTAGATTGCTGAATAGCAACTGCACCAATGGAGGCAGTAATTTCTTTATCAAAAATAGGATCCCATTTAATTCCTCCTGAAGTAGATTTCCATAGACCTCCTGAGGCTGTTCCAACATACATAATGTCTGGATTTGAATTAACAACATCTATAGAGGTTACACGACCACTCATTCCACCTGGACCAATATTTCTGGGTGTCATGTTTTTAACCAAATCCATTGAGAATTCTTGTGAGAATAAAGAAAATGATACTGTAAGAAATAGTGTTATAAAGATTTTTTTCATAAGTAGTGATTTAATTAACGTATCAGTTTTAAAGGTACGAGTTCTCACTTTTAAAAAATCTTAAAGAAATGTTAATGGAATATTTTAGAAAAGAAAAAGTCAGAGCTGAAGTTGAACATTTTTATAGACGCACAACAACATAACCTCTTCTTGTTTTTCTATAATATTTTCCACCCCACTTATAATATTTTCTCTTTTTTATAACTACTACTTGATGATTTCTAGGAGCTTTTTTTACAATCACAAGGTTTGGTTTGGAGGTAACTTGCCTTACAACACAAGATTGTAAACTGAATGATGTAATGCATAGGATGGATAGGATGATTTTTTTCATTTTTTAGGGTTTTTAATTTTATACTAAGACTCTATTAATTGAAAAAGGTTTAATAGCTTCTTAATATTAATATTTTTTTTAAAAATTTACTTCTACATTTTTTACCTTAGCTAAATGACAAAATAAAATATTATGTTTAGAATTAAGATTTTAGTTTTTTTTCTGTTTTTGGGTGCAGCATCTTATGCATCAAATAATAGACCATTTTGGGGACAAACGGGCCATAGAGTAGTTGGAGAAATAGCCTATAAACACCTAACAAAGAAAGCGAAAAGAAATATACAAAGATTATTAAAAGGAGAGAGTTTAGCTACTATCTCTACCTTTGCAGATGAAATTAAATCTGATAATGCATATAGAAAATACAGCACATGGCATTATGTAAATTTTAAAGTTGGAGAAACCTACGAATCATCAGAGAAAAACCCAAAAGGCGATTTAGTTCAAGGTATTAAAATATGCCAGCAGATCATCTCAGATCCAAAATCTAATGAAGAAGATAAAATATTTCACTTAAAACTATTAGTTCATTTGATTGGAGATTTACATCAACCGTTACACATTGGAAGAGCCGAGGATAGAGGAGGAAATGCAATAAAAGTTAAGTGGTTTAGAGGTAAAACAAACTTACATTCTGTTTGGGATACAAAAATGATTGAATCCTATAATATGACCTACACAGAGTTGTCAATGAACTTAGATAATTTTTCAAAAAATCAAAAAGAAGCTATTCAAGAAGGCACCTTCATAGATTGGGTTAATGAATCTAGAGAACTTGCAACAATGGTATATGGCTCTGCAAAAATGGATCAAAATTTAAGCTACAGGTATATGTATGACCATTTTTCAACTGTAAAAGTTCAATTAAGAAAAGGAGGCTTACGTTTGGCTAAAGTTTTAAACGAATTATTTGGAAAGTAGTTTGTTTTCAATCTATGAAACAAATTCTTTATTCTGAAACATTAAGTCGAGCTTCGGCTTTGACTGATATGTCAGCATATTTTTTCTCCTTATATTTCAAATATCCTGTAATTGCAATCATAGCTGCATTGTCTGTAGTGTATTCAAATTTTGGAATATAAGTTGTCCATCCAAAATGTTTATTTGCCAGTTGCAATTGTTTTCTAATTTCAGAATTTGCAGAAACACCACCAGCAATAGCTACGTGTTTAATGCCTGTTTTTTTAACAGTATTTTTTAATTTTTGCATCAAAATTTCAACAATGGTGTGCTGAATTGAAGCACAGATATCATATAAATTATCTTCAATAAACGTTGGATTAATCTTTACATTTTTTTGAATAAAATAAAGAATTCCTGTTTTTAATCCACTGAAACTAAAATCTAAGTCACCTACTTTTGGTTTTGTAAATGAAAATTTATTAGGATCACCTAACTGTGCATATTTATCTACGAGTGGACCACCTGGATATGGTAAGCCTAAAATTTTGGCAGATTTATCAAAGGCTTCACCTACAGCATCATCAATGGTTTCTCCCAATACCTCAAATGAAAAATAATTAGTCACTTTTACAATTTGAGTATGACCTCCACTAATAGTAAGGCAAATGAAAGGAAAAGGAGGGAAATTTGAGTTTTCTTCTTTTATGAAATGAGCCAATATATGTGCCTGCATATGATTTACATCAATCAAAGGAATGTTTAATCCTATGGCTAATGATTTTGCAAATGAGGTACCTACTAGCAAAGAACCCATTAAACCTGGACCTTTGGTAAAAGCAATAGCATCTATATTTTCTTTGGTGATACCAGCCTGTTCAATGGCTTGATGAACCACAGGAACAATATGCTGTTGATGTGCTCTAGAGGCTAGTTCAGGAACCACCCCACCATATTTAGCATGTATCTCTTGATTGGCAACAATATTACTCAATACCTTGCCGTCACAGATTATAGCAGCACTAGTATCATCACAAGACGACTCAATTCCTAAAATATATGTTTTTTGATTGGTCATAATATTATGTCTACAAAATTAACCAATATATAATATTCTATTTCGTTTTAAATAAGAAATTTATTACTTTATAAATTTTATCGTTCTTTTGTAAGGAAAGGCTTTATTTTTGTGTTACTTAATAAAGTATAATCATAATTAATATTACAGAAATCAAAAAAACTAGAAAAATACTGTTTAAGTTATTGAAGTATCTTGGGTTATTCTTGGGATTTCTTGTCATAATTTTTTCAATTCCAGCCGTTCAAACGAAGCTAGCCAGAATTGTAACTGATGATTTAAACAATGATTTTGGAACTAATTTAAAGATTGAAAAAGTAGATCTTTCATTACTTGGTTCTGTTTCTCTCAAGGGAATAGAGATAAAAGACCATCATCAAGATACATTAATATATGTAAAAAGGTTAAAATCTTCTCTTTTCGATGTCAAAAGAATTATAGAAAATAATATTCAACTCAAAAGCACATCACTCAAAGGTGTCTATGTGAATGTGAAAAATTATAAGGGTGAGGAAATAGATAATCTAACTGTTTTTGTCGATAAATTTGAGGATGATAACCCTAGAGATCCAAATTCTAACCCATTCAAGTTAAGTTCTTCAAATATTTATTTTGAAGACATTAATTACAAACAAATAAATGAAAATAAGAAAGTTCCATTAGATTTTGCAGCCTACCATGGGGGTGGTAGTTTACAGGATTTTTCAATCATTGGACCCAATGTAGCTATTAAAATTAGGGGTCTTTATTTTACAGATAATAGAGGGTTAGAAGTAACTAACCTCACTACAGATTTTACTTACACTAAGACTCAAATGAAGTTTTATAATACACTTCTTCAAACAAAATCTTCAACAATTAAAGCTGAAATAGATTTTAATTATGACAGAAAGAATTTAAGTAAGTTTAATGAATTAGTTTACATTAATGCTAATTTTAAGAATAGTTTTTTGTCTACTCTAGACTTAAATAAACTTTATAAAGAAATTAAAGGAAAAGATATCCTAAGGTTTGACACTTCTCTTAGTGGATCTTTGAATAATTTTTCTTTAGAAAATTTAAAACTAACCTCTGATCAAGGCATTAAAATTATTGGTGATTTAAACCTAATAAACGCTGTAAAACAAGAAGATTTTTATTTAACATCCAATTTTGAAGAATTATCATTAGATTATTTTAAGTTGAAAAATTTACTCCCCAATCTTTTGGAGAATAGCCTCCCGAATGAGTTAATTAAACTGGGTGAGTTTTCAATCTCAGGATATACCAAAATTACACCAAGTACAATAGAGGCAACCATTGGAGTTAACTCTGAAATAGGGAAAATAGACTCAGATTTAGAATTGAATAATTTTAAAAGTATGGATGAGATTATTTACAAAGGTGAAGTTGTTTTAGACAAATTTGATTTAGGTCGATTTTTTGAAGATAACTCATTTGGAAACATTTCATTTGAGGGTGAGGTTGATGGTGTTGGTTTTCGAGCAAGAAATAGAAACACTAAACTTTTGGGAGAGATTCATGAGATAACATTTAATAAATATGATTATGAGAATATAAGTGTTAATGGATTGTATCAGAATAATTTATTTGACGGTAAATTAACTTCTAACGATGTTAACTTGAAAGGTACTTTTGAGGGACTAGCAGACTTGTCCGAAGAAATTAACAGATTTGATTTTAAAGCCACAATCAATTACGCAAATTTAAGAGAATTAAACCTCTTTAAAAGGGATAGCATATCTGAACTTAAAGGACTAATAGATTTAGATTTAACAGGAAATAAGTTTGAAAATATTATAGGAATTGCAAATTTTAAAAATATTGTTTATACAAACGAAAGAGATATTTACCCATTCAAGCAGTTTTTAATTTTCTCAAAAGTAAATGAAAATATTAGACAAATCAGAATTGATTCTGAAGACATTATTAAAGGAGAGTTGATTGGAGATTTTAATTTTCAAGAGATGTTGGCTCTTGCTCAAAATGCTCTAGGAAGTATCTATTCAAATTATTCACCCTTCAAAGTTTCTTTAAATCAGTTTTTAAATTTTGATTTTGTCATATATAACCAAATAGTTGATGTTTTTTTTCCAGACATTTCAGTAGCTGCAAATACCAAAATTAATGGGAGTATAAAGTCTAATAAGAATCAGTTGAAATTAAAGGTAACCTCACCAAAAATTACTGCATATGGGACTACCATAGATTCTTTATTTTTAGACACGGATAATAAAAGAGATATATATGATTCCTCTTTGAGAGCAGCACGAATAAAAACCCCAGCGTACGCTCTTTCTAAAGTATTACTTTTCAATAAAACAGTAAATGATACATTATTTTTTAAATCCATCTTTAATGGAGGTGCCTCAGAGAAAGAGAAATTTAATTTAGATTTCTATTACACCATTAATAAAAATAAAAAATCTGTTGTAGGGATTGAAAAATCAACTTTCAATTACATGGATAATATTTGGGATTTGAATCCTGAAAACAATACCAACAATAAATTAACTTTTGATCTTAAGTCTAAAGAATATGTTTTTTCTCCTTTTACATTAAAATCTAAAGAGCAACAAATTGATTTTAAAGGGGTTTTGAGAGATTCTACCTTCAAAGAAATTGATGTAGATTTTACAAATGTATATTTAAAAAGTTTTTTACCAGAAATTGATAGTTTAAAATTGAGAGGTCAATTAGATGGTATTATAAACATTTCTCAAGTTGATGGGATTTATGGACCAAAAGGGAATTTATCAGTTAAGAATTTTCAAATTAATAATTTTTATCAAGGAGACTTAAAATTAAATATAGAAGGTGAGAGTTCTTACAAGAAATATGGTGTTAATTTTTCTTTAGATAGGGAAAAAGTAAAAAGTATATCAGCATTTGGATCTCTTGATTTTACTAAAACAAGACCAAAAATTGATGTAGCAGTCAATTTAGAGGAATTTGAATTAGATGCTTTTAGTCCATTAGGAGAAAATGTTTTATCTAAAATAAGGGGAAAAGCTTCCGGTAATTTTACCTTAAAAGGGTTTTTAAGAAATCCAGATATGGATGGCGATTTGATTCTTGAAAATGCTGGATTAAAATTCCCATATTTAAATACAGATTATGATTTTGATGGAGATGTAGGTATTGGATTAAATGGGCAATCTTTTGAATTTAGAAATATTAATTTACTTGATACTAAATATCAATCAACCGGTTTTTTAGAGGGTACAATAACGCATCAAAATTTTGATTTATGGTCCTTAGATATAGATGTTAATACTCCAAATTTATTAATCTTAGATACTGAAAACTCTGATGAGGCTCTTTATTATGGTACAGGGTTTATAAAAGGAAATGCAAGCATAACAGGACTTACAAACAATATAACAATAGATGTAAATGCGAAAACAATGCCCAATACAAATTTTGTTATTCCTTTAAAAGACATTGCCTCAATAGATACCTACAGATTAATACATTTTAAATCAGAAAAAACATTGGAGGAATTACAAGAAAAATTAGCTATTGATGCTATTGAAGGAGTTTCTCTAAATATTGATCTAGAAGTTACTAAAGATGCAAAGGCACAGATTGTTATTGATGAAGTAAATGGTAGTGAGCTTAGTGGTCGTGGTTTGGGTGATTTAAAAATAGAAATCAACACAAATGGTAAATTTGCCATGTTTGGAGACTACACAATAGACAATGGAGTTTATAACTTTAAATATGGAGGGATAATCAACAAACCTTTTGTGATTTCAAAAGGAGGAACAATCTCCTGGAGCGGTAACCCATATGAAGCTAATTTAAATGTTACAGCTGTGTACACAACTAACGCAAATCCTGCAGTTTTACTTGAAAATTTTAATACGAATAGAAAAATACCCGTAGATTTAATTACCAATATATCTGGAAGCTTATTTAATTCAAAACAAGATTTTGATATTGAAATTCAGAACTCAAATTCGACAATAGCGTCAGAATTAGATTTTGTATTAAACGATAATGATGTAAATTCTAAAATGCGTCAGTTTTTAACCTTATTAGCTGCTGGAACTTTTGCAAATCCTAACAGTGGAAATATCAATGGTACAGAACTATTAACCGGAACCACTTCTAGTGCTGTTGGTTCCATTCTTTCAGATATTATTAGTAGTAATAAAGTCAGGCTAGATTTAGGATATTCTTCTGGAGGAATTCAAAATCCTCAAGATGATTTAATAAATGATGATCAATTTGATGTCTCATTAACAACTCAAATAAGTAAAAATGTTATTGTTAATGGAAAAGTAGGAGTGCCTGTTGGTGCTCAAACTCAATCAAGTGTTGTAGGTGAGGTAAAAGTTGAGGTTTTATTAAATGATACAGGTAACTTTAGAAGTGTTATTTTTAATCGACAAAATGAAATACAATATTCTGCCCAAGAGGAAGGGTATACTCAAGGAATCGGTTTGTCCTATCAGGTAAACTTTAACTCTTTATCAGAATTATTAAAAAAGATAGGTTTAAAAAAGAATAAAAACAAAAAGGAAAAGAAAACTGAAATTAAGAAGAAAGACTCCATTAGTTCCTTTCATCGAAGACTTCTCAACTTTAAGAAAAATAAATAATTAAAATTTTTTCTATTAATTTAGTTGACTATTATTAATCAATATACATGTTTTTTCGTTGCTTTTTTTAAGGAATATAATCGAAATCGATTTCGTTTTTTTTTTATTCTAAGTAACTATTAATAAGTATTTTTACGCTGAAATTATGAAAAAAATCAACAAATTAGCCGTCATGACCTCCGGAGGCGATTCTCCTGGAATGAATGCCGCAATTCGTTCAGTAGTAAGGACTTGTGCATACTATAAAATAGATTGTTTAGGGATTTATAGAGGCTATCAAGGGATGATTGAAGGAGATTTCACTTCACTTACTGCACGAAGTGTCAATAATATCATTAACAAAGGAGGTACGATTTTAAAATCTGCTAGGTCTGATGAGTTTAGAACCACTGAAGGAAGAAAAAAGGCTTATCAAAATTTAATAAAGGAAAATATTGATGGACTTGTTGTTATTGGAGGTGATGGTTCCTTTACCGGTGGTGTCATTTTTAACAAAGAATATAATTTCCCAGTTGTAGGAATACCAGGAACTATAGATAACGATATTTTTGGAACTTCACATACCCTAGGTTACGATACAGCACTAAATACAGCTGTTGAAGCTATTGATAAAATTAGAGATACTGCCTCTTCACACAACAGATTATTTTTTGTTGAAGTTATGGGTAGAGATGCTGGTTTTATTGCTTTGAATGCTGGTGTTGGAGCTGGTGCTGAGGAAATATTAATTCCAGAAGAAAATCTTGGTCTAGATAGATTATTAGAATCTTTAATAAAAAGCAGAAAATCAGGGAAATCATCAAGTATAGTTGTAGTAGCTGAGGGAGACAAATCAGGAAAAAATGTATTTGAATTGGCTAAGTATGTTGAAGATAATATGCCTGAATACGATGTGAGAGTTTCTGTTCTGGGTCATATGCAAAGAGGTGGATCTCCATCCTGTTTTGATAGAGTTTTGGCCAGTAGATTAGGTGTAAAAGCTGTAGAAATATTAATTGATAATAAAACCAATCTTATGGTTGGTCTCAAGAATAATAAAGTAATAACAACAGATTTAGAAGAGGCTATAACTGGAGGACATTCTATAAATAATGAACTCTTAAGAGTATCTGATATCATGTCAACATAATTAAATAATAAATAAAAAATGATTAAAGTAGGAATTAACGGTTTTGGTAGAATAGGAAGATTAGCATTCAGATCAGCGATCAATAGATCTAATATTCAAATTGTAGGAATTAATGATTTGTTAGATGTAGAATATCTTGCTTACATGTTAAAATACGATTCTGTTCACGGAAAATTTGAAGGAGATGTGGAAGTAAAAGATGGTAAATTATTAGTTAATGGTAATTTAATAAGAATTACTTCAGAAAGAGATCCAGCCAATTTAAAATGGGATGAGATTGGAGCAGAATACGTAATTGAATCCACCGGTTTCTTCCTGACAGAAGAAACAGCTGGTAAACATTTAGAAGCTGGTGCAAAGAAAGTAGTTTTATCTGCTCCATCAAAAGACCACACACCAATGTTTGTAATGGGTGTCAATAACACAGATTTAAAAGCAGATCAGAAGATTTTTTCTAATGCATCATGTACTACTAATTGTTTAGCTCCAATTACTAAAGTTCTAAATGATAACTTTGGTATTGTTGAGGGACTAATGACTACCGTTCACGCGGCTACGGCTACTCAAAAAACTGTAGATGGTCCTTCTATGAAAGACTGGAGAGGTGGTCGTTCGTCAATTCATAATATTATTCCGTCATCTACTGGTGCTGCAAAAGCAGTGGGTAAAGTTATCCCTTCCATGAATGGAAAATTAACTGGAATGGCATTTAGAGTTCCTACCATGGATGTTTCTGTTGTAGATTTAACTGTAAAATTAGAGAAACCAGCTTCTTATGAAGATATATGTTCAGCGATGAAAGCTGCTTCAGAAAGTGGTCCAATGAAAGGAGTCTTAGGGTATACTGAAGACTTAGTTGTTTCTCAAGATTTTGTAGGAGAAACAAGAACTTCTGTATTTGATGCAGGAGCAGGAATTGCCTTAAATGATAATTTTGTAAAAGTAGTTTCTTGGTATGACAATGAAATAGGATATTCAACAAAAATTGTAGATTTAATTGAATACGCGGCTACTTTGTAACTGTAGATATTAAAATAGATTTTAAAGGCTGTCTTAAAATTAGACAGCCTTTTTTATTTGACAGCAATCATGCTAATTTCTACATTGACGTATTTTGGCAGATTGGCAACCTCTACAGTTTCTCTGGCAGGAGCCGAATCATCATTAAAATAGCGTCCATAAATAGTGTTAATTTCAGAAAAATTGTTCATGTCTGAGATAAAAATTGAGGTTTTTATGACATGGTCAAAAGTCATTTCAGCTGCAGCTAATACGGCTCTTAAATTTTCCATAACTAAAGTAGTTTCTTCTTCAATAGTTTTAATATTTA
This sequence comes from Flavobacterium sp., assembly GCA_038104255.1. Classification (GTDB taxonomy): domain Bacteria; phylum Bacteroidota; class Bacteroidia; order Flavobacteriales; family Flavobacteriaceae; genus Polaribacter. Next base: position 64,554 of record JAYOAM010000001.1, on the reverse strand, counting down.
ACTCACCAGTCAATGGATTAATTGCAATCTGTCCAGAGGTGTATAAAGTATTTCCCGACAGAATTGCCTGATTATATGGTCCTATTGGTGCTGGTGCTTTTAAGGTTTTAATTATTTTTTTCATAAAATAAATTGTTTAAAATAATACTCGGTCTGGGGGTTTATTTTGTTCGTATTTTAAATCATTGAGGATACCACTCTTAACTCCAATAAAGAATACATAGGATTGGTTATTTCCAAAAGGCACCCAGTTAAACGTCATTCTCCAACTATCTAGATCTCTGGAAAAATTCATTCTTGTAAATGAAAACCCACCACTTGCAATATCATATCCAGAAGAAAATCCAACTTTCCACTTTGGTGTTAATTCAAAATCACCACCAAACATTAATGAGTGGGATTGAATTCCGGAATTACCTATTCCAGTATTTGAATAAGCTGCAGAATAAGCAAAATTTAAATTCCATGGTATTGTAGATTTATATAATTCTGTAATTTCTTCTTCATTATTTTGATCTTCAGAGGGACTTGAAGCAAAGCTATTAGCAGGATTTAAATTTTTCCCTAAGACATCTGGTGTAACCTGATTTCCATTTCCAGAATTTTCATTGGTATCTCCTTTCAAATCTCTACTTGATAGACTATAATTAGCGGTAAGACTAGCTCTAGTTACTCTAAACAATCCTTTAGTAAACTTATTTACTCGTACCCCATTTTCATTAACTTGATAAGGATCTAAGGTCGCATTTAAATTAAGTGCTAACCTATCTTTTAATAGTCTAGTTCCAGCAGTTGCATTTACTGGAGACCAGCGTAAACTATCTGCAGCCATATTATAGGACGAACTAAAATTTAAATTGTTAAGAATAGTAATTTTTTTATCTTCCTCATCACTATCAGGATCTTTCGGCGCTACTTTCCCTTCAATAACATTGTTTAGCGTTATTCCAATTGAATTACTTAAACCTGAACCGGGTTTACCATAAATACTTGTCCCATTATCAAAAGGAGAAAAGGTTTCAAATTCTGTTCCTTCTAAATTACTTTGAACAGTTTCATTATATCTATCAGCAAAATCTGGCCTGTATGAAAATGAAACAGAAGGTCTTATGGTGTGCCTAATGGCTTTTAATCGACCTTTTTTAAAATTAAAGGTTCCGTAAATATTTGTAGATAAACTTAAGCTAGAGCTGTATTCTCTAAAGGTACTAAAGCCACTTATAGTATCTGAAACAACAGTTCCAAAAGATCCATCTGTGTTTTGTATAGAAGGATCAAACTCTTTATTGTATTTTTTAAAACTCCAAACCTCACGATAATTTACACTTGGAGATAAGGTGAAGTAATTAAACATTGTTATGTTGGTACTAGCATCTGCTCTATGTTGGACTCCTGCATTTGCAGTTTCAAACATCTTGGAGGTAAAGAATTCGTCCTCTGATGTATTAATCCTATACTCTCCCTGCATATTATAGGTTAATCCTATTTTCTGTAAAGGATTCTTTTTAATTCCACCTTTCCCAGCAAATGGATATATTCTACTCATAGATACTTGAAGAGATGGAAGAGTCATCGTAACTGTTCCCGTATTTGTATTTTGTGAATGCGTAGCATTGGCACTCATATTAAATGGAGTTCCAGTAAATGTTTTTTGATAGGATATAGAGGAATTAAATGTATTTGTTAGAAAATTTGAATTGTTAAACTCATTCAATGATTGTCTAAAATATTGACTACTTCCTAAATTAACTGAAGCCCCAAAATTAGAATTGGGATTTGACTTAGGGTCTTGTCTATGACTCCATCTTAGGTTAAAATTAGTAGCTTCCGAGAAATCGTCAAAACCTCTTGTACTTTGTATTAATTTTTCAAAACTTAAATTAAAGCCTCCTGAAAACTTATAGCGAACATAATATTGAGAACGGGATCTGAACCCCCAACTTCCATTAGAATAAACATCCCCCAACAATTCAAGATCTACATAATCATTTACTGCAAAATAATATCCTCCATTTTGTAATCCAATCCCTCTATTGGACGTACTAGTTATAATAGCGGGAAAAATAAATCCTGAGGTTCTATTTTTTCCCATAGGAAAATAAGCAAAAGGAAGAAAAACAGGTGTTGGTACATCAGCAATAACAAGATTACTTAAACCAGCTACAATTTTTTTATTTGGAACTACTTTCGCTTTTTTTACACCAATATAGTAATCTGGTTTTTCTTTATCTGAGGTAGTAAACCTTATATTACGCATGTAAATTGTAGAATCGTTCACTCGTTTTGCTTTTTCACCTAAAACATACATGCCTGGATCTTGTCGAGTTTTTATACCATATATTATGGCCTTTTTTGTTTTGAAGTTATAAAGCATAGAGTCCTGAACTGATTCTTGACCTCCTTGTTTAAATATTGGTTTTTGGGTATATCCTGTACTATCTTTTATTCCTTTCGCAAATAGGGTGTTTTTTAAGTAATCAATAATGATTATACCAGCTTTTAAATCAATGTCTGTGTAAACTAGATGTGCTTCATTATACAAAGTAACTGTTTTGTCTTTAGCATTTTGTGTAGTGTAATCTTTTGCAACATGGCTAATTAGATCGGTAATTGCTTCTTTTGGTTTTATCGTGTCTATTTCAATACTATCCTGTTTTTTTAACAGTAAAGTATCATTTTTTATGATTTTCTTAGGTGTAGAAATTACTTTTTCTGAACTTGTATTATTAACTACAGGAATAGGCTTTACTTTTGGCTTTATATCCTGAGATTTTAATTTTGTGTGAAAACAAAAAAAAAGTAAAAATAAAAGTATGTAAGACAGATTTGATTGCAATATTTAATATGCTATTTTTGTATATGAGTAAAAATATGCCTCTATTACTGAAGCACCAAATTTGAAAAGCCAAAATTAGTTAAATTTTGAAGAAAGAACTTACATATAATAGTAAATTTGATACCCATAAATATCTGGTGTTATTTTTTGTATTGTCTCTTTTCTTTTCAAATCCATTCGAATCTTTTTCTCAAAATGATAAATTTATAGTTGTTATAGATGCGGGTCATGGAGGTAAAGACCCTGGTGGAGTTGCAAACGGATATAGAGAAAAAGACGTTGCATTAAATGTTTCTCTGTTGTTGGGTAAGTTATTGTCAAATACTGAGATTAAAGTAGTATACACTAGAAAAACAGATGTATTTATAGGCTTATGGAAAAGAGGAAAGATAGCCAATAATGCTAAAGCAGATTTATTTGTTTCGATTCATTGCAATACGGTAAATAACTCAAAACCGTATGGTACAGAAACTTTTGTTTTGGGATTACATGCAAATAAACAGAATTTAGAAATTGCAAAAAAAGAGAATGCTGTAATTTTACTTGAAGACGATTACAAAGAACGATATGAGGGATTTGATCCTAATTCTGAAGAATCTGTCTTAGGACTTACGCTTTTACAAGAAGAAAATCTTGATAAAAGTTTTTCTTTGGCCGCAGAAATTCAACAAAATTTTTCACAAAATTTAAAAAGGAAGAATAGAGGAGTAAAACAAGCAGGCTTTGTAGTTCTTCACCAAACATATATGCCAAGTGTATTAATTGAATTAGGTTTTCTTTCTAATAAAAATGAAGGAAAATTTTTAGACTCTAAAATGGGTCAACAGCAAATGGCTAAAGAAATAGCTAAGGCAATTACAAAATATTACCAACAATTAAAAGCGAATACTGTAGTAAGTCAAAGCGTAAATTTAGATGATTCTATCTCCAAAACTTACCTGCCTGTCGAAACTGGAACAGAAGAGGAGGTAATTTTTAAAATCCAAATAGCCTCTAGTAAAAATAAATTAAAAGCTAAATCATATAACTTTAGAGGATTGAAAAATATCGAAAGAGTTAAGGTTGGCTCTTATTATAAATATTATTACGGAATTACTTCTAATTATCAAGAAGTAAAAAATGCTTTATTAAAAGTAAAGAAGAAAGGGTATTCAGATGCCTATATTGCTGCCTTTAAGAATGGTGAAAAAACATCTCTTTCAAAGGTTTTGAAATAACTATTTTTTCTGCTAACTAACAGAAATTAATAGTATCATTGTAAATAAAATAAAAAAAATGTCTAAAGAATTAAAAACAGGTATTGCTGCAGTTATTATTTTATGTTTAGGCTATTGGGGCTTTAATTTTCTAAAAGGTCAAAACTTATTAGAACCTGCATCAAGAGTATTCTATATAGAATATGATAATATACAAGGACTTAATAAAGCAAGTACAGTAAGTATAAATGGTTTACAAGTTGGAAAGGTATCAGAAATAAATTTTAATACAGATATTAAAAAAAGAGGGAAATTGGTTGTAAAAATAGCTTTAGATAATGATTTTGAATTTTCAAAAAACAGTGTGGCTAAGATTTATTCTACTAGTATCATTGGAGGTGAATCTTTAGCAATTATTCCAAGTTATGATGGCGAGCTAGCAGTCTCTGGAGATTATTTAAAAGGTGAAGTAGAATCAGATATTTTCACCTCAGTGGGAGAAACACTAAATCCATTAAAAACAAAGGTAGAACGTGTAATTGTTGGTGCAGATTCATTATTGATAGCTTTAAATGATGTATTAGATGTAAAATCACGAGATAGTTTCAAGAAAACTATTCTTGGAGTTGAAACTACGGTGAGCTCCTTAAACGAGACGTTAAGTTCATTTAATACTATGATAGATTCCACAAAATTAGATATTGACTTAGCCCTTGAAAATACCAAAAAAATTACAGCAAATTTTGTTAAAGTTTCTGATACATTAACGAAAGTTAATTTTGGTCAAACCGTAAAAACACTTCAAACAGCACTTGTAAATATTAATGGATTACTATCTGGGATAGAAAATGGTAAGGGATCTTTGGGGAAACTAGCAACAGATGATACCATGTACAATAATCTATCTAAGGCTTCAAAAGAATTAGGTGATCTTCTAAGAGATATGAAGTTAAATCCTAAAAGATTTGTTCATTTTTCTTTATTTGGTAAAAAAGCGAAACCCTACGAAGAGGAAGATACTGAGAAATCTACCTCTAACTAATTCTAAAAATAAAATTTATTTCACACATGAATTATATACCAAACATATCTTTTGCAATTGCGCTACTTGTTGGAATTGGATTTTTTGTTAAAAATGTTCTCAAGCTAGTTAGAAATATTCGACTAGGTAAAGAAGTAGATAGATCTGATCATAAAATTCAACGATGGAAAAATATGGCAAGAATTGCTTTAGGTCAGTCTAAAATGGTAAGCAGACCAATTGCAGGAATTCTTCATGTTATCGTTTATGTGGGCTTTATAATTATAAACATTGAAGTTTTAGAAATAATTATTGATGGACTATTTGGAACTCATAGAGTTTTTCAACCTCTTCTAGGAAATTCAGTTTATGGTTTTTTAATTGGAACCTTTGAAATATTAGCATTCCTCGTTTTAGTTGCTGTTATTTTATTTTGGTTAAGAAGAAATATTGTACAGTTAAAGAGGTTTATGAGTAAAGAAATGAAAGGTTGGCCTAAAAGTGATGGTAATCTTATCCTTTATTTTGAAATTATTTTAATGTCTTTATTTATTGTAATGAATGCAACAGATCATTCATTTCAAGAGGCAGGTTTTGGAAATCCAATAAGTCAATATGTTGCTCCTTGGTTTTCAGACTTTTCAATTGAAGCACTATCAACTATAGAACAAACAGCTTGGTGGGCTCATATTATTGGTATTTTAATTTTTTTAAATTACTTGTATTACTCTAAACACTTACATATTTTACTGGCATTTCCAAACACATTTTATGCCAACCTTAAACCCAAAGGTCAGTTCAATAATCTATCCTCTGTAACTAAGGAAGTTAGAATGATGATGGATCCTGATACAGATCCATATGCAATACCAGAGGAAGGAACAGAAGAAGATATTCCAGAGAAATTTGGCGCAAGTGATGTTACTGATTTAAATTGGGTACAATTATTAAATGCATACACTTGTACAGAATGTGGAAGATGTACCTCTTCTTGTCCAGCAAATATGACAGGTAAGGAATTATCTCCAAGAGCTATTATGATGAAAACTAGAGATCGTTTGGAAGAGGTTGGTCGTAATATAGATAGTAATAATGGTACTTTTAAGGACGATGGAAAGCAATTACTTAACGATTATATCAAACCAGAGGAGTTATGGGCATGTACAAGTTGTAATGCTTGTGTTGAAGAATGCCCCATAGACATTGATCCATTATCCATAATAATGGACATGAGAAGATTTTTAGTTATGGAACAGTCTGCTGCTCCTCAAGAGTTGAATATGATGATGACTAATATTGAGAATAATGGTGCTCCATGGCAGTACAATCAACAAGATAGATTAAACTGGAAAGACGAATAAAAGAAATAAATATGAATGTACCAACAATGGCAGAAATGTTCTCTCAAGGCAAAAAACCAGAAATATTATTTTGGGTAGGTGCTGCCGGGAGTTATGATGATAGAGCAAAAAAAATTACAAGGGCTTTTGTTACCTTATTGCATAAAGCAAATGTAGATTTTGCTGTTTTAGGAACAGAAGAAAGTTCAACTGGAGATGCTGCTAAAAGAGCTGGAAATGAATTTCTATTTCAAATGCAAGCTATTTCAAATATTGAAATATTAAATTCTTATGAGGTTAAAACTATTGTTTGTACCGATCCACATTCGTTTAATACACTTAAGAATGAATATCCAGAATTAGGTGGAAATTATGAGGTTTACCATCATACACAATACATAAAAAAATTAGTAGAGGAGGGCAGATTAGCTATTAATAAATCGCTGAAGGGTAAGCAAGTCACCTATCATGATCCTTGTTATTTGGGAAGAGGTAATGGTGTATATGAGTCTCCTAGAGACATCATCAGAAAATTAGGAGTTAACTTAAAGGAGATGAAACAACACAAAAATAGAGCTTTGTGTTGCGGTGCTGGAGGTGCTCAAATGTTTAAAGATGCAGAAAAGGGAGATAAAGAAATCAATATTTTAAGAACTGAGCAAGCTTTGGAAACCAATGCAAAAATAATTGCTACTGGCTGCCCTTATTGTAATACAATGATGACAGATGGTGTAAAGTTTCATGAGAAGGAATCTCAAATTATAGTGAAAGATATTGCCGAATTAATAGCCGAGGCTAGTAACTTGTAATCTTTTTCTGGTAGCTACAAGTATTCATGATTTTAAAAAAATTTATTAAAGCAGCAAGATTAAGAACATTGCCATTATCAATTTCTGGTATTATTGTTGGTAGTTTTTTAGCGGTACCTGCTGGTTTTTTTGATTGGTATATCTTTATTCTCTCAATCTTGACAACAATTGGATTTCAAGTTATTTCTAATTTTGCAAATGATTACGGTGATGGTGTTAAAGGTACTGATAACCTAAGAATAGGTGAGGAAAGAATGGTGAGTTCTGGAAAGATTTCTCCTGCTCAAATGAAATCAGCAATTGTTTACATGACTATAGTTACAATTTTAATTGCCATTATATTAATTTATAAAGCCTTTGGTTCAAGTAATATAGGCTATTCATTATTCTTTTTCTTTTTAGGAATTACCTCCGTTATTGCAGCCGTAAAATATACTATAGGAGGCTCTGCATATGGTTACAGCGGTTATGGAGATTTATTCGTATTTATTTTTTTTGGTTTATTGAGTGTACTAGGGAGCTATTTCCTATTCACAAAACAAGTAGATTTAACCATTTTATTACCAGCATTTTCGATTGGATTATTGAGTACAGCAGTATTGAATCTCAACAATATGAGGGATCGTAAAAACGATAAAAAATCTAATAAAAATACCATAGTTGTTAGAATAGGAAGTAGAGCAGCTAAAAGATATCATTATATTTTACTCTTACTATCCTTTGTCTTTGCTATCTTTTTTGTCATGCTTAAATATACAAAACCAGTTCAATTAACATTTCTATTAGCCTATATTCCTATTGGTATCCATTGTTTATTTGTTTATAAAAACAAAGATGCATCTCACTTAGATGGTGAATTAAAAAAAGTAGCCTTGAGTACTTTTATGTTTGCTATTCTTTTTGGCCTTGGGCAAGTTTTGTAATTTTACCATTTGAAAACTAATATATGAAAACAGTAAAAATCACTATTATAACCTTAATTATTCTTACTGTATTTTTTTTTGGGACCGGGCTCATAATCAAAGAGAGTAATTATACTTCAACGATTACCATAAATGAGCCATTAGAAAAAACATTTGCAACATTTACAGATTTTTCAACTATTCTCGCTTGGAATCCTGAATATGACACAATTGATGTTGTAGAACAAAAACCTGGAATTACTGGAAGTATTTACGATATTAAGGTAGTTCACAACAATCAAACTACTGTTATTAGAGAAAAAGTATTGGCTTACGTAAGGAATGAAAAATTCACCTTGTATATTGATAAAGAGGGTGTTGTTGAGAGAGATGATTATACATTTATTAGTGATGGAAAACATACGACAATAAACTTAAGTTCTAGTTTTCAGGCAAAAAGTTATCTTTTAAGTTGTGTTTTACCTTTCTTTAAATTAAAATTTAAGAGAATTGATGAGGTATTCTTGAATAATTTTAAAACTTTTGTTGAAAAATAAATATTTTGATAAAAGCCACCTACCATAAATATATTTTACATTTTAAAGTACCAAGTGGAACCTCAAGAGGTATTTTAAAAACTAAAGAGACTTGGTTTTTATGTCTTAAAAAGGATGGTAAATCTGGAATAGGGGAGTGTGGTCTTTTTAGAGGATTAAGTATAGATGATAGACCAGATTATGAAGATAAGCTCAAATGGGTTTGTAATAATATCGATATAGGATTAGAGGGGCTTCTTGAGAGAACAAATGATTTCCCTAGTATCCAAATTGGAATTGAACAGGCATTTATGTCTCTTCAATCCTCATCTCCTTTTAAATTATTCAGTTCTGATTTTACAGAATCAAATAAAGGTATAGCTATTAATGGACTTATTTGGATGGGGGATCGTCAATTTATGAAGAATCAAATTAAAGAAAAGATAGCACAAGGATTTCGCTGTTTAAAAATGAAAATTGGAGCTATTGATTTCAAATCAGAAATTGAACTTTTAGCTTCAATTAGAAAGGAATTTTCAGTTAACGATATTGAGTTGAGAGTTGATGCAAATGGTGCTTTTAAAACTTCGGAAGCTCTAGAAAAGTTAAAGATTCTTTCTTCCTTTGAGTTACACTCAATTGAACAACCTATAAAACAAGGCCAATACCATGAAATGGCTTTACTTTGTGAACAAACTCCTTTACCAATAGCTTTAGATGAGGAATTAATTGGAATATTTGGCGTAACAAAAAAGAAGGAGTTGCTACATATAATTAAACCTCAATATATAATTTTAAAACCTAGTTTAATAGGAGGTTTTAAAAGAAGTTTTGAGTGGATAGAGTTAGCCAATGATTTTGGTATTGGATGGTGGATCACCAGTGCTCTGGAGAGTAATGTTGGTTTAAATGCTATAGCACAATGGACATTCTCTCTAAATAATACTATGCCACAAGGACTTGGAACAGGAAGTCTATTTACAAATAACTTTGAAAGTCCATTGGTAGTAAATAATGGAGAACTTTATTACAAAAAAAATATAAATTGGAATTTTAATTTAAGTTAATATGAATTTTTTACAAACAGGGTACAGAGGTAAAAATGAATCATGGATGTATGTAATCATGTTTTTCATTATTTTTTTAGGAAGTATGATTGGTCAAATCCCTATCACAATTAAAGCTTTTTTTGCTTCGGGAAAAGACTTGCAACGTTTTGCTGAGAGTGGTCAAAATTCATTTGCTGATTTAGGGATTGATTCTAATTTATATCTTTTTTTATTACTGCTATCATTTGTAATTCCTTTGTTATTGTTTATTCCATTTGTCAGAAAAATTCATAAGAAAAAAATAAGATGGATAGTCACTTCAAGACAAAAAATAGATTGGAGTAGATTCTTTTTTGGTATTTTTATATGGGGATCTATTACTTTCCTTTTTTTGGGATCGGATATTTTACTATCTCCTGAAAAATATGTTTGGAATTTTAAACCCATTCCATTTTTAACACTTTGTTTTATTGCTATTGTTTTTATACCCCTACAAACAAGTTTAGAAGAGTTATTATTTAGAGGTTATTACATGCAAGGTTTGGCTTTATGGTTAAAAAACAAATGGGTACCATTGATTATTATGTCTATTGTTTTTGGACTATTACATGGCATGAATCCTGAAATAGAAAAATTAGGATATATAGCTTTTGTATTCTATATCGGAACTGGCTTTTTCTTCGGTGTTGTGTCTCTAATGGATGAGGGAATAGAGTTGGCTATGGGAATGCATGCAGTAAACAATATTTTAGCAGCCTTATTTATTACAACAGATTGGACCGTTTTTCAAACAGAAGCTTTATACATTGATGTCTCTGAACCCTCTTTTGGTACTGAAATGTTTATACCCATCTTTATATTATATCCAGTTGTATTTTTAATTTTTTCAAAAAAGTATCGTTGGACTAATTGGAAAGAGAAAATTTTTGGAAAGCTAGAAAAACCATCACTCATTGATATCGAATAATTTTCATACAAGTTTCCAAATTAATGGGAAATCATTCTCAAATTTTGAGGAAATAATTGATTTATCTTCCTCTATTTCAGAGGATTTACATCATTTTTTAAGTATTTGGTTTTCTACTGACGCTCATATCTTAGTTAAGACCTCTGGATCTACGGGAAATCCAAAAAGTATCTCTCTTCGTAAAGATTTTATGATAAATTCTGCTTTGGCTACTGGAAGTTATTTTCAATTGGGTGAGAATACAAAAGCATTATGTTGCTTACCGATCAATTTTATTGCTGGAAAAATGATGATAGTGAGGGCGCTAGTCCTTGGTTGGAATTTAGATGTAATTGAGCCTTCATCTAATCCATTAGTAAAAATTACAAAAAAATATGATTTTTCTGCAATGGTTCCCTTACAACTCAGAAATTCACTTTCAAGAATTAACCAAATAAAAACGTTGATTGTTGGTGGTGGTGTGGTTTCTATAGACTTGGAGATAGCTCTTCAAGCTGTGAATACCAAATGTTATGCTACCTATGGCATGACAGAAACTATAACGCACATTGCAATCAAGAAATTAAATAAATTTACCCAATTAGAACTTGAGTCAGCATCTGTATACAAAACGTTACCTGATGTCACTATTTCAAAAGATAAAAGATGTTGTCTTGTTATACATGCTCCAAAAGTTTCGGATGAAACCATCATTACTAATGATGTTGTAGAGCTTATTACTAATACTAAATTTATATGGAAGGGCCGAATAGATCATGTTGTTAACTCTGGAGGTGTAAAATTACATCCAGAAGAAATTGAACAAAAATTATCAGACGTGATACATGATCGATTTTTTGTAGCTGGAATTCCAGATGAAATATTGGGTGAAAAGCTTATATTGCTTATTGAAGGTGAAAAACGTCAAATAACATCAAAATACTTTTCAAAGTTGTCTAGATTTGAAATTCCTAGGGCAACTTACTTTATTCCAAAATTTTTAGAGACTGAAAGTGGTAAAATCAACCGCCTTAAAACACTTAACTTGTTAAGATAGTACTTCTAGACTTCTAGAGAATGGTATACATTTTGAACATCATCATCCTCTTCAAGTTTCTCCAATAATTTCTCAACATCAGCTTGTTGGTCTGGTGATAATTTTGTGGTAGAGGTTGGAATTCTTTCAAAACCAGAAGATATAATTTCTACATTTTCTTTTTCAAAGAAAGATTGAATAGCTCCAAATTGTTCAAAAGGAGCATAGATGATGATTCCCTCTTCATCATCAAATACCTCCTCTACATCAAAATCTATGAGTTCTAACTCTAACTCTTCCATATCAATCGAAATATCCTCTTTTTTTACTGTAAAATTACAAGTATGATCGAACATGAAAGCCACTGAGCCTGAAGTTCCAAAATTCCCTTCACACTTGTTAAAAATTGCTCTAACATTCGCAACAGTTCTGTTATTATTATCGGTAGCAGTTTCAATTAATACAGCTATTCCATGAGGGGCATAGCCTTCAAACAATACCTCTTTAAAGTTGGCGGTATCCTTATCAGTAGCTTTTTTAATTGCACGTTCTACATTGTCTTTAGGCATATTAGCAGCCTTGGCATTTTGAATAACAGCTCTTAGTCTTGAATTTGTATCTGGGTTGGGGCCACCCTCTTTTACAGCCATTACTATATCCTTCCCAATTCTTGTAAAGGTTTTGGCCATTGCAGACCAACGTTTCATTTTTCTTGCTTTTCTGAATTCAAATGCTCTTCCCATAATTTATTATTATTTTAAATTACAATCATTATTGTAGTATTCTACAAGTTGAACCATGTCTTTTCCTTTCAAATTATTAAACCAAATTTTATTGATAATGTGTTGACACCTTTTAAAAAAACTTGAAGCTACTGTTTTCTGTTTTTTATTTTTAAACAATTTAGATTTAGGTCTAGATTTTGTTGTTATTTTATGTGCTAAATGGCTACTTTCTTTTTTTGAAACATAATAACTACTTGTCATACCTAAGGGTATTCCGGCTCCTACAGTTAAACTTGCACTAAGACTACCAACTGTTTGAGCAACTCCTACTACTGGAATCGTTGCTTGGATAGCTTCATCAATAGAATAAAGAGATAAATCTCCTCGTACTACCAATTTTAAAATTTTTGGCTTACTTCCCCGTTTTATAATTTTATATTCATATTCAGTCTCTTCTATTATTATTTTTTCTAGAGTTCTGAAATCATATTTTACAGGTTTTGATTTTTTTTTATGTTTAAATTTTATTTTATTTTCAGATTTGATAATACTTGCATAACCATTTTTAACAAGTCCATTTCTGAAGAATAATGTTGCTTCTGATTTTTGAGCAAAAACATTATTTAGGCTAAGAACCAACACAATGAATATTTTTAGTTTGTTTTTTTTCATAATTTTTTTGAATTAAACTTGAATAATTCCCATATTAAACTTCCTCTGTATAGGTGCATGGTTCGCTGCTTCAATACCCATGGAAACCCAAGTTCTAGTTTCTAATGGATTTATGATTGCATCAGTCCAAATTCTAGCGGCAGCATAATAAGGTGATATTTGATTGTCGTAGCGAGATTTTATTTTTTTAAATAATTCTTCTTCTTTCTGAGTTGTAATTTTTTCGCCTTTCTTTTTTAAAGAGGCTTTCTCAATTTGTAATAATACCTTTGCAGCAGAATTCCCACTCATTACAGCTAATTCTGCACTTGGCCAGGCTGCAATTAATCTAGGATCGTAGGCTTTACCACACATCGCATAGTTTCCGGCACCGTAAGAATTTCCAATTATAATGGTAAATTTTGGAACCACAGAATTGCTAACCGCATTCACCATCTTGGCTCCATCTTTTATAATTCCACCGTGTTCAGATTTAGAACCTACCATAAAACCAGTAACATCTTGTAGAAATAATAAGGGAATTTTTTTCTGATTGCAGTTGGCAATAAATCGGGTAGCTTTGTCTGCAGAATCAGAGTAAATAACTCCTCCAAATTGCATTTCTCCCTTTTTTGTTTTTACTACTTTTCTTTGATTGGCAATAATACCAACCGCCCATCCATCTATTCTAGCGTAAGCTGTTATAATTGTTTTTCCAAACCCTTCTTTATATTCTTTAAATTCAGAATTATCAACAATACGTTTAATAATTTCTTTCATGTCGTATTGCTCTGTTCTAAGCTTTGGAAGGATTCCAAGGATTTCCTCTTCTTTTTCTGAAGGATTAACGGGTTCAATTCTGTTAAATCCAGCAGTATCATGATCACCAATTTTACCAAGAATATTTTTAATGGTGTCTAGAGCATCTTTATCATCTTTTGCTTTATAATCGGTTACTCCAGAGATTTCACAATGTGTTGTGGCACCACCTAGTGTTTCATTATCAATACTTTCTCCAATGGCAGCTTTTACCAGATAACTTCCTGCTAAAAAAATACTACCAGTTTTATCTACAATTAAAGCTTCATCACTCATGATAGGTAAATAAGCACCACCAGCAACACAACTTCCCATGACAGCAGAAATTTGAGTAATTCCTAAACTACTCATAATGGCATTATTTCTAAATATTCGTCCAAAGTGTTCCTTATCTGGAAATATTTCGTCTTGTAACGGCAAGTATACCCCAGCACTATCTACTAAATAGATAATTGGAAGTTTATTTTCTATAGCTATTTCTTGCGCACGTAGATTTTTTTTGGCAGTTATAGGAAACCATGCACCTGCCTTAACGGTGGCGTCGTTGGCTACAATAACACATTGTTTTTTTTGTACGTATCCTATTTTTACAATTACACCTGCAGAAGGACATCCCCCATGATCTTTATTCATGTTGTCACCAGCAAAAGCACCAATTTCGATGCTTTTAGTATTTGAATCCAACAAATAATCAATACGTTCTCTGGCGGTCATTTTTCCCTTTTCGTGATGTTTATTAATTCTTTCTTGCCCACCACCCAGTTTCACTTTTACCAATCTTTTTTTAAGTTCACTTATTAAGAGCTTATTATGATCTTCATTTTTGTTGAAGTTGATATCCATGAATATAGTATTTGTAGCGAATTTACAAAAGTTTGTCTTTTTTTTACAATGATGTATCGTAAACTTTATTTAAATACTATGAGTTTATTTTCCTTGGAATATAAATTTTTTATAAATTTGCTAAACCTCAAAATAACGTTTACTTATTTGTAAAATTAGTTTTAATCATGGGAGATATATCTAAAGACATTAACTCTAGATTTGAGAATAATAAAATAAAAGCCCTAGTTAATATAAAGTTCACTGCTAACTGGATTAATAGTCATGAAAATGAATTTTTTAGACCCTACGGAATATCCCCTCAACAATACAATATATTAAGAATATTACGTGGTGCTAATGAACCTGTAAAAGTCCAAGTAATTAAAGAAAGAATGATAGATCGGGCACCAAATGCCACTCGTTTGATGGATAAATTGTGTGAAAAAAAACTTATAGAGAGAACTCGTTGTAATAAAGACAGAAGAGTCGTTTATATCAGAATAAATGAGTCAGGCCTTAGTCTTTTAAATACTATAGATTCAAATTCAAAATTAGAGTTTTTAAATAATCTTTCTGAAAAAGAAGCTACTGTTCTAAGTACATTATTGGATAAGTTGAGGTAAATTAATAAAACCACTTCTACCGCAGTTTTATCTTTTTAAAATTTTTGTTATTAAAAAAAGTGATTATATTGCAAAAGTATTATGCATGCATAGTATTTTAATTAAATTTTATGAAGTATCCACATATTTTTGAGCCCTTAGATTTAGGTTTTACAACCTTAAAGAATAGAATAGTAATGGGCTCAATGCACACAGGTCTAGAGGAAGAAAAAAATGGTCTTGAAAGAATATCAGCCTATTATGCTGAGAGAGCTAAAGGTGGTGTGGGTTTAATCATAACTGGAGGAATCTCTCCAAATATTCAAGGATGGACAGGTCCTTTTTCAGCCAGAATGTCCTCAAAAAAACATGCAATTCAACATCAGAAAATAACCAAAGCTGTTCATGATGAAGGAGGTAAGATTTGTATGCAGATATTACATGCAGGAAGATATGGTTATCATCCTTTTAATGTTGCACCTTCTAAAATAAAATCTCCGATAACTCCTTTTAAACCCTTTAAATTAAATAAATCAGGTATAAATAGAACCATTAGAGATTTTGTGAATTGTGCTAAATATTCAAAAATTGCAGGCTATGATGGTGTTGAGATTATGGGTTCAGAAGGATATCTAATCAATCAATTTATTGCAGCACATACCAATAAAAGAAAGGATGAATGGGGAGGTTCATATAGAAATAGAATGAGATTACCCATTACTTTGGTGAAATCTGTAAGAGAAGCAGTTGGTAAAGATTTTATCATTATTTACCGATTGTCAATGCTTGATTTAATAGAAAAAGGAAGTACTTGGGAGGAAGTTGTTCAGCTTGCAAAAGAAATTGAAAAAGCAGGAGCATCCATCATTAATACTGGAATAGGGTGGCACGAAGCTAGGATTCCTACTATTGCTACTTCTGTACCAAGGGCAGCGTTTACATGGGTTACAAAAAAAATGAAAGAGGAAGTATCTATTCCGTTAGTTACTTCTAATAGAATAAATATGCCAGAGACAGCCGAAGAAGTTTTAGCTAGAGGAGATGCAGATATGATTTCTATGGCACGTCCTTTTTTAGCTGACCCTCACTGGGTAAACAAAGCAGCTCATGAGAAATCTGATGAAATTAATACTTGTATTGCTTGTAATCAAGCCTGTCTAGATCATGTTTTTAAACAAAAAGTAGCAAGTTGTTTGGTAAATCCAAGAGCTTGTCATGAAACGGAATTTAATTATGATATGGCACCAGTTTCAAAAAAAATTGCAGTTGTTGGTGCTGGACCTGCAGGACTTTCAGTAGCTACAATAGCAGCTCAAAGAGGACATCACGTAACACTTTTTGATTCAGAATCAGAGGTTGGAGGACAATTCAATATGGCCAAACAAATTCCAGGGAAAGAAGAATTTCACGAAACCATTCGATATTATAAAAATCAGTTAAAGTTGCATAATGTTCAACTTATACTTAATAAAAGAGTATCTAAAAGTGATTTAGAAAAATCTGATTTTGAAGAAATAATTATTGCTACAGGAATTACACCAAGAACGCCAAATATTAAAGGTATTAATCATAAAAAAGTCGTGAGTTATCTAGATGTTTTAAAACATAAAAAACAAGTTGGAAGAAGAGTTGCTATAATTGGAGCAGGAGGAATTGGTTTTGATGTGTCTGAATTTCTCCTTCACCAAGGAGACTCTAGTTCATTAGATATAGATACTTGGTTGAAAGAATGGGGAATTGACAGAAATATTGAAGCTAGGGGAGGTATAGCCGGAGTACAACCTTCATTTTCTGCTTCAAAACGTGAAATATTTATGTTTAAAAGGAGTAAGGGTAAATTTGGTGGTAATTTAGGTAAAACAACGGGCTGGATTCATCGAGCGAATTTAAAAAAGCATAATGTTCAATTTATCAATGAGGTTCAATATAATCAAATTGATGATCAAGGTCTTCATTATACCAAAGGAGAAGAATCAAAAATTCTAGAGGTTGATCATGTAATTATTTGTGCAGGACAAACTCCTCTCAAAGAATTATATACTGCTTTAGAGTCATCAGAAAAAAATATTCATATCATAGGAGGTGCAGATATTGCAGATGAGTTAGATGCTAAAAGAGCTATAGATCAGGGTTGTAGATTAGCCGCTTCACTATAGATTTTTGAAAATATTTTTAAGAATCAATTCTTCAAACTTGTGATAAATCAAAATACTATTTCTAGTGTAGTATAACTTCAAAAAAATGTCGACATTTGTTTTTATAACCAAATACTAGAGTTTTATAATTTTAGTAACTTAAATTAATACCAATGGATAAAAATGGAGTTTTAGCATGGGCTACAATCATTATGATTGTTGTAGGTTTAGCATTGATAGGTCTTGGCGCCTTTAGATATGACGATGTAGCAGGATGGGGGTTTGCATCAGTAGGAATTGGTTTTTTTGCCATAGCATGGGTTTTCAATGCATTAAAAGGAAGAGTCTAGTATTATTCAAATTTTAAAAGTATTATTAAATGTCTGATGATAAAAAAGTTATTTTCTCCATGTCTGGAGTTAATAAAACTTACCAAAGTACAAACAAACAAGTTCTCAAGAATATTTACCTAAGTTTCTTTTATGGAGCTAAAATTGGAATACTTGGATTAAATGGTTCAGGGAAGTCTACCCTTTTAAAAATTATAGCTGGAGTTGAGAAAAATTTTCAGGGAGATGTTACTTTTTCTCCGGGTTATCAAGTTGGATATTTAGAACAAGAACCGAAGCTAGATCCCGAGAAAACTGTGATCGAGGTAGTAAAGGAGGGGGTTTCAGAGACCGTAGCGATCTTAGACGAATACAATAAAATAAATGAATTATTTGGTTTGGAAGAAGTGTATTCTGATGCAGATAAAATGGAAAAGCTAATGGCACAACAAGCAGATTTACAGGATAAAATTGATGCTTCTAATGCTTGGGATTTAGACACCAAATTAGAGATAGCTATGGACGCCCTTAGAACTCCAGATTCTGATAAAAAAATTGGAATACTTTCTGGTGGAGAGAAAAGAAGAGTGGCCTTGTGTAGGTTACTTTTACAAGAACCTGAAATTTTATTACTTGATGAGCCAACAAACCATTTAGACGCAGAGTCTGTTCATTGGTTAGAACATCATTTAGCTCAATACAAAGGAACTGTAATAGCAGTAACTCACGATAGGTATTTCCTAGACAATGTAGCAGGTTGGATTCTCGAATTAGACAGAGGAGAAGGAATTCCATGGAAAGGGAACTATTCATCATGGCTAGACCAAAAGTCTAAACGACTTGCACAAGAAAGTAAAACAGCTTCAAAACGTCAAAAAACCCTAGAACGTGAATTAGAGTGGGTTAGACAAGGTGCTAAAGGAAGACAAACCAAGCAAAAAGCTCGTTTAAAGAGTTATGAGCGTTTAATGAGTCAAGATCAAAAACAACAAGAAGAAAAATTAGAAATATTTATCCCGAATGGCCCTCGTTTAGGAACTAATGTTATTGAAGCCTCAGGTGTTTCAAAGGCTTACGGAGAAAAGTTACTATATGAAAATTTAGAGTTTAATTTACCTCAGGCTGGTATCGTAGGAATTATAGGGCCAAATGGTGCAGGAAAAACAACTATTTTTAAAATGATTATGGGTGAGGAAAATGCAGATAAAGGAAACTTTAATGTGGGTGAAACTGCAAAAATTGCTTACGTAGATCAATCGCATTCCAACATTGACTCAGGAAAATCTATCTGGGAAAATTTTTCTGATGGGCAAGATTTAGTAATGATGGGTGGTAAACAGGTAAATTCTAGGGCTTATCTAAGTCGTTTTAACTTTTCTGGAAGTGAACAAAATAAAAAAGTTAGTACCTTATCTGGAGGAGAAAGAAATAGATTACATCTGGCAATGACCTTAAAAGAAGAAGGAAATGTTTTATTGTTGGATGAGCCAACAAATGATTTAGATGTAAACACATTGAGAGCTTTAGAGGAGGGACTTGAGAATTTTGCAGGTTGTGCGGTTATAATTAGTCATGATAGATGGTTCTTAGATAGAGTTTGTACCCATATTTTGGCTTTTGAGGGAGATAGTCAAGTCTACTTTTTTGAAGGTTCATTTTCCGAGTATGAGGAAAATAAAAAGAAAAGATTAGGAGGAGATTTGATGCCAAAAAGAATCAAATACAAAAAATTGATTCGTTAATTATCAATAATATTTTTTAAACTTCTCACTCTTTCACAGCAGTAGTTTTAATAAAATAATCCTAGAGGTACATTGACTTTCAATTATTTTTCTGAAAAGAGTGCTTCTAATAATGTTTTGAAAGTTTTAAATGCAAAAAAAAGTGTAAAAAAAGTCAGCATTGAGGATAAAACTATCCCTGCGATACTAACGTAATAAAGATATCCTTCACCATAAACTTTTATAGCTTTGAAAGAAATTGTCAATAATAATGGTGAAGCTATCAGTAATACTAGTAAAATTAATAATTTTCTAAATCCTTTAGCTGCTAAATCTTGATTAATAGGCATTATTTATAGTTTTCAATTGCTTTTCTAACGCTCCCATATTTATCCAATAAGGTACTAGCTTCAGATGATGTAATAGATAATTCTTCACATAACATATGAATACCTCTATTGACGAGTTTATCATTAGAAAGCTGCATGTCAATCATTTTATTACCTTTTACTTTTCCTAATAGTATCATGGTAGTTGTAGATATCATGTTTAAAACCATTTTTTGAGCAGTTCCGGCTTTCATTCTTGAACTTCCAGTAACAAATTCAGGTCCAACAACTGTTTCTATAGGATACATAGCAGCATTACTTAAAGGAGAATTTTTATTACAGGTTATACATCCTGTAATAATATCATTTTTATTACACATTTCTAGAGCTGAAATTACATATGGGGTAGTGCCAGAAGCAGCTATTCCAACAACAACATCTTTTATTGAAATTTTTTGATTCTGAAGGTCTTTCCATCCCTGGGTAGTAGAATCCTCAGCAAATTCAACGGCCTTTCGGATAGCCATATCCCCACCAGCTATTAAACCATTTACTAATTCATGCGATACTCCAAAAGTTGGTGGGCATTCTGAGGCATCTAAAATTCCAAGCCGACCACTAGTTCCAGCTCCAATGTAAAATAAACGACCTCCATTTTTTAACTTTTTAAAAATAATTTTTGAAAGAATTTCAATTTGAGGGATTGCTTTTTCTACTGATATGGCAACCGTTTTATCTTCATTATTTATATAAGTTAACAGTTCTGAGGTAGACATCTTTTCCAGATGATTATACTTAGAATCTAGTTCTGTAGTTTTTGTGTAACTCATTATTTATTAAGCATTACTTTATATCCATAAATATAAATATAAATTAAACTGAAATTAATTAAATCTAAAAAAAAAAGAGTGCAATAGTGCACTCTTTAGTTTATGGTTATATTTTAATTAGATACTTTTTAAAATAGTATTTAATGTAATACTTGGTTGCATTGCTTTATTAGCTACCTCATCATTTGGAAGATAATAACCACCAATATTTGTTGAATTCCCTTGAATAGCGTTGAGTTCATTAATGATTTTTTCTTCGTTGTCACTTAAGGCAATTGAGATTGAAGAAAATTGTTTTTTAAGCTCTAAATCTTTAGTTTGAGTTGCTAATGCTTTTGCCCAATATAAAGCCAAATAATAATGACTTCCTCTGTTGTCTAATTCTCCTACTTTTCTTGAGGGTGATTTTTTATTATCTAATAATGCTTCAGTTGCATCGTCAAGAGTTTTTGCTAGAACTTTGGCTTTAGCATTATCATTTATATTCCCAAAATGATCAAGTGATACAGCTAGTGCTAAAAACTCTCCTAAAGAATCCCAACGTAAGTGATTTTCTTTAGAAAATTGTTGTACATGCTTGGGAGCTGAACCTCCAGCACCAGTTTCGAACAATCCTCCTCCGTTCATCAGAGGAACAATAGAAAGCATTTTAGCAGATGTTCCCAATTCTAAAATAGGGAAAAGATCTGTTAAATAATCTCTTAACACATTTCCAGTAACCGAGATTGTATCTTTTCCTTCTTTGATTCTTTCTAAACTAAATAGGGTTGCATCTTCTGGTGATAAGATTCTAATATCCAATCCTTCAGTATTGTGATCTTGTAAATAAGTATTTACTTTTTTAATCAATTCAGTATCATGAGATCTTTTTTCTCCTAACCAAAAAATTGCTGGTGTTTCTGTAGATCTCGCACGATTAACAGCAAGTTTTACCCAATCTTGAATTGGAGCATCTTTTACCTGGCACATTCTCCAAATATCTCCTGCTTCCACATTATGCTCTAATAATACAGTGTTCTTAGAATCTATAACTTGAATGATTCCATCTGCATGAACTTCGAAAGTTTTGTTATGAGATCCATACTCTTCTGCCTTTTTGGCCATTAAGCCCACATTAGGAATAGTACCCATTGTAGTTGGATCAAAAGCACCATGTTTTTTACAAAAATCCATGGTCATTTGATAAACTCCTGCATAAGAACTATCTGGTATAACCGCTTTTGTATCTTGTAATTTTCCTTCCTTATTCCACATTTGTCCAGATGTACGAATCATTGCAGGCATAGAAGCGTCTATAATTACATCTGAAGGAACATGAAGATTGGTAATTCCTCTATCAGAATCAACCATTGCTAGGTCTGGATTATTTTCAAATGCTATTTCTATATCAGAAAGTATTTCTTCTTGTTTGTAGGGTGGTAACTGATTGATATTATTCAATAAGTTTCCAAATCCATTATTTACATCTACACCCACAGAATCAAGAGCTTTACCATGTTTATCAAATAGTTCTTTAAAGAAAGCACGAACGGCATGACCAAAGATAATTGGGTCTGAAACCTTCATCATTGTTGCCTTCATGTGTAATGAAAATAGAAGATTATTTTGTTTTGCATCTGTTATTTGTTCTTCTAAAAAGCTTAAAAGAGTATTTTTACTCATAAATGTAGCATCTATGATTTCTTTGTCTTCTAATGCGATATTATCTTTAAGAATAGAAACTTGTCCATTGGCATCTGTATGTACAATTCGAACATGTGTTGCACCATTAATCGTTGTTGATTTTTCATTGTGAGCAAAATCTCCATCAGACATTGTTGCTACATGAGATTGAGATTCTGAAGACCAAGCTCCCATGGAGTGTGGGTTCTTTTTTGCAAAGTTTTTTACTGCTTTTGGAGCTCTTCTATCTGAATTACCCTCACGTAATACTGGATTCACTGCAGAACCTTTAACGCTGTTATAACGTTCTAAAATAACTTTTTGATCTGTAGTTTTAACTGTCTCCGGATAATCAGGAAGTTTATATCCTAAAGATTGTAATTCTTTAATCGCAGCAATTAATTGAGGAACTGAAGCACTGATATTTGGTAATTTAATAATATTAGCTTCAGGTTTTTTAGCTAACTCACCTAGTTGTGTTAAAGCATCTTCAATTCGTTGATTTTCTGGTAAAACATCAGAGAAGTTAGCTAATATTCTAGCGGCCAGAGAAATGTCCTTTGTTTCAAAGTTTATATGAGAACTTTTTGTGAATGCTTTTACAATTGGTAATAGAGAACGAGTAGCTAAAGCCGGAGCTTCATCAGTAATAGTATAAACTATAGTAGCTTTCTGAGTCATAATCATTTTTTCTGTTGTGTAATCTATGAGAGACTAAATTTTTAAAGATATTATCTTGCTTTAAAGCAGCGCAAATTTAACAATTATAGTGACATTTAACGAAGTTAGCTTGATTAAATTTATAGTTTTTTAAAAAAAATATGTAGGAAAATATTCGTAAAAAATAAAAGCCATATCATTCAATTTCTTGAGCGATATGGCTTCTTTAGAGACTAATTGTAAACAATGATTTGTATTTCTACACAATCAAATAGAGATATGACTCTATGTTTCTTTTAAACAAAGGAACTGTTTCTTTGTTAGCCTCAGATTGGAATTTCGTTACTCCTGGACCAAGGCCCCGGTTTAACATGGTGAAACTCCATCTGGTTTACTCTTCAAGATTGAATCACTAGTAGTGATTCTTTTTAGTTTTTGTTTTGTTACTTTCATAACTCGACAGTCTCTAATTGCTTTGAACAGAGCCAAAACTCTATTTTAGCATTTGAAAAAATAATCCAGTAAATAAAGAACGTTGCTTTATCAAATTATCAGGCTTGCTGTTGGTTCTCTTGCGAAAAATTCCGGCTATGCCTTTTAATTATAAATCAAATATAGATTAAGAAATGACAATTGCAAATTTTTTAACTAATTATAAATCAACAAATTACTAACATCACTTATCAACATTTGTTAATTAAAAAAGGCTTCAATTTCTGAAGCCCTTTTTTGTATAATTTTAAAAAAGAAGGATTAACGTCTTTTTTCTTGAATTCTTGCTCTTTTTCCTGTAAGGTTTCTGAAGTAGTAAATACGTGCTCTTCTGACTTTTCCTCTTTTGTTAACTTCTATCTTTTGTATAGAAGGAAGGTTTACTGGAAATATTCTTTCTACTCCTACTGTACCTGACATTTTTCTAATTGTAAAGGTTTCTGATGAACCGGTACCTCTTTTTTGGATCACTACTCCCTTAAAAAATTGAGTTCTAACTTTTTCTCCTTCTCTAATCTCGTAATATACTGTAATTGTATCTCCCGCCGAGAATTCTGGGTTTTCGTTTCTTGTTACAAATTCGTCTTGTACAAATTTTACTAAAGATTCCATTTATTATATTTTATTGTGTTTACTATAACCAACTTTCACGATTTTCGTCAGAGGTTAATTTTAGCGAGTGCAAATCTAAGGATTTAATTTAGCATATAAAACCTAATCAAGTTATTTTTTTGGTTGATAGTTTTTACAATAGAACACCCAAAATTTTCTTTCTTTTGAAGTGCCTTCATTAATAATAATGGGATTTAATTCAATATAGGATTTAAAATAAGGTTTAATTTTTACTGGGAGACTTCCGAGCTTTTCATTATTCTTATTTCTTTTATCAGAATCTATATAAAAAGCATTACGACCTCTGTGGTCTTCCATATCGTCATCCAGATAATCAAATTGAAGTGCAGGTTCTTGGATTACATTTTGAGCAAAAACAGTTTTTGAAGTAAAAAATCGAAGTTGAGCAGAGGTTTTATAACCATCCATTGAAAATATAAATGCCTCTGGATCATTTTTTGAAATTTCCTCAACTTTTTCACCTAACGCTTTCCATCCCACCCATGTATCATCACTTTTAATAGGAATAAAATAAAAAAGTACCTGACTAGCAACAGCTAAATGAAATATTATAGCAATCATAAGTTGAGCTTTTATTAGTTTTTTAGTTATATACATTCCAGCAATAATAGTTCCGGTGATGTATGATGGCATCATCCAGTTTAATTTCACCCAGTATACTGGACTAATAAGAAAGAATCCTATGAATGTAGGAATAAAGAATGCTAATAAAAAAAGAGTTTTTTCAGATGGTAATTTAAATTTTATCAAAACTTTTTTTATATGTTTTAAAGA
Source organism: Flavobacterium sp. (assembly GCA_038104255.1). Lineage (GTDB taxonomy): Bacteria > Bacteroidota > Bacteroidia > Flavobacteriales > Flavobacteriaceae > Polaribacter. Next base: position 39,696 of record JAYOAM010000001.1, on the reverse strand, counting down.
AATAACAACAAATACACTAAATAAAATTGGGAGTAATAAGAATAATTGATGTCCAATAGCTCCCAATAACAATAATGGTTTTATTTCAAATTTACCAATTGAGCTAGTTCTTTCAGAGGACTGAAAAGCAAAAGAGGCGAATTCATTTTGATAATTCCATAACCAAACAGGAAAGGTCACTACTATTGATATCAAAAGACTTAACCATAACCATGGAGAAATCAACAGTTTTCTGTACTTGGTAGAGAAAATAACAAAACCCAAGATACCAATCTGTAAAAGTAGGGCGGTATATTTACTATTAAAAGCCATGCCCATTGCTATTCCAGCAAGAATCCAATACCATTTTTTATCTTCAAAAATGGCTCTATACAAGAATAAAATAGATAGAGTCCAAAAGAGTAATAAAGGGACATCAGGAGTTGAGTTAAAGGATAGTATTGAAATAAATAGTGTAGATACTAACAGAACAATACTTCTATTGGTTCTGTGTTTCGACAGAAAAAGAGAGGATAATTTATAAAAGTAAATAATAGTTAGAGAAGTAATAGTAAAATCTGCAAGCTTAACAACATAGACAGATTGACCAAACATCTCTGTAAAAATCCTTAATAAATAACCTATCATACCAGGATGGTCAAAATAGGATAGTGATAGGTTTTGACCGTATAAATAATAATAAGCATCCTGAGGCATTAACCCCATAAATGGTAATAAAATAAAACGGAATAATTGAAATCCTAAAATCCAAGAGATTGCAGTATTATTTTTTATAAATAGAGTAATTTTTTTCAAATTATAAAATCTTTTATAAAAGGGTTACAAGTTTTCGTCTAGTATATCTGGTCGAATTTGTTGAGTTCTTTCGTAGGCTTTTTCAGATCGCCATTCTTCAATCTTAGGAAAATTTCCAGACAATAGAATTTCAGGAACTTGCATTCCTTTATAATTTGAAGGTCTAGTGTAAACAGGTGGTGAGAGTAAATTATCTTGAAAAGAATCAGTAAGTGCAGAGGTTTCATCTCCAATAACTCCTGGAATCAAACGCACGATACTGTCTACTAAAACAGCTGCAGCTAATTCTCCACCAGTTAAAACATAATCTCCAATAGAAATTTCTTTTGTAATGTATTTATCGCGAACTCTTTGATCAACTCCTTTATAGTGACCTGTGAGAATTAATATGTTCTTTTGCAAAGAAAGGGTGTTAGATAAAGATTGTTTTAATGTTTTTGCATCAGGTGTCATATATATGATTTCATCATAAACACGTTCAGCTTTTAATGCATCAATACATTTAGAAATAGGCTCTATCATCAATACCATTCCTGCACCACCTCCAAATTGAGTGTCATCTATCTGTTTGTAGTTTCCTAAACCAAATGATCTTAAATTATGAATCACAATTTCTACCAGACCTTTTTCTTTTGCTCTCTTTAGGATAGAATGATTAAAAGGACTTTCTAATAAATCGGGTGCTGCTGAAATAATATCGATACGCATAGTTGCAAATGTACAAGAAATGTTGGTTTAAAAGATTAAAAAAATGGAGTGCTTACCGTTTTTTAAAACTACAAAAAATAAAATTTTGAATAGTATTAAATGGAGTTTGATGATTTTTAATTAAACATTTAATTGGCTCAAATTTAGAATTAAAAGTTTCATGCATTTTATTTTTTGAATATTGAGTAATTTCTAAACCACTACACTTTAGGGGGCCATTGTCAGAAAAAGTTCCAATAATTAAATTTTTAGTTACATATTTTTCAGTTAATGAAATGTAATATTTAATTTCATCTTCTTTCGTTAGGAAATGAAAAGCGGCACGATCATGCCAAATGTCATAAGTAATTTTTGGGTCAAAATCTAAAACATCACAAGGAATCCATGTAACAAGTTTAACCCTTTTTCCTAACCTATTTTTGGCTCTTTCTAGGGCTTTTTCAGAAATGTCTAGTACAGTAATATTTGAATACCCTAGATCAAGTAAAAAATCCACTAGTCGACTATCACCTCCGCCAACATCAATTATTTTTGCTTCTTTAGATAGATTTAATGAACGAATAAAACTTAGCGATGTATGAGGTATCTCTTGTGTCCAACTTACTTGTTCAGGAGTTTTGGTTTGGTAAACAGTTTCCCAATGGTGTTTCATATTAGAAGTCATATATAGTCATTTATACTATGGTTAAAACAATGTATTGAATTAAAAGATGTTAGCAAAGAAAATCATAATATGGAAGCTATTATAACTCTGTCATGACCAAAGATATCTTTTTTAAGTTCAATCGTATTAAATCCTTTTAATCGAATAAGATCAACAGTCTCTTTTCCCAAGTATTGATTGATCTCAAAAAATAATAAACCATTTTTTGTTAAATGATTTTTTGCCAATTCAGCAATTTTATCGAAGAAAATCAGTGGGTTGTTATCCTCTACAAATAAAGCCATGTGTGGCTCATTATTTAAAACATTATTTTTTATTTCTTTTTTTTCTGATTCCCTTACATAGGGAGGATTTGAAACAATAATATCATACGTATTATTTAGTTCAGTAGTTTTTAAAATATCTTGTTGAATTAAATTGATGTCAACTTTATTTAGATGAGTATTTTTCTCGGCTATACGGAGTGCTTTATCAGATTTCTCAAGGGCACTTATCTCTGCCAGAGGCAAACTTTTTTTTAATGCAATGGGAATACATCCACTTCCAGTTCCAATATCAAGTATTTTAATTGCATAATGAGAATCAAGTTTTGAAACTTTATCTAAAATAAAGGTAACCAATTCCTCTGTTTCAGGTCTTGGAATTAAAACGTGTTCATTCAAAATAAATGGAAAACCATAAAATTCAGTTTTTCCAATAATGTATTGAATCGGAATTTCTTGTTCTAAGAGTTTTGTAGAAGATTTAAGAAGAGTGAGCACCTCTGAACTAATGTTAAAATTTGATTTTAAAACGATATCAATTCTTTTGAAGTTTAAATATTCTTCTAACAATAGGAATAAAAAAGTATCAATTTCTGATGCGGGATATAATTTTTTTAGAGTTATTTTAAAATAGTCTCTGAATTCTCTAATATTCATAATTTTCTAATCATCCAGACGTCACAGGAATAATGACATGTATTTCCCATTGGAGCCTTTATATTTTTAAAACCAGCTTTTTTATAAAGTCTTTGCGCAGCAGTCATATAGGGCATAGTTTCAAGATAGCATTGGTCATAACCAAATTCTTTAGCTTTATTCATACATTTTTCAATGATTTTATAGCCTAAACCTTTTCCTCTAATATCACTCAAAAAATACATCTTTTGTAATTCACATGTACTTTTATCAAAACCATCGAGTTGAGCAATTCCTCCACCACCTAGAATTTTCCCCTGGTATTCAACAACAAAATATATTGCTTTGTTTTTTTGATAGGTCCCGTGCATATCTTCTAAAGCGCTATCTTCATATGCAGTTCCAACTTTTGGAGCTCCCATTTCTAAAATAACTTGTTGGACTATTTTTTTTATGGGTTTATTATCACTAGGTGCTATTTCTCTTATGATATACTCTGTATTTGTCATTTAATCCTTTATTTTTGCTTTACAAAGTTACTTTTTTTTGAATCACGAATACTACATAAAAAGATGTCTTGAAATTTCTAAAAAAGGAATAGGTACAACTAGACCAAATCCCTCTGTTGGTGCTGTGTTGGTTGTAGATGATAAAATTGTAGGGGAGGGATTTACTAGTCCTTATGGAGGTAATCATGCCGAAGTAAATGCAATTTCATCCATAAAAAATAATGAAGATTTACAAAAAGCAACGATGTATGTGACTTTAGAGCCTTGTTCTCATTTTGGTAAAACTCCTCCATGTGCAGATTTAATTGTTAAAAGTGGAATAAAAAAAGTAGTGATTGGTTGTGTAGATGTCAATGAGATCGTTGCCGGAAGAGGTGTTGAAAGATTACGAAATGCAGGTTGTGAGGTTGTTGTTGGTGTTTTGGAAAAAGAATGTAAAGCACATCATAAACGATTTTTTACATTTCATTCACAAAAGAGGCCATATATTATTTTAAAATGGGCACAAACACAAGATGGTTATATAGCGCCAAAGGAAAGGATTAAACAAGCTCCAGTTTGGATTACTAAAAAAACATCAAGACAATTAGTTCATAAATGGAGAAGTGAAGAGCATTCTATTCTTGTAGGTACTACAACTGTTTTACATGACAATCCAAGTTTAAATGTTCGAAGTTGGAAAGGGAGAAATCCCTTGAGAATAGTCATAGATAAAGACCTGAGAATCCCTAAAGATTTAAACGTTTATGACGGTTCTGTTAAAACAATATTTATAAATCAAAAAGTTACCTCACGTAATGATAACCTTTATTTTGAAAAAATAAACTTTTCTAGTCCAATAGCATCTCAAATTTGTGAAGTTCTTTATAAACACAAAGTTCAATCGTTAATTGTTGAGGGTGGTGGTAAAACAATTCAAACTTTTATCGATGAGAGCTTGTGGGATGAAGCCAGAGTTTTTACAGGTTCAATGTTATTTAAAAAAGGAACAAAGGCTCCAATACTAGATGTTCCTTTTTTGAATGAAGAAAATCTCCTAGGTGACAGTTTAAAAACCTATGTCAATGATTAAAAATATAATTTTTGATTTTGGAGATGTGTTTATTAACCTTGATAAAAAGGCTACTTTTGAGAGCTTAAAGGAATTAGGTGTAAAAAAATTTAGTTCCGAAATGTTAGAGGTAACTAAGCAATATGAAATGGGAATGTTAACTACTCAAGAGTTTTTAAATACATTCAAAATTTTGTTTCCATTTATTTCAGAGCTAGAGTTTAAAAAGGCTTGGAATTCTATGTTACTAGATTTTCCCACCTACAGACTTTCTTTTATTAAATCACTAGCCAAATCAAAAAAGTTTCGAATTTTTTTATTGAGTAATACTAATGATATGCACATTTCTTGCATAAAAAAGAACTGGGGTTCAAAACTATTTTCAGAATTTAAAAATTGTTTTGAAAAATTTTATTTATCTCATGAGTTACACCTAAGAAAACCCAATAAAGATATTTATGAATTTATCATGGAATCAAACAAATTACTACCTGATGAAACATTATTCATAGACGATACTATAGAAAATACCATAGTCCCTAAAAGTTTAGGGATAAAAATTTGGAATTTAGATCCAAATTCAGAGGATATTGTAGATTTGTTTACCAAAAAAGAATTTAATTAATGGTTTATCTTCTCATTAGTATTTGTATCTCAAGTCTTTTATTTGTTATTTTCAAGTTATTTGATGTTTTAAGAATTAATACTTTTCAAGCGATTGTTGTCAACTATTTTACGGCTGCTATTTTAGGTTTTTACATGTCAAATAATTTGGTCTCTTTTTATGAGATTCCAAATCAACCATGGTTTTTAGGTGCATTCCTATTAGGAATCATGTTTATTATTGTATTTAATATCATGGCATTGACCTCTCAGAAAAATGGATTGTCAGTAGCATCTGTTTCCAGTAAAATGTCTGTTGTTATTGCCATAGTATTTGGCGTTTGGTATTACAAAGAAAGCCTTAGCCTAGTTAAATTAATTGGAATTTTACTGGCACTTATAGCAGTTTATTTGACCTCAATTAAAGCAAAAAATCAAATCACTCAAAAAAATAAAGATTTCTTATATCCATTACTTTTATTTTTTGGTTCTGGTGCCATTGATACTAGTTTAAAATATGTAGAAACCTTTTATGTTGCTGAAGGTGGAGTTCCTTTATTTTCAGCTACAATTTTTGGTTGTGCTTTTATTTTGGGAATTATTGTTTTATTGTATCAAAAAGCTATAGGGTCATTAAATTTTGAATTTAAATCTATTTTGGGTGGAGTTTTATTGGGAATACCTAACTATTTTTCAATTGTTTATTTACTCAAGGCTTTGAGTACAAAGGGTATGGAAAGCTCAACCGCCTTTACTTTAAATAATGTTGGAATTGTTATCCTTTCCACTCTTTTTGGCTTGTTTATTTTTAAAGAAAAATTAATTCATAAGAATTGGTTAGGTATAATTATAGCAGTAATTAGTATCATATTAATCATGTCTGTTAATGGATGACATCTATAAAACCATTGTTGAACCTTCAGAGGAAACACTATTTAAGGAGAAAAACAGTAAGTTTTATGGGTATGCATTTCCTGTAATAACAGAAGAATCTGTTAAAACATGCATAGATTTTTTGAAAAAGAAACATTATAATGCTCGTCATTTTTGTTATGCATGGCAATTAGGAGTTGAGTCTCCAAGATATAGAGTGAATGATGATGGAGAGCCAAATAATTCTGCTGGGATGCCTATTTATGGCCAAATCCAATCATTTAAATTGACTAATATTTTAGTGGTTTCTGTTCGGTATTTTGGTGGAGTAAAACTTGGAGTAGGAGGTTTAATTAATGCGTATAGATCCTCTGCAAGATTAGCTTTAGAATCTTCATGTATTAAAGAAAAAACAATTGATGTATATTTTCAATTAATATTTGATTATGATCTAATGAGTAAAGTTTTGAGAATTATTAAAGAAAATTCAATAATGATTCAAGATCAAAAATTAGAGATGAATTGTGAATTAATGATTGCAATTAGGAAATCAAATGCTCACAAAATAGTTCAAAATTTTAAAGCTTTATATCGAGTTCAAATTAAACCCTTAGAGGTTTAATTTATTTAGAATATAATCAGGACATTTTATAGGTTTGTTAGTTTTCATATCTATGAAAGCTAAAACTGAATTTCCTGTTGATATTTTTTCCTTATTTTGATTATAAATTTCATAATCAAATTCTATTTTAACAAGAGGGTTTTTTTTAAAAAAAACAGAAATCGTTAACAAATCATCATACTTTGCAGACTTCACAAAATTAAAAGAGAGTGAAATTACTGGAAGCATAATGCCATTATTTTCTAAGTCTTTGTACGTAACTCCCAGATTTCTAAGCCATTCGGTCCTTGCTACTTCAAAATAGGTTGCATAATTCCCATGATAAACAACTCCCATTTGATCGGTTTCTCCATAACGAACTCGAATATTCGTAGAAAATTTTTTCAAATTTTTTAACATTTTATTTTTGGTATTCTACGTAAAAAATAATTAATAATCAATAGCAATTTCATTTTTTTTTAATAAAATTTATTCACACATTTGTAATGCTTATTAAACTAAGCTTTTCCCCTAAAATACAAAACATATAAATTATTTAATTTTCTTTAAAAATTTATGACTAAAACTGCTGTTTCGGTTTGGGATGAATGTCTCTCATTTATAAAAGATAATATTAAGCCTCAGGCTTACAAAACGTGGTTTGAACCTATCAAGCCCGTCAAATTATCTGGAGAGGCTTTAACCATTCAGGTACCAAGTAAGTTTTTTTATGAATGGTTAGAAGAACATTACATAAAACTTTTAAGAGTAGCTCTAGTTAGAGAATTAGGAAAAGATGCTAAATTAATATACGATGTTCGTATGGAAAATACGTACAGTAGCAATCGTCCTCAAATTGTTAAAATACCAAGTTCAAATAGAGATCCGCTTAAACCTCAAAAAATAGCTGTTCCTGTTGAGGTTAATAAAAGAGAATTAAGAAATCCTTTTATTATCCCTGGATTACAAAAAGTTAAAATTGAATCTCAATTAAATGCAAATTATAATTTTAAGAATTTTGTAGAAGGAGATTCTAATAGATTAGCTCGATCAGCTGGAATGGCTGTAGCAAATAAACCCGGAGGAACCTCCTTTAACCCCTTATTAATATATGGTGGTGTTGGTTTAGGTAAAACCCATTTGGCACATGCTATTGGTGTAGATATTAAAGATAAATATCCTGATAAAACTGTATTATATATTTCCTCAGAGAAATTTACACAACAATTTATTGATTCTGTCAAATCTAATACTAGAAATGATTTCATTCATTTTTATCAAATGGTTGATGTTTTGTTGATAGACGATGTTCAATTCCTATCTGGTAAAGCTGGTACTCAGGATGTTTTTTTCCATATATTCAATCATCTCCATCAAAATGGTAAGCAAGTTATCTTAACTTCAGATAAAGCACCTGTTGATATGCAAGATATTGAACAACGTTTACTCTCAAGATTTAAATGGGGTCTTTCTGCAGAATTACAATTACCAGATTTTGAAACACGTATTTCTATTCTACAAAATAAACTTTTTAGAGATGGGGTTGAAATGCCTGAAGAGATCGTTGAGTATATTGCTAAAAATATCAAATCTAATGTTAGAGAACTTGAGGGAGTCATAATTTCAATGATTGCACAGGCATCTTTTAATCGAAGAGAGTTTTCTCTTGAACTAGCCAAACAAATTGTAGACAAATTTGTTAAAAATACGAAGAAAGAGGTGTCTATTGACTATATCCAAAAAGTTGTATCCAAGTATTTTGATATGGATGTAGTTACATTACAATCCAAAACTAGAAAAAGACATATTGTTCAAGCTCGTCAATTAGCAATGTATTTTGCAAAAAGGATGACTAAAACCTCTCTTGCAAGTATTGGTTCTCAAATTGGACAAAGAGATCATGCTACTGTCCTTCACGCTTGCAAAACTGTTGATAATTTAACTGAGACAGACAAGCAATTTAGAAAATATGTTGAAGACCTCAGAAAGAAGTTAACTTTTTAAATAGCTGACCTAATATTTTTTAAGTTTATCCTATGAAAAAAATATTGATGGTTTGTTTAGGAAATATATGTCGTTCTCCTTTAGCCGAGGGAATTCTTAAATCAAAACTTAATCCTGATTCTTTTTTTGTTGATTCTGCCGGAACAGCCGCTTATCACATCGGAGAATCCCCTGATCACAGATCTATAGCCGTCGCTAAAAAAAATGGGATTGACATTTCAAATCAAAAAGCACGAAAGTTTAGTTCCAATGATTTTAATGAGTTTGATTTAATTTATGCGATGGATTTAGAGAATTATCAAAATATTTGTTCCTTGGCAAAAAACAAATCTGACTTGATTAAGGTGGAAATGATATTAAACGAAATCAATCCGTCTAAAAATTTAAGTGTTCCTGATCCCTACTATGGTGGTGTTCACGGTTTTGAAAATGTTTTCGATATGCTTGACAAAGCCTGTAGTAAAATTGCAAGCAGTTATTTATGAAAGGAAAGCTATATTTAATTCCAACAACTTTAGGTGAAAATGAACCTTTAGAGGTAATGCCCTATTCTGTCAAGACCATAGTGGAATTACTAGATCATTATATTGTTGAGAATGAAAAGTCTGCTAGAAGATTTATAAAAAAAATTACACCAAAAAAAATACAATCTTCATTGACAATGATGAAGTTAGATAAATATGCTAAAGAAATAGAAACGCGTACTTATTTAGACTGTTGTGAACAGGGGATTTCAGTAGGTTTACTTTCTGAGGCAGGTGTTCCTGCTGTTGCAGATCCAGGTGCTACTATTGTTAAACAAGCTCATGAAAAAGGGATTCAAGTAATACCGTTAGTAGGACCATCCTCAATTTTAATGGCATTAATGGCTTCTGGATTAAATGGTCAAAATTTTGCCTTTAATGGCTATTTGCCTATTGATAATTCTGAGAGAAAAAAAGAAATTAAAGCTTTAGAAAAATTATCTAAAGAGCGAAATCAATCTCAGATATTTATTGAAACACCCTACAGAAATGAAAAAATGTTTAGAGATTTAAAATCAGTTTTACATCCCGGAACACTATTATGCATAGCAATTGATATTTCTTTACCTAATGAATTTATCAAAACTTTTACAATTACCGAATGGAAAAGGCAATCTCCAGATTTACATAAAAGACCAGCTATATTTATTATTCAGAAGTGATTTAATTAAATACTAGCCTTGCGATCACCTTTAATAAAAGAAACATCATATCCAGCAAAAGCTTGCATGTAAGAACGAATTGAGGATCCATATGCATCTTTGAAGTTTCTGTGACCATTGCTTCTTAGGTATTTTTTCACATTACCTGCACCACTCAAATGCGCTGCTGCTAATATTCCGGATTCTGTAATCTTTACACCATTTATGGTTTTTCCAAGATTCCTTTTAATGTCTTTTCTAAGAATCCATTTATTCACTCTACAATATGCAATGAATACGCGTTCTTGTAACTCTGGGTTATGAAGAAAAAAAGTTTTGTTGTATATCTTAAAACGTTCTAATGTTGTTGCTCCAAATTGATATTTTCCTAGGTATCCAAGAGTATTTACAACTCTATACTTTCCCTGAGATTCTTTAAAAGCTAAAGCCTCTTTAAATCCTACAAAGTTTTTGTTTAAGTATGGAATCTTGATAGAATGTTTTGGATTTAATAACAAATCTACTGGAGGTATACTTTCTTCTGGGAAGTTATAATATTCAGAATTTTTGGTGGCACTAACAAACCCCAAAAATATAATTAATAAAAAAATAATTCTTTTAATAACGTAATTCTTTCTATTTAGCGGGTGCAAATATACAACATTTATATAATATGCTGATAACCAGCTTATTTGGATTTTTTTTGATTGAGGAAAATAAAATTTATTCTCTTTTTAATGCGAATATTTCTATTTCAAGGGTATAATGTTGAGTAGTTTTTATCAAAAATGATTTTTTATTAAATTTTTATTGAATTCGTATTCAAGTAAAAACTTCTATAAATAAACACAAAAATCATCTATTGATTCCTTTTGTATTTAACCATCTTTGGTATTTGGTTGCGTTTTTATTGTGTTGTGATAAAGTACTCGCAAATTCATGAAATCCAAACTTTTCAATACTTGCACACATGTATAAATAGTTATGTTTTTTGTAATTTAATACTGCATCTATTGATGATATGTCAGGCATAGCAATTAAATTTGGAGGTAACCCTTTATTGAGGTAGGTGTTAAAGGGTGATGATATTTTTAAATCCTTATACAATACTCTTTTTACTTCATAATCTATTCCGTTTCTTTTCTTTAAGAGATATACTATTGTAGGATCTGCTTGTAGTGGAATCCCTCTTTTAATTCTATTTAAGTATAGTCCTGCAACAATGGGTCTTTCAATAGTTTTAACGGTTTCTTTTTGAACTATTGAAGCTAAAGTCATTACTTGTTCTTTTGATAAATTTAATGATGAAGCCTTTGTTAATCTTTCTTTATTCCAAAATTTCTTATATTCTTTAAGTAATCTATTTCTGAAATTTTCAGCAGACACATTCCAGTAAAATTCGTAAGTATTAGGAATTAAAATACCTAAAACGGATGCTTGGTTTAGTTTGTTTTCTTTCAAAAAAATAGAATCTTTGAAGACGTTTAAAATATTGATTGAGTCTGTTTCTATTTGTGATGATATCCTACCTGAAAATTTCTCAAGTGTATCTTGGTTATTAAATGAAACCTTCACAGGAGTTTGATTGCCACTTCTGAGAAGATTAATCACATCATTTAAAGACATCCCTTTTTTAAGTATATATTTTCCAGCTTTTGGTTTTTTATAATTTTTCTGATCTGCTAGCCAATTAAATTTAGAGATCTTATTGGAATGAGTATTTTTTTTAGCATCCAAAGATATTGTTATAGTTTTTTGAATATCATTAACAGTATCAAAAGAACCTATAAAAACAACACAATCTTTAGTTATAAATTCACCATAAATAGATTGATAAAAGTTATAACACAAAACCCCAGTTAAAAGGGTAGAGGTTAAAATGAGTACAAGAATTTTTTGTTTATTCATTTATCAATTGAAATATAAATTCATCATTATAGACTCCATCAATAAAAAGCCAATCTTTTTTTATTCCAATTTTTTTAAAATTAAAATTAGAAAAAAGCTTAATACTTTGTTGATTATTTGAAATAATATTTGCAAAAATTTGATGTAGGTTTAATATTTTGAAACAATAGGGAATGAAAATTGATAAAGCATCTGAAGCAAAACCAGAGTTTTGAAACGTTTTGTGAACTAAAATACCTATACCTGCTCGACGATGTTGAGGATTAAAGTCAAACAAATCAATCATTCCAATAGCCGTATTTGTTTTTGATTCTTCAATAATTAATCGTAATTGTTTAGCTTCATAAATATCTTGATGTGCATTTTCTAAATACTGTTTCAAAACAAACTTTGAAAAAGGAACTTGAGTATTACTAACCTGCCAAAAATTAGTGTCATTTTCTGTAGTGTATAAAAAATCTAAATCTTCAGGCTCCAAAGCCCTTAAATTCACCTTTTCTCCGTGTAATAAAATCATAGGCTTAAGGTTCCTTTAAAAACAAATTGTGTAGGTCCTGATAATATAACGTTAACGTAACGATCATGTTCTGCAATAAACTTTACTTCTAAATTACCTCCTAAAACGTTCAATTTGATATGATTACTGTTAGTTTTATTAACTTTATGCATGGCTATCGCAACAGCTGTTACGCCGGTGCCGCAAGCTAAAGTTTCGTCTTCAACTCCACGTTCGTAGGTTCTTACCTTAAACGTATTGTCATTCAACTGTTCAACAAAATTAACATTACACCCTTCAGTTGAGTACTTAGATTTTATAATTTTTCTTGCTTTGTCAATAACTGGAAAATGTTCTAAATCGTCAACAATTTCAATATGATGAGGTGACCCAGTATTGACAAAAATTGAATGTTCTGAAATACGAACCTCAGATACATCTATCATTTGCAGTGAAACAGAACTAGCATCAATTGTAGCATGATGAAGACCGTCTATGGCTAAAAATGAAGTTTTTTTATCAAATAGGTGTAATTTTTGAGCAAAAGCCACAATACATCTACCACCATTACCGCACATGGTACTTTCATTTCCATCAGCATTAAAATAGACCATTTTAAAGTCTGAGTTTTTATCGTTTTCTAGTAGAATCAAACCATCAGCACCAATTCCAAAGTGTCGATTACATAAAGTTGATATCAATTCATTATTACGCTTTGGGAAAAAAAGTGTTCTATTATCGAAAATAATAAAATCATTTCCAGTTCCTTGATATTTGTAAAAATTCTTATCCATATGGGTTCAAATATACATAAAAATAGAAGTACTATTTGAGTGTTAAAAGAGGGTTAAAATGCGTTAAGAATTGTTAAGCCTATTGAATGAATTTAGATATTTAATTACTTTTGAAATATACTTTAATTAATATATCATGAGAAAATTTTTAAGTTTTTTAGGCATAGCTATTCTTGGTGGTGTATTTTCACTTCTTGGATACAGCATTTTAATTGAAAATCCACAGCGTTTTTCAAAAGATGAAATTATTCCCATTCAAACTTTTAAGACGAATTACAATGCTACAGAATTCGAATTAAATACAGCAACTTATGCCCCTACGAATTTTACTGAAGCTGCAGAAAAATCAGTTCATGCTGTAGTACACGTCAAAAACACTGCTATATCAAGTGGTATAAATTCTATTGCAGATTTATTTAATGGTTCAAAAAGAAAACAGCAAATAGGAACTGGAAGTGGAGTAATCATATCATCCGATGGCTATATTGTAACTAATAATCATGTTATAGAAGGCGCAACAGATTTAGAAATTACATTAAACAATCGAAAAAAATTTAAGGCAGGACTCATTGGCACAGATTCTAAGAATGACATTGCTTTGTTAAAAATAGATGCTATTGATCCATTACCTTATATCCCTTTTTCAGATTCAGATAACCTTAAAATAGGAGAATGGGTCTTAGCGGTTGGTAATCCCTATAACTTAACCTCTACGGTAACTGCAGGGATAGTAAGTGCAAAAGGTAGAGATCTACAGGGTAATTATTCAACAGATTCTTTTATTCAAACAGATGCAGCTGTAAATCCGGGTAACAGCGGAGGTGCACTTGTAAATTCTCGAGGTGAGTTGGTGGGCATTAATACTGCTATTTCAACAAATTCTGGCTCTTACATCGGGTACTCTTTTGCAGTGCCCTCTAATATTACGAAAAAAATAATTGATGATATTCTTGAGTTTGGTAAAGTTCAGGAGGCTATTATTGGCTTTGTTCCCGATTTAAGAAAGGATGACATTGAGGGGGTTAGAATTGGAGATTTTGCTGAGGGAAGTAATGCTGAAAAAGCAGGTCTTGAAAGAGGAGATATTATTGTAAAAATTAATGATGTTAAAATTTCTAAATTTTCTGAATTAACAGGGCAACTATCTGCCAAAAGGCCAGGAGAATCTGTAGAATTGACTATAGATAGAGATGGAGAAATTTTTACGAAATCAGTACACTTAATTAAAAGAATTGAACGTTATATATCACGATCATATGGAATAGAATTGATAGATGATCCTGCTGGAGCAAAAATAATTAGAGATGGCTTTTCAGATGATAGCCCCTCTAGTATTAAAGGGTATATTATAACTTCAATTAACGGTAAGAAAGTAGAAACTGCCTCTGAAGCTGTTAATTTATTAGACAGTCTCTCAAGAAATGGATATCGTTTAAAAGTTGAAATGATCGATTTAGAAAACGAAACAAGTATTTATTTCTTTTAAAAATTCGTAAGAATTTAATTTCCAAATAGTTAATATTATTACCTAATTTCTTGTGTTAATTATCACAAGAAATTAGGTTTTTTTTATTTTTTAAAAATAATTTACGAAAACGATTTCGTTTTGTGAAAAAAAGAAATACTTTTGCACAAAAAAATAAAAATAAATATGATAAAAGCTAAAGATTACGAGAGTCAAGTCGTTTCACAAGCAAAAATTCGAAGAGCAACAACTGAGTTCATCAATATTATCAATGATTTATGGTATGATAAGTCTATAGAACTTGTTTTGTTTCGAAACACATTAGTAGATAAAAGAACTAGTGAGATTTTGAATTTAATTAATTATGCTAAAGAATTTGTTGGTAAACCTATTTCAATTTATGATGCATTAGATATTGCCAAAGCTATTCAGCACATTCAACTGCCCTCATCAAAGTTAGATATAGGGAAATTAGCATACGAGTGTTATTTAGATGTTAATGGAACTAAAGATAAAATCTCATTTGTTAAAAGACAACTAAAAAATGCTGAAGAAGCAAAAGGTATTAAACCAAAGGATGTTGTCTTATATGGTTTTGGAAGAATAGGCCGTCTTTTAGCTAGAGAGTTAATGTCAAAAATGGGTAAAGGTTCTCAATTAAGATTGAGGGCAGTGGTTACTAGGGGAGAAATTACTAAAAATGTATTGGATAAAAGAGCCTCTTTACTCAGTGTAGATTCTGTACATGGAGATTTTTTAGGAACTGTACAGACCGATGTTGAAAATAAGGCTTTAATTATCAATGGAACCACAGTTACGATGATATCGGCTAAATCACCGGAAGATATTGATTACACAAAATATGGTATTCAAGATGCATTAATTATAGATAATACTGGAGCATTTAGAGATAAGGAAGCCTTAAATAGGCATCTAAAAGCTAAAGGTGCATCCAAAGTTCTGTTAACAGCTCCAGGAAAGGGAATTCCAAATATTGTTCACGGTGTTAATCACAAAAAATACCATCCAGATACACAAGATATTTTTTCAGCAGCTTCCTGTACTACAAATGCAATTACTCCGATTTTAAAAGTTTTAGATGATAACTATGGGATTGTAAAAGGACATTTAGAAACCATTCATGCCTATACCAATGACCAAAACCTCGTAGATAATATACATGGTAAAAATCGAAGAGGCAGGGCGGCAGCATTAAATATGGTAATTACTGAAACTGGTGCTGGAAAGGCTGTTTCAAAGGCACTACCCTCACTAAAAGGTAAGTTAACCTCAAATGCAATTCGTGTTCCAGTACCCAACGGCTCTTTGGCTATTTTAAATCTAAAATTAGGTACTGAAATTACAACAGAAGCAGTTAATGCAATTATTAAATACAATGCGTTAGAAGGGGCTTTAGTAGAACAAATTCAATATTCATTAGATGCAGAACTTGTGTCTTCAGATATCATTGGAACTACTGCTCCATCTATATTTGATAGCAAAGCAACAATCACAGACAGTGATACTGTGGTTTTATATGTTTGGTATGATAATGAATATGGCTATAGTCATCAAGTGATGCGATTGGCTAAGTATATTGCCAAAGTAAGAAGGTATACTTACTATTAATCGTTGATAACTTCATGAATTTTTTAACCCGAAACATTTTTGTTTCGGGTTTTCTTTTGATTATTTTTAACCATTAAATTTTTAGAGTACATGAATTCTGTTCAAGAGCAAATTAATTCTTTACGTAAAGTTCTAAATCGATATAATCATGAATATTATGTTTTAGATAATGCCACGATTTCCGATTACGAATTTGACATGAAACTCAAAGAATTAGAGGCACTTGAGGCAGCCTACCCAGAATATTATAGTGCAAATTCTCCCTCTCAAAGAGTAGGTGGAACCGTTACAAAAAATTTTCAAACACTTCCTCATAAAAATAGAATGTACTCCTTAGACAATTCATATTCTAAAGAGGATTTACAAGACTGGGAAAAAAGACTTCAAAAGAACCTTGGAACTGAAACTATTGAATATACTTGTGAATTAAAATATGATGGCGCGTCAATCAACCTTACTTATGAAAACGGAGAGTTTGTTAAGGCTGTTACTCGAGGAGATGGATTTCAAGGTGATGAGGTAACTTCAAACATACGAACAATAAAATCAATTCCTTTACTATTAAATACCAATTTTCTATCTAATTTCGAGATCAGGGGTGAAATTATTTTACCATTGGAAGGATTTCGAAAGATGAATCAAGAACGCCTTGAGAATGGAGAGGAGGCCTACAGAAATCCGAGAAATACAGCTAGCGGGAGTTTAAAACTTCAAGATAGTGCTGAGGTAGCAAAAAGACCTATAGATTGTTTATTATATCAAGTAGTTACTGATGAGCGAAAATATGCTACACATTATGAAAGTCTTCTAGCTGCAAGAAAGGCAGGATTTAAGATTCCTAAAACCATTGTGCTAGCTAGTTCCATTGAAGAGGTATTTAGCTTTGTTAATGAATGGGATGCGAAACGTCATCAGTTACCCTATGAGACAGATGGTGTTGTTATCAAAGTTAATAATTTACAACAACAAGAAGAATTAGGATATACTGCTAAATCTCCTCGATGGGCTATTGCCTATAAATTTAAAGCTGATCAAGTTTCTACAGTACTTAAGGAAATTACATACCAAGTTGGTAGAACAGGTGCGATAACTCCAGTTGCAAATTTAGAACCTGTTCAATTAGCTGGAACAACAGTAAAAAGAGCCTCTCTTCATAATGCTGATCAAATACATAAACTAGATATTAGAATTAATGATACTGTTTTTGTTGAAAAGGGAGGAGAAATTATTCCAAAAATTATTGCTGTAGATTTTACTAAAAGAAAGGAATATTCCCAACCCACTACTTATGCAACACATTGTCCTGAATGCCAAACAGCACTAGTTAGAACAGAAGGTGATGCAAAGCATTATTGCCCAAACATTTATGGTTGTGCACCTCAAATAACAGGTCGAATTCAACATTTCATTAGTCGAAAAGCAATGAATATAGATGGTTTAGGAGGTGAAACAGTTGATTTATTGCGAAAAGAAGGTCTTATTGAAAATTATGCTGACCTTTATAATTTAACTTCAGAACAAATAATCCCTTTGGAGAGAATGGCAGAAAAATCTGCTAAGAATATGATTGAAGGTATCAATAAATCAAAAGAAATTCCATTCGAAAAAGTACTCTTTGCACTAGGCATTAGATTTGTTGGGGAAACTGTTGCAAAAAAATTAGCAAAACATTTTAAATCTATTGATAATTTGATGGCTGCTGACATGGAAACATTGATTTCTGTTGATGAAATTGGTGATAGAATTGCAGAAAGTATTCGAGAGTTTTCAAATGATTTAAGTAATATTTTATTAATTGATAGGTTAAAATCTTATGGAGTTCAAATGCAAATATCTGAGGAAGATCTTATTGGATTAACTGATAAGTTACAGGGTAAAGTGTTTGTAGTATCAGGAGTTTTTTATAAAATGACAAGAAATGAACTCAAAAAATCTATTGAGGATAATGGGGGGAGAGTAAGTTCATCTATTTCTAAGAAAACAAATTACATTGTTGCTGGAGATAATATGGGACCTAGTAAAAAAACAAAAGCAGAAGCTTTAGGGGTCACTATAATTAGTGAACATGATTTTATTGAAATGATTAGTTAAGCTGTTACTTTCTATAAGTATAGTTCCAGTAATTTATACAATAATGGTTGTATTTGCTGATTCTTTATTACTTTGTTCGTCTAAATAAAAATCTACACGCCCCAAATTTACTCCATAAGCCCCTACTTGATTTACAAGCACATTTTCATCATTTAAATTTTTAACAAGGGTTGGTTTAGCCAAGAAAGTATGTGTATGTCCTCCTATGATTAAATCAATATCTTTAGTTGCAGCAGCTAATTTTAAATCAGATACTTTTTCACTATTTCTATAATGATATCCTAGATGGGATAAACATATAATTAAATCACAGTTTTCATTTTCTTTTAAAGCTCTGGTTATATCTTTGGTTATTTCTATCGGATCTAGGTATTCTGTTTCTTTGTATAAATTGGGATTTACAAGATTTAATAGTTCTATGCCTAGTCCAAAAACACCAATTTTAATTCCGTCTTTGAAAAAAATTTTATAGGGCTTTACAATGGTGTCTAAAATGGTGTTTTTAAAGTCGTAGTTGGCACAAACAAAGTCAAAGGAAGCATTGGGTAGTTGTTTATGAAAGCCTTCTATAGAATTATCAAAATCGTGATTGCCTAAGGTAGCAGCATCATACTTTAATAAACTCATAAGTTTGAACTCAATCTCACCACCAAAATAATTAAAATAAGGGGTTCCTTGAAATATATCTCCAGCATCAAGTAGTAAAGTATTTGGGTTTTCCTTTCTGACTTTTTCAATCATTACAGCTCTTTTGGCCACACCTCCTTTACCAGCATACCTGTGATGATTGGTTTCAAAAGGTTCAATTTGGCTATGAGTATCATTAGTATGAAGAATAGTAACGTGTTTTTGATTTGTTTTACAAGATTGAAAAGTAAGGCCACTTAAACTAGCATAGGCAAGACCAGCAGTAGTTTTTTTTATAAATTTTCTTCTTTTCATTTTTGTATTCATTCTTGAATTTTATTGACTAATTGTTACGCGGTGATCTAAATTTGAAATTAAAGTGTCGTTACTTTTAAAATATTCTAAAATAGCATCGCGAATTAAAAAATTACTATCATATAAACTTAAAGGATTTTTAAAGAAGTTCATGGCGTCACCTCCTTTTTGTAGGTAGTTAGAAGTAGCTACAAAATAGGTTTTATTTTGATCAATTGATTTTCCATTAATGAAAATTTCATAAGTTTTATTATTAATTCTCAGGTCAATTTGATTTGAAAGCGGATGCGCTCTTTTTCTAGCCATAAAATAGGCAAATAATTCTTCAACTTTTTTAGAACTGAGTTCAACAACAACAAGCGTGTTATCAAAAGGCATTAATTGAAAAGCATTTGAAACTGTTACATTTCCTTTAGGAATACCAGCTCTTATTCCTCCATAATTGGACATTGAAAAATCAACTTTTTTTCCTGTTTTTTCTTCAAAAAGTTCATTGGCTTTCTTGTAAGATAAATCGGCAATTAAATTTCCGAGCGTGCTCTGAAGATTTCCATCTGTTCTCTGAAGTGTTTTAGGAGCATACGTCAGTTTTTTTGTGATTTCTTCCGTCATTTTTTCTTTGAAGGGGAGAAATACCTCAATAATGGTGCTATCTTGATGAATTAAAGAGTCAAGTGTAATTTTTTTTGCATTGATTTTAGAAACTTCGTACGAACTATTCTTACATCCAATTACAGTTGAAATAAAGAGAAAAAGAAACAAAGTTTTTTTCATAAGAACACAATACGTTTTAATTATATTTGTGACAAGATAGTTTTTTTGTCTCATTTATATCTATGCTAAAAGCAAAACTAAAAAATCACTACTTAAAAAAGAAGCTCAATCAGTTTTCTCAAACAAAAGAGTCTTCCACTGGCAGTACAAACCAAAAGATTAAAACTGTAGGCATTATTACCTCAGATACTTTTTTTCAAAAATATAATTTCTCTGACATTTTATTAGATAAATTACAGCTTAGAAATCCCAAAATCTATAGTTACAGAAAGTTTTCTAAAGATCACAAAAAATCATATAAACATTTTTCTGAAAAAGATTTTAATTGGAAAGGACAGATTATAGATACTAGTTTACAAAGCTTTTTAGAGGAAACATTCGATTTATTGATTTGTTTTTATCCTAAAAAAAATATTTTTTTAGCCTATGCAGAGGCTTCCTCAGAAGCTACTTTTAAAGTAGGGTTTTCAAATGCAAATTCAGGTTTTTTTAATTTAGATATAGCTTGTGATGAAGATCAAATTGATTTATTTTTTGACGAGATGAAAAAATATTTAAAAATACTTCATAAGTTTTAATCGTTTAAAATTTAACAAAGTTTAAAAATTAGTAAAAATTAGACTTATTCTTCAAAAACAAATAGAATAATCTACTTATTAGTGTACTTTTACGCAAGATTAAACTGATTTACATGCAGAAATTTATAGGAACAGGAGTAGCACTAACAACCCCTTTTAAGAAAGACTTGTCAGTTGATTTTTTGGCTTTGGCAAAACTTGTAGAATTTAACATTTTAAATGGGGTTAACTATTTAGTAATTAATGGCACAACTGGAGAAAGTGCCACTATTTCAAAAGAAGAAAGACAAAAAATTATTGAAGTTGTTGTTGAAACAAATCGAGGAAGACTTCCTTTAGTTTTGGGAATTGGAGGCAATGATACTGCTTCGGTAATTAAAGAAATATTAGCTGAAGATTTATCTCATATTGATGCCATTTTATCTGTAGCGCCTTATTATAACAAACCTACACAAGAAGGCTTTTATCAACATTTTAAAGCCATTGCTTTAGCAAGTCCTAAACCCATAATAGTTTATAATGTTCCTGGGCGTACTTCAAAAAACATGGTACCGTCAACCACTCTCAGGTTGGCAAAAAACTTTACCAACATTATTGCTGTTAAGGAAGCGGGAAATAACGTACAACAATACTTAGAATTAATTAAAAATAAGCCTAAAGATTTTTTGATTATTTCAGGAGATGACGATTTAGCATTAAATGTTGTATTAGCCGGGGCATCAGGAGTAATATCAGTTATTGGACAGGCATTTCCTAAAGAATTTTCAACTTTAATTAATTTTGGCTTAGAAGGTAAAAACAAAGAAGCTTATGATATCCATTATAAGTTAATGGATATAATTAATTTGATATTCTCTGAAAATAATCCAGCAGGAATTAAAGCAGTGCTTGAAGCCTTAAATCTAACAAAATCTGAAGTAAGATTACCTTTAGTAAAAGCTTCAGAGGAACTTCAAAAAGAAATCATTAATTTTGTAAAGAATTTAGAATAGAAATTATGTTATCAAAAATTATTGAAGATGCTTTAAATAAGCAAGTTACTGTTGAAGCTGCATCATCTCAAGTATATCTCGCCATGGCCTCTTGGGCTGAAACTCTTGGTTTTGAGGGGGTAGCTACTTTTATGTATGCACATTCAGATGAAGAAAGAGAACACATGCTAAAACTTGTAAAATTTATCAATGAACGCGGCGGATATGCAAAAGTATCTATGTTGGAAGCACCACCTACTGAGTTTGGTTCTTTCAAAGAAATGTTTCAAATTCTATTTGAGCATGAAGTAAAAGTTTCTAAATCAATTAATGATTTGGTAGATATTACTTTACAGCAAAAAGATTATGCTACCCACAATTTTTTACAATGGTATGTTTCTGAGCAAATAGAAGAGGAAGCACTAGCTAGAAACATTTTGGATAAAATTAATTTGATTGGAGACGATAAAGGAGGTTTATACTTATTTGATAACGATGTGAAAAGTCTTATTGGCCCTCAAGCTGAGACAGATTTAAATTAACAAACTTTTAATAACTTAGGATTTACCAATTAAAGGTTTTACACGTTATTGCATCAGATGTTAATAGCCTTGTATATATTAACTTCAGTTGTTTTTTAATTGCCTAAAATTATAGGATAACTTCTTATAATCTTAGCGTTTAAATTATAAATAATGCGTTTTAGTAATCCATTTAAAAACCTTATTTTTGCCAAATGCAAAAAATTAAAATTTTAGCACTATTATTTTCTTTATCTCTACTGTTAAATTCTTGTGGAGAGTATCAACGTGTTGCCGGTAAGGGAACAATGACAGAAAGGTATAAATTAGCCGTAAAAAAGTATGAGGCTAAAGAATACAGTAAAGCCTTAAGATTATTTGAATTAGTGATCCCCTCATACAGAGGAAAACCTCAGATGGAGCGAATTCAGTTTATGGTAGCTCAATCAAATTTTAATGAAAAAAATTATACAACTGCTGCATACTATTTTGACAGATTTACTAAAAATTATCCCAATAGTTCTAAAAATGAAGAAGCTTCATTTTTATCTGCATACAGCTATAAGTTAGCATCACCATCATTCAGTTTAGATCAGACAGATACGAACAAAGCACTATTGGCTTTCCAAACGTTTATTGATCAATACCCAGATTCTGAAAGACTAGCTGAAGCAAATAATCATTACAAAGAACTTAAATTTAAGTTGGAGAAGAAAGCTTTCGAAATAGGGAAAACCTACTACAAGACAGCTCAAACAGACTTTAGAAATTACAAATCTGCCATTGTAGCCTTTGATAATTTAATTAATGACTTTCTAGGGACTACATTAAAAGAAGAAGCTTTATATTTAAGATTTAAAGCTTACCATGATTTGGCTATTGTTAGTACCCAAAGAAAAAAATTAAACAGAATTAAGGATGCCATTGCAGCCTATGATAAATTAGTAAGAAATTTTCCTGAATCTAAATTTTTGAAAGATTCAGATAAATTACTCGCAGAGATTAAAAACGAACAAAAACAGTTATTAAAGAGTTAATTATGAATTATAAAGAAACAAAAGCTCCTGTAACTACAGTAACCTATGATAAGGATGTTGTAGAATCTAAAACAGATAATATCTATGAGGCTATCTCCATTATCTCTAAAAGAGCAGTTCAAATCAACACTGATTTAAAAACAGAATTAGTTGAAAAATTAGAGGAGTTTGCTACTTTTAATGATAGTTTAGAAGAGGTTTTCGAAAACAAAGAACAAATAGAAGTTTCTAAGTTTTATGAAAAATTACCAAAACCTACTGCAATTGCTGTAGAAGAATGGTTGAATGATAAAGTTTATCATAGAACTCCAGACACGGAATAATGTCTATCTTAAGCGGCAAAAAAATTCTTTTAGGCATAACTGCTGGTATTGCTGCTTATAAAACAGCCACATTGGTTCGTTTATTTATAAAATCTGGGGCAGAAGTTAAAGTCATTATGACCCCTGCCTCAAAAGATTTTATCACTCCACTTACCCTATCTACACTTTCTAAAAATCCAGTTTATTCAACCTTTTATGAAAAGGAAGAAGAAAACGAATTATGGAATAATCATGTAGAGCTTGGACTTTGGGCAGATTATATGCTTATCGCACCGGCAACAGCTAATACTTTATCAAAAATGACTAGTGGTACCTGTGACAATCTATTAATAGCTACTTATTTATCTGCAAAATGTCCAGTATACTTTGCACCTGCAATGGATTTGGATATGTATAAACACCCATCTACAGTAACTAGTTTAGAAAAACTGCAAGCTTTTGGAAACAAAATGATTCCTGCTACAGAAGGTGAATTGGCAAGCGGATTGGTTGGAAAAGGAAGATTGGCTGAACCTGAAGATATTGTATCTTTTATGGAAAACGATATCCTATCAAGTTTACCTTTACATGAAAAAAAGGTTTTAATTACTGCTGGTCCAACCTATGAAGCTATTGATCCTGTTCGTTTTATAGGCAATCACTCCTCTGGTAAAATGGGTTTTGAAATTGCCAAGAAAGCAGCAAATTTTGGCGCTGAAGTATACTTAGTAACGGGTCCAAGTAATGAAAATGTTCAGCACTCTTCTATCCATAGAGTAGATGTTGTTAGTGCTGAGGAAATGTATAAAGCATGCCATCTTTATTTTCCGGAGGTAACTATTGCTATTTTATCTGCGGCTGTTTCAGATTATAGACCCAAAAAAATAGCTGCTGAGAAAATAAAAAAGAAAGCATCTTCGTTAAATATAGAACTAGAACCCACTAAAGATATTTTAGAATCTTTGGGGAATATTAAAAAAGGACAAATTTTAGTAGGCTTTGCTCTTGAAACTACTAATGAATTTGAAAATGCATTAACTAAATTAAAACAAAAGAATTTAGATGCTATTGTTTTAAATTCATTAAAAGATAAAGGTGCAGGTTTTTCTAAAAACACAAATAAAGTTACATTCATAGATAAAGATAAGCACCATATTTCTTTTGAAATGAAATCTAAATCTGATGTAGCCTCAGATATAATGAACGAAATATTAAAAAAAATAGATGCGTAGTATCCTCTGGTTTTTTATTTTTTTATTTTCTCAAACAATTTACTCTCAAGAGTTAAACTGTAAAATTTCCATAAATTTTGACCAAATTCCTGGATCTAATAGACAGGTTTTTACAACTTTGGAAACCTCTATTTCAGAGTTTGTGAATCAAAAAAAATGGACAAATAAAACAGTTAAAGCTCAAGAAAAGATTAATTGTGCTATGAACATTATTATCACAAAAAGAGATAATAATACCTTTGAGGGCTCTATTCAAATTCAGTCTACAAGACCTGTTTATGGCACATCTTATGAAACACCTGTTCTGAATATTAGGGATAATGATTTTAATTTTAAGTACAATGAATTTGATCAATTGATATACAATCCAACCAGGTTTGATTCTAACTTAATTTCAACCCTGTCATTTTATGTATACCTAATATTAGGTGTAGATGCAGATACTTTTTCTCCTAATGGTGGGCAAACCTATTTAAAAGAAGCAGAGAATGTTACACTTCAAGCCCAACAAAGCGGTCTTGCAGCTTGGTCTAACCAAGTTGGTGTACAAAACAGATTTCAAATTATAGATAATTTACTGGCACCAAGTTTAAAAGTATATAGAACTGCTTTGTATAATTATCATAGAAAAGGGTTTGATGAGTTAGCAGAAAATAAAATTAAAGGAAAAGGGACTATTGAGAATTCAATTATTTCTTTAGACAGGATATTTAATAAAGTGATTGGAAATCCTTTAATAAGACTATTTTTTGATGCTAAATCTGATGAAATTGTTAATCTCTATTCAGATGGTCCAAATACTAGGAGTAAACAACGATTACTGGTTGTGCTTCAGAAAATATCTCCAAATAATAGTTCAAAGTGGCGAAAGATTAAATAAATGTTCATTGTTACCAATGATCTTTTCATTTAGATTAGCTATTCTCAATTAACACACTATTTTTATCTTCTGAATATTATAATTATCTTCCATAAAATTATAATTACCTATGAACATCATATTTTTTTTTCAATTTTTAAATAAGAAAAATCTTAGCGTATTTTGTCATGCTTATTTATATCCAGTAGTTGTATGCTTTATATTTTTTACCTCATGTACCACAAAAAATCAACTTGATTTAAATGATGATGTAGAGGTATTAAGAGATAAATACGGGATCAATCATATCTATGCTAAAAACCAACAAGATCTTTTTTTTATGCAAGGCTATTTAGCCGCAAAAGACAGACTTTTTCAATTTGAAGTTTGGAGAAGACAGGCTACAGGTACTGTTGCAGAAATTTTTGGTGAAACGGAATTGAAAAGGGATATAGGGACAAGACTTTTTAAGTTTAGAGGAGATATAAAAGAGGAATTAAATCATTATCACGAAGATGGATATGAAATTATTACAGCCTATACAGAAGGAGTAAATGCCTACATACAAGAGATGAAAAATCATCCCGAAAAGCTTCCGATAGAATTTGAATTGTTAGACATACAGCCAGAATTTTGGACACCTGAAGTAGTGATATCAAGACATCAAGGATTGTTAGGTAATATTGATCAAGAGTTAAATATTGGAAGAGCAGTTTCTAGAATTGGTGAAGATAAAGTAAAAGAATTGTTATGGCTTCATCCCAAAAACCCTTCTTTAAAACTTGATAAAAAAATTACAAAAGAAGATTTAGACCAAGATATATTGGGGTTGTATAACGCCTACAGAACTCCTGTTAAATTTAAAAAAGAGTATCTACAAGAGCATTATCAGAAAAAAGGTGCTCTTGCTTCTTCATTATCATATAAGGTTGAAGATCTTGAGGATGTATTTAGTATAGGTAGTAATAATTGGGCAATTTCAGGTAATAAATCATTCAATGGATCCCCTATTTTAGCGAATGATCCACACAGAAGTATTGTAGCCCCCTCACTTAGATATATTACGCATTTGGTAGCACCAGGTTGGAATGTAATAGGGGGAGGAGAGCCAGAAATTCCAGGAATTTCAATTGGTCATAATGGTTTTGGTGCCTGGGGGTTAACGGTTTTTAGAACAGACGCCGAAGATTTGTATGTGTATGAGTTAAATCCTGAAAACCCAAAACAATATTGGCACAAAGGAGAATGGTTAACATTTAAAGAAATTAATGAATCGATTTCAGTTAAAGGGATGGATAATCATGAAGTTGTATTGCAATACTCTATTCATGGCCCTGTTACTTTTGTAGATAAAAAGAGAAATAGAGCCTATGCTGTAAAATGCGGTTGGTTAGAAATAGGGGGCTCTCCCTATTTAGCCTCTTTACGGATGAATCAATCTCAATCTTGGGAAGAATTTCGAGAAGCTTGTAGTTACAGTCATATCCCTGGAGAGAATATGGTTTGGGCAGATAAAGAAGGAACAATAGGATGGCAAGCCGTTGGTATAGCTCCAATTCGAAATACTCACAGTGGGCTTGTACCTGTTTTAGGTGATGGAAGTTATGAATGGGATGGGTATCTCCCCATTAAAGAAAAGCCTCATGTTGTAAATCCATCCGACGGTTTCTTTGCTTCTGCAAATCAAAATGTAACACCAGCCTCCTATAAACACTGGAATGCTATTGGTTTTTCATGGTCAGATCCCTATAGAGGAGATCGAGTAAATAGTGTACTCTCGAAGAATTCAAGTCATAAATTTACAATGCAAGAAATGATAGATTTGCAAGTAGATTATCATTCATTACCTTCAGAGGAGTTGATTAAAATGATAGATCATAATCAATTAGATTCTACCCATAAAAATTATTTTGAAAAGCTTTTAACTTGGGATAATAAACTTGCAACAACCTCAGTAGAAGCCACTATTTATGTGAATTGGGAACGAACTATCATTAGAGAATTTCATAAGAAATATGTGCCAGATAATGTAAAGGGAATGTTGAAAATTCAATTGTTCAAAATCATAGATAACATTAAGAGGTTAGCTGTTAAGGAGCGTGATGCGTTCCTTATAAATACATTTGTAACTTCTATAAATGAGCTAAAATCTAAGTTAGGAACTGAGACTAGTAAGTGGGTTTATGGTCAGAGTGACTATAAACACATCAAGATAAAACATCCTCTTCAACATATTGTTAACGATTCACTTTACAATATTTTAAGTTTTAAAACCTATCCAAGAGGAGGTAATGCTTATACACCTGGTTCAACAAGCTCAAATTTAAGTCAGTCTTCTGGTGCGAGTTTCAGAATAGTAATAGATACTAAAGATTGGGATAATTCTAAAGCAACAAATTCACCCGGACAGTCTGGAAATCCAAATAGTATTTTTTATAGAAATTTATATGAGGACTGGGCGAATGATTCATTTTTTGAATTGAATTATAGCAAACAAAAAATCAAGTCGAATCTTCATAGCAAAGAGGTTTATTATCCGAAAAATTAATTACATTTAATCTTCAAAACCTAAGGTATTTGTTAACATCAATCTCCATAAAAAATTACGCATTAATCAATGAATTACACATTGATTTCTCTTCAGGGCTTTCTATCATTACTGGAGAAACTGGAGCAGGAAAATCAATTTTATTGGGTGCACTTGGTCTAGTTCTAGGGAATAGAGCAGATTCCTCTACGTTGAAAAACACCCATAAAAAATGTGTTGTGGAAGTTGTTTTATCTATTGAAAACTATAATTTACAAGAATTTTTTGAAACAGAAGATATAGATTATGAACCCAATACTATTTTAAGAAGAGAAATTCTTCCTTCAGGAAAATCAAGAGCTTTTGTAAATGACACTCCTGTAACTCTTTTGGTTTTAACAACACTAAAGGGAAGACTTATAGACATTCATTCACAACATCAAACGCTTCAAGTTTCTGATCAACAGTTTCAATTTCAGTTATTGGATGCTGTTGCTAATAATCAAAGTAGGGTAAGCTCATACAAGAGTAGACTAGCAAGTTATACCAAAGAAAAAAAGAAACTAGAAGAAATTAAACAGGCTCAAAGAGAGGCTCTTCTTCAATACGATTATAATGCTCATTTATACAAGGAACTACTGGAAGCCAAACTAGTTGAAGATGAACAAGAGTTGCTGGAGGAAAAGTTAGATAAAATAAATAACGTAGAAGAGATTCAACAAAATTTATCTGAAGCCCTCCAATTAACAACTGATGAAAATATCGGAATCCAAAATTTAATCTACTCTTTAGAACAAAAGCTGGCTAAAATAGCTTCCTATGCTGGAGAATATCAAGAATTTTTAGATAGAATCTCGAGTGTTAAAATTGAAATAGATGATCTTATTAGAGAAATTGAAACGGCCTATGAAACCGTAGATTTTAATCCTTCTGAAGCAGAGCAGTTAAATGATCGTTTACAACTCATCTATACCCTTCAGAAAAAACACTATGTCAATTCAATTTCAGAATTATTGTCAATTCAATCATCGTTATCTGATAAAGTAAGTACTGTAGAAAATGCAGATCAATCTTTGCTAGAGCAAGAAACTATTGTAAAAACAATAGCAAACAAATTAGATTTAGATGCTTTAAAAATCTCAGAAGCAAGAACTAAGATTGTTCTAAAATTATCGAAACAATTAGAGTATATCCTAGCTGATTTAGGCATGCCTCATGCTCGTTTTCAGATAAAAAATACACTCTCAGATAAGTATTATACAAATGGAAAAGATACATTAGAATTTTTATTTTCTGCTAACAAGGGAGGGCAATATGGAGAATTAAAAAAAGTGGCTTCCGGTGGTGAACTGTCTCGAGTAATGTTGGCCATCAAAAAGATCTTGTCTGAAAACAGTCAATTGCCAACTATTATTTTTGATGAAATCGATAGTGGTGTTTCAGGAGAAATTTCCAATAAAATGGCTCATATTATGTCACAAATGAGTCAGCAAATGCAGGTAATCACAATCACACATATCCCACAAATTGCAGCAAAAGGGAATCAGCATTATAAAGTATATAAGGAGGAGGTTAATAATAGTACCACTACAAATTTAAAACCTTTGTCTGAAGATGAGAGAATTGTTGAGATTGCTGAAATGTTGAGCGGTAAAAATATTTCAGACAGTGCATTAACCCACGCAAGAGAGCTCCTTAATTAATAGTTGATTTTTATTTTTTGAAAATTAGTAGTTATTCAAATAGAATATAAAAAGTAGAAAGGTAAAAATTAAACGATTATATTTGCCCACAAATAAAAAATAAACAATTTAAGAGATGTCTTATAATTTATTAAAAGGAAAAAAGGGAATTATTTTTGGAGCATTAGACGAAAACTCTATTGCATGGAAAACTGCAGAAAGAGCTCACGAAGAAGGAGCAGAGTTTGTATTAACTAATGCGCCAATAGCCATGAGAATGGGAACAATTAAAGAATTAGCTGCAAAAACAGATTCTCAAATTATTCCTGCAGATGCAACTTCTATGGAAGATCTAGAGAATCTAATTGAAAAATCTATGGAAATTTTAGGAGGTAAAATTGATTTTGTTTTGCATTCTATTGGTATGTCTGTAAACGTAAGAAAAGGAAAGCTATATACAGATCCTAAGTATGATTTTACGACAAAAGGTTGGGACGTTTCGGCGATGTCTTTCCACAAAGTAATGAATGTATTGTATAATAAAGAGGCTATGAGTGAGTGGGGTAGTATCGTAGCGTTAACCTACATGGCAGCTCAACGTGTTTTTCCAGACTATAATGACATGGCAGATAATAAAGCTTATTTAGAGAGTATTGCACGTAGTTTTGGATATTTCTTTGGTAGAGATCACAAAGTAAGAGTTAATACCATTTCTCAATCTCCAACACCCACTACTGCTGGAAGTGGTGTAAAAGGTTTTGAAGGATTTTTAGCCTATGCAGATAAGATGTCTCCTTTAGGGAATGCAACTGCATTAGAATGTGCAGATTATACCATTACTTTATTTTCAGACCTCACAAAAAAAGTAACTTTACAAAACTTATTTCATGATGGAGGCTTTTCCAACATGGGAGTAAGTGATGCTGTAATGGATAAATTTATAGAAGAATAATTTTCATATTATTCAAAAAAGTATAAATAGGTTTTGATTTTTTAATCAAAACCTATTTTTTTTAAGATATAGATAAAAAATACTAGATTTATGATATAATTATAGGACATTTTGTGAAATACACTATAAATAGTGTAACTTAGCTTTTAACAAAATCTTAACTAAAACAAATAACGCATGAAAAAAATTACTTTACTTTTAACATTTATGATAATGTGTTTTACTGCACAGGCTCAATTTCCGGAAGGTTTTGAGACAGCCGTTCCTCCCTCAGGTTGGACCTCTTTTATAGGAACTAATGGTGAAGGAACTGTCCAAAATTGGAAAACTTCTACAACAGCGGCAAGTGGCTCCCAAGCTGCCTATGTTAGTTATGAAAATGTAGCTAATGAGGCAGAAGATTGGCTTGTGACTCCTCAGTTCACACCAACCGCTGCTGCAAATATTTTAACTTTTCAACAGCGACAGTCATTTACATCATCCTATGGGTCAGTTTACACCATTCGAGTTTCAACAGCTTCGCAAACTACCCATGCTGATTTTACCATTGTGGATACGCAATCTGAATCAGATTTCTCAACAGTATACAGTGCTCACAATGTTGATTTATCAGCCTATAATGATGTACCTATTTATGTTGCATTTGTAATGACTAATGATGATGGTGACAGCTGGTATGTTGATGATGTAGATTTAATTGCTGATGCAACTGCACCTGATTGTGCTTCCAATCCAACACCCGCCGTTGGAGCTGTGGGTGTAGAAATAATTTCCGGTGGAAATATCGATATAGCTTGGGATGCACCAACCACTGGTGATCCAGCAACGAGTTATGAAGTATTCTGGGGAACTACCTCTGGAGATCTCACGTCTTTAGGTGATCTCTCTGCAACAACAGTACAAATTACTAACATTGATTATAGCACAACATACTATTGGATGGTTGTTCCTAAAAATGTGGGAGGTAGCGCTACAGGGTGTACTGAGTGGAGTTTTACAACAGAAGATCCACCACCACCACCACCAAATGATACATTGGCTGGTGCAATACCAATTACTCCAGCTGCTGAAGGAACTGGCTGTAATGCGGCAGGTTTTACCTTAAACTTTAGCACTGATGGTACTACGGATAGTGGATTGGACAGTAGTTGCAATGGTATGGATACAGGATTGGATCAGTTCTTTACTTGGACTGCAACAACAACAGGATTGTTATGGAACGATGCTGCTCCTGGAAATCCTGGAATTGTTATTAGAGATACGTCAGGAAATGAAATTGCTTGTGCTCAAACTTTTGCTATGGATGATACTATTTTAACTGGTTGGAATGTTGGAGATGATTTAATTATTCAAATCTATGATTTTGGGACGAGTGTATCAGATGTAGCCTTCTGCCTTGAAGAATACACGCCACCAGCACCAATTGTTCCTAATTATACTGAAACTTTTGACATCTATCTACCAGAACGCTGGTCTGAAGCCTCTGGAGCTTATGGTTCTCCTAGCGGAACTTCATCTAACTTTACTTCCGATGATTTTGTAAATGATGTCTCTAATTCTAATGGTTTATCTGCTAAAATTAATATTTATGGGACATCAACTGATGAGTATTTAATATCTCCTGAATTTAATCTTTCTGGTAGTGATTATTTCCTAAATTTTGATGTTGGACTGACAGTATGGAATAGTTCAAATTCAGCTTCATTAGGAGCTGACGATTATGTTGCTTTATTGGTAACGCAAGATGGAGGTTCTACTTGGACAGAACTTGATCGTTGGGATTCCACAACAACTGTTTCTGAAACAGGATCTTCTGCCTCAGAAAAAGTACTTTCAGGTTATGGAGATACCGTTCAGTTTGCGTTCTATGCATATTCTGATACCTCAAATGAAGACAATGATTTCTTTATTGATAATTTCCAGATTACAACTACAACTTTAGGTACATCAACCAATACTCTAGAAGGGTTTTCGTTGTATCCAACGATTGTGAAAGAAGAACTAAATTTTAGATCTCAAAATAATGTAGAGGCAATAACAGTCTTTAATGTATTGGGTCAAAAAGTATTTTCTGGAGTACCAAATTCAAACAATTCATCTGTAAACTTGTCTAATTTAAGACCAGGGGTGTATGTTGTAAAAGTAAGTGCCGAAGGAAAAACAGGTTCTTACAAGATTATAAAAGAATAATTTTATTAGAATATCTTATTAAAAACGCAAACCGAAAGGTTTGCGTTTTTTTATGCTATTTTTACGCTTTTAATTTAAGCTAAATAGATGGGTTTTTTTAAGAAAATAGACAAGATGTTTTCATCTTCAAGTAGTTTTCATCTTCTAGATAGAAATGAAGTAGATCTTCATACAGAAGAAAATATTAAAAGTCTAGGAATTGCTAGATATGCAACATCAGACTATGGAGATTTGTACCTTTCTATCAATGAACTAGGGGGCTTCTTAATGCTAGAAACCATTTTGGTGAGTGCTACCAATGTAAAAACTAAAAAAGGAAGTAAGCTTACTTTTTCTGCTGAAGGTGATTCTCTTAAATTTGACTCTGATGAAGACAGAATAGAATCAGATTATTCTAGTGACGCAAATAGGTATAGTACTAAAGTAGATTATAATATAAGTGAGGAAGAAGCTGAAGTATTTAAATCAACAACATACCTTTCAGTTTTATTTGAAATTAACGGACAAGAAATTAATTTTTCTGTGATATAGCTAAACCAGTGAAACCAGTTTTTTCAATTATTATCCCCGTGTATAATCGTCCGGAAGAATTAGACGAATTATTGGCCAGTATTCTTGCACAAGAATATGATGAAGCTTTTGATGTCTATATTATTGAAGATGGATCTTCATTAAAAAGTGATTTGATTGTTGAAAAATATAGAACTGAGCTGCCTATTCACTACTTTGAGAAAGAAAATACAGGACCTGGACCTAGTAGAAATTTTGGTATGCAAAAAGCAACTGGAAATTACTTTATTATTCTAGATTCTGATGTAATTCTACCAAAACACTATCTAGCATCAGTTGCTAAGCAATTAGAGCATAAATATACAGATGCTTTCGGTGGCCCAGATGCAGCGCATCCTAATTTTTCAGCATTACAGAAAGCCATTAACTATTCCATGACTTCTTTTTTATCCACTGGGGGTATTAGAGGAAGAAAAAATAGTGTTGGGAAATTTCAACCTCGAAGTTTTAACATGGGGCTTTCAAAAAATGCTTTTGAAATCACTAATGGATTTTCAGACCTGCGAGCAGGAGAAGATATAGACTTAACGTTTCGTCTATGGAATCACGGTTTAGAAACTCAGTTAATAACCACAGCATTTGTATATCATAAACGAAGGAATTCTATCTCAAGTTTCTTTTATCAAACCCATGCATTTGGTGCTGCAAGACTAAAACTTAATAAAAAATATCCAACATCTGCTAAACTCACGTATTGGTTTCCAAGTATTTTTATACTGGGCCTAGACTTATCAATTTTACTTTTAATTTTTGGAATCTATAATCCCATACTAGGATATGGATTGTATTTTTCTTTGATTGCTCTAGATGCTCTTATACGTAATAATTTTAACCCAATAGTGGGTTTTTTAAGTGTTATAACAACATTGACTCAGTTTCTGGGCTACGGATTAGGATTTTTAGAAGCTACATTCTTTTCAAAAAAATAACTTACACAAGAGCATTCAATATCTTTTTTATGGTTTCTACATCTGAAACTGTTTGCGTTGATTCTCCAGTACATGATGGGATATTTTTAGAAATAATCTTAGAGGCAGAGCTGTGAATTTCGCTAAAGCCAGCATTTTTAAAGTGAATGCAATTCTCTGAATTTATGCCGCTACCGGGAAGTATGGTAAGTTTATTTTTAGCCAACTTTTGAAGTTCAATTATTAAGTCTATACCATCCTCAGCTTTTTCTTCTTGCCCGGAGGTCAATAAACGATCTGCACCTAAAGCTATTAATTGAAGTAATGCTTCTTTAGGATGGATTACCTCATCAAAAGCTCTATGAAAAGTAAAAGACAAGGGTTTAGCAAGTTCAATTAATTCTAAAGTTCTTTTTTTATCTATGGTATAGTCTTCATGCAGTACCCCAGAAACTATGCCAGCACAATGAAGATCTTTACAAAGACCAATAGTTTCCTTCATGATTTCAAATTCATTTTCAGAGTATAAAAAATTTCCACTTCTGGGTCTAATTAATACATGAACTGGAATTTTAATGTCTGCCATTACTTTTTTAAGCAAACCAGGAGAGGGTGTAACCCCACCAACAGATAATTCACTACATAATTCTATTCTATGGGCACCAGCAATTTGGGCATTGATAGCAGATTGATAGGAGTTGGCACAAATTTCTAGAATCATATTATTCAATAATTATTTCATCTATAAATGTCCATGCTTTATGACCTGCACCTTGTTTACCTTCGGGGATAATTCCGTAACTAGGGATTGTAATCTTTAATTCAGATACTTTCAAATTTGTATCCTCTGGATAAAATTTTGAAATATTAAGCTTGAAATCAACTAATAAAGATTGAGTGTTTTCTATTTTTTTTCTAGTTGAAATAGCGCTCCCATCTTCTAAGATTAATTGTAAATTAATTTCTTTTGGCGCATAAATCCATTGTCCATTACCGTTAAAGAATCGGGAAGTGAGGGAATTGATATTTTTTGGCGTCTCAAAATTAAAAGTAATCTCTATATCTTCCCCCGAAAAACCTAACCATTCCTTATCTCCATAACGTTTATTATTTCCAGAGATACCATTGATTAATGCTTTTTTCCCTCCTGCATTATATGCAGGGTGTGGTTCTTTATTTATTGTTATTCTGGAACCAACTCCTTTGTGTAAATTAATTTCTTGTTCAAAAATAGCTCCCAATGCAGTGTTTTTAGAATTTAAAACGACTGCTTTAACATGCATAGATGAATCTACTTTAATTGGATCTAAATATAATTGTGAAGGAAATGATTCATCGGTAGAATAATATATTGGGTAGTTAGAGGTTGTGGTGTTTAATTCAAAAGTTAGATGATCATTTGTATGTGTTAAATTTCCTTTCACTGAATAGATATGGTTAGCATAATTTACATCAAGCAAGTCAAGTCGTTTTTGATACTGTTCTAACCTATGAATGAAGTCTTGATAGTTTTTGTTTTTTGGAGAAGACCAAACAACCTCACTCAGTGCAACTGCTCTTGGAAAAGCCATGTATTCTACTTGTTTTTCTGTTTCCATATATTCTGTCCAAACATTTCCTTGAGCACCTAGTACATAGGTAGCTTCTTTATCCGTTAACTCCTCTGGAATAGGATTAAAATGATATACTTTTTCTAAAGGTAAAAATCCACCTATAGCTAGAGGTTCATTTTCATTTTCAGATTGATAATGATCAAAATAACAGTGAGAACCTGGTGTTAAAATAACATCATGTCTTTCTTTTGCTGCTTGAACGGCACCACTGGTTCCTCGCCAAGACATCACGGTAGCATTAGGCGCTAAACCACCCTCTAAAATTTCATCCCAACCAATGATTTGCTTCCCTTTAGAATTGATGTATTTTTCCATTCTAGTGATAAAATAACTTTGTAAGCCGTGTTCGTCTTCTAAGCCTTCTTTTTTAATAAGTGTCTGACAATATTCACAATTTTTCCAATTAGTTTTTGGAGCTTCATCCCCTCCAATATGAATATAATTACCAGGGAATAGTGCCACAACTTCATCTATTACATCTTCCAAAAACTTAAACGTACTTTCTTTAGGACAATACACTTCATCAAAAATTCCCCATTTGGTAGCAACCTCAACTTGTTTTCCAGAACAGCCTAATTCTGGGTATGCGGCAATTGCAGCTTGTGAATGTCCGGGCATTTCAATTTCTGGTATAATAGAAACCTGTCTAGTTAATGCATAAGCCACTACCTCCTTAATTTCTTCTTGAGTATAAAAACCACCATAAGGTTTTCCATCAAATTGATGAGGCTGGTCATTATAATGACCCACTAAGGTTTCTTTTCTATAAGCCGCAATTTCTTGAAGTTTTGGATATTTTTTTATTTCTATCCGCCAGCCTTGATCTTCCGTTAAATGCCAATGAAAAGCATTCATCTTAAGCCTAGCCATTAAGTCTATATATTTTTTTATAAAATCAACAGAAAAAAAATGTCTTCCAACATCAAGATGCATTCCTCTATATGTAAATTGAGGTTGATCTTTTATTCTCAAGCAAGGAACTTCATATGAATTTAAATCTGATGGAAGGGGAACTAACTGTATTAAACTTTGAACAGCATAAAAGGCACCTCTAGCATTTTTTGATTCAATAAAAATATTTTTTTCTTCAATTTTTAATTCATAACCCTCCTCATTAGGAATAGCATTGTTGATCGTAAAAATAATTTTTTTTGTTCCTTTTTGTGCATCGAATTCTATTTGATAATTTTCTTTAAAATAGGTTTTAAAATAATCTGAAACTTCCCTTATTTCAGGGTCTGAAACTAAAAGAACTTTTTCATCCATGATAAAAACACCTTTATCTAATTCTTGAAATAAAGGTTTAGGAATGATTCCAATTTCATTTTGCTTAATAGTGTCTTGATTACAGCTAAAAAAAAGAGGAATAATTAAATAGAGTAAAAAATTTGAATGTTTCATTTTTAGTATCTTAGATTTATAAAAATAAGAATATCAACCCAATGAGGTGTAAATACTTTTTATTATTTCTTTATTCCATGGTTTTTTTATCATGTAATAAAAAAGAATCTCCCCATATAGCCATAAAATCAGCTCCTTTAATTTCTTTTGTAGATCCTTTTATTGGAACCGGTGGTCATGGTCATACTTACCCTGGAGCTTCCATGCCATTTGGCATGATGCAGTTAAGCCCAGATACTCGATTAGACGGCTGGGACGGTTGTTCTGGATATCATTATTCTGATGATGAAATTTATGGTTTTTCTCATACACATCTTAGCGGAACCGGAGTATCCGATTATGGTGATATTTTATTAATGCCAACAAATCAAGCTATTTTAAATAATGGTGCTAATGGTGAAAAAGGCTACAAATCTAAATTTTCTCATAAAAATGAAGTTGCCCAACCAGGGTATTATAAAGTTCATTTAGAAGATACCCATATAGATGTAGAATTAACGGTTTCTAAAAGAAGTGGTATTCATAAATATGAGTACCCCTCTTCAAAAAACCAAATACTAATTTTAGACTTAGAACATAGAGACCAATTGAATGGTTTTAATATTTCTATAGTCAATGATAGGGAAGTAAAAGGGTTTAGACATTCAAAAGCGTGGGCAACTAATCAATTTCTTTTTTATCATATAAAATTCTCACATCCTATAAAAGATTCAGAAAGATTTTATGAGGTTTCACCAACTAAAGAAAGTTTTGAGTTTATTAATCCAAACAATGAACCTGTTTATGTTAAAATTGGTATTTCTGCAATAGACGAAAAAGGCGCAAAACAAAATTTAGGACAAGAAATTGGATATAAATCTTTTGAAGAGGTTAAAAAAGAAGTACAGCAAACATGGGAAAGTCAATTACATAAAATAGTAGTTGAAGACAATAACGAAACCAATAAAGTTAATTTTTACACAGCAATGTATCATAGCATGCTTGCTCCAAATTTATATCAAGATGTAGATGGTAAATATCGAGGAATGGATTTAAAAATTCATGAAACCAATGATTTTAAGTACTACACTGTTTTTTCTCTATGGGATACGTACCGTGCAGCCCATCCTTTGTATACCCTTATAGAGAAAGAGAGAACCAATGACTTCATCAATACATTTTTAGCAAAATTTGATGAGGGAGGTATTATGCCAATTTGGGATTTAGCAGCCAATTATACGGGTTGTATGATAGGGTATCATGCAGTTCCTGTGATAGCAGATGCCTATCTTAAAGGAATTCGTAATTATGACGAAAGTAAAGCTTTAAAAGCAATGAAACATTCTGCAACTAGAGACAAGCTAGGGCTAGATTCTTATAAAAATATTGGATTTATTCCCGTAGAAAAAGAATCAGAATCGGTTTCCAAAACCCTTGAATATGCCTATGATGATTGGACCATTGCACAAATGGCAAAGGCTATGGGTGAACAAGAAGATTATAAAACTTTTATGGAGCGATCTCAAAACTATATAAATGTATTTGATCCAACAACTAAATTTATGAGAGGAAGGTTCAGAAACACGTGGTTTTCACCCTTTGACCCTTATGAGGTAAATTTCAATTATACGGAAGCCAATTCTTGGCAATATAGTTTTTATGTTCCTCATGATATCACTGGTTTTATGAATTTATTAGGTGGAAAAGATGAGTTAGAAAAACAATTAGATAAACTATTTACTGCAAATGATAAAACTTCTGGTAGAGAACAAGTAGATATTACAGGGTTAATTGGACAATACGCTCATGGGAACGAACCTAGTCATCATATGGCCTATTTATATAATTTTGTAAATAAACCTTATAAAACCCAAGAAAAAACACGTCAGATTTTAAAAGAATTATACACCAACTCACCCGATGGTATTTCTGGAAATGAAGATTGTGGTCAAATGAGTGCTTGGTATATTTTTTCTTCCTTGGGGTTTTACCCGGTTACTCCTGGGTCTAATCAATATATTATTGGAAGTCCTTTGTTTGATAAAGCAACCATTCATTTAGAAGATGGGAAGTTATTTACAGTAGAAGCTAAAAACAACTCTTTTGAGAATAAATACATTAAAAATGTACAGCTAAATAACAAGGCTTATCCGTATTCTTATCTTAAACACAGTGATATTTTAAAGGGTGGGAATTTAGTATTTGAAATGACAGATCGTCCTACAAATTGGGGGTCAGTTGAACCCTTTATTCCATCATCAGAGATTACAGATCATAAAATAATTCCTGCGCCTTTTATCAAAAAAGGAGCTATTGTTTTTAAAGGGAGTACAATGGTAGAACTGGCTTGTGCTGATAAAACTGCTGATATATTTTTTAAACTTGGCCATAAAGGAGGTTTTA
>JAYOAM010000010.1:0-83449 GCA_038104255.1 Flavobacterium sp. | reverse complement strand
GCAACAGAACCTGGAAATCCTAATATTTCTTATGGTGAATTTCAGCAAGGAGCTTTGTGGAGAATAGACAATAAGACTAGGGAAACTGTATTTATTCAACCACAAGCCCGAGAAGAAGATCCCTATGAAAGGTTTAATTGGGATGCTCCAATTTTAGTAAGTTTTCATGACCCTAAGCGTCTATATTTTGCCTCTCAAAGAGTGTGGAAGTCTGAAAATAGAGGTGATGGATGGGAACCCATTTCATCTGATTTAACATTAAATCAAGAAAGAATGAGTTTTCCTTATTATGGTAAAACTCAAAGTTGGGATAATGCATGGGATGTTGGTGCTATGTCTAACTATAATACCATTACATCTTTAGCGGAATCTCCCAAACAAGAAGGCCTTTTGTATGCTGGAACAGATGATGGACTAATTCAAGTAACTGAAGATGAGGGTGCTAATTGGAAAAAAATTGTATTGAATACTGTGAAAGGATTACCAAGTACACCTTTTGTGAATGATGTTCGTGCAGATCTTTTTGACGCCAACGTGGTTTATGCAGCTTTAGACAATCATAAATATGGTGATTACAGCCCTTACATTATAAAAAGTTATGACAAAGGAAAATCATGGAAAATAATTAATGGAGATTTGCCAAACAAACTCTTAATTTGGAGATTGGTTCAAGATCATGTGAATA
This sequence comes from Flavobacterium sp., assembly GCA_038104255.1. Lineage (GTDB taxonomy): Bacteria > Bacteroidota > Bacteroidia > Flavobacteriales > Flavobacteriaceae > Polaribacter. The sequence continues at coordinate 82,764 of JAYOAM010000010.1, read as the reverse complement.
AAAATTTATTATTTGCTGCTACTGAATTTGGTGTTTATTTTACAACTAATGGTGGAAAAAATTGGATAAAACTAAAAGGAGGGATGCCAACAATTCCTATTAGAGACATTAAAATTCAAAGAAGTGAAAATGATTTGGTTGCTGGATCTTTTGGTAGAGGAATATTTATTTTAGATGATATTACTCCTCTTCGGACATTCAATAAAACGATGATGTCTTCCGAAGCAACTATATTCCCAGTAAAAGACGCACATTGGTATAGGCAATCTAGTAGAGTGGGAAGTCAAGGAGATGCTGAATGGATCGCTAAAAACCCTCCGTTTGGGGCAAACTTCACTTATTTTATGCCTAATAAAATTAAATCTAAAAAAGAGTTGCGAAGAAGTAAAGAAAAAAAGGGGAATACTCAATTTCCTGGATGGGATGTACTTGAAGAAGAGAAAAGACAAGATGGACCATCGATTATGCTAGTTATTAAAGATCAAAGTGGTAATGTTGTAAATACCATTAAAGGAACAAATAAAAAAGGATTTAATAGAGTAAATTGGAGATTAGATTATCCAAGTAAAAGAGGTGAACGTCTTCAATCTTCTTCTAGAAGAGGATTTAATAGAGGTGGGGGTATAATGGTAACTCCGGGAACCTATTCTGTAACTTTAGAAAAAAGAATAAATGGTATTCATACCACTTTACAAGACCCAGTGAATTTTGAGGTAGTTCCATTATATGAAGGAACATTACCAAGGAAATCAAATCAAGTTATCAATGACTTCAGAGAGGATGTGATAGCATTCCAGCAAGATTTGACTTCTACAAATATAGCTTTATCAAATAGTATAAAAACTACAAATGCAATGTTGAGAGCATTAAATAAAGCTTCAAAACCTACCAATGAGTTATTTAAAAAGTTAAATGAAACAAAAAATATTTTGTTAACTATAGACAAAGAACTTCATGGTGATAGTATAAAAGATGAAATAGGGGAGCGATCTAATCCAACAGCTAGTGATGGAGGTTCATTAGGATGGACTGCTTTTGGAAACACCTATGGTCCTACAGATGAGCATATGATGTTACTCAGTAGAGTAAAAAGCCAACTTAAAAAAGTTAAGAATAAATTATATCCTATTCTAAACTCAACATTGCCATCACTTAGAAATGAACTCATTAAGTCAGAGGCTCCATGGATTGAGGGTCAGGGATTAATTAAAGATTAAATTTAAGTCTAAAAGGCTTTTATAAAAAGCCTTTTAGAACTTAAATAATATCGTTTATAAATAAAATTAAATAGTAAAACTTATGGAAATTAATGAATATATTCTTATTACTTTAAAAATTATTGTTGGATTAAGTATCATAAATGTTTGGTTAATTCAACCAAATAAACCCTCTAAATGGAGAGGAGGAGATGCTACGACCATTATTGAGGAATTTAGTGTTTATGGATTGTCAAAAACATTTTATAAAGTTGTTTTTGTAGTTAAAGTAGGATTAGCAATTTTACTTTTGGCATCTATAAAATATAATTTTTTAACATTGTATAGTAGTTTGGGTTTAGCAGCACTTTTGTTAGGATCAATTGCAATGCATTTTAAAGTTAAAGATGCGTTGTTTAAATCATTTCCAGCTTTCTTATTTATGGCAATGAATTTAACAATTGCTTATTTATCTATCTAAAAATAGGTTAGTAAAGTTTTTATAGCAATAAAGAGGTTTAAAATTGCAAAACTAAAAGCAGGAAATGATTGTATAAAACTGTCTTTAATTTTTAACCTAACAATAAAACCTCCCAACATAAGTAAAAATAATCCAGTTGATGCTAAAAACAAGAGAATTGTATCGAAATATAATCCTATCAGTAGACCAAATGCCCCGCATAACTGAAGAACTCCGGTAAGTTTTCTATAAGCTGGTAAATTATAGCGTTCAAATTCTGATTTTATGAACTCAGAAAAAAAACAATTGAGCCCAAAATAAATAAAAGCGATTCCTGTAAACCAAATTAATAGGTTAAGTAAATTCAATGTTTCTATGGTATCAGTTTAGAAAAACCAGGGGTTGATTATTCTTGTTCAGCTGTTTGATTCATTTCCATATTATGGTCATATTGACAACATCCAGGCAAACTATTGTAAGATTCAACATTACCTAAAACTTTTTCAGTATCATAACCAGATGCTGCAATTGCGTTGTGAATAGTCATTACATTCAAATTTATACTATCATAAGAAACAACGATTGATTTTTGATCCATATTCCAAACTGCAGATGAAACACCCTCCAAACTGTTGGCTGCTTTTTCAATAGTTTTCTTGCACATGCCACAATTACCTCTGACACCAAAAGTAATCTCTTTTGAGTTTTCTATAGTCTTAGAAGAAGTATTATTTAATGGTTTATTACAGCTGATAAAACTCACCGTTAAAAGAAAAATGATGCTAAAAATTATATTTTTCATGATATATATATTTATTATAACTCAATTTGTCTACTGTAAAAATACTACAATAACCTCAATTATTTATTAAATATTAAATTTAAAATAAAGAGTAAAACATTTATTTAACAATTAAATTATGATAGTTAATAAAATAATTATCAAGAAGATAGTATTAAATCAAAAAGATATAATTTAAGAGTATATTTGAGGTGTAAAATCTGGTATATTCCACATTACGATTTTTTTCTTTTTCATGTCTAAGTTACCAAAAGAACACCAATTCATAGATCTTTCAGATTATGGGAGACCCATAGCAAAGTCTATAGCTAATGGATTAAAAAGCACTTCTTTTACACCAATACATGTAACCATTGCGTTTATAATTTCTGGTTTTTTTGCCATTTATTGTATCCTAAGCGGATATTTTTGGTTAGCAGCATTTTTTTTAATTTTCAAATCTATTTTAGACGCAGCAGATGGTGAACTTGCTCGTGTTAAGAAAAAACCCTCATATACAGGTAGATATTTAGATTCTGTTGCAGATATTATACTAAATGCTATGTTTATGATAACAATTTGGCACATAACTACTATTTCTTTTTGGTTTTGTATTATGGCATTTGTGGGTTTACAATTGCAGGGCACTTTATACAACTACTATTATGTTATTTTAAGAAATAGATTTGATGGTGATACTACTAGTAGAGTCTTTGAAGATAACATACCCGTTGCATTGAAAGGGGAAAAACAACAACATGTGACTTTACTATTTAATTTATATAAAATACTCTACGGTATTTTTGATAAGGTTATTTATACCCTAGATAAAAATGCTGATCAAGGAACAATTTTACCCAATTGGTTTATGACTTGTGTTTCTACTTTTGGGTTGGGTTTTCAATTATTAATTATTGCAATTCTATTAGTTTTGGGGTTAAAAGCCGCTATTATTCCTTTTTTTTTAGTGTATACTCTTATGATATTTATTTTTATTGGAGTGAGAAAGAAGTGGTATTAAAAGGTTATTGTCAAAACTTTTATGTCAAACATTCTTCACATTTTCCTTGAATTAAGAGTTGAGAAAACTTAATTATTCTATTTGGAATTTCTGGCATTTTAATATCAAAAGATAAGCAATCAACTTTTCCACAATCTAAACATTGAAAATGGGGGTGTATATCATTGTGATAATCTAGAGAACATCCATTATTGCATTTGGCATACCATTTTAATCCATTTTTACCTAAAAAGGAATGTAATATACCATCATCTTCAAGTTTATCTAATACTCTATAGATTGTTGTTTTGTTAAATCTTGAGTTAAGTTTACTTATTAATTTTGTTGCTGAAATCGCTGAAGAGCTATTGTCAAATTCATTGAGTAAAGCTTCAACAGATTTTGTTTTTCTTATAATTCCCATACAACAAATATAATGCAACATAGTTGCAATAAAAATAAATTATTTATTTTTACTGCGTAAATAAAAAATTAATGATTTTAATAAAGCAAAAACCAGACAGTATCGGTGCTATTGCTAGCACACTTTGTATGTTGCATTGTATTGCAACTCCATTAATTTTTATAGCACAAGCAGGAACTTTAAATTGTTGTGGTACGCCACCAACATGGTGGAGATTAATAGACATTCTATTTGTAATTATATCATTTTTTGCGGTCTATAGTTCAACACTTAGATCAAAAAATAAAGTAATCAGTATATCGTTATGGTTTTTTTGGTCTTTTCTATTTTTTATCATCTTAAATGAAAAAATGGGGTGGTTTCAATTAAATGAAAGTCTTATATACTTACCAGCAATCTCGCTTACTGTTTTACATCTTTATAACAGGAGATATTTTCAAAATAATTGTAATTAATTTTCTTTAATTATCGATTATCGTAACATAATCTAGTTTAAGCTATACAAAAGCTCATGTATACATAATTAAATAATTTATTTATTTGTATTATAATTTATATTATGTTAAGTAGGATTTAAATACTACTCTTTATACTTACCTAAATAGTATCTAAGCAAGTAAATATAGAATGGTAAAATAGTTTACTTTTGCGCAATGAATTTGGAACACCACTCAACAAGTACAAAAAAATTTACTTCTCAATTTGAATTTATATTATTAATGGCTTGTTTGATGTCTATTGTGGCCTTGTCTATAGATACAATACTTCCCGCACTAAAACCTATAGGTTCATCAGTTGGTACTAAAACTCCAAATGAAAACCAACTATTAATTACAATGATATTTTTAGGTTTAGGTTTTGGACAATTAATTTTTGGTCCTATTTCAGATAGTTTTGGAAGAAAACCTGTTGTATACATTGGTTTTGGAGTTTTCGTATTGGCTAGTTTCTTATGCATTTATGCTCCCAATATTGAAATTATGGTTCTTGGACGAATTTTTCAAGGAATTGGTCTTTCTGCATCTAGATCTATAAGTATTGCAATGATTAGAGATCGTTTTGAAGGTGATTATATGGCCAAGATTATGTCTTTTGTAGTTACTATTTTTATTTTAGTACCCATCATTGCTCCTAGCTTAGGTAAATTTTTATTAGATAATTTCGGATGGGAATCCATTTTTTATAGTCAATTAGTGTTTGGAATTCTAGTTCTAATTTGGTTCTGGAAAAGACAACCTGAAACATTGCCCCAGATTTACAAGAAAAAATTTTCATTTTCAATATTTACTCAAGGTTCTGTAGAGTTTTTAAAACATAGATCAGCCGTAATTTACACAATGATTTCTGGCTTAGCCACTGGGTCATTTATGGTATTTTTGAGTACATCTCAACATATTTTTGAAGTTCAATATGGACTTATTAATGAGTTTCCTTATATATTTGGTGCATTAGCTTTTTCCGTTGGTTTGGCTACTTTTACAAATGGCGCATTGGTAGTTAAATTTGGTATGAGAAAGTTGGTCAATATTTTTATTATAGTATTCTCCATAACCTCCTTATCCTATACCCTACTTTATTTTGGAACATCTAATCCTGACATTAGTATACTTATTTGTTTTTTAGGTATTCAGTTTTTTTCTGTTGGGTTTTTATTTGGCAATGTACGATCACTAGCCATGCAACCTCTGGGTCATATTGCTGGTATAGGTGCTGCTATTAATGGTTTTGTTTCAACCATTATGGCTGTTCCAATTGCGACCTTAATTGGTGGTTTTGTAGAGACTACTGCTCTGCCATTATTTGTAGGTTTCACTGTATGTGGATTTATTTCTTTGCTGCTTCTATTGTTAGTTAATAAAACTGTTTGATGTCTTTAGAGATAATATATCAAGATCGCTTTTGTGTAGTTGTTAGTAAACCAAATAATGTGTTAGTTCACCATGCGCATCATTCGCGAAATAAAAAAGATGAAGAATCATTAGTTCAACTGCTTAAAATTCAGTGTAGTAAAAAGTTTTTTCCTATTCATCGATTAGATAGAAAAACTTCAGGTATTATTTTATTGGCCTCTGAAAGAGAATATGTTGCACCTTTTCAAGCTTTATTTACCAGTCATAAGATTGAAAAAACATATTATGGTTTGGTTCGTGGTTTTTCCAAAGAAAATTCAATAATTGATTCACCAGTAAAAGGAAGAGATGCTTCAGTTTACAAAGATGCAGAGACCCATGTAAAACTTTTAAATACAATTGTTCTTGATATACCTGTAAAACCATATGACTCGTCTCGCTATAGTTTAGTTGAACTCAAACCTAAAACTGGAAGAATGCATCAACTTCGAATACATATGAATAAAGTGTCTACCCCCTTAATAAATGATACTAAATATGGTGACAAAAATCATGACCTTATGTACGAAAGGGAATTTGGGTGGAAAAAACTTTTTTTACATGCAGGTTCTCTTGAATTTACGCACCCTTTCACGACTAAAAAACTGAGGCTAAAGTCCTCTTTTCCTAATGATTGGTTACAATTATTTCAAAAGTTTTCGTGGAATAATCCTCTTATATAAATAAATTATTGCTCTATAGAATTACTTTCAAAGGCTATGAGTTCATTTGAATTAAATTGAGGAGTTAGTTCTATTGGATTACAACAAACTTCACAATCTTCTATGTAGGTCTGTTTACCAATGCTAGGATCTAAAATCATTGATATTTCTTCCCAACAATAAGGGCATTGAAAAAAATGTTCCAAAATTTATTCTTCAATAACTTTTAAAACTAATTTTCCTTTTTTATCACCACTAAACAAGCGGGCAAAAGTATCTTGGAAATTTTCAATACCGTTATAAATGTCTTCTTTAGATTTTAATTTTCCCTCGGCAATCCACATGCCCATTTCTTGAGCAGCTTTCTTATAATCTTTAGCATAATCCATAACAACCATACCTTGCATCGTTGCTCTATTAACAAGTAAACTTAGATAGTTACTTGGTCCTTTAATTTTTACTTTATTGTTGTATTGAGAAATAGCACCACAGATAACTATCCTAGCATGCATTCGAAGCTTAGTTAGTGCTGCATTTAAAATTTCTCCTCCCACATTATCAAAATATACATCAATTCCTTTAGGGCACTTTTCTTTTAAAGCTTCATAAATGTTTTCAGATTTATAGTCTATAGCAGCATCAAAACCCAACTCATTTATAAGATAGTCACATTTCTCTTTTCCACCGGCAATACCAATTACAGTACATCCTTTAATTTTTGAAATCTGGCCAACAACACTTCCCACAGCACCTGCTGCTCCAGACACTAAAACAATATCACCTTCTTTTATTTTTCCAACTTCATGAATTCCAAAATAGGCTGTCATTCCAGGCATTCCTAGAGTTCCAATGAACAAAGGCATTGGTGCTACGCTATCATCTACTTTAAACCAACCTTTTCCGTCAGTAGCAACATACTGTTGAACACCCCCCCAGCCTGTTACACAGTCTCCAACTTTAAAATCTGGATGGTTATTAACTTCTATAACTTTACCAATAGATCCAGAACGCATTACCTCGTTTATACCAACAGGAGCTATATATGATTTACTATCGTTCATCCATCCTCTCATCGCTGGATCTAACGAAATATAGTGATGTTGAATTAAGATCTCTCCTTCTTTAAGTGTTGGAATAGCATTAGATTCTAAATTCCATGTAGAATCAGTAGGAAAGCCAATTGGTCTTTCTTTTAAGATAATTTGTTTGTTCATCATATTGTTTGTGTTCTTAATTAATAATTTAATAGATTGTTCAATTCATCGATAAATCGGTGCTTTGGCAAATATTGTTTTTCTAATTCACCCTGAAAAGGTATTGGGGTTTCCAAACTAGCTACACGTTTAACCGGAGCATCCAGAAATTCAAAACAGTTTTCGTTAATTAAAGCAGAAACATCACTTGCAATACTACCAAAAAGAGAATCTTCTTGTAGAAAAATTGCTTTTCCAGTTTTCCTTACTGAAGTATATATTGTTTCTACATCTAAAGGTTGTAATGTTCTCAAATCTATGAGATCAGCTTTTATATTTGGATTACTTTTAAGTGTATCTATAGCCCAGTGCACCCCTGCCCCATAGGATATAATTGTTACTTCACTACCTTCTCTTATGAGGGAGGCTTTTCCTAATTCTACTGTAAAATAATCATTCGATACATCTTGGTATACAGAACGATAAAGTGCTTTATGTTCAAAAAATAAAACAGGGTTTGGATCATTTATAGCCGCACACAAAAGACCTTTAGCATCTTCTGGAAAAGCTGGATATATCACTTTTAATCCAGGTGTTTTTGTAAACCATGCTTCATTTGTTTGACTATGAAAAGGACCAGCACCTACACCAGCACCGCAGGGCATTCTTACTACAACGTCTGCATTTTGATTCCATCTGTAGTGAGATTTTGCTAATAAATTTACGATAGGATTAAATCCTGAACTCACAAAATCTGCAAACTGCATTTCCATAACAGTTTTCATTCCGTTCAAAGAAGCTCCATAAGCAGCTGAAACTATAGCTGATTCACAAATGGGCGTGTTTCTTACACGCGCTCTACCAAATTGTGCAGTAAAGCCCTCCGTAATTTTGAAAACACCTCCATATTCAGCTATATCTTGACCCATGATAATTAATTGATCGTGTTTATCCATAGATTCACGTAGACCCTTAGACACCGCATCTATTAGCCTCATGTTAGATTTTTGATTGGAGGGAGCTATAACTTCTGGTTCATATTCTTTGTAAACATCTTTAAGTTCTGAATTTAAATCTGCAGTTATTAAATCTTCATCGAAGGCTATTTGTAAATGTTCATTAATTTCTTTTTTTATTAGTGAAGTTTCATCATTAATTTGTTGTGTTGTGAGTATGTTTTCTGAACATAAAAAAGTTTCAAAGTTTTTTAAAGGATCTTTATTCTTCCAAGTATCCATTAGTTCTTGAGGTACATACTTTGTACCACTGGCTTCCTCATGACCCCTCATTCTGAAAGTTTTAAATTCAAGAAGAACTGGACGAGGGTTATTTCTGATATCATTTGCCAAATTATAAACCTTTGTATAAACATCTACAATATTATTTCCATCGATAATATGACTTTCCATACCATAACCTATTCCTTTATCAGCTATATGTTTACACCGATATTGTTCAGCAGTTGGAGTTGATAATCCATATCCATTATTTTCAACACAAAACAATACAGGTAATTCCCAAACAGAGGCTACATTTAAGGCTTCGTGGAAATCACCTTCACTAGTTCCTCCTTCTCCGGTAAAAACTGCACAAACTTGATTATTCTTTTTTAATTTGTTTGCCAAAGCTATACCGTCTGCTACACCTAATTGAGGTCCTAAGTGCGATATCATTCCTACAATATTATATTCTTGAGTACCAAAATGAAAACTACGATCTCTTCCTTTGGTAAAACCATTCATTTTACCTTGCCATTGAGAAAACAAGCGATGTAGGGGTATTTTTCTAGTTGTAAAAACACCAAGATTTCTGTGCATTGGAAGTATGTACTCTTCTTTATTAAGAGCAGCTGTAACTCCTACTGAGATGGCTTCTTGACCAATTCCTGAAAACCATTTAGAAATTTTACCTTGCCTAAGTAAAACAAGCATTTTCTCCTCAATTAAACGAGGTCTTAACATTTGAAGATATAAATTGACAAGTGTTTTTTCTTCTACACCTTTTAAATTATATTTTAAAATATTACTCATGAGATATTTTCATTCGGTCTAATTTAACGAAAATACTATTTTCATAATCAAATATGATTATAAATAATTAAATTATTGCTAGTATTAAAAATGAATATGCATTCCTATTTGAGGTTTAGGTATAAAAAAACCTTATCAATATAGATAAGGTTAATAATTTATATATTAAAATGCTATGTTTTTTTAAAGTTCTTTAAAAATGGCATGCATCATTCTTTTTTTATCATTTATACTTTCTTCAAGTGCAATCATTGTTTCAGTTCTACTTACCCCGGGAATTTCATCTATTTTGTATATAATATCTTTAGCATCATTAGTTCCTTTTGCTCTTACCTTACAAAAGATATTGTATTTTCCAGCAGTTACGTAAGCAACAGTTACATTTGGAATAGAATTTAAATTTGAAATTACATTTTGAGTCATAGATGTTTTCTCTAAAAATACACCAACATGAGCTATAAAAGAATATCCCATTTTCTCATAATTTAAGGTTAATGTAGAACCCTGTATTATTCCTTCATCTTCCATTTTTTTTACACGAACATGAATTGTACCTGCAGAAACTAACAATTTCTTAGCAATATCTGTAAATGGAGTTCTCGCGTTTTCGATTAAGATATCTAAAATTTGATGATCTATTTCGTCTAAAATAAATTTTTTCATTTTAATAGAGATTATTCATATTATTACACAAAAGTATAAATTTAATTGAATATTTCGTGTGTTTTTGTGAGAAAAATTCAAAAATTTAACTAACGAAATCGATTTCTTTGTGAAAAAAATGACTTGAAATATCAATATTTACCCTTTTAGGAATAAATTTTACATCAGAGTTTTCTAAAATTTCTTCATATTGAAATGCTTCATTGGGCTTATTTGAAAATTTGTGTAATAGATCTCTGTAGCTATCATTGTTTTCAGGAATATCAAAATATGAATTAAATTCTTTAAAATTATTTGTTGAACTTATATGAAAAATACCTTGAAGTAATGATATAAATGTAAATTCTCTTACTTTTTCTCTTTGATAGTCATCTTTATAATGTCCTGACTCAATAAGTACTGTTGGAAAACCAAGTTTTTGAAAATTATCACCCGTAGCTGTTGGATAAAAAGTATCTGTATATCTTCCAATATGTCCTGGAATTATTTGTTGCAAAAGTGTATTCATGGCAATAATAATATTCATAGTCACTTTTCTTGTTTTAGTGACTTTTCTTGTTTTATCTTCTGAGGGTGCTAAATAAGACAGTGTGGCTGAATTAGTAGTGCCCTCTACTCCGAAAATTGTTCGTTGATCGTGAAGATTAAAACAAAAATCTGGAGTAAAATCTTCAAGTACCTTTCTTAATAAAATACTCTCCTTTGCTTTTTTATCGATTGCGTCTCTATTAAGGTCTATTGCATTAGCATTGAATCGAGTATAGTATTCTGCTCCATCAGGATTTAGTATTGGAATAATTTTGATCGTGCAATTAGAAAGAATTTGATTTGCTATTTTGTTTTTAGAGGTATTTATAAAATTAATAAAATCAATAACGGATTTAGTTCCAGTACTTTCATTACCGTGCATTTGAGTCCAGATTAGGATTTTTTTATTCCCATCACCCATTTTAATTTGATAAATATTTCTGTTTTCTTCAGATTTTCCAATGTTTTTAATGAAGATTTTAGAAGAATCATTTAATTTAAAAAGAAAATCTTCAAGTTTGTCAATTGTAACGTATCTTCCATTAACATTGGTGTGTTTATATTCCTTGGCTATTCTTGTTGCCAGATCAGTATTGATTAGTGTATTAATATCATTCATTAATAAACAAAAATACATGATTCATTTTAGTAATATTCAAAAACACTTTAAAATTTTAAAAGAATAAAAATTACAATTGTTACCATTTTTATTGATAATTTTATAACTATTGTAAACAAATTTATAAGAAATTACATTTGTAATATTCAATATTTAACAAGTAAAATAATTAATACATTAAAAATGTTTAATATATTATAAATCATATTATTATAAAATTTAAATAAAGTTAAACTTTAATAAAATAAAATTATTTAACTACTTTATTCTATTAAAATTTGGAAACTAAAATTACGAAGTATACATTTGTAATTCAAATATTAGTTTACAATGGTAAACAAGATAGATTTTACAAATAGACTTAAAAAAATACTTGAAAATCACCAGTTGACTGCGTCTTTATTTGCTGATAAAATTGGTGTACAACGTTCGAGCATATCTCATATATTATCTGGAAGAAATAAACCTAGTTTAGACTTTATCTTAAAAGTTACTAATGAATTTAGTGATGTAGATATATATTGGCTTTTGAATGGAAAGGGTCAATATCCTAAAACTCAAGATACACAAATAACTAATTCAACTCATAGCAATGATATAGCCCCTGATATTAAACCTTCTGTACCCTCAAAAAAAATGGAGAGAATTGTTGTTTTTTATACTGATGGTACTTTTGATGAATATAAAAAGGGATAATTATTGAATTAATTTAGCAATTCCAGTTCTTATAATTTCTATATTCTCAAGCTTGTTAGATAAATTTGCCTTTTTTTGCTTCTGAACCATTTGTCTAAGGAGACTTATTCCAACCTGATGAAAATTATATTGTCTGTACTGATTCCCTTTTACAATAACATCATTGACTAAGTTTCTGATGGCTTCGCTATTATTACTTATAGCTATTTGCTCGTAAGCATCTTTATAGATTTGTTGAATTTTTGGATTATTATTTAAGTACATACCCGCCAAAACATTGTTGGCTATAAATGCCATTTCACTATCATCCTTCTCTTCGATATATATTCGTGTAAGTGGTGTGGCTATAATATTTTTAACCTCAATTGGTAGTTCTTTTGATTTTTTTACTGCATATTCCTTGTCTACATAATACATTGCAACTAATGCTTTTCCTACTACACTGAAAGAATCACTGTTGAGAGCTTTTGAAAAAACAGGCCTTAATTCTGGATCTGTTAATTTACCAAGAGTTTCTATGGCTGAGGCTTGAACAAGGGTCTTGGAATCATTTGATGCTATACGTTTGATTGTATTGATTGTAGATTTTTTTGACCATTTATTAATTAAGTTGATCTGTTCTAAGGCTAATATCCTTATGAAATAAAGTTCATCATTTAAGGCATCACTAATAGCGTTAAAAGCTTGTTTTTGATCTTGTTTTTCTGCTACTTTTAATAAAGCCTCTCTCTTATGCATAAAATTATCGGCATGTTTAAGTTGAAAAATATAATCACTCAAAACTTTATTTTCAGAAAAATCGGCCAATAATACACCATCAGCATTAACTTGAATTAAGTCAGGACTTTTACTTTCATAAATAAACTTAAATGAGCTATCTCTACTATCGACAAAAACATGGTGTCTAGTTTTTGTGCCATTTTCAAAAATATCAATAGCCATGGGAAATTTAAAAACATTGTTTTGGGTTTGAAGAAAGTTAACAGTCACGGTTTTTTCAAGGGAATTATAATCATAGGAGACTTGAATATATGGGTGCCCTGCCCCAAAGAACCATTGATTAAAAAACCACTGCAAATCTTTACCACTAACCTCCTCCAAAGCAAGACGTAATTGAGAAACTTCTGCAGATTTATATTGATATTGAATTAGATATTTTTTTAATCCAGAAAAGAAAGCCTCATCACCTAAATATTTGCGTAACATATGAAGAATAGCTCCCCCTTTATTATAACTGACAAGATCAAACATGTCCTCTTTGTCCTTATAATAGAATCGTACAAGTTTTTTTTCATGATGAGTAACATCAACAAAGTAAGGTTGGATATTTTCAAAAAGGTGAGCATCTGCGTTTGCTTTACCATATTTGTATTCTCTCCACAAATACTGACTATAGTTGGCAAATGATTCGTTTAGAGCCAAATTACTCCAGCTTTCAGTTGTTACTAAATTTCCAAACCAATGATGAAATATTTCGTGAGCTATAGTGTTTTCTTGTCTATTTTCATCAATCAACTGTCCTTTCAATTGATAGGCAGATTCTCCATGAATAACAGCAGTAGTATTTTCCATAGCACCACTTACATAATCTCTTGCAACTATTTGACTGTACTTGTTCCATGGATAACTAACACCAAGTCTGTTTTCAAAAAAACCAATCATTTCAGGTGTAAGACCAAAAATATCCTTAGCTAAGGATGCATATTTTTTTTCAACATAATAATTAACAGGAATGTTTTTATAAGAATCTTCAATTACTTCGTACTCACCTACCCCCATAAAAAATAGATAGGGCGCATGTTTCTGATCAAATTTCCAATAATCAGTTCGATTATTTCCAGAAACTTCTTGGCTAATAAGTTTCCCATTTGAAAGTGTTTTAAATTTATTAGGAACTGTGATGTAAATCTCTTGACTTGTTTTTTGATTGGGTGAATCTATCGTTGGAAACCAACAACTATTGGATTCTGTTTCACCCTGTGTCCATATTTGAGTAGGCTTATTTAACTCTTGCCCAGAAGGATTTATAAAATATAAACCTTTTGCTGATGATATTGCAGCACTCCCCTTTTCCTTAACTTTTTCAGGTCTTGCAGTGTATTTTAAGTATAGCGTATAGCTTTCGTCTTTTGAATATTGACGTTGGAGTTCAATTTTTAATTGATGACCATCATAGCTAAAGTCTAAATTATTACCATCTAAACTCACAGCATGAATCAACATAGCTTTAGCATCTAATACAACCTGATTAACTGGATAAAAATGAGGCTTTAAAGTAACCCACTCCTCTCCATTTAACTCTTTCTTTTCAAAATTAAAATTAACTTTGAGTTTTGTATGAACTAGATTGTTAATTTTATCTCTTTCCTTTCTATAAATAGTGGTTGGATCTTGACTTTGTGAAGCAATAGATAAACACGATAAAGTAATAATAACAAATAATAGCCTCTGTAAGTTCATGTACATATTGTTGATTCCCAAAAATAGTAAATAATACAAAATCAGTTGTTAATCCCTAGTTAAAAGAACTCAGAAGATTGATGACATCAATTTTTATTCATTTTGATTAAATTATTTTGTTGAATCAAAAACGTTCATTAATTGTTTAATAGCCATTTGATTAGAATCTAATTTTAAATAATTTACCATTTGTGAAATTTTTGTTGGGTTCATGTTTTTACCTTTAACCCTTGCAACGCCTACTCCCATTTCTTTGGAATAACCATATACAATTACTTCATTAATATCATCAGTGCCACCACTATAATAGATAGAAACTCTCATCCCGTTCATATCCATTTTCATTAATTTTTTATATAATGATGAATTATTTAGTATTTGAGAAATTTCTATTTTTTCGGATTCGTAATCTTCTTTATTGTTAAGATATGGTAGTCCTAATAAATTAATTTTTTTAATACTCGCATAGGCATCTTTTACATCATTAGGCACCTCACCAGCTTTTAATTGAATTAAACTCATGGGTAAATCTAAAGACATAAATCCTGGCTCATCCTGATGATTAACCATATAGGTCTGAATAGATTTTTGTTTGTTATCACATGATATAAAAATGGATAACACTGATAAAATAAATATTATTTTTTTCATAATTAGTTTTTGTTAGTTAAAGTGTCTACAAGAGTTGACATCTTATTTATATCTATACTCCCACTCAATGAAATAATCATGGCCTTAGACATTCCATTGGTTTTTTTATCTATCCCTTTGACAAACATAAGAACTTCACTTACCATATCTTTCACAGATGTTTTCTCTACATAGATCCATACTTTAGAGTTATCTTCTTTTAATCTCATTAACTCTGTTAATTTTTTTACTTTAACTTCGCTTTTAACCATATTTTCCATTTGAACTGCAATTTCTTGTTCATCAGTAGAGAAGGTTTTAAATTCATCTAAATCATCTATCATTTTAAAGACTTTAGTCATTTCATTACCTCCTTTGTCATTATCAAAATTAAACTTTGATAAAATTTCAAAAGCATCTTTGTTTATGACTACAGACATAACACCATCCATATCTTCTAATTTATCGAAAATTGATTGTCCATAACTAAATGTTGTTGTGATTGCCATAGCAATAAAAAAAAGTGTTTTTTTCATTGTTTATATTTTTAATTGTTAATATTTATGTTTGTGACTTTATATAATGTATTTTCAAATACAAATAGTTTTTTAAATGATTGATTTCCTTTGTTTAAATTGGCAGATACTAATTTTAAACCCTCTGTAATTTGAGCCAAAGATTTTAATGCTTCATTTTTTTTCTGATATTCTTTGTATTCAGAATGCCCTCCATACACACCTATGAATAGCACTATACTCGCAGCAATTGAAATCCATCTGTAATTTCTGGGTTTTAGTTTAAAGTTATGATTAACAGAAGACACCTCCTCTTTACTTGCTGCTAAATATGTGAAAATATGTTGATATTCTTTTAAGTGTGATGGAACTTTTTCAGTTAGAAAATATGTTCTTAAAATTGCTTCCTCATTTAAGGTTGTTTCAGCATTCTCATACTTTATTAATAGCTTTTCTATCTCAATTAAGTCCATAGTTATGTTGTTTTTTGAGTTGTTCTCTAATTGTTTTTCTTGCTCTAGACAATGAAACTCTTATAGCTGTTGGGTTCATTTTTGTTATGTCGCTTATTTCTTCAAAATCATACTCTTCTACATCTCGTAATTGAATTATTAACCTTTGTTTGTCTGGTAAATTTTTAATGAGTTGATGAACTTTATGAACACTATCTTCATATTCTAATTTCTTATCTAAACTTATTTCATTTTCTTTATAATTATTATGAATCAAGGTTAGGTTACTAGCTTGTTTAGATTTTAATCTATCAAAACAATAATTCTTTGTCATCGTCATCGCAAATGCTTCTGTATTTCTATAGCCTTCAATTTTATCTTTATTTTTCCACAACTTTAATAGCAACTCTTGAGTCGCATCTTCAGCTTCATCTTGAGAAACTAATAATCTTTTTGCCAATCTAAAGACTTTATCCTTGAAGGGTAAAACAACTTTCAAAAAGTCTGACTCATTCATTTTTATAATTTCTACTCTTTAATTATAAATTCTTCATCTCTTCGACGAAGTGTATTATATTTTGTTACATCAATAGATGAAAAAATACTAATTATACTTAAATTGCGTTTAAGTTGTTATTGTAATACAAGTTATGAAAGAAATTTTAGCGAAACCTCTCATATTAATTTTATTTGTAAATTTTTGGTTGTATGGCTGTGATAAAACAGACAATGAATTGAATCCCTCTGTTGAAGTTCAAGATTTTATTTGGAAAGGTTTAAACGCTTACTATTTGTATCAAGAAGATATAAATGATTTATCGGATAGACGCTTTAGCTCCAACCAACAATTAGAGCGTTATTTAAGTGGTTTTGATGCTCCTGAAGTAATTTTTAATTCATTAAAAAAGAGCACAGATTCAAAATCATTACTGATAGAAAATTATGAAATTAATGACTTGCCTTTACCGTTACGATCTTCATTCACTACAGGAATGGAGTTTGGACTTTTTAAAAACCAAGGTTTATTAGATACAATAATAGGATATGTTACTCATATTCTTCCAACATCAGCTGCTTCAACTGAAAACCTTTCAAGAGGTAATTTTTTTTATGGAGTTATAAATGAGCAAAATGATACCATATCTTTAACTGAAACTAATTACAATAGTTTGTTAATCGATTATCCTCAAGATACTTTAAAGTTGCTAATGGCGGATTACAATGGTGTTACATTAGTGAAAAATGATATGAGAGTAGATTTGGTAAAACAAAATTATCAATATCCTCCCGTATTATTAAACAAGGTATTTAGCCTTGGTGCTAAAAATGTAGGATATCTGTTGTATAATAATGATTTTTCTGACAATTACATAGAAGACCTTAATGCATCAATGTTAGAATTTAAAAATCAATCTGT
Organism: Flavobacterium sp.; assembly: GCA_038104255.1. Taxonomy (GTDB): domain Bacteria; phylum Bacteroidota; class Bacteroidia; order Flavobacteriales; family Flavobacteriaceae; genus Polaribacter. Next base: position 65,149 of record JAYOAM010000010.1, on the reverse strand, counting down.
AGACGATTTAATTATTGATCTTAGATATGCTATAGGAAGCTATTCTAATGCAATAACCATATCCGAAATTGCTTCAATGATTACAGGTCAATTCACCGATGAAATATTATTTAAAAAAACCTGGAATAATAAATCTCAAACTTGGTTTGATCAAAATCAACCCAATTCACTTGTAACAAAATTTCCGACAACTCTTCAAAACAACACATCCATAAATGGATTAAGCCTGACAGATGTTTATATTATTCTTAACGGAAACAGCTTTTCTGGCTCATCAGCAACAGAATTACTTATTAATAGTCTAAAACCCTACATTAACGTTCATATTCTTGGTAATAAGACAGAAGGTGATAATTTAGGGGCTATTTATTTATATGATTCTCCTGATTACAATGCCTTTAATGTTAATCCAAACCATACCTATTCATTAAGACCTTCAGTACTTACATTTTCTAATAAAGAAGATGAAACCTTTACTTCTGGAATTACACCAACTATTGCACTATGCCCAGTAGAAGATCCGCTAAATTTAGGAGAACTTGGTGAGATATCAGATCCATTACTAAACATTACACTTTCTTATATTTCAACAGGAAATTTGGGTGTAAATTACCCATGCAATCCATTTGAATTAGATATTATATACAACTCAATAGATACACAAAGAATTATAGATAAAGGAACTTTTATAAAACAAGATTTACCAAATTTAGGGCGATAATGAAAAATATTAAATATACATTCACACTACTTTTTACAACGATCTTATTATTTTTCACTTCATGTGAAAAAAGTGATAATTATATGGCAAGTGAAAATGACGAAATTCACTTATTCATTTGGAGAGCTATGAACAATTATTATTTATGGCAACCAAATGTTCCAGATTTATCAGACACAAGATTTACGAGTATTGGTCAACTATATACTGAATACTCTAATTTTTCTTCTCCAAAAGATTTATTTGAGAGTTTGAGATATCAACCTGGAGTGATAGATCGGTTTTCATGGATTGTTGATGATTATATTGCTTTGGAGAATTCTTTTCAAGGAATTAATCTAAGTAATGGTATGGAATTTGGTTTGGTAAGATATGCAAGTGACCCCTCAAAAGTATTTGGCTACGTTCGCTATGTGATACCAGAATCTGATGCTGAAACAAAAAATATAGAAAGGGGAATGTTATTTACTGAAGTTAATGGTGTTCAATTAACAGAGTCTAACTACAGAAGTCTTCTTTTTGATGATAGTGTTAATTACACAATAAGTTTGGCTGAATTTAATGATGGAAATCCAATAACAAATACAACATCCATCAACTTAACAAAAACACAATTACAAGAAAATCCAGTTGCAATTGTAAAAACAATAGATGAAGGGTCTCATAAAATTGGATATTTACTTTACAATCAATTTTCTAGCAGTTTTGATGGAGAGTTAAATGCTGCATTCGCCTCATTTCAATCAGAAAATATCACAGATTTAATTATAGATTTACGTTATAATGGTGGTGGAAGCGTAGCAACTGCGACTTATCTTGGAGGAATGGTTACAGGGCAATTTAACGGTCAATTATTTTCTAAAGAACAATGGAATACAAAAGTGATGAATGCTCTAGATGCAAGTGTTTTTGAAAATAATTTCACAAATCAAATTATAAATAGAGATCAAAATCAAAATATAATTCTACAAGAACCGATTAATTCACTTAATCTTAATCGTGTTTATTTTATAACTTCAGGCAGTTCAGCTTCAGCCTCAGAGTTAGTAATGAATAGTTTATCTTCATATATAGATGTTAGCTCTGTTGGTAAGAAAACTACCGGAAAAGTTCAAGGTTCAGTAACACTTTATGATTCTGATAATTATACTAGAACTGGAGACAATCTAGCTTCAAATCATACTTGGGCTATACAACCTCTTGTTTTAGAAATTAAAAATAAAGACGATTCTAATGAACCTAATGGTATAGATCCTACCGTAGTATTTCCTGAAGATTACAATAATCTTGGAGTATTAGGTGAGCGAAGTGATCCACTTTTAGACAGAACTATCTTTTTAATTGCTACAGGAGGGAGATCAGTTAGTTATAAATCAAATTCAATGCTTAACTTAGAGGAAATTAGTGATTCTAAAGCTAAAAATCCTTCCAAAGGTATTATGTTTGTTAACTTTAAGAAGAAATAACTATTTTTAAACATCTAGTATATCTGCTCTAAATTCACTAGAGTTTTCTTGTTCTCTTTTTTGAGCATATTCGTATCCAGATTTCCACCACTTAGCCATTTTTTTTGCCTCAAAAACCAATGAATTTGTGGTTAAAACGGTTGGAGTGTAATATAAATTTAACGCTACACCATTCTGTTTTGCTGAAAGTTTACCTATTGTGATGTTATGCTTTTCAACATGTTCCATCATAAACTCTTGAACAGTAAACAATAATGAGAAAGGATTTTTTGCAGGCATTCTATTAATTTGTGTAATCTCAGTTTCTAAGATTATTGCATCAATTTCTCTTGCACCTCTTTCAATAGCTTCTCTAATGGGAATTAAGCACCCAAAACCACCATCTCCATATTGATGACCATTTTTTTCCAATAAACTCATAAAAGGAATATAATTACAAGAACCCCAAATCCAATCACAAAAATCTTCGTATGTATTATTTTGAATTGACTTATACTCTATTCTATTCGCTGTAAAGTTAGAAACAGTAACTACTACTTCTTTTTTTTCTTTGAGAATAGTATCATATAACTCTCTGGTAATATTTTTTGAAATTAACCTTCTTAAGTTTTTACTTTCACCAAAGGTTTTACTTCCTTTTAGGAAATTTAATATCGTAGCTGTGTGTCGAATATTTACTATGGTAACTCCGTTTTTATTTGTTATTCTGAATGGATTTATATTGAAAATACTACGCTGATTTACTTGTGTATAAATACTTTTTAGAGCATCAATTTTACCCAATGCTAAGTGTGAAACCATTAAACTACCGGTAGAGGTTCCTAAAAATATATCATATATATTTTTCTTTTCTTTTAATAAATATTCGGCAACACCTCCTGCAAATGCTCCTTTACTGCCTCCACCAGAAATTACTAAAGCTTTCTTCATTATTCAACAAATGATTTGTGTATTTTCGTTTTTATAAAAATATCAAAATGAAATCATTATTTACCGTTGTTTTTTTATTTATTTTTTTCTCCTCTTGTACTCATAACTATAAACCCAGAAAAATTGATAATATCATAATTAAACCTTTTAAAGCAGATAGTACTAGTATACGTTCATTGGTAGCTATCGATTCTTTAACTATGTATTTTGCTGGTTCAAATGGGTATATTGGATATACAAACAATGGTGGTAAAACTTGGCAAAAAACACAATTTAAATATCAAGACTCTATAACTCCTAATTTTAGAAGTATTGTATTTAACAAAACATCTAAATTAGTTTATGCACTTTCCATCTCAAATCCTGCTTTACTGTATCAATATAATTTTTCAGAGGCATACATTGTTTACAAAGAAGATCATCCAAAAGTATTTTATAATTCAATGAAATTTTTTGATGACCTAAATGGTATCGCCATGGGTGATCCAACTGATGAAAATTGTTTATCAATAATTCGCACCACTGACGGTGGAAACTCATGGAATAAAACTCCATGTAAGGATATTCCTAAAATTGAGGAGGGTGAAGCAGCATTTGCTGCCAGTAATACTAATATAAAAGTCTTAGGCAGTACTGTTTGGATTGCTACAGGCGGAATACAGTCTAGAGTTTTTAAGTCTAATGATTATGGGGTATCTTGGAAAGTGTATGAAACTCCTATTATTCAAGGTTCTGGTTCACAAGGAATCTACTCTATTGATTTTTTTGACCAAAATAATGGAATCATTATTGGTGGAGATTATTCAAAACCTAATGAGAATTCAAAAAATAAAGCGATAACAAATGATGGTGGAGAAACTTGGACCTTGGTAGCAGATGAGCAAATCCCTAACTATAAAAGTTGTGTCCAATATGTTCCTCAAACCAATGGTAAAGAGATTTTTGCTGTTGGAAAAACAGGTGTTTCTTACTCCAATGATGGTGGATTAAATTGGAATGATATAAATAAAGAACCCTACTATGCCATACAATTTGTAGATAGAAATACAGCTTGGTTAACGGGAAATAATACGATAGGAAAGTTAATTATACCTTAATGACGAAAATTAAAACACTTTTGTTTCTAGTATTTATTTTGAATTCATGCTCAAACAAAACTTCATTTATTGATACATTTGATTGTGAATTAGAAACATTTCCAAACCTAGAAAGAATTGAAGATGTAAAAAAAATCTTTTCTGTTTATTATCCAGACCATTGGAAAACTAATTTTTATTACGATAATCATCAATCTTCTATTTTTTCGGCAGATACTAGCAAACAATTAAAAGAAACTACACTTATAGACATTACTCACGTATCTAATAAAATTGTATTCGATTCAATTTTTTTTAAAAAATTTAATTCAAACTTATCAAAACTTCAGCTTACTGAAACTAAAACCAATAAAATAGTTTTTAAAGGAAAACCTTCTTATTATTCTGAGGCTGAAGGCGTAAATAATAATTTTAATTATAGTGTTTCTAATCTATTCATAAAGTTAAATGAAAAGAATTATATTCATGCTAAAATTGAAGTTTATGGAGAGGTTTCTATCAAAGAAAGAATTTGTAAAGGAATTAATTTATTAGATAAAATTATATTTTAAAATGATAAATAAAGAACACATTATAAAAAGATTTATTAGGTACGTAACCATAGATACAGAATCTGATCCAAACAATCCTGATTTTCCAAGTACAGAAAAACAATGGGATTTAGCAAATCTTTTAGTTCATGAACTAAAAGCTATTGGAATGGAAGACATTTCATTAGATGAAAACTGTTATGTAATGGCAACACTACCAAGTAATTTAAATTATGAAGTTCCAACAATTGGATTTGTTTCACATATAGACACTACACCAGATTATTGTGGAGCCAATGTTAAACCTCAAATTCATCATCATTATGATGGAAATGATATTGTACTCAATAAAAAAGAAAATATTGTGTTGAGCCCTTCATATTTTGGTGATTTACTTCAATACAAGGGTCAAACTTTAATTACTACAGATGGTTCTACACTATTAGGAGCCGATGATAAAGCTGGTATCACAGAAATTGTAACAGCAATGGAATATTTAATTAAACATCCTGAAATTAAACATGGTAAAATAAGAATTTGCTTTACTCCAGATGAAGAAGTTGGAAAGGGTGCTCATAAATTTGATGTAGAAAAATTTGGTGCAGAATGGGCATACACAATGGACGGGAGTCAAATAGGGGAATTAGAATATGAAAATTTTAACGCTGCTAGTGCAAAAATTACCATTAATGGTAAAATTGTTCATCCGGGATATGCTAAGGGTAAAATGATAAACTCTATAACTATTGGTAGTGATTTTATATCTAGATTGCCCTCAAAGGAAGTTCCTGAATCTACAGAAGGTTATGAGGGTTTTTTCCATTTGCATCAATTTGAAGGCAAAGTAGAACAAACCAATTTAAATTTTATCATTAGAGATCATGACCGTTTATTATTTGATAAAAGAAAACAATTGATGTTAGATTTAGTAAAGAAAATGAATTCTGAACTCGGAATTAATGCAATAGAAATAGATATTAAAGATCAATATTTTAATATGAAAGAAAAAGTAGTTCCAGTTATGCATATTGTAGATATTGCCGAAGAAGTTATGAAAGATATTGGTATTACACCTTTAATTAAACCCATTAGAGGAGGTACAGATGGTTCACAACTTTCCTTTATGGGACTTCCCTGCCCTAATATATTTGCTGGTGGTCATAACTTTCATGGAAGGTATGAATATGTTCCTGTAGAATCTATGATCAAAGCCACAGAGGTCATTATTGGAATTTCAGAGAAAGTAGGGCGTAAATTTAAAGATTAGGATAGCTCCAGGTGTTTTCCTTTTACTCCTTTGAAAAAAGCATGAAAATATTCAAAATCTTTTTCCTTACTATTAGTGGTATAATAGGGTTCTGAGAATTTTATTTGCTTAAATTCAAAATCTAAGGTTGCCATGACTATAGGTACTTTAGCACCTTTAGCAATATAATAAAAACCTGTTTTCCAGTGTGTAACTTTTTTTCGAGTTCCTTCTGGTGAAATTCCAAGTCTGAATTCTTCATTATTGTCAAATATTTTAACAATGGCATCTACCATTTTGGCACTTTGACTTCTGTCAACAGGAGTTCCTCCTAAGGCTCTAAAGATAAATCCAAAAGGACCATTAAATAGAGAACTTTTCCCTATAAAATTTATTTTTTCACCAGTATAATTTCTGGCTAATATAGCAATAGGAAAATCTTGCCAACTCGTATGTGGAGCAGCTATTACCACATATTTTTTTAAATGCTTGGGGAAGTTCCCCACTAATTTCCAACCTAAAATCCGTTTAAATATAAATTTTGATAATTTTTGCATCTTCAAATTTAAAAGTTATAAATTTAAGGACTTATTTTTGAATCATGATAGATTTACTTATGAACTTGGTTGTAATAATAACTGGTGCTTTTATTGGTTTATTTTTGGGGAAATACCTTTCAAGATTAAAGTTCGAAAAAGAACAAGTAGCACTTAAGGAAAGAAACTTATTTCTAAATGACAGTCTTAACGAGACAACAGAAGATTTAAAAAATATTCAACTTGAAAAAGAAGCCTTAATAGCAACAAAAACTCGTTTAGCTACTGAGTTAAAGAGTTCTGAAAATGAAATGCAGAAAAACAAAGAAGAATTAAATTCGATTCAAGAAAAGTTTACTAAAGAATTTGAAAATCTTGCCAATAAAATATTAGAAGAAAAATCAACAAAATTTACTGAACAAAATAAACTAAACATTTCTTCTATTTTAAATCCTCTTAAAGAAAAAATAGAAGGTTTTGAAAAAAAAGTTTCTGAATCTCAAAAGGAAAGTGTAGGGATGCATTCTGCATTAAAAGAACAACTTAACACCTTGAAAGATTTGAATATGCAAATGAGTAAAGAAGCAGTAAATCTTACTAAAGCCTTAAAAGGAGATAGTAAAGCACAAGGAGATTGGGGAGAAACTCAACTAGAAATTCTTCTAGAAAAAGCTAATCTTGCTAAAGGTATTCATTTTACTACTCAGGGTGGTTACAGAGATGAAGAGGGTAGATTGAAAAAGCCCGATTTTATTATTAATTTACCTGATAAACGTCATTTAATTGTGGATTCAAAGGTTTCTTTAATAAATTATGAGGCCTACTTTAATGCAGAGGACGAAGAACACAAAAAACTCCATCTTAAAAAGCATATTGAAAGTATTCGCAAGCATATCAAAGAATTAAGTGAAAAAAAATATGAAACTTTATATGAAATTAATGCTCCAGACTATGTTTTAATGTTTGTTCCCATAGAGCCTGCTTATTTATTGGCACTAAGTAATAATAATCAATTGTATTTGGAAGCCTTAGATAAAAATGTTGTTTTAGTATCTACCTCTACTCTGCTTGCTACTTTAAGCACAGTTTCTTCCATGTGGAGACAGGAAAATCAGAAGAATAATGTGTTGGAAATAGCAAATCAAGCTGGAAGATTATACGATCAATTTGTAAACCTAACCAATGATCTAATTAAAGTAGGTACCCAACTTAAGACTGTACAAGGCACCTATGACACATCAATGAAAAAACTTACCGGTAAAGGTAATCTTGTTAAAAAAGTTGAAAAAATAAAAGAATTGGGTGCAAAGACTAGTAAAATTATGAACAAAAATTTGCTTGACAGAGCCTTAGAAGATTAGTTTATGACTAATTTCAGAGTGTTGTTTTTAGAGTCTGTACTAAATCTTGCTATGTACACTCCACTAGCATATTGACTTAAATTAATTTCATCATTATTTTTTAAATCATTTTTTTCGGTAATTAACCTACCTGAAATATCAAAAACTTGTATAGAGACCTTATTCTCGTTCACAACAGACAGTTTAAAAATACCATTATTACTGGGGTTTGGATATACACTAAATGATGACTCTTTTAATATAACATCACTACTTAAAATACCAAATCCTTCTTTAATAATTACAGCTTGATTGGCATTTACATTATTGATTATTTCTGTTTCGCCTGTAGCACTCCAGGTAACTTTTATATAATCTACTTGGGTTACATTACCGAGTCCAAAAAATTCATAAAATGAATTTTGAGATAAATATCCTTCACCAGCCAATGTAAATCTGTATTGGGATTGTCCACCAATATTAATTTCTATGGTACTTCCTATACCATCTTTATTTGAAATTACTCCCTCTAACTTTACCTTTAACCAGTTATTTTGGTTTTCTGTCTTATTCGACCACAAAAAATTTGGTTCAGAATCATTTCCTACTATTATGTCTGGTTTACCGTCATTTTCAATATCACCAATAGCATTAGAATAACTCTCTCTTAAATCTGAATTGAACCCAATATTTTGGGGTATAATAAAAGTTTCATCATTTTGTTGATGGTAAAAAGCAGAGGATATTAATGCCCCAGATCCATTTTCACTACCACTTACATAAAGATCCAATAAAGCATCATTATCAGCATCTAAAAACACAGCACCCCAACCTACACTATCAAAAGATGTTCCTGTTTGAGATGCTACATTTGTAAAAGTACCATCACCATTATTTTTTAATAATACATTCCCTTCAATGAGTGAAACTTGACTAAACGGAGTATTTGTGATGTAAATATCAAACCAACCATCGTTGTTAAAATCTCCTAAGGTTGTAGACATAGCACTCACATCTATTCCTGCATTACTAGAAATTGAAACATCTTGAAAAATACCATTACCGTTATTCTTGTATAATCGATTTATGTATTCCTCTTTATCATTTGAAACATATAAATCTAGCAAACCATCTTTATCGTAATCAAAGAAAATAGAACAAAAAGACAATTCTCCTTCCAACGATATTCCTGAAGTACTTGTAATATCAACGTATACTCCTGAGTCATTTCTGTATAAATAGTTGTGATCTTCAGGAGACCTGTTCGTAATAAAAAGGTCTAAATCCCCATCATTATCAATATCACCAAATGAAGCTCCATAACTAAAAAGGTCTGTTTGAAATATTCCAATAGTAGATGATATGTCTGTAAAATTCATATCTCCGTCATTAATATAGAATGAATTTTTACCTTCCAAAGCTGTTACAAAAAAATCTTTGTCTCCATCATTATCATAATCTACCCAAATTACTTGTTTTGCTTTACTGGTATTTAAAATTCCATTAAAAGTAACCACGTTAAATACACCATCATTATTTTTAAAAAAATAGATTTCGGAACCTTCTTCAGAGGCAAAAGTTAAATCGTCCCATCCATCATTATCAAAGTCTGCAAAAGAAACACCACCCCCAAATTCGGAATCGCCATAACTATAATCAACACCAATTTGAGAAGCTACATCATCAAAAGATAATTGAGCATTTGTAATATTTGAAAATATCATAAACAAAATAAATACCCTAGTAGCCATATTGTGTTTTAATATTTAGATATTAAATAAGGGTCTGTGACTCATTAAGTTGTGAACTTTCTCCTTTACTGAATTTATGATAGTTGGATTGTCATAGTTTTCAATGACTTCGTCAATAAAATTGACGATTACAATCATGTCATCTTCTTTTAAGCCTCTTGTAGTTACAGCAGGGGTTCCAATTCTGATTCCTGAGGTAACAAATGGAGATTTATCATCAAAAGGGACCATGTTTTTATTTACAGTAATTTCCGCTTTACCTAATGCAGCTTCAGCTTCTTTTCCAGTAATATTTTTATTTCTAAGATCTATGAGCATCACATGATTATCTGTACCACCTGATATTAAGTCATATCCCTTTTCAACAAATGCCTTAGCCATTGTTGCAGCATTTTTCTTTACTTGAATTTGATAATGTAAAAATTCATCAGTTAATGCCTCCGAAAAAGCAATTGCTTTAGCAGCAATTATATGTTCTAAAGGCCCTCCTTGATTTCCTGGGAAAACACCTCCATTAAGTAGGGCAGACATTTTTTTTAATTTTCCATTTTTTAATTTTAAACCAAAAGGATTATCAAAATCTTTACCCATTAAAATTAAACCACCTCTTGGCCCTCTTAGAGTTTTATGCGTAGTCGTAGTTACAACATGACAATGAGGAAGAGGATCATTTAAGATTCCTTTAGCTATCATACCCGATGGATGAGAAATATCTGCTAATAATAAAGCATTTACACTGTCTGCTATTTCTCTAAAACGTTTAAAGTCTATATCTCTAGAGTAAGCAGATGCACCTGCTATAATTAATTTTGGCTGAACCTTGAGTGCAATTTCTTGTATGGTATCATAATTTAAAACACCGGTTTCTTTTTCAACACCATAAAAATGAGGTTCATAAAGTTTCCCGGAGAAATTAACAGGTGATCCATGAGTTAGATGACCTCCATGAGACAAATCAAATCCTAAAATTCTGTCTCCAGGGGTTAAACAGGCATGAAAAACAGCTGTATTAGCCTGAGAACCCGAATGGGGTTGAACATTAGCGTATTCAGCACCATATAATTCTTTAGCTCTATCTATAGCCAACTGTTCAACAATATCCACAATTTCACATCCTCCATAATATCTTTTTTGAGGATATCCTTCTGCATACTTATTTGTTAACACAGAGCCAGCTGCCTCCATTACTTGATCACTCACAAAATTCTCTGAAGCTATTAATTCTAAGCCATTTAATTGTCTCTGTTTTTCAGCCTCTATCAAGTCAAAAATTTCTCTATCTCGTTGCATTGTTAAAATTTATTAAAAGAAATTCAAATGTACTCAAAAAACGTTTTTAAGATGATATCTTTCTATTATATTTGATACAAACTTTATTAACAATTTTTAATGAAAATAACAGCCAATAATCCAAAAAGAAAATCATGGTTAAAAGTTTCTGATAACTCTGATTTTCCAATACAAAATATCCCATTTGGTGTTTTTATCACTAAAGACGATATTATTACAATAGGAAGTAGAATCGGTGATTTTGCTATCGATTTAGGAGCATTTCATCAATTGGGATATTTTGAAGGTATTCCTTTAACTGATGATATTTTTTTGCAAGATAATTTAAATGACTTTATAGCAGACGGAAGAAAGACTTGGCGATTGGTAAGAAATAGAATTGCTGATGTATTTGATGTTACCAATGGCACATTAAGAGATAACGCTACTCATAAAGATAAAATTATTTTCAGAATGGATGAAGTAGAAATGTTGTTACCGGTAAGTGTTGGTGACTACACAGATTTCTATGCGAGTAAAGAACATGCTACAAATGTTGGTAGTTTATTTAGAGATCCTGAAAATGCTTTACTTCCAAACTGGCTTCATATCCCTATTGGATATCATGGTCGAAGTTCTTCAATCATACCCTCAAGAACAAAAATAAGAAGGCCTTTTGGACAAACAAGACCTTCAGAAGATTCTAAAACACCAGGTTTTGGCCCCTCGAAATTATTAGATTTTGAATTAGAAATGGCTTTTATTACAACAGCTTCAAATAACTTAGGAGAAAGAATTCCAGTTGAAGAAGCGGAAGAATACATTTTTGGACTAGTTCAATTTAATGACTGGTCTGCAAGAGATATACAAGCCTGGGAATATGTTCCATTAGGACCTTTTTTGGGTAAGAGTTTTGCTTCAACAATTTCACCATGGATTGTAACTTTAGATGCCTTAGAGCCTTTTAGAGTTGAAAACCCAAAACAAGATTTTGAACCACTTCCATATCTTAAAGTTGAAGGTAAAGGAAGTTTTGATATCAATCTACAAGTTGGGATTCAACCCGATGGTGAAAAAGAAACCATCATAGCCAACTCAAACTTCAAATATATGTATTGGACTATGGCACAACAATTGGCACATCATACAGTTAATGGATGTCCTGTAAATGCAGGTGATATGATGGGTAGTGGTACAATATCAGGCCCTACCAAAGATAGTTATGGATCAATGTTAGAACTCACTTGGAAAGGTAAGAATCCTATAAAATTAAGTGATGGAACAGAGAGAAAGTTTATTAATGACTTTGATACAGTCATTATGAGGGCACATTGTAAAAATGATAGTGTAAGAATTGGTTTTGGGGAATGTGTTGGACAAATATTACCAGCAAAATAGCTAAATAAGTTCTTATAACATTAAAAAAGCTTTCTTACAGAAAGCTTTTTTTTGCAATATTATTCTTCGATTGGTGGATAACCATGAATTTTTTCAAAATCTTCATCAAAATTTGATCTTAAATAAGCTTTAAGTTTCTTACGATAATCATCTTTTAACCACGTGATGAAATTATGTGTACTTTTTGAAATACATTTAGAATACCTGTTAATACGATCATCTATTTCTTCTCCTAGCATTTTTACTAGAGCTAATGAATCATAAACATCATCACTATTTTCAATGCAAATTTTAGCATGATGAATAATGGACCTTTCCAATACTTTTTTTGAGGATTCACCTGCTCTTACAGCACTTAAATACTCTTTTTTAACATCAAAATATAAATCAGAAGATTTTGAAAATTCTTTTTTAATATCACTTGGTAGTTCATATCTGAAAGCTCCCTCAATTTCCTCGTCAGATAAAATTGAATCTAAATAGTAGTCTGGAGCTCTAAACATCCTCTGCCAATCTAAATCTGCACCCCAAGCCCCAAATCTGTGAAAATTATTACCTAAATCAACTACATTAAAGGTAGACTTATTGTCTAAAATTCTAGAGCCACGACCTATCATTTGATAGTATAGCGTTAAAGATTTAGTAGCCCTATTTAATATTATAGATTCAATAGTAGGTTCATCAAAACCTGTGGTTAGTATACTTACAGAGGTAATAATCGCATTGGGTGTTTTTTTAAACCACCTAAGAATAAAATCACGTTCTTTTTTTGTATTGGTATTATCTAAATGTGCAATTGGATATCCAGCTCTTTTAAATGCGTGAAAAACTTGTATTGAAGTATGGATACCATTGTTAAAAATTAATGTCTTTTTACCTTTTGAGGTTTCCTCATAGGCACTTACCAGTTTTGAAAGCATATCAGCATTGGTATATAAATCTTCAGAAGACTTTACGGTATAATCTCCGTTGGCTCCTACTTCAAGAGAGGTTAAACCAACATTATAGGAAAACATATTTGCCCTTGCTAAATAATGATTTTCTATTAAATGCTCTATGGTTTCTCCTACATACAATTCTTTGTAGTTTTCATACATTGGAAGCTTTATATTAGAACTTAATGGAGTTGCTGTAACACCTAAAATGAAAGAATTATCAAAAAATTTAAAAATTTTAGTAAAAGAGTTGTAATGAGCTTCATCAACAATTACTAAGCCTATATCAGAAATATCTAACTTATCGTCTGCTAATCTATTCTTTAACGTTTCAACCATAGCAACAAAACAATGATAATTGTCTTGATCATCTAAATTTGCTGTACTATTTATAATTTTATTTGGTACTCCAAACTCACCAAGCATATTAGAGGTTTGTTTACTAAGTTCAATCCTGTGAGTTAACACCAGTACTTTTTTATTGAACTTGGAAATGTAACGTCTTACAATTTCAGAAAAAATAACGGTCTTACCTCCCCCAGTGGGTAATTGATATAATAGGTGGTAATCTTCAGCAGCAGTTTCAAATCGCTGAAAAATTTCTTCTATGGCGATTTTTTGATATTCGTAAAGTTCTTTTCCAGAGGTATTTTTGATAGTATTAATTTCAGACAAAATTTAAATAATTTTATTAAAAACCGGTTAGAGATATTTATTTATACTAATTGTTGTAATATCATAATGGGATACATGTTTGACAGCTTCTTCATTTCTAATGATTAACAATTGAGGAGATTCATGTTTAACTTGAAAAACTTCACTCACTGCATCTGAAACATTTCTGTATTTCAATAGATCTAGATAATAAACTTTAATATTATTTTTATTTTGAAGCAATAATTTTTCAAACTGTTTTTTGACAATTCTACTAATTCCACATCGGGTAGAATGTTTAAATATAAAAATTGACTCTGATATTGAGAGAGTTTTTATATCTGTAATCTCATCTAAATTTGTAAGATTAATCCAATTAACTGCCTCTTGTAATGATTGATTATTTGAATTTGAAAAGATAGAATTAAATAGTCCCATTGAATAACTTTGATCGTAAGTCTAGGTATTAACGTTTTTAAAAATATAAGAAAAACAAATTTAGCTATTTTTTGTGGAGTAATGAACTTTAAATTCAAAATCAATTGTTTTTTTAATTCTTTCTATTCAATGAATTATTATTAATAATAAATCTGAATATAAAATGTCAAAAAGTCAGTAATAATAGGTGAAATAAGACATTTTGGCTGTTAAATTTTTAATATTTGATGTGGAATGCTTTTTGAAAAAATCATAAAAAAAACAGCAAATGAATTTCAATAATTTTACTATTAAATCTCAAGAAATAATTCAAAAAGCACAAACTTTAGCTCAAGAATTAAGTCATAAACAAATAGAAAATGAACATATCTTTAAATCAATTACACTTGTTGATAAAAATGTGATTCCTTTTTTATTTAAAAAAACAAATATCAACTTAGAGAGTATTAAAACAACATTAGATAAACTTTTAGAAAGTTTTGCAAAAGTATCTTGTACTAATATTTCACTCTCTCGTGAGGCTCTTACCACTCTTAATAATGCGTCAATAATTGCCAATAAAATGAGTGATGAGTTTGTATCTATTGAACATATTTTCCTAGCTATATTCAAATCAAAAAGTAAGATAGCCCAATCTTTAAAAGATAACGGGTTGACTCAAAAAGAACTAAATGCTGCAATTGATGAATTAAGAAAAGGAGAAAAAGTTACTTCACAAAATGCTGAGGAAACTTATAATGCAATAAGTAAATATGCTAACAACCTCAATCAAATGGCTATGGATGGATTATTGGATCCAGTAATTGGAAGGAATGAAGAAATTAGAAGATTACTTCAAATATTATCTAGAAGAACCAAAAACAATCCTATCCTAGTAGGTGAACCTGGAACCGGAAAAACTGCTATAGCAGAAGGTTTAGCCCATAGAATTATCCGTGGAGATGTTCCTGAAAATCTAAAAGATAAAAAGATTTACTCGCTAGACATGGGAGCTCTAATTGCTGGAGCAAAATTTAAAGGAGAGTTTGAAGAACGATTAAAAGCTGTTATTAAGGAGGTTACTTCATCTAATGGAGATATTGTATTATTTATAGATGAAATTCACACATTGGTTGGTGCGGGTGCTGATCAGGGTGCGTTAGATGCAGCAAATTTATTAAAACCAGCTTTAGCTAGAGGTGAACTTAGAGCAATTGGGGCGACTACTTTGGATGAGTATCAAAAATATTTTGAAAAAGATAAAGCATTAGAGAGAAGATTTCAAAAAGTAATGGTTAATGAACCTGATACAGAAAATGCAATTTCGATTTTACGTGGTATTAAGGATAAATATGAAACTCATCATAAAGTACGTATTAAAGATGAAGCAATTATTGGTGCAGTAAAATTATCTCAACGCTACATAACGACACGATTTTTACCTGACAAGGCAATAGATTTAATGGATGAAGCAGCCTCTAAACTCAGAATGGAGATTAACTCTAAACCTGAGGAGCTAGATGTATTGGATCGAAATATTATGCAATTGGAAATTGAGATTGCAGCTATAAAAAGGGAAGATGATAATGAAAAATTAAAATCTTTGAATGCTGATATTGCAGAATACAAGGACAAGCGTAAAGAAATTAATGCAAAGTGGCAATCAGAAAAAGCTGTAGTAGATGCAATTCAAAATTTAAAAACAGAGGTTGAATCCTATAAACTCGAGGCAGAAAAAGCAGAGAGAAATGGAGATTATGGAAGAGTTGCTGAACTTAGATATGGTAAAATTAAAGATGCACAATTAAAATTAGAGGAACAACAAAGTATTTTTTCTAAACAAAAAGGAACACATTTAATTAAAGAAGAAGTAGATTATGAGGATATTGCAGAGGTTGTGGCTAAATGGACTGGTATTCCTATTAAAAAAATGATTCAATCTGATCGTGAAAAGTTACTTCATTTAGAGAAAGAGCTTCATAAACGTGTAGTGGGTCAGGATGAAGCAGTTGAAGCTGTTTCAGATGCTGTAAGACGCTCTAAAACAGGATTACAAAATCCTAATAAACCCATTGGTTCTTTTCTTTTTTTAGGCTCAACAGGTATTGGTAAAACTGAATTAGCAAAAGCTTTAGCAGAATATTTATTTGATGATGAAAATGCTATGACACGAATTGACATGAGTGAATATCAAGAACGTCATTCTGTAAGCAGGTTGGTAGGTGCACCACCGGGCTATGTGGGATACGATGAAGGTGGCCAATTAACTGAGGCTGTGAGGCGACGCCCCTACTCTGTTATTCTTCTTGACGAAATTGAAAAAGCCCATCCAGATACTTTTAATATTTTATTACAAGTTTTAGATGAAGGAAGGTTAACAGACAATAAAGGAAGAAAAGCCAATTTTAAAAATACCATCATTATCATGACTTCTAACATGGGAAGTGAAATAATTCAAGAAAAATTTGAATTTCACAAAGAATCTAATGAGGGTAATTCAGTATTGACAAAACAAGAGGTGATTAGTTTACTAAAACAAAATATGCGCCCAGAATTTATCAATAGAATTGATGATATTATACTATTTACTCCGTTATCTAAAAATACTATTAAATCGATAGTACATCTTCAACTTGAACATGTAAAAAATATATTGTTTAAACAAGAAATTACTTTAGATGCCACTGCAGAAGCTATAGAGTACCTAACACTAAAAGGATATCGACCCGAATATGGTGCAAGACCTGTAAAAAGAGTAATACAAAAAGAAGTTTTAAATCAATTGTCAAAGGAAATATTGGCGGATAATATACATGATAATAGTATCATATTATTAGATTGTTTTGATGATCAATTGGTATTCAGAAATCAAACCAATAAAGTTGATAAATCCATTCTTAATTAAATATAGAAAAGATACTTAACCTAATAATAGCTAATTTTTTAATTATATTCGTTCTTATAATTATTAAGTATGAAAAAAACAGTTCTAATCTATATCTTTTTATTTGCTTGTTTGGTTTCAAAAGCTCAAGAAGTCACCACATACTATTTCATTCGTCATGCCGAGAAGTTACGAATTGACAAAACGGATAAAAACCCTAATTTAAATTACAATGGATATAAGAGAGCTGAAGCCTGGAAGGAAATATTTTCCAATGTTGCCTTTGATGCTATATATTCTACAGATTACAACAGAACTAAACTAACAGCACAACCAACGGCTACAAGTAAAAACTTACCAATTTTACTTTACAATCCAAACAATATGTATTCCGAGGCTTTTCAAAATAACACAAAAGGGAAAACTGTTCTAGTAGTTGGACACAGTAATACAACTAATGTATTTGTAAATAAAATTTTAGGAATAGAGAAATATGATGAAATAGATGATAAAAACAATTCAAATCTTTATATCGTAACTATTTCTGATGGAAAAAGCTCTTCTTTACTATTGAAAATTAATTAAAAACAATATTGATATTGTTTAATTTAATTTCTGAAATTTTTTTCAAGCCTTTTTTTTCAAAAATCTTATCTAGTTGATTTAGCCTAACATTTCGATTTTTTGGTTCATAATTATCATAATCTGCAAAAAAGATTCCATTTGTAAAATATTCCTTACGAACCTCTCTAAAACGCAAACCTCCCCCATTGGTAGTGTACTTATATGCTAAATAACCTAATTTAAAATTATCTTTTTTAATCCAATAAATAAAAATATCATTATAATCTACTCCACCATTTTCTTTTGAAAAGGTAATTTTAATCTTATAAAATTCTTTACCTTTAATTTCAACTTCACCTAATAAAGTTTTCTTTACCGCTATATCATTCAGGCCATAAGGTAAAACAGAAAAATAATGAACTGAATTGACAGATTCACTATACTTAACTGCCATCGAGTCCTTTACCTCAATTCGTTTCGAATTCTTAATTCTTTCAAAACCAGAATTAGATAAAATATCTTTAATGGTATCCTTACCTATGGTGAAAATTCTAGTTAAATAATACTCACCATGTTTTCTTTTTGCCAAATAAAATTTATCTCTAAAATTAAATGTAAGTGTAGCGTTTGATATTTTATTTGCACCAGAAACATCAATACAAGTATCTATAATATCTTGTGCTGAAAGTTTCTTTTCAGTTGGTTTACATGTAAACATGAAAATTGATATACAACATAAAATAAATAATGATCTCATATACTAGCATTAAATGAACAGGACTTTAAACATATACACCAAAATTACAGCTATTAAAGCGTTCTAAAAATGTATCTTTGTAAAGATTTATATAAAAATTCAATTTTTGAATTATATTTTCAATGGCTATTCAAAAAAAAATAAATATACAGAATAAAAAAGCTCGTTTTGAATATGAGATTTTAGATAAATATACTGCCGGTATTCAATTAACTGGAACAGAAATTAAATCAATTCGTGAAAGTAAAGCGAGAATTACAGAAAGCTTTTGTGAGTTTAACGATAAAGGAGAACTTTTTATTGTTAATATGTATATTGAAGAATATTTATATGGACATCATTTTAATCATAAGACTACTAGTGAACGAAGGTTGTTACTCAATAAAAAGGAATTACGTAGCTTAAAAAAGGATGTTGAGGCCAAGGGAAATACTATAGTTCCATTGCGTCTTTTCTTGAATGAAAATGGTTGGGCAAAACTCGAAATTGCCTTAGCTAAAGGAAAAAAATTACATGATAAAAGAGAAACTATAAAAAACAGAGATAATAAACGTGATTTGGCTAGAATAAAAAAAATATTTAATACCTGATTTTTTTAATAAATATGTATCCTTTAACTCTTTTATGACTTCATATATTTTCCAATAATGTTACGAGAAAAACTTTCAAATTATAATTTAATTCTAGCTTCAGGTTCTCCAAGAAGGCAACATATATTCAAAGAATTAGATATTCCTTTTACAATTGACATTAGAGAAGTGGAAGAAGTTTATCCTAAGCATCTAAAAGGAGCTCAAATCACAGATTATTTAGCAGATCTTAAATCTAAATCTTTCAAAAATTTACAAGCCAAAGATTTGTTAATAACATCGGATACTATTGTTTGGTTTGAAGAAAAAGCTATTGGAAAACCGAAAAACAAAAAAGATGCATTTGACATGCTAAAAAAAATGTCTGGAAAGGAACATGATGTTTTTACATCTGTATCTATTAAAGGGAAATCCATACAAAAAATATTTAATGATAAAACCATGGTGTTGTTTGAAGAGTTTACGAATGAGGAAATTAATTATTATTTAGATAAATACTCTCCATATGACAAAGCTGGAAGTTATGGGATTCAGGATTGGATTGGTTTGATCGGTGTAAAAAAAATTACTGGAAGCTATTTTAATGTAATGGGATTACCTGTTCATAAATTGTATAAAGAATTGCTTAAAATTGCTTAATAAGGTTTAATTAATAGTTTATTTTTACTTAAAATAACAATACAAGAAATGAAAAAATACACATACTCAGAAATGAAAGACACTCGCTCTGGTTTTGGTGATGGTTTAACAGAATTAGGAAAGACAAATCCTAATGTTGTAGCACTATGTGCTGATTTAATTGGTTCATTGAAAATGAATGTTTTTAAAGATAATCATCCAGAACGCTTCTTTCAGGTAGGAATTGCAGAAGCAAATATGATGGGTATTGCTGCTGGCTTAACTATAGGCGGAAAAATTCCTTTTACAGGCACTTTCGCTAATTTTTCTACAGGTAGAGTATATGATCAAATACGTCAATCCATAGCCTATTCAGATAAAAATGTAAAAATTTGTGCATCACATGCTGGTTTAACTTTAGGAGAGGATGGTGCAACGCATCAAATTTTAGAAGATATTGGATTAATGAAAATGTTGCCAGGGATGACTGTCATTAACACCTGTGATTACAATCAAACAAAAGCAGCAACTATTGCTATAGCCGAATATGATGGTCCTGTTTATTTACGTTTTGGTCGTCCAAAAGTACCTGTATTCATGCCAACAGACCAACCTTTTCAGGTTGGAAAAGCCATTAACTTAACTGAAGGTTCTGATGTAACAATTGTGGCTACTGGTCATTTAGTATGGGAATCGTTACAAGCCGCTGAACAATTAGAATCAGAGGGAATTAGTGTAGAAGTTATTAATATTCATACAATAAAACCACTAGATGAGGAAGCAATCCTAAAATCTGTCAGAAAAACAGGATGTATTGTTACTGCTGAAGAGCATAATAAGTTTGGAGGCTTAGGTGAAAGTGTAGCTAGATGTTTAACGCAAAATCATCCAACTCCACAGGAGTTTGTAGCTGTTAACGACACTTTCGGTGAATCTGCTACACCAGCAGAATTAATGGAAAAATACGCTATAAATGATAAAGCTGTTGTAAGTGCAGTAAAAAATGTTTTAAAGAGAAAATAATTAATTTAAAAAACTTAATTTTAAACTAAAAATTATGAAAAAAATAATATTTGGTTGTTTTTTACTTTTTCTAGTAGCTCAGCAATCAAAAGCCCAACTTCAATTTGGAGTAAAGGCTGGAATAAATTACAATTCAGACTCTTTTGAAAGTGTTTCTGATGATGTTTTAAATGGTGCAAAGACTAAGACAGGTATTCATACAGGTGTTTGGCTCAGAGCAAAATTACCTGTGATTGGATTTTACATTAGACCAGAGTTAATATATACTGAGTTAAATAACAGTGTAAATTACGACAGTGATTTTGCTGTATCGAGAAATACTAATTTTAAATTTAGAAAAATAGACGTACCCGTTTTAATTGGGAAGAAATTTCTAGGCATAGGAAATGTTTTTGCTGGACCCTCCTTCCAGTACATTTTGTCATCAGATTTTGAATTAAATGATTTAAAAGAGGTTTCTACTGAAAATTTCTCATTAGGAATTCAATTGGGTGGAGGAGTTGAATTAGGTCGTTTGGGCTTCGATATTAGATGGGAAAGAGGATTGTCAAAAACTGAAACTGTTTTTGTTGACAATACAATAAACGACACAAATTTTAATTTTGACAAAAGAGTTAGTCAAATTATCTTTGGAATTTCTTATAGTCTGACTAAATCTAAAAAAGATGAGTAAAAAAAGCTCTTGAAATTCAAGAGCTTTTTTTATAACTATTTTTCTAATTAATGTCTGGATTCAAATAATCGGGTAAAGTTGGGTTATTTGGATCATTAAAATCATTTGTTGGATCTCCATCGGCACCCCCTTCATCTTTTGTTAAAACTCCATCATTATCATCATCTGGATCGGAGAAATTTGGAAAACCATCACCATCAGTGTCATCATTTCTTGGATCTCCATCACCATCAGGATCTTCTAATATAGAGGGGACAGAATCCAAATCATGGTCTGTGTTTTCAACTATATCATATAATTCTATATAAAACATTAAACTCGAACTCGGTGGAATTCCAGCTGTTCCAAATTGTCCATATGCTAAACCAGAAGGTATAAATAATACACCCTTACCTCCATTTGCATATGTAATTGGTCCGTTGTTAGTGATATTCTCTCCACCTTTGAAATTAGTAAATCCATGAGACCAACCACGAATTACAGAGTTTAAAGTAAGCCAAAGAGGGTTTACAGTACGTTCATCAAAATCAATTAATTCAACTGTAGAATTAAAATATTGACCTTTATATTTTACTAAAACTGAATCTACTTCAGTTGGATAACCTTTATCAGGAACTGGATTCCCAACACTTTTGACAAAAACATATAACTTGTAATCTACATCAAAATCTGTTACATCTTGTGTGATTAATCTTGAATCATTCAAAAGTGAAGTTGCACCTGTAACTAAAGGCTGAACTGAATCTATAGCATCATTGTAGTAATGATTTTCTAAAAAAACAAGGATTGAGTCATTATCAACCAATGCTTGTCCCTCATAATCAAAATCATCTACTTGAACACCAAAATTATCATCATCACAGGCATACCCTATAAACAATATGGATAATAATAAAAATAAAAGCTTTCTGTTAAACATTTACATAAATTTAGTGCTGCAATTTACCATTTTTATACCTTTGTAGAAAGTGATTCTGTTATTTTTAACTTTTTTATGAGAATAGATAAATATCTTTGGTGTATTCGCACTTTCAAAACAAGAAACATTGCAACTGAATTTTGTAAAAAAGGTCATGTTAAAATTAATGGATCTAACTGTAAACCTTCAAAAGATGTATATGGTGGTGAAATTCTTTCTGTTCGAAAGAATCAAATAAATTATAAAATTGAAATACTAGACATTCCTGTTAGTAGAGTTGGAGCAAAACTAGTTCACCAGTTTTGTAAGGATATTACTCCTAAAGAGGAATTTGAAAAATTAGATTTATTAAAATATTCTAAAGATTATTACAGAAAAAAAGGAACAGGAAGGCCAACAAAAAAGGACAGAAGAGATATAGATGATTATTATGAATTTCCAGAACAATAAGTAAAATGAACGAAACAACTACTATTCTAAATCACAATCAAATTAATCAGAAAATTAAAAGAATTGCTTATCAGATTTATGAGGCAAATAGCTCTGAAAAAGAAGTTGTAATTGCTGGCATTCAAGGAAATGGTTTTTACTTTTCAACACTACTTACTAAAGCATTGAATCAGATATCTTCATTAAAAATTATACTTTGTGAAGTTTATATTGATAAAAAAAATCCTTTAAATACTATTACTACTAGTATTAAAACTTCTGATTTCAAAAACAAACCTATTGTTTTAGTAGATGATGTTTTAAATTCAGGAACAACACTAATGTATGGAATAAAATATTTTTTAGAGGTTCCTTTGAAGCGTTTTAAAACAGCAGTCCTTGTTAATAGAAATCATAAAAAATACCCTGTTAAAGCAGATTTTAAAGGAATTTCTCTATCAACTTCAATTAATGAACATGTTGAAGTTTTTTTTGATGAAAAGGATTCAAAAGCTATTTTAATGTAGCAATATTCTAATTTCAGCAACAATAGCCTCTATACTTTTTTTGTTGATTGAAATTCGATGTTTTGCTTGTTCATAATATATGCTCCTTTCAAATAGATGTTTTGCTATGTATTCAACTAAGCTTTCTTTTGTTTTTGAAACTAACAGAGGTCTTTTAGAGCTGTTATGTATTAATCTGTCATACAAAGTAGAAATTGACCCCTGAAGATATATCGAATGAAGATCATTTACTTGTAAAATCAACTCCATATTATTAGCATAACAAGGAGTCCCCCCTCCTAATGATAAAACATAAGAATCATTTTCATTTATGAATTTTTTTAAATAATAATGTTCTATTTTCCTGAAGTACACCTCTCCATTTTCATCAAATATATCTGAAATTGTTTTATTTTCTTTAGTTTCAATATAATGATCTAAATCTGTGAAATTTTGATAAAGCTTTTTTGCTAATTCTATACCAATTGTAGTTTTACCACTACCCATATACCCCAAAAGAATTATTTTCATACAAAAAAATTTACGTACAAATATCGTTGAAAAAATAAAGTAAAAAAAGTGCTTTTATGTTTGAATGCGTTTATATTTGCATTCTTTTAGTAAATTTTTGACCTGGTAGCTCAGTTGGTAGAGCATCTCCCTTTTAAGGAGAGGGTCCTGGGTTCGAGCCCCAGCCCGGTCACTAAAGACATAGTCTTTGATTTAAAAGCGCACGTGGCGGAATTGGTAGACGCGCCAGCTTGAGGGGCTGGTATCCGTTTAGGATGTGGAAGTTCGAATCTTCTCGTGCGCACTTTTATATACTTTTCACAAAATATTAACCCTACTTGTTGGCTATTAATCATTACTTTTGTTTCATGTACTTCAGAAAATTAACCTTACTATTCTTCTTTTTCCTCTCAATACAAGTCTACGCTCAAAAAGATAGTTTAGTTGTTAAAATATTAAAAGGTCAAGTAATTGACTCTGAAACAAAAAAACCATTAAGTGCCTCTCATATTTTAAATTTAAATTCTGTCTCAGGAACGATTACTGATGATAAAGGTTTTTTTGAATTAACAGCTAAAAATAATGATACTGTAATGGTGTCCTACTTAGGACATTCATCTATAAAGATTAAAGTAACAAATGATTTATTAAAAGGAAATGAATTATTAATTGCACTTTATGAAAAATCTGAGGAAATAAAAGAAATTATCATTAGATCTAGTAAATTAATTGGTGTTTTGGAAGTAGATGTTAAACAAGTACCAAAGGATAGGTTTACTAGAATTAAAATTAATGGAATTAGACAAACCTATGAAATAGCCAGACCTAGAGCTGGAGATTTTTCTTCACCAATTGCAGCATTATTTCAGCCTGTTGATTTTTTATTTAAGTTATTTGGTAAAAAACCCAAACAATTAAAAAAGCTTCAAAAAATAAAAAAGGAGGATAATCTTAGAAAGATTATGGCGGGTAAATTTGACAGAGAGGTTATGATGGAGTATCTTGAAATGGACAGAAACGATCTTATGAAGTTAATTTCGGACTGTAACTATTCTGAATATTTTGTGAAAAATGCTAGTGATTTGCAGATGATTGAGGCTGTACTCGATTGTTACGAGGTTTACAAGGCACTAAAGCAAGGGAAAATTGAAAGAAGTAGATTACCTTCAAAAAAAGGAAACTAATGCCTATATTGATTTGATTATCAAAATTACTAATACTTTTAGGTAAAAAAAAACCAGCCCTAGAGCTGGTCTATTAAATATTAAAATTTATTTTAAATTATTGGTTTCCTAATATAATAGGCATTCCACTTTCTCCTGATCCAATAATTACTACTTTACTATTAGGTGATTGAGCTAATTTAATTGTTGCCTCAATTCCCTTATCTTGAAGAATTTTATCATTTAATGAAGCACTTAATATTCTATTTGCATCTGCTTTACCTTTGGCCTCAATAATCTGTTTTTCTGCTTCTTTTCTTGCAGTAACTAACCTGAATTCATATTCTAGAGATTCCTGTTCTTGCTTTAATTTACGTTCTATTGCTGTTTTGATTGTAGGCGGAAGAGTAACATCTCTTACTAGTACAGAATTTAATTGAATATATTGAGGGCTCAGTATTTTTTTTGTCTCCTCATATATTTCGGTTTGTATTGCATCTCTCTTTGTAGAATATAACTGTTCAGGAGTATAGCGTCCAACAACACTTCTAGTTGCAGATCTAATAGCAGGGATAATTACGTCATCTTCATAGGCTTCACCTCTAGTTTGATGAAGTAGTGCAACTGTAGAAGTTGTAGCTTGGTATAAAACTGAAGCATCCAACTTAATTTCTAATCCGTTAGAGGATAATACAGACATCTTTTCTTCAAACAACTCTTGCTGTCTAACATTATATTTAAAAACCTTGTTCCAAGGCATTACAAGATTAAAACCTTCATCTAAAGGTGGAGAATCTGTTTCTACACCACCAATTAATTTGTATAAAACTCCACGTTCTCCAGAACCAATTGTAATTGCAGATTTTGAAATCAAAACAATTAATGTTAGTATTATTCCTATAGTGAATAGGGCTCCTTTTGGAAATTTAAATTCAATTTGATTATTTGCCATTTTTTTTAATTTTTTTGTTTATGCTAATTTACAACTTAATGTTATTATTCAAGGATGTTATTCAAAATTATCTAACAATATAGATTATTTATATTTTACCCATATATTTTCTGATCAACCATTCTATTGACAATAAAAATATCAAAAGAATCATAATCCATCTCAAATTTATAGGGTTACTAACAATTTCTTTAGAACTATTTTGAATTTCAAATTTTTTATCATTTACTAACCTATCTACAAGTAAATTGTAATTATCTTCAAAATATAACTCTCCTTTTGTTTTTTTTGCCAATAAATCGAGCTTATCACTATTCGCTCTTGTAAATTGCTTCTCAACAAAAAAATCATTGACAACAAATTTTCCTTTTTTTGAAATATTTTGTCCATCAACACTTATTATATACTCATATTTTCCAGGATCTAATGAATTTAAATTTAATTGATATGAGGCATTAGATAATGAAAATGGTAAGGTTTTCTTTTGATTTGTATTCTTATTTAAAAGTGTAAATAGTAATGATGCTCTATTGTCAAATTGATAGTTTTCATCTACATAAAAAGCATTAATTGAGATCTCAGAATTGATATTATATGAGGATTTAATATCTATATCTAATCGATCTCTACTTTTATTATTTGAAGCATATTGAATAATATTTCCAATAAATCTGTCAAAATGTTTGAAAGTGTTATAGGTTTGAAAACTACTTGACCTCCATTTCCAAATACCTTCTCCAAATAAAAATACTTTTTTTTGATTATTATCATTAGAATTAATTAGAAGTGGCATTTCAGACAAATAGCCATTGATATTTTGAAATAATAATGTTTGATGGGGTATTGATATCAATACTTCACCAAAATAATCTGATAAGGGAGGATAATTTTCAAAACCTATATTTTTTTGTGAAAAAGTTAAAAAACTAGCGTTAAATATAGGAGTATACTTTTCGAATTCATTTATGTATTTTTTATTTATTCCTAAAGATTTATTATTAATATAGGACCAATCCGTCTTAGAACCTGTAATCATAAAAAATGAGGATTTATTACTATTTAATTGATTTAGTAACAAATCAAATTCTTTAGTGGGCTGATACAATACAATAAGTTGATAATCATTAATTTGCACATTATCATTACCTATAATTTTTATACTTACTTTACGTTGCTTATCACTTTCTATTGCTTTCTTTAAAGCACCTAAATCTGGGTGATAAAAAGAACTAACAATTAAAATTTGAGATTGTTTATTAATGACTTCAACTGAAAAACTCTTACTATTGTTAACGATGTTTTTTTCATTTTTCAAGTACTCAATGTTTGATTTAAAATAGTTTAACCCTTCTTGAGATGCTTTGATGTAATTTCTTAGGATTTGAGAATTATTCTTTTCAGAAAAATCAAGTAATTTATTAAAAATAACCTTTCCATTATTTTGAATAGAATATCTAAGTTTTACAGGTTTAATACCCTCATACTGTAATATCGTTTCAATTGGAAACTTATTATTGATAAAACTATATCTATTCACGTTTATTTGAGAAATTCTTATATCGTTGCTTATACTAGTGTCTCCAACAACAATTGGAAAAACTGGACCATTTATTGAAGTATATTGATAATCATTACCTATAGTTTGATTTCCATCAGAAATTAAAATGAGTGGATGTATTGTATTTTTTTGAAGTTTAGAAATTCTCTCAAGTGGAACTGATATATCTGTTTGATACTCATCAAAACTGAAAGTATCACTTAATTTGAATGTATTTCCAAAAGAATAATAATTAATTTTAAAATTATCATTTAGTTTTTTATCATTCTTTAAACTTCCTAAAATATGAGAAATTAAGCTGTCTTTTTTAAAAAACTTAATCGATGATGAATTATCGACAAGAACTGAAAGCTTTGTTTTTTGAGAACTAATGACTTTTTTAGTAATCGATGGGTTTACAAGTAAAATTAGAATTAAAAAAAATACTAACGAACGAATAATTACTAAAAGTAGATTTATTTTGGCAGGTTGTTTAACTCTGTAATAATATAGAAAATAGCCAAACAAACTACTTAGAACTAGGGAAAAAAGAATCCAGATGATTAAATATTGATTCAAAATATACTATTTGTTTGAAAGATATAAAAAAACCTAGACAGCAATAATGTCTAGGTTGTAATATGATTATTTTTTTTTAAATTATGTTAACATACCTCCATCTACAGATAAGGTTTGACCCGTAATATAACTACTCATATCAGAAGCTAAAAAGACACATGCATTAGCTATGTCTAAGGGTGTACCACCACGTTTTAATGGAATTGAATTTCTCCAACTTTGAACAGTAGCTTCGTCTAATTTTTCGGTCATTTCAGTCTCTATAAAACCAGGAGCAATTACATTACTTCTGATATTTCTTGAGCCTAGTTCAAGTGCTACAGATTTAGAAAAACCTAGAATACCAGATTTGGAAGCAGCATAATTAGATTGGCCTGCATTTCCTTTTAATCCAACAACAGAACTCATATTAATGATAGAACCTGAACGCTGCTTCATCATTGGTCTAATGACAGCCTTTGTTAAGTTGAATACAGATTTAAGATTTACCTCAATTACTTTATCAAAATCGTCTTCAGAAATTCTCATCAATAAATTGTCCTTAGTAATTCCTGCATTATTTACCAATACATCAATACTTCCAAATTCTTTCAATACTTCTTTTGCTAATTCTTGAGCTGTTTCAAATTCAGCAGCATTAGATTGGTACCCTTTTGCTTTAATTCCCAAAGCATTTAATTCTATTTCTAAAGCATTAGCTGCATCGACAGAAGAACTATACGTGAAGGCTACATTAGCACCTTGCTTGGCAAATTCAACAGCAACCCCACGTCCTATTCCTCTTGTTGCTCCTGTAATAATGGCAGTTTTGTTTTCTAATAATTTCATAAATTAATCCTAGTTTAATATCAAATATAATTCTTTTTTTAAAAAAAAATCCTCGTATCAAATACGAGAACTTTAGTACTGAAATATTTATGTTTCTAAATGTTAATTTAATACACTGGCTATTTTTTCACCTATTTTTGCGGGAGACTCAACAACATGAATCCCGTTTTCAGCTAAAATTTTCATTTTTGCTTGTGCTGTATCATCTGCACCACCAACAATAGCTCCTGCATGTCCCATTGTTCTTCCAGCTGGTGCTGTTTGACCAGCAATAAAACCAACAACAGGTTTTCTATTTCCGTCTGCTTTAATCCAATGTGCAGCCTCTGCCTCTAACTGCCCTCCTATTTCACCAATCATAACAATTGCCTCAGTTTCCTCATCATTCATTAACAATTCAACAGCTTCTTTTGTTGTTGTTCCGATAATTGGGTCCCCTCCAATACCAATAGCTGTGGTAATTCCATAACCTTGTTTTACAACTTGATCAGCAGCCTCATAGGTTAGAGTACCTGATTTTGAAACAATTCCAACTTTTCCTTTTTTGAAAATAAATCCTGGCATAATTCCTACTTTGGCTTCATCAGGAGTTATGACACCTGGACAATTTGGCCCAACAAGAGTACAATCTTTTTGATCAATATAAGCTTTTACTTTAACCATATCAGCTGTTGGGATTCCTTCTGTAATGCAAATGATTACTTTAATCCCAGCATCAGCAGATTCCATAATTGCATCGGCAGCAAAGGCTGGTGGTACAAAAATTATTGAAGTATCAGCCCCTACTTTTTCTACTGATTCTTTTACAGTATTGAATACAGGTTTTCCTAGATGTTCTTGACCACCTTTTCCAGGGGTAACCCCACCTACTACATTGGTTCCATAATCAATCATCTGTCCAGCGTGGAATGTACCTTCACCACCTGTAAAACCTTGAACAATAATTTTTGAATCTTTGTTTACTAAAACACTCATGTTATAATTTTATCTGATAATTTGTGCAAAAATACTTTATATTGTTTGAAGCATAAAAGAAAATTATCTTTTCTTTTCCTCCCTGATCAATCTTTTAAGTTGTGCTAACTCTTTTAGTTTTTCTCTTGATTCAGAGATAGGAGTTCCAAAATAGGTCTTACCTCCTAAAACTGACTTTGTTACACCAGTTTGACCCAATACAACAGCACCTTTACCTATAGTAATTCCACTATTAGTTCCAACTTGTCCCCAAAGAGTAACCTCATCCTCAATGATTACACAACCTGCAATACCAGTTTGCGAGGCTATTAAACACTTTTTTCCAATGCTCGTATCATGGCCAACCTGAACTTGATTATCTATTTTTGTTCCTTCTCCAATAGTTGTATCTCCAGTAACTCCTTTATCTATAGTACACGAGGCACCAATATGAACATTATTTTTTATAATTACTCTACCTCCTGAAACTAATTGATCAAAACCTTGTGGTCTTTTCTTATAGTAAAATGCATCAGCACCTAAAACAGTATTTGCATGAATGACTACATTATCCCCTAGTATAGAATTATCATAAATCGTAACATTAGGATGAATTATACAATTTCTACCTATACATACATTATTTCCAATAAATACATTGGGTTGAACAATAGTGCCTTCTCCAATAACAGCTGAAATTGCAATACTAACTTTGGAACTAATGAAAGGATTAAAATACTTTGTAATTTTATTGAAATCACGAAATGGGTCATCAGAAATCAATAATGTCTTTCCTTCTGGACATTTTACTTCTTTGTTTATTAAAATTGTTGTTGCGGCTGATTCTAGAGCTTTAGTGTAGTATTTTGGATGATCAACAAAAACGATATCTCCGGACTCTACAACATGTATTTCATTAATACCTGAAATTTTAAAATCTTTATCCCCTACAAATTTTGCGTCAATAAGATGAGCTATTTGTTGAAGCGTTTGTACGGTTTTAAATTTCATTTAAAATGGCTATGCTTTAATTCTTTCCTGGTAGGTTCCTTTGGTTGTTTCAACTTTTATTTTATCACCCTCATTTATAAAAAGAGGAACGTTTACAGTAGCTCCTGTTTCTACTTTTGCAGGTTTAGTGGCGTTTGTAGCTGTATTGCCTTTTACCCCAGGTTCGGTGTGAATTACCTCTAAAATAACACTTGCAGGCATATCTACAGATAATGGCATATCATCTTCAGAATTGATGATTATGGTCACTATTTCTCCCTCTTTCATCAATTCTGGAGAATCTAATGTACTTTTTTGTAATTCTATCTGACTATAATCATCATTATTCATAAAATGATAAGTTTCACCCTCATTGTATAAATATTGAAACTTGTGAGTTTCTACACGAACATCATCAATTTTTCTTCCCGCTGGAAATGTATTATCGATAACTTTCCCATTGGTAACACTTTTAAGTTTTGTTCTCACAAAGGCAGGACCTTTACCTGGTTTAACGTGTAAGAATTCTACAATCTTGTATATATCATTATTATACCTGATGCATAATCCATTTCTAATATCTGATGTTGATGCCATTAATTAATTTATTTATTAGTTTGCTTTATAATAACCTTTCATAATTCCTCTGTGAGAGTCTTTTATAAATTGAATTATTTCGTCACGTTCTGGAGTAGCCTCCATTTCAGCTTCAATGATTTGGATAGCTTGTGAGTTATTGTAATTTTTTTGAAATAGTATTCTGTATATGTCTTGGATTTCTCTAATTTTTTCTGATGAAAAACCTCTTCTTCTCAATCCTATTGAGTTAATTCCTACATAAGATAAAGGTTCCCTAGCAGATTTAACGTAAGGTGGTACATCTTTTCTAACAAGTGATCCACCAGTTACAAAAGCATGATTCCCAACAGATGCAAACTGATGAACAGCAACCATTCCTGCTAACACTACATTATGTCCTATGGTTACGTGACCAGCTAGAGTTGAGTTGTTAGAAAATATACAACCATCACCTACAAGACAATCATGAGCAATATGACAATAGGCCATAATTAAACAATTATTACCTATGACCGTTTTCATTCTGTCTGAAGTTCCTCTATTTACGGTGACACATTCTCTAATAGTAACATTATCACCAATTACTACAGTAGTTTCTTCATCATCATATTTTAAATCTTGTGGAATAGCTGAGATCACAGAACCTGGAAATATTCTACAATTTTTACCAATTCTTGCACCTTCCATTATGGTAACATTAGAACCAATCCAAGTACCTGAACCAATAACTACATTTGCATGAATGGTTGTAAAGGGCTCTATTACAACGTTTCGTGCAACTTTAGCCTGAGGATGGACATATGCTAGTGGTTGATTCATAATTATTTTATTTTTGAAATTTGCGCCATTAACTCTGCTTCAGCTACTAACTTTCCATTAGCATAAGCATAGGCTTGCATATGGCAAATACCCCTTCTAATCGGAGTTATTAATTCGTTTTTAAAAATCAATGTATCCCCTGGTAAAACTTTTTGTTTGAATTTAACTTTATCCATTTTCATGAAATAGGTTAAGTAATTTTCAGGATCAGGAACAGTACTCAATACTAAAATTCCACCACATTGAGCCATAGCCTCAACTTGCAAGACTCCTGGCATAACCGGTGATCCTGGAAAATGACCAACAAAAAAATCTTCATTCATGGTTACATTTTTCATTCCAACAACATGTTTATCAGATAATTCTAGAATTCTATCTACTAATAAAAATGGAGGTCTGTGAGGTAAAATTTCCATAATTTGATGGATATCCATCAATGGAGTTTGATTTAAATCTATTTGAGGAATCTTATTTCTTTTTTCCTGCTTTATAATTTTTGCTAGTTTTTTAGCAAATTGAGTATTGACAAGATGACCTGGTTTATTTGCAATAACTTTTCCTCGAATTCGAGTACCCGTTAATGCTAAATCTCCAATAACGTCTAATAATTTGTGTCTAGCAGCTTCGTTAGCCCAATGTAAATTTAAATTATCAAGAATTCCGTTAGATTTGACTTTAATATTATCTTTTTTGAATGCTTTTTTTAATTTGTTCATAGTAGGTTCAGATAATTCTTTGTCTACATAAACAATGGCATTATTTAAGTCACCTCCTTTAATGAGATCATTTTCTAACAACATCTCTATTTCATGAAGAAAACTAAAAGTTCTCGCATCAGCTATTTCTTCTTTAAAATCAGCTATTTTATCTAGGGTAGCATTCTGGGTGCCAAGAATTTTAGTTCCAAAATCAACCATAGTTGTAATTTGATACTCATCTGAAGGCATTAATATAATTTCACTTCCCGTAAATTCATCTTTGTAAGAAATTATTTCCTTTACGATATATTCTTCTATTTCAGCATCTAATTCGGTTATTCCAGCTTTCTCGAGGGCTTTTACAAAAAATTTAGAAGAACCGTCCATAATAGGAGGTTCAGATGCATTTATTTCTATAATTAGGTTATCGATATCTAAACCAACAGCTGCAGCCAAAACATGTTCCGAAGTTTGAATAAATACCCCATTCTTTTCAAGATTAGTTCCTCTTTGAGTATTTACAACAAATTCAGCTCTAGCTTCAATGGTTGGGCACCCCTCTAGGTCAACTCTTTTGAAAGCAAAACCATGATTTACAGGTGCAGGCTTAAAAGTCATTTTTACTTCATTACCAGTATGTAATCCAACACCGGACAAGCTTACCTCGTTTTGTATTGTTTTTTGTTTTTTACTCATCATTTAATTTTTGAGCATTAAAATCCTTTTCTAGTTTATTAAATCTACTAATAGTTTTAGGAAGATTTTTAAAGTACACATAAGATTTATTAAAATCAGAGTAACCAAATGCAGGTGATCCCTGAACTACTTCATTGTCTTTTAAGTTTTTTGATATACCAGACTGAGCTTGTATTTTTAAATAATTCCCAAGAGTAAGATGACCAGCAATTCCTACTTGACCTCCAATCATACACCCCTTACCTACTTTCGTTGAACCTGCTATTCCAGTTTGTGCTGCAATGACAGTATTTTTTCCAATTTCTACGTTATGTGCAATTTGAACTTGATTGTCTAATTTAACACCACTCCTTATAAAAGTTGATCCAAGTGTAGCTCTATCAATCGTTGTATTCGAACCTACATCTACATTATTTTCTACAACAACATTTCCGGTTTGAGGAATTTTAACAAATTCTCCCTTTTCATTGGGTGTGAAACCAAATCCATCTGAACCAATAATACATCCTGAATGAAAAGTACAATCATTTCCTATTATAGATTCTGAATAAATTTTAACTCCTGAAAATAGTAAGCAATTATCCCCAATGATAACATTATCTCCTATATAAACATTTGGGTAAATTTTTACATTTTCACCAACAACAACATTATTACCTATATGGCTAAATGCACCAATGTATTCATCTTTACCAATAACTGCAGTTTCTGATATGTAGTGAGGTTCTTCCCTGCCAAGTTTGTTGTTTTTAACTTGGTTGTAAAATTCAAGTACTTTAGAAAATGCTTTATAAGCATCTTTAACTCTAATTAAAGTTGTACGAACCTCTTTCTCTAATTTAAAAGTATCATTAACAATAGTTATTGAAGCTTCTGTTGTGTATAAGTATGAGTTATATTTAGGATTAGATAAAAATGTAAGAGAGCCATTGGTGCCCTCTTCAATTTTTGAAAGTTTTGAAACTACTGCTTCAGAATCACCTTCAATTTCTCCTTCTAGGATTTGAGCTATTTGATTTGCTGTGAATTTCATCTTTTGCAAAAGTATAAAAAATTGTAAGATTAGGCTAATTCCATTTCTTAGGGTAACAAATAAAAAACTTTTTCACAGGTTTCGAAAGTGCTTGTAAATTTAATTGGTCTGAAGCTAAAATAATATCTTCCATCCCTCCTTTTTTATTCAAAATTTTAATGGGTTCTTGCGAATTATAAGCTTGGTTAGAAATATCTCCATTAAATACAAAATATGAGGCTTGTTTGTTAGATAAACCAGAGGTTTTCATAAATCTTTTTATATGATTTGAAACATCAATTTCTGAAACTTGTTCGTCATAAATCTCAACCTTTAGTAAATTCCTATTTACAATCATAATTGATAAATTAGATATGATTTTATCTGAATGATTTGTCCATTCTTTGATTGCTGATAATAAATCGTAGTCATCTAATTTTGAAAACAAATCTAAAGTTCTTGTATCGAAATTATCTTGATTTGTTTTGTTATACAAAAAATGATGAAATGAAGAACTGCAAAATAAATCAATATTTTTCTCAGCTAATTCCTTTGCTCTCTTCATTACTTTAACTAACATATATTCTGCACCCAAACTTGTTTTATGAAGATAAACTTGCCAGTACATCAGTCTTCTCGCTATCAAAAATTTTTCTACAGAATATATGCCTTTTTTTTCAATTACTAACTCATCATCAACAACATTCATCATCGCAATTAATCTATCTGAGCTTATATTTCCTTCAGCAACTCCCGTATAAAAACTATCTCTTTTTAAATAATCTAGTCTATCTATGTCAAGCTGACTAGAGATGAGTTGTTGTAAAAAAAGACGATGATATTTACCTGTAAAAATTTCTATAGCTAGATCTAATTTTCCTTCAAATTCTTTATTGAGTTGTTTCATGTATTTCAATGAAATTTCCTCATGAGTAATTCCCGTAACAATACTATGTTCAAGAGCATGAGAGAAAGGTCCGTGACCAATATCATGAAGTAAAATAGCTATACATAAAGCATTTTCTTCTTCTTTTGAAATGTTAATTCCTTTAACTCTTAATACATTAATTGCTTTCTGCATCAGATGAAGGCATCCTAAAGCATGATGAAAACGAGTGTGATTAGCTCCAGGATAAACGAGGTTAGAGAATCCCATTTGTGATACTCTTCTCAAACGTTGAAAACTTGGATGTTCTATAATATCAAATATTAAACTATTTGGAATTCTTATAAAACCATATATGGGATCATTTAATATTTTCAATTTATTTGTTAATAAGTAACTCAAATCTTCTATTTTATTTTAAGATTACAAACTAAAGCTTAAATTTACGCTTTTACAAAGTAAATCTGTCTTTATTAGCAATATTTTATCATTTTCTAAATATCCAAATCATAACAAATAAATACCTTTAACGTTCTAAAAGTAATATAATAATTTAATCATGAATAGTATCAAAATTTTATGGGTTGATGATGAAATAGATTTGTTAAAGCCTCACATAATATTTCTTGAACAAAAAGGATATAATCTTACCTCTTGCACAAATGGAACTGATGCAATAGAATTAGTGAAAAAATATAATTTTGATGTTATTTTTTTAGATGAAAACATGCCTGGTATTAATGGTTTAGAAACATTAACAGCAATCAAACAAATAAAAACCAATCTACCAGTGGTAATGATTACAAAAAGCGAGGAAGAATATATTATGGAAGAAGCAATTGGTTCTAAAATTGCAGATTACCTCATAAAACCTGTAAATCCAAACCAAATATTATTAAGTCTTAAAAAAAATCTTGATCACTCTAGATTAGTATCAGAAAAAACCACCTCTAACTATCAA
The DNA here is from genome assembly GCA_038104255.1 of Flavobacterium sp. Taxonomy (GTDB): domain Bacteria; phylum Bacteroidota; class Bacteroidia; order Flavobacteriales; family Flavobacteriaceae; genus Polaribacter. The sequence continues at coordinate 28,732 of JAYOAM010000010.1, read as the reverse complement.
CAAGAATTTCGAAAAATTTCTATGGATTTAATGTCAGTCAATTCTTTTGAGGATTGGATCATATTATACAAGAAATTAGTGCATTGGGAACTAGAACTAGAAAATATTAATGATTCTGGTATGTATGAAATTCTTGAAAGTCAGAAATCAGAAGCCAATAACTTATTTTATAAATTTATTAAAAATAATTATCAAAAATATTTGACATCAGCTGTAAAACCTACATTTTCTCACACGATGTTTAGAGATTATATTGTCCCAACCCTATCTAGCAATCAGGGTGTTTTATGGATTGTAATTGATAATTTAAGATATGACCAATATAGAGTATTGGAACCTTTTATAAATAATTATTACAAGAAAAAAGAAGAACATTCATATTTTAGTATCCTTCCCACGGCTACTCAATATGCTAGAAACTCTATTTTCTCAGGATTAATGCCCTCAGAAATGGAGAGGCAACATCCAAAATTATGGAAAAATGACACAGATGAGGGTGGTAAAAACAGGTTCGAAAATGAATTTTTAAGCGATCAAATTAATAGATTAAATCTTTCGATTAAACACGAATATTATAAAATTACTACATTAAAAGATGGAAAAGAATTAGCAACTAATTACAATGGCACCAAACAAAACGATCTAACGGTTTTAGTATATAACTTTGTAGATATGCTTTCACATTCTAAAACTGAAATGGAAGTTATAAAGGAACTTGCTGGAGATGACAAAGCATATAGATCGTTAACTGTAAGTTGGTTCAAAAACTCACCATTGTTTGAAATTATTAAAAAAGCTCAACAACTTAATCAGAAACTAATCATAACCACTGATCATGGTACAATTAACTGTAAAAATCCAACCAAAATCATAGGTGACAAAAACATAAGTTCTAACTTAAGATATAAAACAGGTAAAAGTATTTCGTATTCGGAAAAAGATGTATTTGCTGTGAAAAATCCGAAGGATATTTTCTTACCTAGTGTTAGTTTTAACAGTCCATTTATTTTTGCAAAAGAGGACTTGTTTTTTGCCTATCCAAATAATTATAATCATTTTGTAAATTACTACAGAAATACATATCAACACGGTGGTGTTTCTTTGGAGGAAATGATAATTCCATGTGTTACCTATGATCCTAAATAATTTTTCATAGTCTATGAATATAAATTACACATTAACTGATATCAATCAAATTGCAAAAGCGATTATAAAAAACTCTAAGCATAAAATACTTTTATTTCATGGAGAAATGGGAGTTGGTAAAACAACGCTAATTAAAGAAATATGTAAAGAATTAGGATCTAATGACAATACAAGTTCTCCAACTTTTTCAATTGTTAATGAATATATCACATCAAATAATGAAACCATTTATCATTTTGATTTTTATCGTATCAATAACGAAGAAGAAGCTTATAATATTGGCATTGAAGATTATCTCTACACAGATGCTTGGTGTCTAATTGAATGGCCTTCCATAATTAAAAATTTACTACCTTTAATAACGAATAATATTTATTTAACTAAGTTAGCTGAAGATCAACGAAATATTCAACTTAAATAAATTATGAGTACATTCTCTCCGTTTAGTAAAGAGGAATTAATACCTCAAACAGAAATGTTGGAAATTAAAAAGCAAAAGGGAAAACTTTACATAGGGCTCCCAAAAGAAACGCTTTTTGAAGAGAGAAGAATTTGTTTAACTCCAGATGCAGTTTCTGCTTTAACCAACAATGGTCATAGTATTGTTATTGAGGTTGGTGCTGGAGAGGGTTCTAATTATTCTGACAGTGAATACTCTGAAGCTGGAGCAAAAATATCTTATGATACTAAAGAAGTTTTTTCCTGTAATATTGTTTTGAAGGTAGCACCACCTACCCTAGATGAGATTGCCATGATATCTCCTCAAAGTATTCTAATTTCAGCACTTCAGATTAAGACTCAATCAAAAAATTATTTTGAGGCACTTTCAAAAAAAAGAATTACTGCAGTTGCTTTTGATTATATAAAAGATGAACATGGTGTTTACCCCATAGTTAAATCATTGAGTGAAATTGCTGGAACAGCTTCTGTACTAATTGCTGCAGAGTTAATGAGTAATCTAAATAAAGGAAATGGACTACTTCTTGGAAATATTGGAGGTGTACCACCAACAGATGTCGTCATTATTGGTGCAGGTACAGTTGGAGAGTTTGCTGCCAGATCTGCCCTAGGTTTAGGAGCAAGAGTTAAAGTTTTTGACAACTCAATAACCAAACTGAGAAAGTTGCAACACTTTTTAAATACTCCTATTTATACATCTACAATTCAACCAAAAACACTTGCCAAAGCGTTAAGAAGATGTGATGTTGCCATTGGTGCAATAAGAGGAAAAGAACGGACACCAGTAGTTGTATCAGAAACTACAGTTGAAACCATGAAGAAAGGCTCAATTATTGTAGATGTAAGTATAGACAGGGGAGGGTGTTTTGAAACCTCTAAAATTACTTCTCATGCTAATCCTACATTTGAAAAACACGGAATTATACATTATTGTGTCCCAAATATACCCTCTAGGTATGCAAGAACTGCATCTTTTGGCATCAGTAACATGTTTACCCCTTACTTGTTAAATATTGCTGAAGAAGGAGGCTTTGAAAATGCTGCCAGATTTGATAAAACCATAAGAAATGGAATGTACTTTTATCATGGAGTTTTAACTAACAAAACAGTTTCTGAATGGTTTGACTTACCCTTTAGAGATATTAATTTGATATTTATATAGTCTTCTCCCCCAATTTTGGTAGTTTAAAATTTCATTACTATTGGTGATTGTATATCTAACTTTTGCTGTTTAAATTTACCCTAACCAGATGACATTCTTAATATTTGTCATTAATAACTGTAAGTTTAAATCGTTTTGAGAAAAATATTTTTTTTTATTGCATTGTGTAGTTTTTACATCTGTAATTCTCAAGGAATTATTGTAGACGATTCTGTTTTTTCTTCTGAATTATTAGTTGATTTATTGCTAAATAATTCATGTGCAACAAGTTCAAATATTAACTTTTCTTCAAATGAGTCTGTTGCTTATTTTAATAGTAATAATTCCTCTTTTCCAATTGATGAAGGAATAATTATCAGAAGTGGGATAGCTCGAAATTCTCAGGGAACGTATACAGGAGATAATTTAAGTAGCCAACTTAACACAAATAGTGATATAGATCTGGAGGAGATTAGCAACCAAACGGGGCAATCGGTTAACATAACAGATGTTGCTTTCTTAGAGTTTGACTTTATTCCATATTCGTCAAACTTTAGTTTTGATTTTTTATTTGCTTCTAACGAGTATGGAGAATGGCAATGTGGTTTTAGTGATGTTTTTGCATTCATTTTAACCGATTTAACAACTGGAACCAAAACAAATTTAGGAGTTATACCAAACTACAATACTCCTATATCAGTTAAAAATATCAGAGATAACCAATATAATTTATCATGTAATTCTGTCAATAAAAATTTATTTAGCACATATAATGTAAATCATCCTGATAACTCGTCTTTTAATATGAAAGGACATACTGTTGTATTATCAGCAGCAGCTGAGGTAACACCAACAAACCCTTACAGAATTAAGTTGGTTGTTGGAGATTATAATGATTCTGATTTTGATACAGCTGTATTTATAAAAGCAGGTAGTTTTAATACTCAATTAGACCTAGGACAAGATGAAGAATTATGTTTAGGAGATCAATTAATTATTGATTCTAATTTTACTAATACAAACGATTTTATTTTTGAATGGGAAAAAGATGGTGTTTTAATTGAAAACGAAACTAACCCCTTTTTCATTGCAACAGAGGCTGGAACTTATGACTTGACCATAACAAATTTAATTAATGGCTGTTTATTGACAGGAAAAAAAATAATAACAGAATTACAAGCAAATGAACCTTTAGATTTACTAGAGTGTGAAAGTGAAACAATTCCAGAATTTAATTTATTACTTAATAATCATTCTGTATTAGGTTTAGATCCGGAATCATACGATATTTTTTATTACAATTCGATTGAAAATTTGAATAACAACCTTCCTATTGAATCCTCATTATTGTCATCATACCCATCTTTGGGAGATGAAATAATTTATATGAATTACACTAGTACTGAAAATGGTAGTTCCTGTTCTACAGTACTAGATTTCGAACTAAAAATAACAAATTTAAATCCGGGTATAGCAGAAGATTTTTCAGTTTGCGAGTCAGAATTAACTGTAGATATTGCCTCTCAAGTATCTAGTCAAATATTGAACAATTTGAATCCCTCTGACTATTCTATGAGTTTTTATCTTTCAGAAATTGATGCTGAGAATAATAATAACCCAATTGAAAATCCTTCAAACTTTTCTTTACCTTCAGCAACACCTGAGCTAAACATTTGGGTAAGATTTATAGAATCTATTAATCCTAATTGTTTTGAAATAATTTCGTTTCAAATCTTTATAAATTTTTCACCTAAAGTAGATGTTTTAGAAGATGTTTATGAGTGTGATAATTATATATTGCCAGAACTTACGGATGGAAAATATTTTACTGAACCAGGGGGTAATGGGATTGAATTATCTGCTGGCGACATCATAACTGAAAACACAACGCTATATATTTACAATATAAATAGTGAAGGATGTTTCAACGAAAGTAGTTTTAATGTATTTCTAACAACAGAATTTTCCTTAGATACAGAATATTGTGGAAGCTTTATTGTTCCATCCTATCCAAATGGTGCATTTTATACCTCAATTAATGGCCCCAATGGATTAGGCACAGTAATACCCAGTGGTACCGTACTTTACGAAAGTCAAACCATATACTTTTATGTTTCTATTGAAGATTCATTTTGTATGGACACTCCTTATGAAATTAGGATAAACCCTTTACCTACAGTTGAAGAAAGAGAAAATGTAATTACTTGTAATAACTATATTTTACCAATTACTTCTGGAGGAGAATACTACTTTACTGAATCAAATGGAAATGGAACCGAATTATTTCCTGGAGATGAAATTTTATCTAGTACAACAATTTATGTGTGGAATATAGATACAATTACAAATTGTGTAAATGAAAGCTCTTATGATATTTCAATCATTGACTTAGATTCATTTCAAGATATTTATCATTGTGGAGAATATATCATACCAGGATTAGAGTTTGGAAGCTTTTTCTCAGAGGCAGGTGGTAATGGAAATATTTTAGAGGAAGGCACTGTCATTAATACCTCCCAAACTATTTATTATTATGCCGAAGAAATAACAACATTACCAAACTGTACAGATACAATATCATTTGAGGTAACTATCAATCAGATTCCCATCGTTGATGAATTGAATGATGCCATTTATTGTGAAAATAATTTACCTGTTTTAGAACCGATTTTACATGGAAAATATTATACTGAATCAGGAGGTAATGGAAATGAATTATTTCCAGGAGATATACTTTACAATTCTCAGACCCTATACATATACAACAGTAATTCATTCTGTGATAATGAGTCTAGTTTTACTGTAGAAATTAGACCCATAGCCTCTGTAGATAATTTCACAGACATTTACAGTTGTAATAATTATGTACTCCCCGAATTAAATGATGGAAATTATTACACAGAATCAAATGGACAGGGAGTACAACTCAATGCTGGAGATATTATTGATACATCACAAACAATATATATATTTAATTCTTTTGATGATCTTGAGGGTTGCAGTAGTGAAAATCTATTTGAAGTAAATATTTTAGAGGTTGAAGTTGACGATGTTATGGATGTCTATACCTGCTCCGATTATGAACTCCCTGTTTTAACTAATGGAAAATATTATACTGAACCTTTTGGTCAAGGTTCAGAACTATTTGCAGGAGATCTAATTTCTACAACACAAGCTATTTATGTTTACAAAGAAGTTGGAGAAAGATTTACTTGTTATGACGAAAAGGCTTTCAATGTAACAATATCAGAAAATCCAAACCTAGATATGCTAGAAAATATTGAAGGGTGTGGAAATGTTTCTTTGCCAATAGTGGATATGCCTGGAGTTGTAATTGAATATTACAGAAGACCTAATCGAGTTGATTTAATAGATCCCTCAGAATATGTAGTAACAGAATTGGGATCTAGAGTTATTTATGTTTATGCATATCCCTCTGGAGAGCCTTCTCTAGAAAGTGTTCAAGGATGTTATAATGAATCTTCATTTCAGATAACAGTAAACGATTTATTAGATTTAGACATTAATGGTGGTACTTTATGTATAGATTCTGAAACAGGTAATGTTACTAATACTGTTTTATTAGAGTCTGGATTAAATTCAAATGACTATACAGTCAATTGGTATTTAAATACAAATTTAGTGGGTACAGGATCTAATTATATTGCTGAAGAACCAGGGGAATATACAGTTGAAACTATAAAATTAACTGATGAAATAGGGACTGATTGCAATTATAAAACAGCCAAAATTATCGTAGATAGTTCAAGTCCAAGTTTTGAATTAAATATTTTAACAGAAGATTTTTCCGATTCCAATACCGTAGAGATTAATATCATTGAGCAAGGTATGGGTAGCTATGAATTTTCTTTAAATAATCTTCCTTTTCAATCACACTCAAGATTTTATAATATTAAACCTGGAAATCATTTTATTACAATTAGAGATATTTCTGGATCTTGTATTAATAAAACTATGGATTTTTTTATTTTAAGTTACCCTAAATTTTTCACCCCAAATAATGATGGTATCAATGAAACCTGGAATATTTCTGATTTAGAAAATGATTTAGAATCCAACATAGAAATCTATGATAGATTTGGTAAAATGATTACAGAGATTAAACCTTATGACAAAGGTTGGGATGGCAACAACGCAAACGGAGATAAATTACCATCATCAGATTATTGGTTTTTAGTAAAATATACTAAAAACAATGTCTTGAAAGAATTTAGAGGTAATTTCAGTTTATTAAGAAGATAAATTAGTATCAATTATTGAAATACACTAATTTTGAAATATGAATTTATTTAAACGTTTCATTTACTATCTAATTGGTGTTTCTCTAGGAAGTATAATAGTTTATTTTATTTGGAAAGGAAAAGAGGTCTCTTTTGACTATGGCATGGATGCTAGAACTCTTAAGAGCATCAGAACAAAAAAACTTTATTATTCAGAAAATGCTAGATCATCCATGAAGGAAATGGCAATTGATTCAACAGCCATTATTTCAATTTTAAAAAATGGAGATGTAGATTTTGGAAAAAGTAATCAACATAAAAAATCATGTCCTGAATATTTTGTTACTGGAAAACATTTTGAAAAAGAATTTCAACTATGGATCATACGATGTGATTCAATGGCTAAGATTGAAAAAATTATAGTACGAGAATAATTCTTTAAAATAATCATTCTAATTCCTTAGTGTTTTGATTAAAAAATCGCTCTTTAATTTTTTGAACATTATTTATTGATTTTTCTATCCATTCAAAATAAAGGCTTTCCCTCTCTTTGACAGATAAGTTCCAATCCACAGAACTTTTTCTTAATTTATAGCTAAGATTTTCAAAAACTATCGCAGCGGCTACTGAAATATTTAGACTTTCGGTAAATCCAACCATAGGAATATTTATAATTCCATCAGCATTATCAAGTACTTCATTTGATACCCCTGTCTTCTCAACCCCAAAAACAAAAGCTGATTTTTTAGAAATATCAAAATCGTGTAAATTACATGAATTATCATGTGGAGATGTTGCAATAATTTGATAGCCTTTACTTTTTAAAGTATTAATGCATTTTAATGTATTATTATTATCCATATTATAATTATGAAATGACAACCACTTTTGAGATCCTTTTGTAATTTTTTTAGAAACATTACTCATATATTTGTTTTCAATCACATGAATATCTTGTATTCCAAAGATTTCGCAAGATCTAATTACAGCGCTAGCATTGTGCTGATGATAAATATCTTCTAATACCACTGTGAAATGCCTTGTTCTATTCGCTAAAATTTTTCTAAAAAGATTTTTTCTCTTTTCTGTAACAAAACCTTCTAAATAAGTAAGTAAATTTGTGTTGTTATTAAACATGATTAAACAAACATACTAATTTTAAAATTTCTTTAGCTTTGAAAAAAATGGTGATTTTAACTGGTGCAGGAATGAGTGCTGAGAGTGGTTTAAAAACATTTAGAGATGCTAATGGTTTGTGGGAGGGTCATGATATAATGGATGTTGCTACTTTAGAAGCCTTTAAAAGGAATCCTAATCTTGTTTTAGATTTCTATAATCAACGAAGAAGACAATTGCTTGAAGTTCAACCAAATAAAGGACACAAGAATTTAAAAGAACTTGAAAAGCATTTTGAAATTCAAATTATTACCCAAAATGTAGATGATTTACACGAAAGAGCAGGAAGTTCTAAAGTATTACATCTTCATGGTGAACTAAGAAAAGTACGAAGTACTATTGATAAAGATTATATTTTAGATTGGTCTAAAGATTTAAACTTAGGTGATGCTGATAAAAATGGAAATCAACTACGTCCACATATAGTTTGGTTTGGAGAACAGGTTCCTGAACTCGAAAATGCAATAGCAATTACCAAACAAGCAGATGTATTTGTAATAATTGGAACCTCTTTACAAGTATACCCAGCAGCTGGATTAGTTAATTATATTTCAAACGATACTCCAATATATGTTATAGATCCGTCACCAGCCATATCTAAAAAAAATAATATAATTTTTATAAAAAATGGAGCTCAAGAAGGAACAGCACGTTTAATTAAGATGTTAATCGATTAAAAAATTGATATAATTCTCCAGTTGAAATATGACTTCCTTTTTCAATTAAACTAAAAACTTCAGAATTTTTTTCTTCAAAATAACTTTTATTTCCTTTCAAATATTCAATAGCTTCATCTTTAGGATTTTCTAGCAGCCACCTATAGCCTTCTTCAGTAAATAAATCGATATCATTATTAATTTTAATAACAATTCTAAACAATTTATCTTTCTCACATTTAAAAAGATTCACAGACTCTTTAGAAAAATGTTCTAAATACTCAACTTTATTTAAAACATCTTCCCATACCATATCACTAAAAACACATAACTCATCTTCCACTAATGCAGAATTTTCAGCTTTCATTTTATTCCATTCATTAGCATCTATTTTTTGGGATGCTAAAAACTTAGCAAACTCCTCATGTAATGATTCAAACTGTTCTTTGGTGAGTTTTCTATATTTCATATCATTTGAAAATACTCTTATAAAACTTTTCTTTACTTGTTGTAGTGAATAAAAAAAACCCAAACATAGCTTGGGTTTTATATCTAATTAACAGAGGTTAATGTATTGTTTAGCTTTCTGAAACTACTTCAAAAGTAATATCAGCAACTACTTCCCTATGTAATCTCACAGAGGCATTGTACTTACCTAGTCTCTTCACAGAACCACCAACAACTTTTATAAATTTTTTGTCAATTTCAGTTCCAGACTTGGCTATAGCCTCAGCTAAATTAATGTTGTTTACTGAACCAAATAACTTGTCTCCAGATCCAACCTTTGAAGGGATCTTTATCTCTAATCCTTTGATAGTTTCAGCAATTGCATTTGCATCTTCGATTAATTTTGCTTCTTTAAAAGCTCTTTGCTTTAAATTTTCTGCTAATACTTTCTTTGCTGAAGTAGTAGCTAGCATTGCATATCCGTGTGGAATTAAGTAATTTCTACCATAACCATTCTTAACAGTTACAACATCATCTTTAAATCCTAAATTTTCTACGTCTTGTTTTAAAATCAGTTCCATAATTCTACTTCTTTAATTATTTCAACATATCTCCAACGTATGGCATTAGTGCCAGATGACGTGCTCTTTTAATAGCCTGTGCAACTTTACGTTGATATTTTAGTGATGTTCCTGTTAAGCGTCTTGGTAAAATTTTACCTTGCTCGTTTACTAAATACATTAAGAAGTTTGCATCTTTATAGTCGATGTATTTCATACCATTCTTCTTGAAACGGCAGTATTTTGCTTCTTTTTTTGTTTCAATATCAAGCGGAGTTAGATATCTTACCTCACCTTGCTTGCTTCCTTTAGCTTGTTGTTCTATTGTTGATGCCATAGTTTATTTTTTAGAAGTTTTAGCACGTTCTCTTCTTTTTTCAGCCCAAGCTTCAGCATGTTTATCTAACTTTACTGTTAAATAACGCATAACGCTGTCGTCTCTTCTGAATTCTAATTCGAACGATGAAATTGCCTCACCAGCTACTTTGTAATCAAGTAAGTGATAAAACCCACTTTTTTTCTTTTGAATTGGATAAGCTAATTTTTTTAAGCCCCAATCCTCTTTGGAAATCATTTCGGCACCTTTAGAAACCAAATAGTCCTCAAACTTTTGTACTGTTTCCTTTATCTGAGTATCAGATAAAACGGGATTCAAAATGAAAACAGTTTCGTAATGATTCATAATTGTTATTTATTGTTTAATTTAAGGCTGCAAATATAGTGACTTTTTTTATTATATCAACACAACTTTTTTATTATAAATTTCTTTGTATTCGTGATTTAAAAAATTAAAAAGCTTCTTCAATTTCCTTATATACAATCGTTCCATTAACAATATTTAATCCTTTAGAAAGTGATCTGTCGTTTTCACAAGCTTTTTTCCAGCCATTATTTGCAATTTTAATAATATAGGATAATGTAACATTAGTCAATGCTATAGTTGATGTATAGGGAACGGCACCAGGCATATTTGCTACACAATAATGAACAACATCGTCTATAATGTAAGTCGGATTTTCATGAGTAGTTGGTTTGGTTGTTTCTATACATCCACCCTGATCAACAGCTACGTCAACTAAAACGGTTCCAGGTCTCATTTCCTTTAACATTTCTCGTGTTATAAGTTTTGGTGCCTTAGCTCCTTTTAATAAAACACCTCCGATTATCAGATCATGATTTTTTATTTTTTGCCTTATGCTATATTCACTTGAGAAATCTGTTACAACATGACTAGGCAATACATCATTTACATATCTAAGTCTTTTCATATTAACATCCATAATGGTTACATGAGCGCCTAATCCAGCTGCCATTTTTGCAGCTTGAACACCAACAACACCCGCACCAAGTATTAATACTTTACCAGGGGATACACCTGGAACACCTCCTAATAATATTCCTCTTCCTTTTACCGGTTTTTCTAAATATTTGGCACCTTGTTGAATTGCCATTCTTCCAGCCACTTCAGACATTGGAGTTAATAAGGGTAATGTGCCATCTTCATCTTCAACTGTTTCATAAGCAATACATACTGATTTACTTTTGATCATGGCTTCTGTTAAAGCCTTACTTGAGGCAAAATGGAAATAAGTGAAAACGATTTGCTTTGGTTTCACTAATTTATATTCAACTTCAATAGGTTCCTTTACCTTAACTATCATTTCTGAAATTGCATAAATTTCTTCAATAGTATCTAATATTATGGCTCCTACCTCCTTGTAATCATTGTCAAAGAAACCACTACCAAAACCAGCTTTAGATTGAATATAAACTGTATGATTTCTTTTTGTAAGTTCAAATACACCAGCAGGAGTCATACCTACTCTACTTTCGTTGTTTTTAATTTCTTTTGGAATACCGATAATCATAGGGATAAGTTTTATAATTTTTTTTACAAAATTAGAGCTTATTTAGGTGTTAAAAAATTATTGTTAAAAAAACTAGTAGGTATCTATATCAATAATAAATCGAATGGACCTAAAATCAGCTACAGCTTGAAAAGTATTTTTTATTTTAAATATTTCACGCTTTGTTTTTACTATGGATTGTTTGGGAGGAATCTTAATCATTACATTTTTTATATACTGATTTCTAATTCTAGAAACATGAGGTTCAGAGGGTCCCAATACAAATTCACCAAAAATATTTTGTAATGCCATATACAACCATTTAACACCAGTATCAACTCTTTGATAATTTTTATGTTTTAAAGTAATTTTAATCAAACGATAATAGGGAGGATAATGATATTGCCATCGGTCTTGTAATTGTTCTTTATACATTGCTGAATAATCAGTTGATGATACCTGTTGTAATATTTGATGGTAAGGATTATAGGTTTGTATAATTACTTTTCCCTGTTGTTTTGAACGTCCTGCCCTACCTGAAACTTGAACCATCAATTGAAATGCACGTTCGTGTGCTCTGAAATCAGGAAAATTTAACATCATATCTGCATTTAAAATTCCTACTAAAGAAACATTATCAAAATCTAACCCTTTTGATAACATTTGAGTTCCTACCAAAATATCTATTTCCCTAGACTGAAAAGCTCCTATGATTTTTTGATATCCATATTTTCCTCTAGTAGTATCTAAATCCATTCGGCCTACAGAGTGTTTTGGATATAAATCTTTCAATTCTAATTCAATTTGTTCAGTACCAAATCCTTTAGTATCTAATGTATTACTTCCACAGGCACCACAACTGTTAGGCATAGCCCTTTGATAATTACAATAATGACACTTTAATTCATTTCTATACTTGTGAAAAGTCAGGCTAACATCACAATTTGGGCATTGAGGCGATATACCACAGGTTTTACATTCTACAACTGGGGAAAAACCTCTACGATTCTGAAATAAAATAACTTGCTTTTTTTGATCTAATTCATCTTGAATATGTTTTAATAAAGTATCAGAAAAATGGCCATTCATTTCTTTTTTACGATGTTTTTCTTTGATATCAACTAGTTGAATGGATGGTAATTGAACCTCACCATAACGTCTTTTTAATTCAACTAATCCATATTTTTGCTCTTTAGCATTAAAATAAGACTCGAGTGAAGGGGTTGCAGAACCCAATAAAATTTTACATTGATGTAATTGAGACAAAACTATAGCTGCGTCTCGAGCATGGTATCTTGGGGAGGGCTCAAATTGTTTATAAGAGGCTTCATGTTCTTCATCCACAATTATTAATCCCAAGTTTTTAAATGGTAAAAAAATTGAGGAACGTGCTCCTAAAATGATTTGTGCTTTTGATTTATTTTCCAATACATTATTCCATACTTCAACACGTTCATTCATTGAATATTTAGAGTGAAATACTGAAATTTGATTTCCGAAATAATGTTGCAATCTATCAATAATTTGGGTAGTTAAGGCTATTTCTGGCAACAAAAAGAGAGCCTGCTTACCATCATCTAAAATATCCTGAATTAATTTTGTGTACACTTCTGTTTTACCTGAACTGGTAACACCATGAAACAAGGTAACATCTTTAGTTTTAAAATAATCTTTGATTTCTTTTAATGCTTTATCCTGAAATTCATTAAGATTTTGTAATTGATTTCTCTCACCTGTAAAGGTTACCCTATCTGTTTGTATAAAATAATACTCGAGAATACCTTTATCAACAAGAGCTTTAACTATAGCTGACGAGGAACCTGAAAAAGCTAGTAATTCTTTTAGTTTAATTGGTTTTTTTGAACTCTCTAACTGAAAAAAAGATAAAATAACATCTCTCTGCTTCTTTGCTCTTGACAATTCAGTTAACAGATTTTCTAAGTGATTTTTGTTACTGTAATTGGAATGCAAACGTACATATTTAATTAATTTTGGCTTGTACTGTTCGTAAATTTCTTCTTTTATATAAACAGCAGATTTTTGAATTAACCCATTAATAATTGGTAATACTTTCTTCTTCCCGAGAATATCAGCCACCTGATGAATGGTTAGTTGAGACTGATGTTGTAACGCCTCATAAATAAGAAATTCTTCATCATCTAAAGTTTCATTATTTTTAAAGGTTTCATTTTTAAAAATAACAGTTTCACTCTCTAATAAAAAAGCCGAAGGTAAAGCAGCCCGATAAACCTCTCCTATACCACACATATAATAGTTAGAAACCCATTCCCAATGGTTCAATTGATGTTCTGTAACAATAGGTCTATCATCTAAAATTTGAAGTATATCTTTGGCGTCATATAGTTCAGGTTGTGTTTTGTGCAATTTAAAAACCAATCCAGTATACATCTTAGTCTTTCCAAAAGAAACAGCAACTCGCATTCCTTTTTTTAGAAATTCATATTCAGATTGTGTTACAGAATACGTAAAAGTTTTCTGAATAGGTATGGGTAAAATAACATCTATAAAATGTCCTGACACTTAATTTATTAATTAAAATCCTTAAACATAATATCTAAGGAATGAATTCATATTTTGGTTGTTGCCTCCATTTATGTTTCACTAGGAGTTTACTTCAAAACTACTGAATTTTTAGTACATTGTGATGAGAATAATAAATGGATTTATGACAAGTAATGAATGGAAATCTAAAGGTAAATTTATCACAGTAAATAATAATCAAATCTTTGTAATTGATTCCCACGACACAAATCTTAAAGAAGTTTATGATACTCAAAAATCTATGGTTGTTCTCCATGGATATCCTACGTCCTCATTCGACTATTATAAAGTATTACCAGAATTATCTAAAACTTACAGAATAATTTTACACGATCACTTAGGTTTTGGTTTTTCTGATAAACCAAAAGATATTAACTATTCATTAATAAAACAAGCAGATATAGCCCTAGAATTATGGGATCAATTAGGTTTAAAAAAAATATGCTTATTTGCACATGACTACGGTACATCTGTAGCTACTGAGATTATAGCTCGCTACAATGCAAATGAATTAAATATAGAAATCGAACAATTAATCCTATCAAATGGTAGTATCCATATAGAATTATCTCAATTAAGAACCATTCAAAAACTTCTAAAACATAAATTTATTGGGAAATACATTGCTTTATTCACCACCTTTCCGATTTTCAAGATAAATATGAAAAATATTTATTTTGACACCTCTAAAGTAACCACTAATGAGCTTAAAGAAATGTGGAAATTAATTGAATTAAATGGTGGAAGAAAAATTATCCATAAGTTAACTCACTACATCAATGAGCGATATATACATTGGGATCTATGGGTTGGTGCATTAAAGGAAACACAAATACCCACAAAGATTATTTGGGCAAAAAATGATCCTATTGCTGTTCCTGCTATTGCTGAATTACTCGGGGAAGAAATTCCAAATAACACATTATATTGGCTAGAAAATACAGGACATTTTCTGATGCTAGAAAACCCCGAAGAATGGATAAAATTAATGTTAAAATAACTACTTAATTAAAAAAATATTTCGCTGAAAAGCAATTTAAAACTCGTTGAGACTTTAAAAGAATCTTATTGACTATATATAAAGAACTTAGTGCTTTAACTTAGAGGCTTTTCTAGTTCCTTCATACAATTCATATTTTACAAACTTACAATCTAAATCTGCATTTTTTAATTCAATACGTTTAGAAGTCCTTAACCCTACATGTTTTAAAGCTTGCATATCTGAAGTAATTAACCAGGCAGTTGAGTTTGGGTAATTGTGTTTTAAAGTATCACCAACTTTTTTATAGAATTCATTTACATCTATATTCAAACGTTCACCATAAGGAGGATTAAATAAAATGGTAGTATTCCCAAAAACCTCTTTAGTCGAATTAAAAAAATTGACATGGTGAACCCCTATAAACTCTTCTAAATTAGCATTTATGACATTTTGTTTTGCTTTTGATACAGCTGATGGAGCTTTATCAAACCCCATGATTTTAAAATGAGAATTAGTAATTTTTTTTAAAAGTGCATCTTGTATGGTAAAATACAAGTCCTCATCATAATTTTTCCAACGCTCAAATGCAAATTGTTTTCTATTAATATTTGCAGGGATTTTACATGCTATCATACAAGCTTCTATCAGTATAGTCCCAGAACCGCACATAGGGTCTATAAAATTCTCATCACCTGAATAACCCGATAGTAATACCAATCCGGCAGCTAAAACTTCATTAATCGGTGCAATATTAGTGGCACTTCTATACCCTCGTTTGTGTAATGAATCTCCTGAAGAATCTAAAGATATAGTACACCAATCTTTCTGAATGTGAACATGAATTTTAACATCTGGATAATCTAAATCTACATTGGGTCTTTTGCTATATTTATGTCTAAAATAATCTGCAACTGCATCTTTAGATTTTAAAGCAATGTAATGAGAATTACTTGTGAAATTTTTTGAATTAACTACGGCTCCAATCGCAAAAGTACCCTCAACATCAAGATATTTTTCCCATTTAATTTTTTGAATGGCTTCATACAAATCTTCTTCATCATAAATTTTACAGGTTCTGATGGGCTTTAAAATACGAATGGCAGTTCTTAAAGCTATATTAGCTTTATATAAAAATCCTTGATCACCTCTAAATGTAACACTTCTTATACCTTTTTTTATATCTTGAGCACCAAGTTGCTTAAGTTCATCGGCTAAAACACCTTCTAGACCTTTTAGAGTTGTGGCAGTCATTTTAAAATTGGTATTCATACTTAAAAGTTTGGGTTACAAAAATACACTTTAATACTTCTTTTTGACATAAGAAATCAGAAAAGTTAATTCCTCTATATTCTGATTACATTACACTTTTTATTGACAGAAAAGTTTATTTTTGCATTGATTATCATGATATGAATAAATCAGATTGGTTTACAGATTGGTTTAATACCTCCTATTATCATACACTCTACAAGGATAGAAATGATATAGATGCTCAATTATTCATAAGAAATATTATTGATTTTTTAAAAATTCCATTAACTTCTCATCTACTAGATTTACCTTGTGGAAAAGGTAGGCATTCAATTTATTTAAATTCTCTTGGATATAAAGTTACCGGTGCAGACTTATCCCAGAATAGTATTAAGGCTGCAAAAATACATGAAAACAGCACATTAGATTTTAAATTAAAAGATATGCGAAAACCTTTTGAATTGAAATATGATGCAGTATTTAATCTTTTTACAAGTTTTGGATATTTTGAAAATGATATAGATGATATATTAGTTCTAGAAAATATAAAAAAAGGGTTAAACAAAAATGGACTTCTTATTCTTGATTTTTTGAATGTTGTAACTGTAAAAAATAATTTAGTGAAAAAGGAGGTAAAAACAGTTGATAATATTAAGTTTAATATACAACGTGAAATTAAAAATGGGTTCATTCTAAAACATATATCTTTCAATGATAAAGGAATTAAACATGCTTTTCTAGAAAGAGTTAAATATATAGATTTAAAAAAATTTGAAACCTATTTTTCTGAGGCGGGATTAAGAATTCATCACGTTTTTGGTGATTATCATTTATCTAAATTCAACCCTAACACATCTAAACGGTTAATTTTTGTAGTGTCATGATTTATTTATTATTAATAGCCTCAGTTTTAGCGGGTGTTTTAGTAGTCTTAATTCTAAGACCTTCAAAAAAAATTGTTCGTTTGTTACTAGCCTTTAGTGGTGCTTATCTCTTGTCTGTAGCTATTTTACATTTATTACCTGAAGTCTATAATGAAGCATCAAATACTGATGTTATGGGTATTTGTATCCTAGGAGGTGTTATTTTACAATCTATACTAGAATCTTTTTCAAAAGGGGCAGAACATGGTCATATTCATGTTCATTCAAATGGAAGAACTTTTCCAAGGCTATTATTTTTAAGTTTATGTATTCATGCCTTTACTGAGGGGTTACCAATCTACCATTCAGGAGATAATTTATTATGGGCCATAATTGTCCATAAAATACCTATTGCAATTATTTTAACAATATTTTTGGTGAACAGCAACTTTTCAAAAAGAACAATCGGAATTTTTTTATCAGTATTTGCTTTAATGAGTCCTTTTGGAGTTTTACTTTCTGATAAAATAATTTTTTTTCAAATTTACAGCTCTGAAATTACGGCAGTAATTATTGGAATTTTCTTACACATTTCAACAATAATTTTGTTTGAAAGTTCAGAAAATCACAATTTTAATTTACATAAGTTTTTGGCTATAACTTCTGGAATTTTGTTGACTGTAATGACAATTTAGTTAGCAACTTCATTTATGAATTTAATTCTCATTAACCGAAGCTCCTCTTCATCATATTCTCCATCAAACTCCTCTAGGGCTTCTTCTATATTATCCGTTTCTGCTTCCATGAAATATTCATATATGTCATCTTGTTGATCTTCATCTAGTAAATCATCCAAAGAATAATCAATATTCAATTTGGTTCCAGCATAAATTATCACCTCCATCTCTTTAATTAATTGCTCCATCTCTAAACCTTTTGATTGAGCAATGTCTATAAGAGGCAACTTTCTATCAGTATTTTGGATAATGTATAATTTTAATCCAGAATTAACACCTGTACTTTTAACAATTAAATCATCTGGTCTAACTACATCATTATCTTCAACATATTTAGAAATTAAACTGATAAAATCTTTTCCAAATTTTCTTGCTTTACCCTCTCCTACTCCATGTACCTTAGATAATTCCTCTAAAGTGATAGGATATTTAAGAGCCATATCATCTAAGGATGGGTCTTGGAATACCGCAAATGGAGGAACACTATGTTTGACAGCAACTTTTTTCCTTAAGTCTTTCAGAAACTTTACAAGTTTCTCATCGGCTGAAACTCCAGTACTAGATTCATTAGTTATTATATCTTCAGTAGCTTCTTGAGAATAAATATGATCTTCTGTCATCATAAAAGAAGAAGGACTGGAAAGAAAGTTTTCACCTATTTTAGTTAGTTTTAAAACACCGTATTGTTCAATCTCTTTTCGAATAAAATTCACAACTAGCACCTGTCTAAGAAGAGCCATCCAATAAGAAAAATCTTTATCCTTCCCACAACCAAAAAAAGGTTTTAAATTGGTTTTGTGAGAGTTTAATAATGCATTTTCTTTTCCAATTATTGCATTAACAATATCTTTAGGTTTGTATTTATCATTGGTATCTCTAACAACTGATAATAACTTAACTACATTTTCTTTAGCCTCAAATTTTTTCTTTGGATTTCTAGTATTGTCGTCCATATCAGCACCGGCGCCATTTACCTCATCATATTCTTCACCAAAATAGTGTAATAGATATTTTCTTCTAGACATAGAAGTTTCTGCATAACCAACCACCTCTTGAAGTAATGCATGACCAATTTCTTGTTCAGCTATGGGTTTGCTTGACATAAATTTCTCTAACTTTTCAATGTCTTTGTAGGCATAGAAAGCTAAACAGTATCCTTCACCATCATCTCTTCCTGCCCTACCTGTTTCTTGATAATAACTTTCTAAACTTTTTGGAATATCATGGTGTATTACAAAACGAACATCTGGTTTATCGATACCCATTCCAAAGGCTATAGTTGCTACTACAACATCACAATCTTCCATCAAAAACATATCTTGATGTTTAGCACGAGTTTTAGCATCTAATCCAGCATGATAAGGAACAGCTTTAATATTATTTACTTGTAATACTTGAGAAATTTCTTCTACCTTTTTTCTACTTAGGCAATAAATGATTCCAGATTTTCCTTGACGTTGTTTTACAAACCTTATGATATCTTTTTCTACGTCTTTTGTTTTAGGTCTAACCTCATAGAATAAATTAGGCCTGTTGAACGAGGCTTTAAATGTGGTAGCATCAGTAATTCCTAATGTTTTTAAAATATCTTCTTGAACTTTTTCAGTGGCAGTTGCAGTTAATCCTATTACAGGTACATTATCAATTTGTTTGATAATATGTTTTAAGTTTCTATATTCTGGTCTAAAATCATGACCCCATTCTGAAATACAATGGGCCTCATCTATAGCAACAAATGAAATTGTTTGTTTTTTTAAAAAATTAACATATTCTTCTTTAATTAAAGATTCTGGTGCCACATAAAGTAATTTAGTAATACCATTTTCTATATCACTTTTTACTTTTGAGACTTCAGATTTATTTAAGGAAGAGTTTAATACATGGGCTACACCCTCATGATCTGATATACCACGTATAGCATCTACTTGATTTTTCATTAAAGCTATCAGTGGAGAGATTACAATAGCGGTACCCGTGTTCATTAATGCAGGTAGTTGATAGCAAAGAGATTTACCTCCCCCTGTTGGCATAATCACAAATGTATTTTTCTTTAGAAGAATACTTTTTATAACTTCTTCTTGCAAACCTTTGAATTGAGAAAAACCAAAATATTTTTTTAAAGGTGGGTATAAATTCATTATGTATAATTTAGCATTATGAAGCTAGTATATTTGGGAAACAATACGATTAGAATAGTTGTGGTATCTTATTTTTATAGTAAATTTGCTACTCTTATTTAATTACTTAAATATATGACTTTTTTTTATTTAGATGAAAATAAAGTTTATTAATTATAAAGATTTTTTTCAATGACTCAAGAAAAAGAAATGTCATTTTTAAATCACCTTGAAGAACTTCGCTGGCACTTAGTTAGAAGTATCTCTGCAATCTTTATTATTGGAATTGGTTTATTCACTATTCAAGAATTTGTTTACAATAAATTCCTTCTTGCTCACATAGATCCTAATTTCATTACTTACAGATTGTTTTGTGATTTCTTTTCATTTTTTGGAGTGGATAGCAACTTTTGCTCTTTGGATTACCCTGAAACCTTACAAGTTCTAAAACCAACTCAACAATTAATGAATTCTATTTGGTCTTCATTTATTTTAGGAGCTATTGTATCTTTTCCATATATCCTATGGGAAATGTGGAGGTTTATTTCACCGGGTTTACATCCTAATGAAATTAAAAAATCTCGAGGATTTATTTTCACTGCATCATTTTTATTTTTCGTAGGTGTATTATTTAGTTTTTACATTATTGCCCCAATTTCTGTAAATTTTCTTTATACGTATCAAATAAGTGATAAATTGATTAATCAATTTACAATGGAAGCACATATAGGTTTAATAACAAATATGTTATTAGGTGTATCTATTATGTTTGAATTGCCCGTATTAGTTTACTTTTTAACTAAAATTGGTTTAATAACTCCAGAATTTCTAAAACACTACAGAAAACATGCTTTAGTAATCGTATTGATATTGGCTGCCATTATTACACCTCCAGACGTAGCAAGCCAAATTATTGTTGCTATACCTGTCTTAATTTTATATGAAATAAGTATAAAAGTCTCGAAAATAGTCATAAAAAAACAGCAAAGAAATGCCAACAAATAAAGTAACTGAATTTAATAATTATCGTTCCTTAATGAATGAAAAAATATTAAACCATGATAATAAAATCATCAAGCGTATTTTTAATTTAGATACTAATGCTTTTAAAGAAGGACATTTACCTGTAAAGACAAAGGAATTATTAGGGCTTGTGGCCTCTACTGTATTACGATGTGATGATTGCGTTGCCTATCATCTTGAGACTTGTTACAAAGAAGGTATATCAAAAGAGGAAATTATGGAAAGTCTTTCTATTGCAACTCTTATAGGAGGCACAATAGTTATTCCACATTTGAGAAGAGCTTATGAATTTTGGGAAGCTCTTGAAAGTAATTCTTAACAAGAATTTGATATCGTAATTACATTATTAAAATGTTAAGACTTTTTAATAATTCAAATTGTTATTTTTACTTAATTATAGATTAGAAACAAATAATCCACATATTAATGATTTTAAGAGCTGAAAATATTGCTAAAAGCTATAGTGGGCGTCAAGTTGTCAAGCAGATTTCTTTGGAGGTAAAGCAGGGAGAGATCATTGGGTTACTAGGACCCAATGGAGCAGGAAAAACAACCTCGTTTTATATGATTGTTGGAATGATAAAACCCAATGGAGGTAAAATATTTTTAAATGATGAAGAAATAACGAGTTATCCCATGTATAAGAGAGCTCAGAAGGGAATTGGTTATTTAGCTCAAGAGGCTTCTATTTTTAGAAAACTATCTGTAGAAGACAATATTATGTCGGTTCTTCAATTTACAGATTTATCTAAAAAACAACAAAAAATTAAATTAGAATCTTTAATCGAAGAGTTTAATATAAACCATGTTCGAAAAAATCGAGGTGATTTATTATCTGGTGGAGAACGAAGAAGAACAGAAATTGCACGTTGTTTGGCTTCTGACCCCAACTTTATATTGTTAGACGAGCCTTTTGCGGGAGTAGACCCGATTGCAGTTGAAGACATCCAAAGTATTGTTGCACACTTAAAAGATAGAAATATTGGAATTCTCATTACAGATCATGATGTTCAGGCTACACTTGCAATTACAGACAGAACTTATTTGATGTATCAAGGTGGTATCCTAAAAGAGGGTATTCCTGAGGATTTGGCTAAAGATGAATTAGTTAGAAAGGTATATCTTGGAAAAGATTTTGAATTAAAAAAGAAAAAAAGTTTCTAGGACAATTTAGTTTTCATAGAGTTCTTTATGATAGACAAAAGAAGATAACATAAAATTATAATAGGGACTGCGAGAAACTTCATAGTAATTAAAAAAATTACAGACAGTACAATCAAAACGTATTTAAATAAGTTTTCTCTTAAAGTATAGCTTTTAAATTTTAATGAAAATAGGTGAAGTTTTGAATTCATTAAAAAACTAAAAAAAATTGAAATACTAATTAAAAAATAGGTGTTACCAATCAATTCTCTAATAAAATCAATTTCAGAGTGCATTTGAATTAATGGTAATGAAACTACAAATAAACTCATTGCTGGAGTTGGCAAACCTATGAAGGATTCTGATTGTCTTGTGTCTAAATTAAAATTAGCTAATCGATAACAAGCCGATAGAGTGACAAGCAAACCAATTAAAGGAATAGCCGTAAATGTGCTAAACTCATCCATGACTTGCTTTTCATATCCTAAAAGATAAAAAAGCACAATACCTGGAACAACCCCACTGGTTACCATATCAGCTAAAGAATCTAGTTGTTTTCCTAATTCACCAGTAACTTTTAAAATTCTTGCAAAAAAACCATCAAAAAAGTCTAAAAAAACACCTAATGCAACAAAAAATGCAGTCAATTCAAAATGACCATCTACAGCAAATATAGTTGCCAATGTTCCACATAAAAGATTACAAAGAGTAACTATATTTGGAATGTGTTTTTTAATATTCATAATTATTATTTCGTTTGCTAAAATAGTAAAACCTTTTGGGTGATTTTAAATATCATGATTTTTTAGAGATATTTGTCAAATTAAATACAAAAATATAGCTGTGCCCGTCATCAAATCTGAATTTTCTCCTTCATTTCCTTTCAATAATGGTCATTTTAGTACAATTTACAGATCAATATTTATGAGAGAATCACATAGCTATAAAAGAAAACGAATTGCAACTTGGGATAATGATTTTATTGATTTAGATTTTTCAAAAGTGAATTCATCGAAACTGGTAGTTCTTATTCATGGCTTAGAAGGAAGTTCAAAATCAAAATATATATTAGCCGCCTCAAAAATACTTAACCAGGCTGGTTATGATACAGTGTCATTAAATTTAAGAGGTTGTAGTGGAGAAGATAACTTATTACTATCAACCTATCATAGTGGGAAAACTGAAGACCTAAAATTTGTTATTAGCCATTTGATTGAAAATTATTCCTACGAAAAAATAATGGTTGTAGGTTATAGTCTTGGGGGAAATATAACCTTAAAATATTTTGGGGAATATGTAAAAAGTATCTCCGATAAAGTTTCTTGTGGAGTGGCTATTTCTGTTCCGGTAGATTTATCAAGTTCAAGTAAAACAATGGGGGCTCGAAAAAATAAAATATACATGTATAAATTTTTAAGGTCTCTTAGGAAAAAAATTCTCATAAAAAACCAAAAATTTCCTGAGTTTAAATTGGAGGTTAAAAAACTGTTGAACTCAAAAACATTTAAAGAATTCGATGGGTTATATACAGCACCGGTATCGGGATTTTCAGGACCAGAAGATTATTGGGAAAAAGCCAGTTCTAGACCCTATTTGAGTTCAATAAAAAAACCTGTTTTATTGATAACTTCAAAAGATGATCCTTTTTTAGCTAAAGCATGTTATCCATTTTTAGAAGCAGAAAAATCAAATTGTTTTTACCTAGAG
This sequence comes from Flavobacterium sp., assembly GCA_038104255.1. Classification (GTDB taxonomy): domain Bacteria; phylum Bacteroidota; class Bacteroidia; order Flavobacteriales; family Flavobacteriaceae; genus Polaribacter. Next base: position 4,674 of record JAYOAM010000010.1, on the reverse strand, counting down.
GTAACAAATCATGGTGGGCATGTTGGTTTTATCTCTAGTTTTTTAACTAAAAAAAATAGATGGTTAGAAAATAGAATTCTAGAGTTTATCAAAGACAATGGCTAATTGATACAATATCTGTCAAAATCTAAAGTTATTTCAATAATATATTTAGATATTTGTCTTTGTAATAACATAATCGATTGAAAAAAAAATATTTTTTACTTTTTCTATTACTGCCCTTAATCATTGATGCTCAAGCGTTAAGAAACTACTCAAATGAATTTTTAGCTATAGGTGTAGATGCAGCAGCTTTAGGAATGAGTAAATCTGTGGTAGCAACCTCAAATGATGTAAATTCTGGATATTGGAATCCAGCAGGTTTAGTTAATATCAAAGATTATCAGGGTGCACTTATGCATTCCTCCTATTTTGCTGGAATTGCTAACTATAACTATGCTGCTTTTGCAATGCCCATTGACAATCGAAGTGCACTAGGGGTCTCCATCATAAGGTTTGGAGTTGATGACATTTTAAACACCACAGAATTAATTGATAGTCAAGGTAATATTGATTTTAATAGAATTAGTTTGTTTTCAGCAGCAGATTATGCCTTAACTATATCTTATGCTAGAAATTTAATTCTTAAAGATGTTTATTTTGGAATGAACGCTAAAATAGTAAGAAGGACTATAGGTGATTTTGCGAATTCTTGGGGTGTTGGTTTGGATGCTGGAATTCAATATGAAAAAGGAAACTGGAAATTTGGTTTAATGCTCAGAGATATATCTACAACTTTTAATATTTGGACTATAGATACAGATGCTTTTGCCACTATTCAAAATGCAATTCCAGGGCAAAATCAGGAATTACCCGAAGCTACCGAAATAACAAAACCTAAAATTCAATTTGGTGTTGCACGATCTTTTAGGTTAGGACGCTTTTTTCATCTTCTGACTGAGGCAGATCTAAATATGAGATTTGCCAAAACCAATGATTTAATATCAACAAGTATAGCTAGTGTAGATCCAGCTTTAGGATTTCAATTAGATTATGACGAATTTGTATTTTTAAGAGCAGGTATTGGAAATTTTCAAAATACAACAGAATTTGATGGAAGTAAAAATTTATCCTTACAACCTAACTTTGGTGTTGGCTTTTTATACAATGGTATTCAAATTGACTATGCATTAACCAATATTGGTAGTCTTGGAAATGCATTATTCTCCAACATTTTTTCTGTAAAAATTGATTACAGTTTTTTTAGACGATAAGCCATGAAGAAAACTTGTTTTTTTATATTATTATTCATTAGTACACTTCATAATGTTCTATCTCAAGAATTAAAATTATCTAATCATTCTGAGATAAGTATTATTACTGTTGGTCCTGGAGAATTGCTATATGAAGCTTTTGGTCATAGTGCCATAAGAGTAAAAGATTCTGTTCTTGGATTTGATTATATATTTAATTATGGATTATTTGATTTTAACCAACCCAATTTTTATGTAAATTTTGTAAAAGGTAGATTATTATACAAAGTTGGAAAACAATCATTTAGAAGATTCATCACCAATTATGCTTACCAAAAAAGATGGATGAAAGAACAAGTTCTAAATTTATCTCAAGTAGAAAAACAAGATATGTATGCATTTTTAGAACAAAATACTTTACCCAAAAACGCAGAATATTTATATGATCCTTACTTTAATAATTGTGCCACTAAATTAAGAGATATTACTAAAACTATTCTTGCTAATCATGTTCAATTTCCGTCATCATTTTCTGAAAAAAATTATAGCTTAAGGCAACTTATGAATAAGGAAATTCACTGGAATACTTGGGGTAATTTTGGTATTAATTTGGCTTTAGGAAATACTCTGGATAAAGCAATTACTGCTGAGGATTATATGTATTTACCAGATTATGTTTATTTAGGATTTAAGAAGGCTATAAAATCAAAAAATAATAATGATAAGCCTTTAATTAAAAAAGATCAGTTACTCTTAAACTTCAAAGAGATAGAAATTGAACAAAAATGGTATAACCCTTTTTTCATGTTTTCAATTGCTCTTTTACTCACAATAATCACTACCTACAGAGATCAAAAAAGGAATAAAAGAACTAAGCTGTTGGATTTCTCATTATTTTTTGTCACTGGACTTCTGGGACTAGTGATTTGTTTTTTATGGTTTTTTACCAATCATTCTACAACACCAAATAACTTTCATTTTTTATGGGCATTTTTTCCTAACTTTTTTGTAGCATTTATTCTTTTACAAAACAATATACCCAATTGGTTAATTAATTATATAAAATTCTATTTAACATTGCTTGCAATTACTCTTTTCGTTTTTATATTAGGAAGATCTAATGGAATTAATGGATTTTTCTTCGGAATACAGGAGTTTTCTTTTGTGTTAATTCCTATTATTTTAATGTTATTCGTAAGATCTTTCTACCTTCATAAAATATTAAAATCAAAAAATTAAATTATATAATTGTTTTTATTAGATTTATCAATTAATGTAATAGGTCATTAATCCTATAACTTTTACATATAAATTAAAGATATAATGATAAACCAGCAAATAATTGAGTGTGTTCCAAATATTAGTGAGGGAAGAGATTTAAAAAAAATCAAAACCATTGCCAATGTTGTTACTGAAGTTGAAGGTGTTAAACTCCTTGATATCGATCCTGGAAAAGCTACAAATAGGACAGTAATAACTTTTGTTGGAGAACCAGAGCAAGTAATTGAGGCTGCATTCAAACTCATTAAAAAAGCCAGTGAGCTCATAGATATGAGTAAACAAACTGGTGAGCACCCTAGATTTGGTGCTACAGACGTATGTCCTTTGGTTCCAATTGCAAATATTTCTATGGAGGAAACTACCCAGTATGCCCATCGGTTAGGAAAAAGAGTTGGGGATGAATTAGGTATATCTGGATATTTTTATGAAAATGCAGCGACTAAAGAAAATCGAAGAAATTTAGCTAATGTTAGGTCTGGTGAATATGAAGGACTTGAAAAAAAATTATCAGATAAAAATTGGAAACCAGACTTTGGTCCCACTTCGTTTACAACAAAAACAAAAAATTCAGGGGTAACTGCTATTTCTGCTAGAGATTTTTTAGTAGCCTACAATATAAATTTAAACTCCACCTCTACCAGACGAGCTAATGCTATAGCTTTTGATATAAGAGAAGCTGGAAGAGTAAAAAGAGAAGGAAATCCAATTACCGGAAAAAAAGTATTAGACACAAATGGAGATCCTGTAAGAATACCTGGAAAATTAAAGGCTGTTAAAGGAATTGGTTGGTATATTGAAGAATATGGCATTGCGCAAATTTCTTATAATTTAACCAACATTTCAATTACCTCGATGCACGAGGCTTTCGATGAAACGCTCAAAGCTGCAGATAAAAGAGGGATCAGAGTTACAGGATCTGAATTGGTGGGTTTAGTTCCTTTACAAGCCATGTTAGATGCAGCAGATTACTTTCTGAAAAAACAGAAGCGTTCCTCAGGTATCAGTGAAGCTGATAAAATAAAAATAGCCATTAAATCTCTTGGCTTAGACGATTTAAAACCTTTTCATCCGGAAGAAAGAATTATTGAATATGTAATGAGTGCAAATCATCCAAAAAAGTTAATAGACTATACTGTAAAAGGACTTGCTGATGAAACTGCCTCAGAATCTATGGCTCCTGGAGGAGGGTCTATTTCAGCTTATGTAGGGGCTCTCGGGGTTTCATTGGGTTCTATGGTTGCTAATTTATCAGCGCATAAACCTGGATGGGATGAAAAATGGGAATTTTACTCAAAATGGGCAGAAAAAGGACAACGCTATAAAAAAGAGTTATTATTTTTAGTAGATGAAGATACCAATGCTTTTAATAAAATAATTGATGGTTTTCGTATGCCTAAATCTACTCCAGAAGAAGTTAAGACAAGACAAGAGGCTATTGAAAATGCTACTAAATACGCCACAGAAATTCCTTTTAAAGTTATGGAGACTGCATACAATTCAATGGAAGTAATGATGGCTATGGCAAAAGAGGGGATCCAAAACTCTTTATCTGATGCAGGTGTTGGAGCATTATGTGCCAGAACAGCTGTAATAGGTGCCTATTTCAATGTTAGAATTAATGCTAAAGATATTAAAGATAGATCTTTTGCTAAAGAAATTCTTTTTAAGGCTAAAGAAATCTATGATCAAACGAATAAGCTTGAGAAAGAAATGATTGATTTAATAAATACAAAAATTTGATTGAGAACTAAGTTAGAAATTATTAATTTTCATCCAGACTATGGCCCCATATTTAAAGAATTAAATATAGAATGGTTAGAAAAATATTTTTATGTAGAGCCCTACGATAAAAAAATCTTAGGGAATCCTGAATCTTATATTATAAAAAAGGGAGGCTATATCTTTTTTGCTAAAATTAATTCTAAAATTGTTGGCACTGTAGCACTAATTTACCATAAAGAATGTTATGAGTTAAGTAAAATGGCTGTTTCTCCGAAATACCAAGGTTTAAAAATTGGTCATGAGCTTATAAATCATTGTATAGCATTTTCAAGAAAACAAGGTTGGTGTAAAATTATGTTGTATTCCAATACTATACTGGAAACAGCAATACATCTATACAAAAAAGTAGGGTTTAAAAAAGTTAAACTTGAAGACCATG
>JAYOAM010000016.1:0-28807 GCA_038104255.1 Flavobacterium sp. | reverse complement strand
CATTTGTTGCTTCTGCAGTCCAAATAGCAATATTTGGCTCTAAAGTCATACTTGTGGCTGTAGGAGTAGCTCTTAAGTCTGGAACACTATAAGCAAATCCAAAAGCATAACCACCATCTGAAACATTGAAGGCATTTACATAGGCATTCCATGCTTGTGAAGTTGCTACAGTTACACTATTCCCTGATGGAGGAGGAGTATTTGAATATGTTCCAATTGGAAAAGGAGAGGTTGATTCAGAGTTAGTAGCTCCATCTAATTCAGCAGCTCCACCAAATGACCAATTTGCTAAAACAAAGCTAGATCCATCTGGTCCAGTATCATTAACTCTATAACCCCAGCTATCAACTGTATCCCAAGGCTCGCCTGTACCATCAACGTTAATGTCTCCATGAACATCAATAACAACACCATTTTCAAATAATTCTATGGCATCGTCTCCATTAATAAACATAGCTCCAGATTCATAGTCTGGACTAAATCCAAAGAATGTATTGAATTGAGCTGATTGGTTAGTTCCTACTAGATAAATAAATTGCCCAGCGGTAGCCGAAACAGCAGGAAATGTAAATTCTTGACCGTCAGTTCCATCTCCGTTATTTGCACTTCCAACACCATATAAACTAAGATCATCGATATCATTTTTAACATACATTTCTACACCTTTTGGGCTTGAGCCATTCTGAACATCAAATACACCTGTAATGATTAATGAGTTCGTTGGAGGTCCAAATGCATTTCCATTAACAGCGATAAGCTCATCTGTTACACCAGTTGAAGAAACAGTTATATTTCCGTCATAAGTGGCTGCGGAAAGACCGGCAGCTAGTCTTACAAAAATATCTGTTGAAGCCACAGTTCCAGCCTGATCTGGAGTAATACTTACTGAACTAGCAAATCCAGTAGCTGTAGTTAAAGACACCTCGTAATTTGCCGGAGCTGTTATAGAAATATCATCTTGTAAAAATAAGCCCTCAACTGAAAAACTATCTTCTGGTGATGGACCACCCTCACTAACTATATACGTAAAATCATCTAAAAATGCAGTAACTGTTATTTGTGGATCTGCAGGTGTAACTGTACCCGTTAAACTAACTGTTTGACTGTCTGCTCCAGCAGATGATACAGTAGCATTATCCGTATATGTATCTGGTGATAGTCCAGAAACTAGCCTAACATAAACGGCACCAGAAGCTGTTCCACTAGATTGTGTTAAAGATACTGAAGAAGTAAATGTACCTCCTGAGGTCAAAGAAACTTCAAAATTTGTAGGCGCAGTAACTGAAACATCTGCCGTTAAATTGATTCCATTTATTTGAAAAACACCCTCTGCAGAAGGCCCAGAACCTTCAAAATAATCTAACCCTGTTACAGCCGAACCAACAGATATTGACGGCCCTGAAGCCGTACCAATCCATGCTCCTGGATCATAATCAGTTGGTGCTGTTCTAGGTGAATTTGTATGGCTAGTACATCCTGATACTGTAGAATCAGCCCACACGTTCCATTCAGATTCATTCCATGTTGCGCTTGAAGCACTAACAGAAGATACTCTTTCAGCTCTACCATCTTCAAATTCATGGCAAGTTCCTGAGCCATCCTCACCTGGAACTCCAAATATATCAATGGTTTGATCTGTATCGTCAAAAATTGCAATTTGATCATCACCGTTACTATCTGCAGCACCTCCAGTTCCTGCATTTATATCAGCAGGTATACCGTATACAGTTTCGAATTCAGTGGCATTTGCTGCAATTAAAGCAAATGAACCAGAGCTTAGAGTTCCTATTGATGATAAATCTACACCGGTTCCTTGTGGATCAGCATTACCATTTGTCCATCTTCTTAATTCCCAACCAGTTAAATCAACATCAGAATCACTAACATTATAAATTTCGACAAAACGAGCGCTAGTACCAGCATTTGGGTCAGCTAATTCAGTGATTATAACCTGACCAAAAGAAAATCCGGATATAAATAGGGTTAATAATAACGTTAAAAAGTAATTTTTTTTCATATTATTTGGTTTTATAAAATTGTAATCCTTAAATATATAAAAATCTACAACATAATTTGTTGGTAATGAATTAAAATATCGTTAATAAAATAAAAAAGCAGACTTATAAAGTCTGCTTTTAAATTCAAATTCAAATACTAGTTTATTAAAAACGAGTCCATCCTGTTGCCCAATCTGGAACATCTGCTCCATTTCCTGCACCAGTAGTAGTTCCTTCAGTTACAAAACTTTGATTTGCTCCTGTATAATCTGTTATGACAAAACCCGTTGTGCTGTTTGCAAATTCAACATTTGTCATCACTAAATCGCCTGCTTCAATTCTTACAGCAGCTTCAGCATCAGTACTTTTAACTTTTACTCCCAAGTTAATTCCATCCGTGTAGAAATTATCAATCGTAAAGTTTCCTCCACCTTCTTTGAAGTATAGTGCTCCTTCTGTTACAGGACCTACTACGGTAATATTCATTAAGGTAGCATTTGTTACAGGAGCTGCATCTCCATTGTCTCCATTGTTAGAACCTTCAATACCTGCTTTGGCTCCTCCAGAGATATACCAGTATTCTCCGGTACCTGACCAACCATCTGCAAAGTCTATAGAATCGTCTCCTGAATTGGTAGATACCAAATATTTTCCATTTACAGCACCTCCAAAGAATTCTATCCCGTCATCTCCTCCTTCAAAAGATTGAACGTATTCTACAGTGGTTCCCGAACCTACTCCAAATAGTGAAAGTCCATTAAATTCTTTTGAGCTATTAAATGTTGCTCCAGTGTATTCTATTCTTAGGTAACGAATAGATCCTGAATTGTCGTCAGAAATACTTCCGCCATAAGTTAAATCTGCAACTTCAGAGGTTGCAGTAGAACCAACATTTGTTGGAGCTTTTCCACAAACAACCAGTCCTCCCCAGTCTGCAGCTGTTGGAGAACTAGAACCTGAGGTCATAACTACTGGGCTACTCGATGTTCCATTGATGAAAATTTGACCTCCTTGGGCAACAGCAATATAAGAAGCAGTACCTCCTGTAGCTTTTATTACAGTTCCAGCGGGTATAGTAAGACTAGCTCCGTCCATAATAGTATAAGCTCCTGTTAATTCATACTCTAGTGAAGCATCAAGCGTTACATTATCAAAAACATCTCCTGATAATGTTGTTGTAACACAATCCTGACATGAAGACCCACCACAATCTACTCCAGTTTCATCACCGTTTTGAATTCCATCAAAACAGGTAGCTTCTGAAACATATGTATCATCATCTTTACATGAGAACACAAATACAATGGTAAGTGCTGTAATTAATACTGTAAATAATTGTTTTTTCATTTTTTTATATTTTATTATTATTAATACAAATTACCCTTTAACATGTTAATTAGGTATTGCTTGAAAATTATTACTTGTTTAACGCTTTGTAAATTAAAAGTTATAGGATAATGATAATTTAATATTAGAACCTACTTTAAATGATGTGACAATAACATCCTGAACTTCTTGAGTTCTTTCTATAGTAGGATTTAAAATATTTTTTGCAGACAAACCAAGACCAAGATGTTTGTTAAGTTTAGCTTTTACAATAAAATCTAATGTTGGGATCCCTGAATCCATAATATTTCCTCTTCCAGCCTCTGTTGCTAAAGCAAAAATTCTATCAGAAAAGTAGTTAAATGATAAGGTTCCTTGAATACTTTTATCTTTCTTGTATTCTTTTAAATATGAAAGGTCTGCATTCAATAACAACTCTGACGCACCTGTTAAAGCGCTCTCTGAGAAAGAAAAATCTACACTTAAAGGGAACCCAGCTGCTGAGGTTTCATTTATAACTTTTTCTTTACTTAGGTCTTGTTTTGTATTTAAATATGAAATGTTTAAACCTCCAGAAAACTTAGTTTTTAAAACCTTATCATCTGTATCTAACTCATTGACAAAGAAATTTTTTCTAAGTTCTATCTCTGCTCCATAAGCAGTGGCTTGATCTCCAGAGTTTACCCAACTAACATCGTTAGATGCAGAGTTTATGGTTATCTTATTTATGGGATCATTAATAAATCTAGAAAAAACACCAACAGAAATTATTTCTTCTGACTTAGGGAAAAAGTCCCATTTAAGATCAAAGTTGTAATTTGTTGAAGTATATAAAGCAGGATTACCTATAGTTGACAAGGTAGGCGTTTCATCATATTGAAAAGGTGCTCTTTCCTTAAACTGAGGTAATGTGTAGGTTTTACTCAAAGCCAACTTTAAATTTTGTTGTTCATTTAATTCATATTTAAATGATGCTGATGGAAGAAACTCTGTTTGATCAAGTTCATTAAATCCAGAATTAAGCGAAGTGTTAAAATTTAATGTTTGATTAATTTGCTCAACTCTTAGCCCAAAAATTGCAGTAAATTTAGACGAAAAAGCATACTCAAGTGAGGTAAAACCTGCATGAATATCTTGTCGACCACCATAGAATTGCGGTAACAAAACATCGATTCCTGTTCCTAATCCTCCTCTAAATGTTCTTATATCAAATAACCCATTATTAAAGTTATCTTGGTTAAAATAACTATCTAAATCATAGATGTCTGAAATTATAGGTTGTATAGCTGCACTTCCTCCACTGTTGTTTATTCTAAAATTGAATTGAGTAGCTTCAAAGTCTACACTTTTATACCTCCCGCTATAGCCTAAAGTTAATTTCCCTAAATAATCATCATCATCATTTTTTTTGAATTTGTAGACTGCAGTGAAATTAGCTGCTAATTCCTCTTCCTCTATATCAAGAAATAATTTATGATTGTCTGAATCATTTAAAGTTTCTCTAAATGACTTAGGGCCTTCAGGAATATTCCAATCATCTGGTGTAAGTAAATATTGTCTTCTATTGGGTGTTGAACTTTTAACATAATTATATGCTCCGCCCCAATTTATATCTATGTTTTGAGCTAGTTTATGAGAACCCAATAATTGATGTACAAAAAGTTCTGTTCTGTCAAAAACAGCTCTTTGTAAGAAAGCTCCTCCCTCCGGAGCATAATCAAAAACGTCATGAATCCCTGAATATTCTTCTTGTTTTTGACTTGAGGTATTGATCATTAGGGCATTGTATTTTAATTCATGAGTCTTATGCTTTAATCTTAGATTACCCATAGCAGTAGTATTAGTTTCGTAACTATATCTGAGAAAATCATAATCTCTTCTTGCTACACCCGATGTATTGATGCTTCCTCTAGAAATTCCTTGATTAAATTTAAAACCATTATCAAATGATGCCACACCAAATACACTCAATTTAGTTTCTTCACCTAATTCATATGAATCTCCTGCTTTTATTGATATACTTTTATTGATAGGAGCATTAGACTCTGTTCTATTCCAACTCGTAGTAAAATTGTAGTTATTTAATGGGAAAGAAGGAATTCCAATATCATAGAAACCTGATGTATTTGGCCCATCATTCAAATAAAAATTATCCTGAGAAATTGCCTCTGAATTTACCCCAGACCCAATTGCTATTTCAAAAAATCCTTTTCCTGTGTATCTTTTTGATGAAATATCTACATTAGCTCCACTAAAGTCACCAAAATTTTTAGGATTAAATGTTTTATCAATAGATATAAACTCAATAATATCTGTAGAAAAAATATTTAAATCAATATTTTTATTAGAAGGATTATTTGAGGGGAGTGGAAGACCATTTAATGTAGTAATATTATATCGATCGCCAAGACCTCTTACAAAAATTGATCCAGACCCCTGTTGCATGGAAATCCCTGTAGTTTTAGTTAAGGCAGTTGCTACATTACTAACCCCTTTTTTGCTTAATTCTTCTACTCCAATCTTTTGATCAATTGTAACCGCTTTTCTTTGGTCCATGAGTAGAGCACTTTCTTTCTGCTTACTTGTATTTGCTTTTAGTTGTACCTCTTCAAGGGCTACTCCTTCGGAAGCTTCTAGTATTTTATTAACTATCACTGTTTCTCCAGCGTTGACTGACACTGGTACTTCCAACGTCTTGTATCCTAAAAAATCAAAAACTAAAACATAATCTCCTGAATCAACAGATAATAAGAAGTTTCCATCTAAATCTGTTTCTGTACCAATAGTAGTTCCTTTGACAATAACACTAGCAAAAGATAGAGGTTCATTACTCATTTCTTTATCTAACAATTGACCTTTAATAACACCTTTTCCTTGTGCAAAAATTAATTGACAAATGAATAGAGTAAAAACAATTAGGAATTTTTTCATTTAATATTCTTTATATATTTATATAATGCAAAATTCACGCTGATTTGTAAAGTAAAGGTTAGAGGTTTATTACTCTTAGGTTATTGCAATGTTAATAGTATGTTATTGAGTTAAATGATTGTTAAGCAACTGATTTTAAGTTTATATTCGTTATTTTTGGTATAACCTTATTTACACAATAATGATGAACAAACGTGATGTTAAAATTCTTTTAGTTGACGACGAACCTGATATTTTAGAAATTGTTGGGTACAATTTAAAAAATCAAGGATACCAAGTATATACTGCTAATAATGGGGTTGAAGCTTTAAAAACTGCAAAGAAAATTATCCCTAATTTAATTTTATTGGATATCATGATGCCAGAAATGGATGGTATAGAAACATGTGAAAAAATCAGAACTTTAAAAAGTTTAGAAAATACTTTAATCGCCTTTTTGACTGCTAGGAATGAAGATTACTCTCATGTTGCTGGTTTCGACGCTGGAGCTGACGATTATATCACCAAGCCTATAAAACCCAAGGTATTAATCAGTAAAATAAAATCTCTATTGCGAAGACTAAAAACAGAAGCCCAAACTGACGAAATTTCAATTAAAATTGGGAATATCACCATTAATAGAGATGAATATTTAGTTTTAAAAGATGAAGAAAAAATATTTTTACCTAGAAAAGAATTTGAGTTGCTCTCTTTATTGACTTCAAAACCAGGAAAAGTGTTTAAGAGAGAAGCTATTTTAGACAGTGTTTGGGGTAATGAAGTTGTTGTTGGAGGTAGAACTATTGATGTTCATATCAGAAAATTAAGAGAAAAAATTGGAGAAACCCATTTTAAAACTGTAAAAGGAGTTGGGTATAAGTTTGTAATTGATACTGAAGATAAATAAGTTGAACTACTTATGAAATTAAAAAAGACATACTCTTTTTCTCTACTATCATCTGTATACCTTACCGTCACTTTACTAGTACTAAATGTTTTGATTTCTTTTCTGCTTCCAGAAGATAAAAAGCTTCTTAGTATTCTTGTTTTTTTCCCTACAATATTTATAATTTCTTTTTTAATAATTCAATATAGAACTGAACGATTCATTTATGATCGAATAAGAAAAATATATGATGAAGTTTCTGTTCTAAATGAGGATGAATTTACAAGAGCTTCAGCTACTACAGATATCGATTCATTATCTAATAGTGTTAAAAATTATGTTCAAGGAAAAAGAATTGAAATTAAAAACTTAACCGAAAGAGATTCGTTTAGAAAAGATTTTTTGGGGAATGTATCTCACGAACTAAAGACTCCTTTATTTATGGTTCAAGGTTATATTCTAACTTTGACAGAAGGTGCAATAAATGATAAATTAATAAGAGATAAATACCTTGGAAGAGCTAACAAAGGTGTAGATAGATTAGTTGCTATTGTGAAAGATTTGGATATGATCGCAAAATTAGAAACTGAAGGTTTAAAATTGAATTATGAAGTTTTTAATATTATTGATCTTATTCAGAATGTTTTTGATTTATTTGAAATGAGGGCGAAAAAAAGAAATATTACTTTACAGTTTGATAAATTGTATGACTACCCTGTATTTGTAAACGGAGATAAAGAGCGCATAGAACAAGTTCTTATCAATCTTGTTGTAAATTCAATTAAATATGGAAAATTAAATGGGTTAACCACTGTTGGCATTGAATCCTACAACGAAAATAAATTTATAATTAAGGTTATTGATAATGGAGAGGGGATTAAAGAAGAACATATCTCTCGATTATTTGAACGTTTTTACAGAGTTGATCAAAGTAGATCTAGAGAACAGGGGGGGTCTGGATTAGGCTTGTCTATTGTTAAGCATATCGTTGAAGCTCACAACGAAACCGTACTGATCAATAGTACTTTTAAAAAAGGATCTGAATTTTCATTCACCATGAAAAAGGTGAAATAATAATTCATTTTTAGTCTACTAAATCAAATCCAATATCTTTTCTATAATTCATTTTTTCAAAATGAATTCTATCTATTGTTTTATAGGATAAATCTAATGCATCTTGTATGCTATGAGCTAAAGATGTTATTGCCATTACTCTTCCTCCGTTGGTTACAACAGTATCGTTTTTAATCTTTGTACCAGCATGAAAAACAATAGATTCCTCTGTATTTTCTAGACCTGATATAATCGCTCCTTTATTGTAGGCTTCTGGATATCCTCCAGAAACCAACATAACTGTTGTTGCAATATTATCTGTTACAGAAAATTCTTTTTCATGTAAACTTTGATTGGCAACACCATCAAATAAATCAAATAAATCAGATTGAATTCTCGGCAAAACGACCTCTGTTTCTGGATCACCCATTCTTACATTATACTCAACAACTGAAGGATTTCCATTATCATTCATTAATCCAATAAAAATAAACCCTCTGTAATCGATTCCATCTTTTTGCAGTCCTTCGATAGTTGGCTTCACAACTAACGCCTCAACCTTATCTAAAAAAATATCATCTGCAAATGGAACTGGAGATATAGCTCCCATTCCTCCTGTGTTTAAACCTTGATCGCCCTCACCAATTCTCTTGTAATCTTTAGCTGAAGGTAATATTTTATAACTTTTACCGTCTGTAAGGACAAAAACAGACAATTCAATTCCTTTTAAGAATTCTTCAATGACCACCGTTGAAGATGCGTTTCCAAATTTTTGATTGGAAACCATTTCCTCAAGTTCTGCTTTTGCCTCATCAAGAGCATCTAATATTAAAACACCTTTACCTGCTGCCAAACCATCTGCTTTAAGTACATAAGGTGGGTTTAAGGTTTCTAAAAATAATTTACCCTCTTCTAAACTCTCTTGGGTAAAAGACTTATATTTTGCAGTTGGAATTCCATGTTTAATCATGAATTCTTTAGAGAAGTCTTTACTCCCCTCAAGGATAGCTCCATCTTTCTTCGGACCTATAACCGGAATATTTCTTAATGCTTCATCGGCTAGAAAAAAATCGTGAACACCCAAAACTAAAGGTGCTTCTGGCCCTACAATAACCATACTAATTTGATGTTGAAGAACTGCATTCTTAATGGCTTCAAAATCTGTTGGACTAATATTAATATTCGTAGCAATTTTTTGGGTCCCTGCATTTCCTGGTGCGACAAAAATTTGGCTTACTTTTTTACTTTGAACTAGTTTATGAGTAAATGCATGCTCTCTTCCACCAGAACCTAAAATTAGTATGTTCATGTTATCGTATATTCTTTGACAAAGATAGTTTTCTATAATGAATTTTACGAGCCATTAAAACCCCATTTCCTAAAATATTTTATGATTGATGAAATGTGAATAAAGAATAATCTTAATTCTTTTGAAGAACCTTTTCTGTGCGTATGAATTATTTCTGTTGCAGGATAATAAAGTTTTCGTTTACCAGATAAGTCTATTTTCTTACAAATATCTACGTCTTCCATATACATAAAATAGCGTTCATCAAATCCCTTTAAATCTAAAAAATCTTTGGTTTTGAATAACATAAAACATCCTTGAACAAAATCTGGAGAAAAAGGAGATAATGTTCCTTGATCTCTATATTCTTTTTTTTGAGTGTATGATTTGAAAATACCAAAAAAGCGAAAAAATAACTCATAAACTGTAGGGAACTTTCTTGCTGTATATTGCAACTTACCTGACGGATAGAAAACTTTCGGTGCTACCATTGAAAGTTGTTTGTCTTTTTGTAATTGGTCAGTTAATTCTTTTAAAATTTCAGAGCTGAAAGAAATATCTGGATTCAAAATGAGATGATAATGAGATTGTTGCTTTAAATGATCTAAAATACTATTGTGGCCTCTACCAAAACCTAGATTATGTCCCGTAAACAAATAATAAATTCTGTCTCCTTCAATTTTTTCTTTAATTATTGGAGATGGAGAATTATCTATGATATAAATTTTTTTTGAAAATGGATACTCTAAAAAAGTATCAATAATTTTTTGAAGTTCAGCTGGATGCTCTTTGTAAACTACTATTGAAGCCGTTATGTATTTTTCTTTTGACATTAATATGCGTTTTCCTCTCCTTTGAAAACATTAAAAACTGTCATTAAAATAATTTTTACATCTAATAAAAAAGACCAGTTCTCAATATAAAAAATATCTAGGCGTACCCTATTTTTAATATCTGATCTCTTTTTTATTTCACCCCTATAACCACTTACCTGAGCAAGACCTGTAATTCCTGGCTTAACAGCATGTCTTTTAAAATAATCATCTACATCTTTCTGATATTCTGAGGATAAAGACGGTATATGAGGTCTTGGACCAACAACACTCATATCGCCTTTTATAACATTGAGAAACTGAGGAAGTTCATCGATACTAGTTTTTCGTATGAATGACCCAATTTTTGTAACTCTGATGTCATTTTCAACTGCATGAACTTTATCTGACATTGCATTAATTTTCATAGATCTAAACTTATAACAAATAAATTCTCTGCCATCTAATCCTTCGCGTTTTTGAGAGAATATTGCTGGACCTTTTGATTCAATTTTAATAAGAACCCAAAGAATAGGAATTAACCATGATAAGATGAATAAACAAACTAAAAAAGAAAAGAAAATATCAAATAGCCTCTTAATAAAATAATTCTCATTAAATTCAAAAGGCAGTTTTTTTACGTTTAATACCACTAAAGTGTCATCATAAAACTCAATATTTTGATTTTTACTGTAGAGTTTATTTGAATCAGGAATTAGTTTTAAAATTATATTATTTGAGTTTGAGAAAGATCTAATTTTAGCAATAGTAGTATTGTTTAATTCATTTAAAGAACAGTAAATTTCGTCGACTGTATGATCTAAAATAAATTGAAAACTATCCTCTATTGTACCTAATTTATCATTATTAGTTTTGTTAGTAAAATACCCTAAATATTTATATCCTAAAGTTTTTTTATGATTAAAAAGTGAGATGAATTTTTTTGATGAATCATCAATTCCTATCACAACAACTTTTCTAAAGTTATTCCCAAGATTTCTATACCATTTCAAAGAATAATAAAAAATAATTTTTAATAAAAATGTAGTCGATAGTATTGAAATTAATATTAAAAATTGATTATTAATAATAAAACCTTCTTTGTAAATTCCAAAAAAGGTAAAGAAGCCAAGAATAAAAATAAAAAAATGTCTAAATGTTAGGGTTAATAATCTAAGAAACTTTGTAAATCTTAAAACCTTGTAATAATCTGTTAAAACTGAGGACAGGATCCAAAAAGAAATTATATATAGTATAAATGTTAGGTTATAAAACTCTTGATCCGACACAAAATAAAGCACCATAAAGATTGATAAACAATCAATAACTAATTGCAGGGGGGTAATCAAAAATGAATATCTATGTTTCACAAAAAAGGTTTAAAAAACAAATATAAGTTGTTTTACTTTTTATTTTTTGAATTGCTTATCTAATTTGAATCTAGTCTCAAGCAAGCTGCTACTTTTTCTTTAAAATTTTGAATAAAATTAGTTTCTCTAAATTTTTTAGCATGATTTCTAATCCAATTAGAATCAAACTTATTTTCTATGATTTCAAAATATTTAATCGCTTCATTTAAAGCATTAACGGTTTGTTCATGAAAAAATAAACCCGATGATTTTTCTATATTTTCTATATTTTCTGTGACTGTTTCCAATGCACCACCTTTAGAAAAAGCTATTACTGGTATTCCGTATGTCATAACTTCAAGTGGAATCATTCCGAAATCTTCCTCACCAGGAAATAATAATGCTTTTGATTTAAGTATAATCGTCTCAACATCTATCCAATTAGGACAACTAATAAATTGAATATTATTATTAGCAATTTGTATTAACTTTTCTTTTTCAGAACCTTCTCCAATAATAACTAATGACTTTCCACTTGCATTAAAAGAATTTACTAAAAGATCTATTTTTTTATACGGAGTCAATGCGCCAAAACTCAAATAATATTCCTTAGTACTTTCCCTAGGTTTATTATTAAAAAGAAAATCTGCTATGGGAGGATATACTATTTCTGACTTTCTGTCATAATATTTTTGAACTCTTTTCGCAACATTAACTGAATTTGCTATATATAAATCAACATTGTCTATAGTAGTTGTATCCCACACCCTTAGTCTATTGAAGAAAAAACGAATAATAGGTCTTAAATAGTAGTTTGTTGTCTTTATATAAGTTTCTCCATGACTCCAAGCGTATCTCATTGGAGAATGGATATAACAAACATGAGGGGTTTTATTTTTAATAGAAATCCCTTTTGCTGGTCCAGATTCTGATGAAATAATTAAATCATAATTATTTTTCAATTTCAAAGATCTAATCCCAATCGGATATAAAGGAAAAATTTTTTGATAGTGTTTTCTTAAGAAGGGAGTATTTAAAATTGAAGAATATACATTATAATTTTTAAGTGAATCTCCATATTTGTTTTCATCATAAAATAAGGTGTAAATATCTGCATTAGGATATAGTTTTAAAATAGACTCTACTACTTTCTCACCACCTCTTCTAGTTATAAACCAATAGTGAATTATTGCTACTTTCAATGATTTAAATGTTTTTTACTGTTATTTTATTTTTAATATAAACTACCAAAATAAATATTAAGCTAGCCATAATCATACTGACTCCATTTCCTCTTAAAAAATTAAATGACAACATAAAGAAATTTAAAAATAAAAAGAAGATGAGTAAGGGTAATAATTCTATTCTTTGCCTTTGTACTTGTTTATATAAATATTTCTGTAAAGCTCCAAAGAAAAACATAAATAAAAGACCATACCATCCTAGGTCTATATATAGTCCACCAAAAAAAGTTATAAAACTGTACCCTCTTGGGTTCGCGTTTTGAATCTTAGATAAATCAAGTTGAGTAATCCCTAATTTATTACTAAACTTTATAAAATTGAAAAAATTATACTTTCCAAACTGAAAATTAAAAGAATCATTTTTATGGTATGTTCTAACTAAATTATCAAATTCAAATACACCATGGGTATAGTATTGCCCAGTCTGAAGTCCTGAAATTAATAACTGTTTTGTCTTGATATTTTCTGAACTGTGAATTTTTTTTAAAATACTTTTTTTAGGCTTCAAAAAATCATTATACCTAGCTAAATTGAAATTTTTATAATCCTGTTCTTTTATTATTTCTCTTTTTTTAAGTATGCCTGTAGCCATAACAAACAGCACAGAAAAAAACAACAACAAAATTCCCACATGTAATTTTTTAAACTTAATTTTTTTATAATACAACAAAGAAAAAATTAACAAAATACTCGGGTAAAAAAACGAGTTTCTACTTCCTCTTATGACACCCTCAATAAATGGAAGTAAAAAAAGGAAAAGACAAAAGATTAAAAGTTTTTTACTCTTTATTTTTGAATGAAACAGAAGTAGAATTGGAACAAAAAATAAATATCTAGTTACAGATGCTAAAATAAAAATAAATTTAGGAGGATTGGTATCTATAAGCATTCTATTCTGAGCTATTGGGTAGCTAATACGAACTCCTCTAAATACAAATAAGTCAATATATCTGATTAAAAAACTTAATAAAACAACTAAAATTAAAACTTTAATCATTGGCACCCCAATTATTGTTTGACTTGAATGCTTTGAGTAGTTCCCATTAGGTACAATAAGGTACCCAGTAATTATAGATACATACGATAATAAAATATAAACAACAACCTTTGAAGAAATAGGAAAAACAACTTGTGTAGGGAAAATTATAAAAACCAACAACCAACACAATATTCCTAGAGAAATACTTAAAAAAAAAGGTGAGGAAAAGATTGCTTTATTTCTCATTTTATAAGAGTCCCATTATGATACAAGATATTGAATAAATACATATTAAGATTAAACTCGATCTTTTAAAAATTATCTTCTTCCTGTATAACGTAAAATATTGAATCATATTTGTAATAAAGAATAAACTATAAATTCCAAAAGACATTAACTCTAAGGTGATTATAGGCTTCAAAATAAAAATTGTTGGAATAGATAGAATAAATAATCCAAAGAAATACATATTACTCTTTTTAGCTAATCCCTCTCTATCGATAATACTAGAATTTAACGCCGTTCCAATCCACATTGTCATCTGTGAAAATATGATAAAAAATAAAATATTATTCTCTTTTATTGTATCCACATAATACTGAGAAAAATAGGGAACTATATAAGGTGATATCAGATATACTGTTAACGAAAAAGTAAAAATAAAAGTGAAAAACAAGGAGAAATAATTATCTAATTTTTTAAGATCTATGGTATACAATTCTTTAAAATAACGAATTGAAGCTACTTGATATATCATTACTATTATGGCAGCAAGTCTATAATAAAACCCATAAATACCGGCTTCTTCATAACCAAAAAAGTGTTTTGCTAAAACTCTCCCAGAAACTGTTAGTAAAAATAAAAAGACAGAAGATATTAGTAAATGAAAACTAAAACGAACGATTTTTTTGTATTTTCTAAAAATTTCATCTTTTTTAACTTTAATAAAATTTACAAGAGCTACAACAATATATAATAATCCATATATAAAGATTCCTAAACTAATATTTTTAATAGTAAGACTCATGAGGTCTAGAAAAAAACTTAGCACAAAAAGACCTAATAAGATGTATAGCCCTGCATCTAAAAAAACAGCTTTACGTATTTTTTCATTACTCTTTAATTGAATTGAATAAAATAACTGATTGGCAACTATAAAAGATATATTAATAGCCATATAAATCGCTATATCATAAAAATCTGTTGTAAAATAAATTATTTGATTTAAGATAAAATAGAATGATAGCCATAAAGGATGCAGAGAAAAACCTTCTTTAATTTCATTGTTTTTTTTCTTTAAAATAAAATATGGATAAGCTCCTGGAACACCAAAATTAATTATAGCATTTAATAACATTCCTACTCCTGCCAATGCATATTCTAGAATTCCAAAATCATTTTTTGTAAGAAGATCAGCTAAAAATAATGGAACAAGAAAAACAATGCCTTTAGCAAAACTAAATATTATGAAAAATATGATGTTTTTTTTCAATCCTGATTTTTTAAAACTCTATTTGAATGGTGATGTAAATAAACTAAAGGTATAAAAAAAGAGAAAAACACTACTCCATGTTGTCGTTCAAAAATACTTTCTATCAGCATAAATGCACATATCGTAAATATAGTGGAAACTAGAAACCCGTTTTTAAATCTTACTGCTTGATATACAATGTAAATCATAAAAATTATAAAAAATAATCCCCCAAATACTCCAAATTTTAAAAATTCTTCTAGGTATTGATTGTGTGTGTTATATCCATAAACCATTCCTTTCTTGAAATCTATATCTTTATATTTTTGCACTAGAACATCATTATAGTCTCCCGTTCCAACCCCTGTAAATAAGTTATCTTTGATTACTTCATAAGCACAATACCATTTAATTAACCTCATTTCAAAAGTATTAGAAGTAGACTCATCATACCCAAAAGTAAAGACCTGATGATTATAGATATTCTTCTCTATATCCCATTCTATTTTTGAAAGTCTAGTGAATTTTTCAGAAATATCTGTTTTGTTATAGATGAAAAATGAAGTAAAAGCAAATGTTAATATAAGAACCACTCTTTGAAAATTTTTCAACTGAATTAACTTTTTAAACAGAAAAATAAGTGTAATTAATAATGCTACACCAAACATAATTCTAGCTCCTAAGATTGAAATAAAGAAAAAGAAAAACAAAGCCTGTAATAATCCAATACCAAATCCAATCTTTTTTGAGTTGATTTGATAAAACAAAAAAAACAAACTAAACATAAAAAATAAAGAGAAATATGCATGATGAATTCCTGTAAGTCGATACAAGGATATTACTGGCAGTGTAGATAATGGACCCCCTATTACAAACAGTTTATGATATATTAAAAATAATGCAAAAAGGAACATCCAGTATTTAAATAAGACAAACAGTTGATATAAATAATCTTTGGAAATCTTCTCAGTAAAAATAATTAAAGGAAGAAGTAAAAAACTAAGTTTTACAGTTACCTCTGTTAAGCCCTCTTGCATATTCTCAGTAGTCAATAATCCTAAAACATGAATTATAAAGTAGATGAGGTAAAAATAGGTAACATTAAAAGACAAGCTTTTCACTTTAGATACTAGACTTTTATCACATAAATAAAAGACAGCTAGGAGTATAATTGAAATTGAATTTAACTGATAACTTAATGTCAATGAAAACGCTGTAAATGCCAATAACACAACATAAACAAATTCTCTTGGGATACTTAAGATTCTCGCTTTCATTATTTTTTTATGATTTTTTCTACCATAACACCTGTGTTTTTTGCAAACCTTATCGGCAATGTCCTGTCAAAATTCTTTACTGTTAATTGACGGATTTTTACCGGATTCAAAGAATCTCCTTCATCAAAATTTGTTGAAAAATAACCATCAGAATTCTTTGAGTTTATAGTAATGTCTCCTATCGTTGAATTATAGCACCTGTTAATCCAAATGGCAGAAAATAATTGATGTTCTACTACCGAAGCATCTTGCATAGGGGACATTCCTTCTGAAGATCCTACTCCAAATTGATCTATAACAATCTCATCAATTTTATGATTAGATCCAGTTAAATAGATACCATGTCTGTCTGAGGATTTTATGTATAATTTTTGAATGTGTAAATTTTCAGGATTGTTTTTCCAACCATCTACAGCGAGACTTGCGTGATTGTTTTTATATCGATTATCTCCAGAACCAAAGTCATCAATTGATAAATACTTAATTTTAATATTTTTACATCCATGATATATATGACAGCCCCTTGATCTCATCCTTCGAATACTTTTTTCAATATCAGATTTTAAATAAACAGTGTCAATTTTAATATTTGTAGCTTCAGTTATTCCCAATCGATCATATATTATTAACGCTCCCTTTAGTTCAATATTTTCGGGCTTTATATGATTTTTTGATATTTGAGTAATATTAACTAAATCAAATTCTGCTTTGTCAAATCGAAGTTTAATGTTTTTTCTTGAATCTAAAAGTAATGCAGTCTTATAGTATCCTTTTGGGAAAAACAATTCAATTTTATTAGTTTCAGCCATATCCAAAACGGTTGTAATCTTCGATTTCTTTGATACTGGATGAGTATTTGTATAGGCAGAATCAGGAAATATGCCATAACGACGAACATCTCCTTTGGGAAAATTTTCATTTAAAATATATGCATCCTCAGAAAGAATTTTTTGTGTTTCTTTAAATGCTATTTTTTTATCACTATTAGTTTTTTCAGTGGCTGGTTTTTCATTACAAGAAAGTAAAAGAACTAGAATGCCTAAAAAAAAATATAAATTTTTCATCTATTTTTTGTGTAAATTTCCTCTGTTAAATTTTTTTCAGAGACCCGAGTTAATCTTTCTCTTACTTCTTGAGCATCTTTTTTTAAATAACGGAGAGATTGGTTTACATACATTCCTGATTCATTTAAATCTTTCGAAATCACAGAATTGCCTCCAATATTAATAGCATTAGAAACTTTAACTCCTGGGTTAAAAACACATTTAGTGCCAACATAAACATTATCACCTATAATTATCTCTCCATCCACGCGTATTCTTTCTGTTCCTGAACTCGCATGCATATAACCATGTGTCCAAAACTGTGATCCTTTTCCTGCTACTTGTGTGTTTTTGCCAAAACTAATACTGCAGGTTAAATCAAAGAAATTATCATATGTAATTCTTGTCCCATGCTCAATACACAAAGAAGATTTACCATAGGTTATAGGGCTATATGCTCTTGTAAATTTATTAAATTTCCCAATTCTGCTTTTTCTACCTAAAAAAATAGCTATGGGTCCTTTAAAAAAATTAAAACTCTTAATTAAAGCCTGGCTAGAAAGCTTAACACTATCTACTTTAAAAAAATTAAAATGTCCAATCACAGAGTTTTCATCTAATGTTAAACTCTTAACATATAGAATGGATAAACCTATTTTTGAATTCCAACTGATCTTGTGTCCTAATAATTTTAAAAAGAGGTTTGCTAATTTACTGGGTAAAAGAGAGAAAAGTGCTGTTAAGAGTTTTATTATAACCATTTACTTTATGATTAATCTATTAATGTACTTATTGTAATTATTATTTTCAATTTTTATTGGTGTATAAGATTCAATACCTATTGGACTCAAAGAATATTGCACTTGAAATAAAAGTCTTTTTTTATTTTTTGGCAATAACCCCTTATGGAATCCATAGGTGTCAACAATAAAAGCGGAGCCTTTTGGAGCTGTAAAATACTTAATAGAGTATTCACCAAAAGCTTTGTTAATTTCTTCATTATTATAGCGTCTTATATCTCTTAATTTTTTTGATGAAGACGAGCCCTCTACATATACATGAGGTCCATTAGACATATCTACATCTGTAAAATAGATGAATAATTTACAGAACTTTAAATCATCTACATCTCTATGAAATAACTGTGCTTGTTCTGCTCTTTTTTTTCCTGGTATAGACCACCACATATTAATATTAGTAATTGTGGGTGTTGCTCCCAAGAAATCCTGTACAACATTTAAAATATCTGAGTTATTTGCAATTTCGAGAAGTTCATTTACTGAGGATAAATCTTCTCTTCTATAATTAGCGACATGAACTTCAGCTGGAATTTTATCACTCGTAAACATTCCAAGCTCTTTTCTAAATGGATCATAACACTTAAAAGTTTTAATTTTATCCATAATGTTTTGAATCTCTTTCGATGAAAGAAATGAACCAAGATTTAGATAACCCTTTTCATTTAAGTGGTTTACATCTATATCAAAAACTCTACCAATTCCTTTCGGAATCTCACTTTTTTTAATCTGCCTTGATTTTCGTTGAGCCAAAAAATCTCTAATCCTTTTAGATTTTATTGTTCTCATTAAATAAAAACTTACCTTTTTTTTAAAATTTGACATATTACCTTAGGATCTTTACATATGATATTAATCCATCTTTTTCAGATATTTTTAACTTGCCTGTTAAAAGTATATAAATAAGTGCAAAAAACCCGAAAGAAATTAGATTATATAACCCTTGTGCTCCGTTAATAAAATTAAATACAGGCATAAAGAAGTTAATAATTAATAAATAAAATAACAAGGGAATAAATTGAAATCTTCCTTGGAGTATTTTGTTGTATATAAGTTTTTGAAAAACCCCAAAAAAGAAAACAAACACCAATGAAAACCATCCAAAATCAATAAAAATTGGTCCGAAAAAAGTTGTATAAACACCAGTTCTTGGCGGTGATTGTTGTATTTCTTTTAAGTTGATGTTTGTTCGAAATACAATATTAATAAACTTGGCAAATATGTTGAATGTATACCCTCCATACCAGTAATTTTTTTTATAATTATTGTATAAATACCCAAATTCAAATACACCATGTAAATAATATTGTCCAAAATTTATCATTCCAAGCCTGTAAGCTTGTAATGTTTTATTTTTTGTGCTGATAATTTTATGCTTTGCTTCTTTGGTTGGTTCGATGGTGAAATTATACCCAGATCTGGTTAAAATATGCTCTACAGCTACTTTGTCTGTCTTTGCAAAATCCTTGGTTCTTTCTATAAATAATTGAACTGAAAAAATCATAACAAAAATCATAATTAATGACACAATAAAAACTCTTGTTAATGAGATTTTTAATTTATTAAAATACCTTAAATAAATAAGTAGTAACAAAATGATTACAAAAAGGCCAGCTCTAGATCCAAGCATAATGAATTCAAAAGCTGTAGAAAAAAACAAGAAATAACAAAAAATTAATAATAATCTATTTTTTATTCCTAAGTAAAAATAGACAAACAAAGGTAAAAAGCTAAAAGGATTTAATACTGCAGCAACAATACTTATAATGGATGATCCTGATTTTTCTAAAATAATTCTATTTAATGATATAGAGTTAGAAAATGAGCCCCCTCTTATGTAAAATTTATCTAAAATCTTAAAAAACAATCCAATAACTGCAATAAAAATAATAATATATAGAACTTTCCGAAGTGTAGTTTTATTGACTTTATATGAATCTCTATTTTCTTTTTTTACAGATGGAATGATATTTAACCCTACTATAAAAACAAAATAATTAATCAATAAATAGAATACTGGCATCCAACCTACATGTTTTTTTACAGTTAGCGGAACTAGAAAGAAAAAAAGAGTCCATAATACTAATCCAGCTAGAGTAACGTTGGTTAAACTGTTTTTATATAAAAAAGAAAAATTAGTTTTTCCTATCATAGTTATTTATTACCGAAATGAAAGCTTTAGCAATATCATTAATATTTTCTTGGTGAATACAGGAAGCATCTGTATAGGGATCTGAAATTTTACCTTTGTAACTGAGTTGATTTAATTCATTAATAAAAATAATCATCTCTTGTTTTGTAACACTGGGGAAATCTCCTTTCTGAACTTTTTTGATAACTGTTTTCAATTCAACATTTAAGGAATTAATATATATACAACTCTTTATTTTATTATTAATTGTCTTAACCATTGTAACAATTGGTTTTTTTGAAAATATAGATTCAATTGCTATTGTACCGGTAACAGTTATTACTAAATCTATTATTGGTAAAATATCATCCATTTTTACATTATGTTGTAAGATCTCTATCTGTTGATGCTTTTTAGCTAAACAGATTAAGTTTTCTGAAATCTCATAATTAGATTTAGGATTTGGTTTAACTACTAATTTACAGTCTTTAGGTAATGAAGCTACTACATCCTCAATTAACTTTGTTTGATCTCTATACGCTTTACCCCAAACATCAATATTTGCTTCAGGCTGCATTTGTAATGGATATAATAGTAAAAAGTCATATCCTTTTTTTATGGTTTGCTTAGCAGCTTCATCCCATTTTATAATATTTTGTTTCTTTTGTTTTTCTAGCCTTAACTTTATTATTGGATTAGGAGTGTTGTATTTTTCTCCAAAAACATAGGATTTAAGTTTAAGAGCCTTATCATTTATTTTTGAAATTTTCGATGGAGGCTTTAATTTCATATAGTCTGGAGCTGAGTTTCTGTTTACTATCTGACTGATCATTTTTTCAGCTGCAGTATTTTCTAAAACTTCTCCACTCCCATTAAAAGGGGTTAAAGTATCATACTTATAAAATGAAAATCTACCTTTTGGATACCTACAAGAAGAAGGGTTTAAATATAAAATATCTTTTCTTTTACAATTTAAAATTGTTAAGAGTTCATGAAATGCTGTAGACTCACCAAAAACAAAATCTGGCTTAATTTCTTCTAAAATCTGTTTTATTTTTTCGTAATAATAATAAAAGTAGCAACTATCTTTTTGTTTAAAATAATTAAATTGTCTATCAATTTTTATTAGACTTTCTATTTCAGTATCCAGTTCAATATCAATTTTAGTATTTGGATAGGGTATACAATATTTTTTTGACTCTAAATTAGGTGTAAATTCTTTATTTTGAATCAACCAGGAGATTTCGATTCCTTCTTCTTGGAGTCTTCTTGCTATAGGTTCATAAAAAAAAGTTTTGTGTCTATTTTCTATAAAAAGTAATTTCATTTAATCATCTTTAAAGATAGCGGCTGTCCTCTTTGAACATCTTCAGAGAATATTTTTCCTAATATTTCATCATAATATTTTGGATGTAAACCATAACCTGGCCTTATAGAACGGATATTTTCTTTTGTGATTGTATCTCCTTTTTTTACATTTTCACAAACAAATAAAGATCTAGCAAATTTTTTGTTATTTTTTACTTTATCAGAAATCTCATAAGATACTATGCCCAATAATTTTTCGGTATCTCTAACTTTAGTTACCATTTCTGTAAATTCGGAAACATCCAATGAAAAATCTGCATCAGGTCCTCCAATAGATTTATCTAAAATGAAATGTTTTTCAATCACTTTTGCGCCTAAAGTAACCGCAACTGCTGGTGCTAGAAAACCGAAGGTGTGGTCACTAAAACCGACCTCAACCTTAAAACGTTGTTTTAAATCTGGAATCGTATTTAAGTTTGCCAATTCCAAGGGTGCAGGATAAGAGGAAGTACATTTTAGCAATATAATATCATTATTCCCAGCTTTTCTACAGGTATTAACAGCCAATTGAACATCAGCTTCTTCAGCAATTCCAGTAGAGATAATAATTGGTTTTCCTTTTGAAGCTGTGTAGGCAATTAAAGAGATATCTTGTATTTCAAAAGAGGCTATTTTATAAGCCGGAACATTCAATTTTTCCAAAAAATCTACAGCTGTGGTGTCAAAAGGTGATGAAAAACAAATTAATCCTTCCTCTCTAGCTACCTCAAAAAGTTGTTTATGCCAACTCCAAGGTGTATAGGCTTCTCTATATAACTCATACAAAGTTTTACCATCCCAGAGTGTACCACCTTCTATTTTAAAGTGTTCATTATTACAATCTATAGTTAATGTGTCTGGAGTATACGTTTGTAATTTAATAGCGTCAGCACCTGCTTTTTTTGCTGCTCTAATGGTTTCAATTGCAACATTTAAATCACCATTGTGATTTGCAGATAATTCCGCAATTATAAAACACGGATTATCTTCTCCTATATATCTATCGCCTATTTTCATTACCAAATATTTTACCTTCAACAAAAGTACAATTTTCTGCTCTGACGCTATCTAACTTCAAATATCCATTACTAACTTTAACAACAATAATTGCGTCTAACTTTAATAATGTTCCATTGGAAATTTCTGTGTTTAAATGACCTTCGTGTATTGATACTTTGTCAATTATAATCTTTAAATTATCATAAAAAGTGAAAGCTCCAGGATATGGGAAAGCCTGAGCTCTTACCCAATTTCTAATATCTTCTTTAGACCAAGACCAATTAATTTCTCCATCTAAAGGGGTTCTTTTACCAAAGTAAGAAGCATTTAGCTCAATTTGCTTTTTTAAGGTTAATTGATTTAATTCTACTCTATTTAAAACCTTTTTTACTAATGGAAAATATTCTTTAGCATATTTCCCCAAAATTATACCACCTGTATCATTGTATTCAATATCAATTTCAATTTGTTCTATAATGCTTCCTGTATCACATCCAGAGTCAATCAAATGAGCGGTAATACCTGTCTTTTTTTCTCCATTAATAATTGCCCAAACATGGGGTGTTCTTCCCCTATATTTTGGTAATAATGATCCATGAATATTAAAAATAAGTTTTTTTGGATGTGAGATAATATCATTTGCAATTAAAAACAAGTAATTAATAGATATTATAACATCCACAGAAATATTTTTTATAAATTGATAACCAGTTCCATTTCTTGGATTTCCAATAAAAAGAGGGATCTCTTGTTCCTTTGAAAATTTGACAATCTCTATTGATTTTTTATCTGTTAAAATGAAATTTATTTGATATTCTTTATTAATCTTTACCAACGTATCGAATCCTAAAGCACCGCTACATAATACCCCTAATGTTATCATAAACTTGTGATTAATTTACAGAATCGATTTTTAATATTTTGATCAAAAATTTTCTTTTGACGATTGATAAGTCCCTGAAAATCAATTTTAAAAAATAATTGTATTTGTTCTTCAAAAGAATTAATGCTAAAATCTTTCAAATTCCCCATTTCAAAAATCGCCTTTTTATTTGCAAAACCATTATAAATTTTTTTCTGATTATTTACATAATAACCACTTAAAACTGGGATTTTAACACAGCAAAGTTCATATAAAATAGTACTCGCTGGAGCAATAGCAAAATTAGAAGTAACCATAGTTTTCATTAGTTCTTCTTCTGAAATATTTTGATAGATTTTAATATTTTTTTGTGTCAAAGTATAAATTTCTTTATGCGAATATGCCCCTCCTAATACAATATCTATCTTCTTTACTTGTGGTATTTTTAATAATGCTTTGGTAGCTTTTAAGGTTAGATTATAAGGGTCTGCACCACCAAAACATACGAATGCCTTATCAATTTTTTGTGCTATTTTTTCTTTTGCTATAAGGTCTAAAAAAGCAGGGCGTAATAAAGCATATTTTGTTCCCAAAGCAAATTTAGTATAAGGCTCTGCAGAATAAATCTGAGAGGTAACATTTGGCGAATGATTTATAATAAGATCTGCAAACATATGTTCAGTAGCTAAATCATCTATGTATACTAATTTAAAACCCTTTTCCTTTATTTTTCTTTGATAGCTTGAATCGAATTGGTATCCATCAGTAATTAATAGGGTGTTATTTTTATCAAACTCCTTAGAGATCCAATCAGGTTCTTCTTTAATGGTAATTTGACTTGGAATAATTTTAAGTTGATAACTATTTGGAATAATATTTACAGTAGAGGTTTCTGAAGACAAAAAAGTAAATTTAAAGTGCTCTTTGAGCATTTCAATCAAGCTAAATAAGCGATATAAATGCCCTAAACCTATTTCTGAATTTCCATCAGCTCTAAAAAGAATTTCTTTTTGCATCCATTAACAATTTATATTTCAATTCAGCTAATTTCCAATCTATTTCAGTATCAATATCTTGTGCCTCCATCTCATTTATCACCAAACAACCTGTATTTTTAGTCCATAGCTTATGGTTTTGAAGAAATGAATTTACGTTAAAAACATAAAACTGTCCTGCATCATGATATGAAGGATCTAAATCTTGAGATCTTACATTCATTTTTGAAGCATCAATCATTTCAATTTTATCTTCCTTGTTAATTGTCATACCTCTTTGAATAGGAAAACTGTATTTTGAGACAGGAAAAACACAATCAAATTTATAATCTAGCAGCTTGTGAAAAGCTTCAGTTAATAAATTTTCAGAAACAAATGGCGCAGTAGGATAAATACAACAGCAATAATCAAATTGCTTTTTTTGTAATCTGTAAGTTTCTAAAACTTCCTCCACTACATCAACTGTTGTTGAGTAATCATTTGAATTTTTAGCAGATCTCATAAAAGGTACTTTTGCTCCATATTTAAGAGCAATTTCTTTAATTTCATTGTCATCAGTAGAAACCATTACCTCATCAAAAAGGTTACTCTTCAGGGCTACTTTAATTGAGTATGAAATAATAGGCTCTCCTAAAAATAATTTAATATTCTTTCTAGGAATCCGTTTGCTTCCTCCTCTTGCAGGTATGATTGCTAGTTTAGACATTTATATATTCCAATACTTTATCAATTACAAATTTTTGTTCTTTGTGCTTTAATGTCGGATACATTGGTAAACTAATACATTTTAAGTAATAATTTTCTGCATTTGATAAATCCGCTGTCTCATATCCAATTTTTTTGTAATAGGGTAAAGTATGAACTGGGATATAATGAATTTGAGGAAATATATGATGTTCTTTCAAAAAATTATACAAGCCTTTTCTGTTCTCAACCTCAATTACGAACAGATGGTGAGCGTTATAAAAATTTTTGGGTAACTCTTGATATTTCACTTTACCTTGAAAAGCTTGCTTATATATCTTAGCAATTTTATTTCTTTTCTCTACTCCTCTGTCATTTTTAGCTAATTGGGTAATTCCTAAAGCAGATTGAATATCTGTTAATCTATAATTAAACCCTAGAGCTTGCATTTCGTAAAACCAAGCTCCATGATTTTCCTGCATATTTTCTTTAGTAATTCCGTGGGTTCTTAACAATAAAAGCTTCTTATATAATACTTCAGAATTGGTTGTTACCATACCTCCTTCACCACAAGCAATGTGCTTTACAGGGTGGAAAGAAAAAACACCTAAATCTGCATAATTACCATTACCACACCGTTGATTTATACCTTTGGTATCAGTGAAATAGCCTCCTGGAGCATGACAAGCGTCTTCAATTAACCACAGATTATGCTCGTTTGCTATAGAACGAAAATCCTCTAAGTTAATGGGCAATCCTGCAAAATCAACTGGAATAATCCCTTTAAAAAATCCTTTTGGTTTACTTTCTAACAGAGATCTAACACTTTCTAGAGATAATAAATAAGTGTCAGGGTTTATATCTGCAAACCAAACCTCCGCACCTGCATATCTGATACAATTCGCTGAAGCAGCAAAAGTGATTGGTGTGGTAATAACTCTATCTCCCTTGCTTAACCCTAAAGACAACACAGAAAGATGAAGACCTGAAGTTGCATTATTTACTGCAACAGCATACTTAGCTCCAACATAATCTGCAAATTTTTTTTCAAATTCCAATACTTTTGGCCCTTGAGTTAGAAAATCTGACTTAAGTGTATTAATTACTGCATCAATATCATTCTTCTTAATAGATTGCCTTCCGTATGGTATTATTTTAGTATTCATTATACTTCAAAACTAACGTCAACATGTTTTTTAATTAAAGCTCTTAAACTTTCAACAGTCTCCCATTCTTTATTTTCTCCTGAATTATAACTAAAGCCTGAAGGGACTTTTTTTGCTTTAAATGTGCTTAAATACTCATCTAAATCCCACATATGTGTAGCGGGTAAAATTGTATAATACTTTCCTAAATCGTAGGTATAAAAAGAATCCGAAGGGGTTATCATTTCCTCATGAACCTTCTCTCCTGGTCTTATCCCAACAATTGGTTTACTACATTTTGGACCTATGGCTTCTGCCAAGTCCATAATTTTATATGATGGTATTTTAGGCACAAATAATTCACCTCCCCAGGCATGTTCAAGAGCATGCATTACCATATTTACTCCGCCTTGAAGAGAAATATTAAAACGTGTCATATTAGGGTCTGTTATTGGCAAACTATTATTTTGTTTCTTTTTGTTAATAAAAAAAGGAATTACTGAACCGTTAGACCCCATTACATTTCCGTATCGAACTACAGAGAACTTTATTTTTTTTTCACCTTTAATATTATTTGCTGCAATAAAAAGTTTATCTGAAGTTAATTTTGTTGCTCCGTATAAATTAATTGGTGCACATGCTTTGTCTGTTGATAGTGCAACAACTCTTTTTACGTTACTCTGAAGAGAAGCTTCAACAATATTTTCAGCACCGCCAATATTTGTTTTTATACATTCACCAGGATTGTATTCTGCTATATGAACATGTTTCATGGCAGCAGCATGGATTACATAATCTATATGTTGAAAAGCTCTAACTAATCTATCTTTATCTCTAACATCACCTATAAAAAAACGAATTTGAGGATATTTACTGAATGGGAAATCTTGTGACATTTGGAACTGTTTCTGCTCATCTCTCGAAAAAATAACTACTTTTTTCACTTTTGGATAGTTATCTAAAATATGTTTAGTTAAGGCTTTTCCCAAAGAGCCTGTCCCTCCAGTTATTAATATTGATTTATTTTTTAACTCTAACATTTAGTTGATTTTTTTTACAAAAACTATTTTATTGCCAACCATGAAGAAATTTAACTTTTGATATATTGACAAAAAATAAGTTGAACAATTATTTATTATACTTATCTAAAAAAGTATTTAATTTCATAAGAAGTAAAAACAACAGCATTGCAATAAAGCCTAAAGAAAAATATATAAATTTACTTGATTTTAATATTCCTCCTGAAACATTTCCAACTTTTTGAAAACTTGAAATAACATTAATTATTTTATCTTTTTCTGACTTTTCTTCAATTATTTTAGTTAAATAAGAATCTAAATTTCTATTTATTTTAAAAAGTTCTATGTCTGCATGATTTTTGATTTCTCCACTCATATTAATATTAGTTCCTGATGAAGAGTTTTTTGCATCTTCTAATAAGACCTTTTCATATACTTTCCTTAAAGTATCTATTTGACTGATGTTTTTATCATAAAGATTATAGCTTCTATCTAGATTAGAATTTTCTGACTCCTTAACATTCTTGAAATAGTCGTTTTCTAATATTGAAGATAAAATTATTTTATCAAATTTCTTAAAAATTTTATTTTGTGTTGATGTTACTTTAATTTCATGAGTGAAGTAATCATAATTTGTAAATGATTCCTTAAAGGATTCTATATTATAATCTTTTATTGCTAAAGTATCAACTGAGACAGCTAATTCATCGTATGAAATTATGATGTCATTCTCATTTATTATGGGTTTAATAGAAAACTCTCTTAATGATTCGGCCTCTTCTTGACTAATTTGAAAAGTCTCCATTAATAATTTATACTCTTTCTGATTTACTAAAACATTGTAAAATAGAATATTACCATACAATTGTTTAGTGCTATAAAAATTTGGCTTTACAATCATTTTAGACTCATAAATAACTGCTTTATTGTAATCTAGATAGGCTCCAAAAAGAAAACCTAACAACCCAGCAGCAAGAATCTTTAAAAAATGTTGCTTGAAAAAAATCAAGGTTATTATTAAAAAATGAAATATTCCCTTAAAAATACTTCCAATAAAATTAAAAAGGTGATTAAATCCTTTTCCAATAATTACAAACAGAGAACCTAAGTCTACTTCTTCTTCGTTGTTATGTTTAGCTGTTGACATATTATTTCTTTAATTAGTTTTTGTGTTAAAAATTTGCTCTAGTATT
>JAYOAM010000009.1:0-104795 GCA_038104255.1 Flavobacterium sp. | reverse complement strand
CGAGATAAAATTGTAAAAATTGCTCATAAATTTACACCCGTAGAAGAATACAATACCATTGCCAATCATGAAGCATTGGTAAGTAAATTAACAATTGTATGGGGGGCTAAAGAATCTTTGTATAAAATATATGGGAAGAAGAAATTACGATTCATCCACCATATATACATTGAAGATTTTTTATTTACAGATACCAAAACAACAGGAGTGATTAAGTATGAAGGACATGTATCTACTCATAGCATACATTTTCTAGAATTTGAGGGATTTACCTGTGTGTATGCTTTTTAAAAGGATTGATCTAAAAGTCTGTCACTCAAATTTCTTCCATAAGTAGATAAATGTTTACAGTTCTTCTTATTTTCGCTTCTAGAAATTTTATTTATATATACTACAAAATAAAACATCAAATAACCCATGAAAATATCTGTGGAACTTACCTTAATGCCTCTTCAACATAATTTTGAAGCTCCCATAACTAGGTTTATTAAAAGACTAAGAGATTCTAAGTTTACGGTATTAGAAAACCCATTAAGCACACAAATTTATGGTGACTATGATGAGTTAATGCCCTACTTAACTAACGAAATAAAAGCATCTCTAGCACAGCAAAAAAATGCCGTTTTAAATTTAAAAATAGTAACCTCTGACCGCAGTACTTATGAACCAAATTTTTGATTTTTTTTTCAGTCAATAC
This sequence comes from Flavobacterium sp., assembly GCA_038104255.1. Classification (GTDB taxonomy): domain Bacteria; phylum Bacteroidota; class Bacteroidia; order Flavobacteriales; family Flavobacteriaceae; genus Polaribacter. The sequence continues at coordinate 104,098 of JAYOAM010000009.1, read as the reverse complement.
TCAGATTATTCCTATGCTGATACGCTATTGGAAATTAATGCTGTAATTTTTGGTTTTATGTCTGTTTGGTATTCAAAACAAAATAATATTTGGGTATTTCCTACAGGTATGATTAGTACATCCATTTTTGTGTATTTACTCTTAAAATGGGGGTTGTTGGGAGATATGATGATTAATGGGTATTATTTTATGATGAGTATATATGGTTGGTATATATGGACAAGAAAAGTAGACGACTCTAAAACTACTCCCATATCACTAACTTCTAAACAAGATAAAAGGAATGGAATTCTTATCTTTATCGGTACCTTATTCTTTGTTTATTTTATTTATAAAATATTTGATAAATGGACAAGTTGGGTTGCTTATGTGGATACCATCACAACAGCAATTTTCTTTGTTGGAATGTGGTTAATGGCAAAAAGAAAAATAGAAAATTGGATCTTTTGGATTATTGGAGATATTATTTCTATCCCTTTATATTTTTACAAAGGACTTACTTTTACTAGCTTTCAATATTTAGGATTTACATTTATAGCAATAGCAGGATATTTCGCATGGAAAAAGACCTTAAACAAGAAGACATTAATCTCGTAAAAATAGTACTGTTCGGTCCAGAAAGTACAGGTAAAACAACGCTCTCTATTCAACTCGCTAAGCATTATAATACGGTTTGGGTACAAGAATATGCTAGACCCTATCTTCAAAAAGTATGGAATCAAGAAAGAAGAACCTGTGAGGCTAAAGACATCTTACCCATTGCTTTTGGTCAGATGGCTTTAGAAAATAGATTGTCAAAACGAGCGGATAAAGTTCTCATATGTGATACCGATTTATTAGAAACTAAAGTATATTCTGAGGAATACTATGGAGGATATGTAGATCCATTATTGGAAAAAGGAGCTAAAGAAAGTAGTTATGATTTATATTTTCTTACCTATATAGATACCCCTTGGGTCGCTGATGACTTGAGAGATAGACCAGATCAAAGAGAAGAAATGTTTCTTGCTTTTAAAAATGCTCTTGAGGAAAATCAAAGACCATACATTTTATTAAAAGGAAATAAAGAAGAACGATTAAAAAAAGCAATAACGGCTATCGATAAGATTATTAAAAATAAAAACAACTTATATTCGTATTCAGAGACCTTGAAAAATGAATAAAGAAATTATTTATAAAGAACTACTCTTTAAAGCTGTTAAAAGCTCTGGAGCTGGAGGGCAACATGTAAATAAAGTTTCTTCAAAAGTTGAGTTATATTTTCATATTTTTTCATCAGAAGCATTCTCTGAAAAAGAAAAAGAATTACTTCTCAGAAATCTCTCCAACAGAATGACCAAAGAGGGCGTGTTAAAATTATATTCAAGCGAAAGTAGAAGCCAACATACCAACAAAGAAAAAGTAATAAAAAGACTATTTAAGATTATTGAAAAAGGGCTTATCATTCCTAAAAAAAGAAAGCCAACAACGATAAGCAGAAATCAAAATATTAAGAGATTAGAAAACAAAGCCAAACACGCCTCAAAAAAAAATCTTCGTAAAAAACCTAATTTTGAATAAATTACCTTAAAAGAAGAAAGGTGAAGAATACATTCTATTTCCTCACCTTTTAGTACCAAAAGAGTATTATATTTTCCCCTCAAAAAATGAATAATCTATATTTTGGTTCTTAATAATTTTAACAATTAAAATACATTACAAATGTAAGAAGCAATAGAAGTTTTAAATTAAAAAAAGGTCAAAAATAATAGCTTAATAAGCTAACTTCATATGATAATTCGATAAAGCTATAACCCTCCCTATAAATGGGGATTGCCATTCCATTTTCTTTTTTTTATGTTTGCAGCATATTATAGCTGAACCCCTACTGCGATATATATGAAAACATCAAAACTACTAGTTGAACAAATTAGAGAACGAATTAAAATAATACGAATAGAAAAAGGATATTCCCAAGACTATATGGCTGACATGTTAAACATCAGTCAAAATGCTTATCATAAACTAGAAAAAGGGCATACTAGAATTCATCTGGAAAAATTTATCGACATTGCAAAAATTCTTGAAGTTGATTTTTCAGAATTATTTAAAGGACCTGATTATGTTTATGTTTTTTCTGGTCAATACAAGAAGAAACATCTTAAAAATTAATCTTTAAGAGGGCATTCTAAGATTAAAAAAAATTCTTTTTTTACTTACAAACCCGAAATTCTATTATACCTTTGTAAAGTTCTCATAAAGGGGTGCTTTATTTTAAGGCTGAGATCATACCCATTGAACCTAGAACAGGTAATGCTGTTTAGGAAATCTAGTTAAAAAAATATTGTGTGTTTTTTTAGCAAGTGTAGAAGTAGAATACTTCACAAACTAATTATTCATTAATAATACAAGAATAATTACCTCTTTTTATTCGTTTTAAAAAATCATTTAAAATGAAAAAAATTATCATTTTTTTATTCTTGTTTGTAAGTCTACTTACAAACGCACAAAAAGTAACGGTTTCAGGTAAAATCGTTGACAAAAATCAAAAACATTTAACTGGAGCCACGGTTCTTGTTAAAGAAACAAACCAAGGGATTTCATCAGATTTTGATGGAAATTTCTCATTTAAATTGAACAAGGGGACCTTCACCTTAAGCGTCTCTTTCATTGGATTCAAAACCATTGAAAAAAGTATTTTTTTAGACGAAGACATGGTAGTAACCATAGTACTTGAGGAAGATGAGAACATCTTAGATGAAGTATTGGTCTCGGCAGTAAGAGCTACCTCCAGTATTCCTGTCACCTACTCCAACCTGAGTAAAAAGGAACTTGCCAAACGTAATTTAGGACAAGATATTCCCATCTTATTAAACTACCTACCATCAGTAATTTCTTCCTCAGATGCAGGGGCTGGAATTGGATATACGTACTTAAACGTTAGAGGATCTAATAGTGAGCGTATTAATGTAACTATTAATGGTATTCCATACAACGATCCTGAAAGTCATGGTACTTTTTGGGTAAACCTTGGTGATTTTGCATCATCAACAGAAAATCTACAACTGCAACGAGGAGTTGGAACCTCTACCAACGGATCAGGTGCTTTTGGAGCTAGTTTAAACATTCTAACAGATGCTGTCTCAGAAAATGCCGGTGGAGAAATCTCAAACTCCTTTGGTTCCTATGGTACAAGAAAACATACTGTAAAATTTACTACTGGAAAAATAAATGAGCATCTTGAAGTTTCCGGAAGGCTTTCTAACATCCATTCAGACGGATATGTAGACAGAGCTTTTACAGACTTAAAATCATATTTCATACAAGGTTCTTATAATGATGAAAATACACTTATCAAAGCAATTTCATTTGGAGGAGCTGAAAGAACCTATCAATCTTGGTATGGATTAGACCCACAACAATTAAAGGAAGACAGAAGACAAAACCCGTATACTTATGAAAACGAAGTTGATGACTACAAACAAAACCATTATCAATTGCACTGGAACGAACAAATAAATAGCCGTTGGTCTACGAACTTAGGTTTAAATTACACAAAAGGTGCCGGTTTTTTTGAACAATTTAAAGCAGATGAAAATGCTGCTGATTTTAACAATCTGATTGAAGATGACAGCGATGTAATTGTGAGAAGATGGTTAGACAATGATTTTTATGTTCTAAATTTCAACACGAATTATAAAGATGAAAAAATAAATTTAATCTCTGGAATTTCATACAGTAATTATACTGGTGATCATTTTGGAGAAGTAATTTGGGGAAGTAATTTGGCTTCTGGAGCATCTTTTGGTGATCACTATTATTTTAGTGATGCTAAAAAAACAGACATGAGTATTTTTTCTAAAGCAACTTATGAAATAAATGAAAAAGTGTCTGCGTATTTAGACTTACAAGGTCGTTTCGTCAACTATCAAACCAAAGGGCTTACCTCTGATAGAAATCCAATAGATGTTAATGCTAAATTTAACTTCTTTAACCCTAAAGCTGGTTTAATTTATAAAATAGCAACTCAAAACAGCCTTTATCTCTCCTATGCTAGAGCTAATAAAGAGGCTAATAGAAATGATTTTGAAAATGGTATTTCTTCTCCAGAAATTTTAGATGACATAGAGTTAGGATGGCGTTATAAGAGTGAACAAGTTCAGTTAAACACCAATATATATTATATGATTTACAAAAACCAATTGGTATTAACAGGGGCTATAGATGATGTTGGTGCACCCATTAGAGCGACTAGCGGAAAAAGTTATCGTTTAGGGCTAGAGATAGATGCTAATATTAAATTAACTGAACAATTTTCTTTAAAATCTAATGCAGCATTCAGTTCAAATAAAAATCAAGATTTTACAGCACCTATTAATGGTAATTTAGTAAACTTAGGGGATACACCTCTGTCATTTTCTCCAAATGTAATACTTGGAAATATGGTTATGTACCAACCTAGTAAAAACCTTCAAATTTCATTCTTATCTAAATATGTAGGTGAACAATTTATGAGTAATTTGAATAGTAGTGTTTCTAAATTAGATATTTTAGATAGTTACTTTACAAGTGATTTGAATTTTGTGTATGAGATTGAAACTAAAAAGGTTTTTGATGCCATTATCATTTCTGGTATAATCAACAATATCTTTAATACAGAATATGTAGATAGAGGTTACTATTACACCTATGATGACACTTGGAGTTCTCCAGATACTGTAACCACCATAGATGGAGCTGGGTATTACCCTCAGGCTACGCGGAATTTTTTAGTTGGTATAACCTTAAAATTTTAATTTAAAAATAAAAAACCGAGACAATTGTCTCGGTTTTTTATTTAAAATTTTTCCATTTATTGAAGCCTCCCTTTAAATCATATACTAATTCAAATCCTACAGAAATTAATTTTTTTGCGGCCCTATTACTTCTTCCTCCAACAGCACAATAGATGTATAAAGGTTTATTTTTGTTGAATCTAGAATTAACTTTGGTTACAAAATCAGAATCAAAAAAGTTAATTAAAACAGCGCCTTCTATATATCCTTGTTGATATTCTTGTGGAGTTCTAACATCCAATAATTGTATTTCCTTTGTGGAAATTTTAGAAAATTTTTCTTGAGAAATCAATTGATGTTGTTTTGTTTCTTGAGCACAAGAACTTAAAGAATACAAGACAAAAAAAATCAAAAATAACTTTTTCATATATTATTTTGAACTAGAACAAGTTGTTGCTTGTGTTCTCTTTATATTAGTTTTCTTGATAGCTCCATAACCACCTGCCACATCAATTACTTTAGTATATCCTCTAGCTTTTAGAATTGAAGCTGCTATTACAGATCGATAACCTCCTGCGCAATGCACATAAAAATCTTTATTTGTTGGAAATTCTGAAATATGATCATTTAAGAAATCTAATGGGGTACTAGGAACATTTTCAATGTGTTCTGCCTGATATTCTCCTGGTCTGCGAACATCAAACACAAGAGCCTCTTTGTCTAGTTGTTGCTCTAAAACCTCTGCAGAAACAGATGGTAATGTATCTATTTCTTTACCAGATATTTTCCATGCTTCAAAACCACCATTTAAATACCCTAATACATTATCAAATCCAACACGTGATAATCTTGTAATTGTTTCTTTTTCCATATTGTCTGGAACTACAAGTAGAATAGGTTGATGGATGTCTTTAACTAAAGCCCCTACCCAAGGCGCAAAAGTACCACCTAATCCAATAAATATAGATTGAGGAATAAAGCCTTTCACGAATTCGAACTGATGTCTCACATCAATTATAACAGCATCTGTCTCATTTGCTACTAACTCAAAATCAGCAACAGACAAAGCTTTTGCTCCAGTTTTTATTACTTCATCAATAGATTTATACCCTTCTTTATTTAAAGCAACATTTAATGGAAAGTATGCTGGCGGAGGAAGTAAGCCTTCTGTTACCTCTTTAATAAATTCATCTTTAGTCATGTCTTTTCTTAAAGCATAGTTGTGTTGTTTCTGATCTCCCAAAGTTCCAACGGTTTCCTTACTTAAATTTTTACCGCAAGCTGAACCTGCTCCATGGGCTGGATACACCGTAATATCATCTGCCAAAGGCATAATTTTAGTACGCAAACTATCAAACAATGTTGCAGCCAAATCTTCTTGACTCATATTACTTTTTTGAGCTAAATCTGGTCTTCCAACATCTCCCAGAAACAAGGTGTCTCCTGTAAAAATGGCAATATCTTTTCCATTTTTATCTTTTAATAAATAGGTAGTACTTTCCATGGTATGCCCTGGAGTATGAATTGCTGTAATCGTAATATCTCCAACTTTAAAAACTTCTCCATCAATGGCTATATGAGAATCAAACTTAGTCTTAGCATTGGGCCCAAAAACAATTGTTCCTCCTGTTTTTTCTGCTAATGTAAGATGTCCACTAACAAAATCTGCATGAAAGTGTGTTTCAAAAATATAACGGATTTTTGCCCTATTTTTATTGGCTCTATCTATATAATCTTGCACCTCCCTTAGAGGATCTATAATGGCTACTTCACCATTACTTTCAATATAATAAGCTCCTTGAGCTAGACAACCAGTATAAATCTGTTCTATAATCATTATTTTAATTTTCTATCTATCGTAAGATTGATGTATATAATTTGCATATTTATTTTGATACTCTTTTTCTCCAGTTTTATAATAATTAACAGCACCGTTAACCCTCATATAAAAATGATCAAGAGTAATAATGTCTAAAATTTTTCCTCTAAACAAATGGTCTCTGACAGGGCCTTTAACCCCTGCAAAGTAAAATAGTATATTTTTTTTGCGGTAAAATCTAATTCTCTCTTTTAACATTTCCACCCCTGTACTATCTACTCTATTGATGCTTTCTGCATCTAACACAATAAGTTTTAAGTGAGGCCCTTTTTCCTCAACCATAAGTTCTAAAGTCTCAATAAAATAACTAGCATTCGCATAAAATAATTGAGCATCAAATCTAAAAACCAATACCTCATCGTCTAAAATTACTTCATTAAAACGTTCTCTATTTCGGTAAAAATCTGAGTCTGGAACTTTACCTAACTCAGCTACATAGGGCCTAGAAGTTCTAAAAATTAGAATTATCAATGACAATCCTACCCCAATCATAATTCCGTATTCAATCCCAAAGAAAAGCGTTGAAAAAAAAGTAATAATGAGCAGCCAAAAATCTAGATTGTTAGATTTCCATAGAAATATTGCTTCTTTGATATTTACCAGTCCAAAAACAGCAACTATGATTATTGCTGCAAGAACAGTTTTAGGTAAATGATAAAATAATGGCGTAAGGAATAATAAGGTTAAGAGAACCATTAATACAGAAATTAATGAGGCCATTCCGGTTGTTGCTCCTGATTCTTGATTAATGGCTGATCGCGAAAAACTCGATGTAGAAGGATAGGCTTTAAACCAAGAGCCAATGATATTACTTAAACCTAAGGCAATCAATTCTTGATTTGGTCTAAGTTTATATTCATCTTGCTTAGCCTCTAAAGATTTTCCTATAGATATAGTTTCTAAATATCCAACCATGACTAATGTTAATGCAATTGGTAATAATTCTTTCATTTGACTAATATCAATCTCAGGAAAAGAAAATGAGGGTAAACCCGATGGAATATCTTTTACAATGGCTACATCAAAAAAATAATCTTCAAAATAACGTATTGTTAAAATTCCAACCACTACAACCAGTAATGCGTTTGGTATTTTTTTATTTATTTTTCTTAATAAAACAATTACTCCTACAGAAATCAATCCAATCACGGTAGTATTAAGATTAAAGTCTATAATATTAAACCATAAATCCTCTAACACATATTGTATTTGATCACTTTGAACAAAATCTACACCAAATAAATTTCTAAATTGATTTATACCTATAGTTAATGCAACTGCAGAAGTAAACCCAGAAATTACAGGTTTTGATAAAAAGTTAACAATGAAACCGAGTCTAAATATTCCTAGTAAAAACTGAATAGAACCAACCATAAAAGCTAATAAAATAGCAATGGCTATATAGCTATCTGAACCCGCTAAAGCCAGTGTAGAAACTCCAGTAGCTACAATTAATGAATCCATAGCTACGGGGCCTATAGCTACTTGTCTAGAGGAACCAAATATCGCATATACCAATTGGGGAACCAATGCACAATATAAACCATAAATAGGTGGTAGGCCTGCAATTAAGGCATAGGCTATTCCTTGTGGTATTAGAATGATAGAAACTGTTAGCCCAGCTATAAAATCTCCTTTAAATCTGGAACTATTATAATTGGGTAACCACTCTAAAATTGGTATGAGTTCTTTTAATTTTTTCATGTATATGTAATCAAAGATTTTTTATCATCTTAAATAGAATTAAAATAATTCACCTTGACTATTCCCTTTTATTCGATTTAAATGTGTGTAAGCCAATTCAGTAACTTCTCTTCCTCTGGGAGTTCTCATAATAAAACCTTCTTGAATTAAAAAGGGCTCATAGACCTCTTCTATGGTTTCTCCATTTTCACCAACTGCAGTAGCAAGTGTACTAATCCCTACTGGCCCTCCTTTGAACTTATCTATGATTGTAGTTAAAATTTTATTATCCATTTCATCTAAACCATAGGCATCAACATTCAAAGCTTTTAGAGCATATTTTGCTATTTCTATGGTAATCTTTCCATTACCTTTTATTTGAGCAAAGTCTCTAACCCTTCTAAGTAAAGCATTTGCTATTCTTGGAGTTCCTCTACTTCTTCCTGCTATTTCAATGGCAGATTCCATAGAAATAGGAACATTTAAAATAGCAGCACTTCTTTGTATAATTGTAGTTAATAATTCTTTTTTGTAATAATTTAATCGACTACTAATTCCAAATCGAGCTCGCATAGGAGCTGTCAGTAATCCAGATCGAGTTGTTGCTCCAATTAAAGTAAAGGGTTCTAAATTGATTTGAACTGTTCTAGCGTTGGGTCCAGATTCTATCATTATATCAATTTTATAGTCTTCCATGGCAGAATATAAATATTCCTCTACAATAGGACTTAATCTGTGAATTTCATCGATAAATAATACATCCCTTTCATCAAGGTTGGTTAATAAACCCGCAAGATCTCCTGGTTTGTCCAAAACAGGGCCTGAAGTAACCTTAATCCCTACTTGTAATTCGTTAGCTAATATATGCGCTAGTGTTGTTTTTCCTAAACCAGGAGGTCCGTGAAATAAAGTATGATCTAAAGCCTCCTCTCTTTGATTGGCCGCTTCAACAAAAATCTTCAAATTTTCAATGGCTTGTTCTTGACCTGTGAAGTCTTCAAAAGAAAGCGGTCTCAATTTTTTTTCTACGTCCAACTCCTCATTTGAGTAGTTTTCATTTTCAGGATTTAGATGTTCATTCATATTACAAATATACTAGAAATTGAAGATTGAATTACTTCGTCTTAAAAAACAAAAAAACCTTTCCAGTTAAGAAAGGTTTTTTTGTTTTATACTATTTTTAAATCTTTATGATTGCTCTTCTCCAGGAAGTAAGGGAACTGTTTGAGATACCCAGTCTTTACCATGTAAGTAGTCACTGTTATCATCTTCTGGATCTACTTTTTTACTGTAGTCATAAGCCCATCTGTGAACTTCAGGGATTTTACCTGGCCAATTCCCGTGTATGTGTTCTACTGGAGTGGTCCACTCTAAAGTATTTGAATTCCATGGATTTTGACTTGATTTTTCACCTCTGTATATAGAAATAAAGAAATTTGCTAGGAAAATAAGCTGACCAATTCCACCAATAAGTGCAAAATAGGTAATCACTACGTTGGTGTCAGCTACATCATCAAACATTGGGAATGCAGTGTTTGAATAATATCTTCTTGGAAGACCTGCTAATCCAATAAAGTGCATCGGGAAAAATACTCCATAAGCACAAATGATAGTAATCCAAAAATGCCAATATCCCATGGCTTTATTCATTAATCTACCGTACATCTTTGGGAACCAATGATAGATTCCTGCATACATTCCAAAAATAGCAGAAACACCCATAACTAAATGAAAGTGCGCCACTACAAAGTATGTATCGTGAATATTGATATCTAAAGCAGAATCACCCAAGACTAACCCTGTTAAACCTCCAGTGACAAAAGTGGAAACTAATCCAATTGAAAATAGCATCGCTGGGTTCAACTGTAAATTTCCTTTCCAAAGTGTTGTTACATAATTAAATGCTTTTACCGCTGATGGTATTGCAATTAATACCGTCGTAAAGGTAAAGACAGAACCTAAAAATGGATTCATCCCTGAAATAAACATATGGTGCCCCCAAACAATGGTTGATAAAAAGGCGATAGCCATAATAGATCCAATCATGGCTCTATACCCAAAAATTGGTTTTCTTGAATGTGTTGAAATAATTTCAGAAGTAATCCCTAAAGCAGGTAATAATACAATATAAACTTCTGGGTGACCCAAGAACCAAAATAGGTGCTCAAATAATACTGGTGATCCTCCTTGGTAATGCAATACTTCACCACTAATAAATATATCTGAAAGGAAAAATGATGTTCCAAAACTTCTATCAAATATCAATAATAATGCTGCAGATAAAAGAACAGGGAAGGAAACTACACCAATAATAGCTGTGATAAAGAAAGCCCACATAGTTAGTGGTAATCTAGTCATTTTCATCCCTTTGGTACGAAGATTTAGTACGGTTACGATATAGTTTAATGATCCAATTAATGAAGAAGCAATAAAAATTGCCATAGAACTTAACCATAGAGTCATTCCTAATCCAGAACCTGGAATTGCCTGAGGTAATGCACTTAAAGGTGGATATATGGTCCAACCTGCAGAAGCTGGCCCAGCTTCTACAAACAAAGAAACAACCATAACAACACTAGAAATGAAAAACAACCAGTAAGAAATCATGTTTAAAAAACCAGATGCCATATCTCGTGCTCCAATCTGTAATGGAATTAATAAATTTGAAAAAGTACCACTTAAACCGGCTGTTAATACAAAGAAAACCATAATGGTTCCGTGAATGGTAACTAATGCCAGATAAATATCTGGACTCATAATACCGTCAGTTTGATGAGGGCCTAAAAAAGCTTCTATAATCGTAAAAGACTTTTCTGGCCACGCAAGTTGTAAACGAAATAGCATAGACATAAAAATACCTATGACACCCATAATCATTCCTGTGATTAGGAATTGTTTTGAGATCATTTTATGATCATGACTAAAAATGTATTTTGTTACAAATGTTTCTTTATGATGATGTTCTGACATAATCTAACTTTTTTTGTATTCTTTAATTATTTTATAACTTTTCTGCATAAGTAGCTTGTTCTGCTAACCATCTTTTATAATCTTCTTCTTCTTCAACAATAATTTTCATTTGCATACTGTAATGGGATGCACCACAAATCTTATTACAAAGAAGAACGTAATCAAATTCATATAAATCTTCTCCTTTTTTCGAACGAATCTTATTAATTCCTCTTGTTTTATCCATTACTTCAGACTGTTCTCTCATTTCTTCAGTCGTATACTTAGGTGTAAACGCAAATTGAGTAACCATACCTGGAACACAATTCATCTGTGCTCTAAAGTGAGGCATATAAGCTGAATGTAATACATCTTGAGATCTAAACTTGAACAATACTTTTTTCCCTTTTGGTAAATGCAATTCGGTCACAGGCTTATCATCTAGTGATGCTGGATCTGACATATCTACACCTATTGGATTATTGGTCTCATCAATAAAATTTACATTTCCTAAACCTAAAGTATTATCAGCACCTGCATATCGTGCTTGCCAAGCAAACTGCTTTGCATAAACTTCTATTAGAATTGGATCTTCATCTTCATCAACATACATCACTTCTGTCCATTGAAAGATTCCAAACCCAATAAGTACAATAATTACCACACCTGGAATTATCGTCCAAATCATTTCTAACATATGATTGTCTGCATAGAATTTGGCTTTGTTTGTTTTTTTACCTCTGTATTTATAGGTAAAGAAGAAGATGATAAATTGCATGATAAATTGAACAATTCCAATCATCCAAAAAGAAATATCAAATAATAAATCGTCATTCTCTCCTTCATAAGATGCAGATTCAGGAAGCATTAAAACGTTCATTCCAATTAAGCAATAAATCATTAATACATAAATAAAAATTCCGAAAAGGATAAAATATTTTCCTTGTCTGTCATTGTCTTTGTCTGTAGCAATTACACCTCTTAAATTTAAGATTCTTGTAATCTGCCAGAAACTTACTCCGATTGCAACACCTATAAAAATATAAAATAGAGCTAGCATAATTTTTTGTCTTTGTTAATTATATTGATTAATGTTGATTGTCTTCTTCCGAGTGATGCTCGATATTAAAATAATGAAAATGTTCACTTTCATGCAGGAAAGGATTTCCTTTAGGAACAGGGTCTGCTTTCGCAAAAGCACTGAAAACTGTGTAAATAAATATTCCTAAGAAGAAAAAAGTAGCACTTATTTCTGGAATTCCAAAACTCCAACTTCCTCCTACTGTCCCCGGCATAATCATGATAAATAAATCTACATAATGACCTGCTAAAATTACAATACCACCAATGACTACAAACCAAGGTCTGCTTTTAAAATCACTATTAATTAAAAGAAGTACTGGAAAAACAAAGTTCATCACTAACATCGATAAAAATAATGTCTTGTACTCTGTAAATCTCAATACAAAGTAGGTAGTTTCTTCAGGGATATCAGCATACCATATCAGCATAAACTGAGCAAACCATAAATAGGTCCAGAAAACTGAAAAACCAAACATAAACTTTGCTAAATCATGAATATGACTGTCATTTACTTTTGGAAGATATCCTTTTGAACGCAAATAAATAGTTACAAATGCAATCATTGTAATTGCACTTACCAATAGAGTAGCTAATACATACCATCCAAACAATGTAGAGAACCAGTGAGGATCTAATCCCATAATCCAATCCCATACAGCCATAGATTCTGTAATCATAAATAAAAATAAAAACACTACAGACATATTATAATTTTTCTTGTAGGTTTTGTATCCATCATTAGCAGTATCTTCTTTAATAGAGTTTTTTCTAATAAGAAATCTGTAAGCGTTCCAAATTAAAAGATAAATTACACTTCTTATTACCCACCATGGTACATTTAACCATCCTCTTTTACCATAAACTATTGGATCAAAATTCTCACTTGTTTTATCAAAAACACCCTCTCCCATCCAAGTAAACAAATGATTTGAATGTAAGGCTGATGAAATAATGATCAAAAGCATGATAATTGATACAGGAAGTAGGTTAGCACTAATGGCTTCCATAACTCTAAAAAGAACAATCGACCAACCTGCTTGAGCAACTCTTTGAGATGCGTAAAAAGCTAGTACTAATAATGATACTCCTAGAAAGAACAATAATGCTACATATACTGCAGACCAAGGTCTATTTTGTAATTGATGAAAAACGTGTTCGGCATGAGCATCGTCATGTGTATCACCATGAACAGTTTCATCTGCATGACTCCCTTTTGCATGAGTATCTTTAGATACCTCGTGGTGACTTTCTGAATGATTTTTATTTGTATGTGTTTGTGATGAATGCTCTTCTTTTGAAGCAGTTCCATGCGAAACTTCCGCTCCGTGACCATCTCCGTGATCAGAACTAGCAACCATTTCCATAGCTTCTTCTACAGTAGATGGAGCATTATAAAAACCTAAACCTATACCCAACGCTCCTAAAATAATTAGAGCTATTGAGAACATTTTTAATTTACCTGAGAATTGATACATATCTTTCGTATTCTTCTTTTGTACTTATTTCAATAAATCGTTACGCAGTTTTCCAACATACTGCACTATCTGCCAGCGCTCATCATGAGTAATTTGTGATGCATGTGAACCCATTAAGTTTTTTCCATGCATAATTACATGATAAATACTGCCTTCTGTAATATCTCTGTCTTTATAACTTGGTATTCCAATAAACTTTTCAGCTTGAGACAAATATCCGTTACCATCTCCCTTTTTTCCATGACAAGAAACACAGTAAATCGTATACATTTTTTTACCTTTTTCTAAAGAAATTTCATCCTGAACCAACGGTGATGTTAATTCAGATTTAGCTTTCTCATAACCTTCATTAGTGTCTGAGTATTCGTAAGGAACATGTCCTCTAGCTATGGTCCCATTTACAGGTTTTAGGTTAGAAGAATATCCGGTAGTTCCTTTTTCAGCATCTGCCTCGTAAGGTACAGCCACATACATATCGGGCATGTATTGATATTGTCTTTCTCGTTTATCTGAACAAGAAATGATGGTTACTAAGACTAAAAGTGCGATATTTAATTTGATATACTTTTTCATGAATTAGTGCTTATCTACTACGTTAATTTCTACAGCTCCAGTTTCATTTAATAATTTCATTAACTCTTCTTCATTATCATGAAGCTCAATTTCCATTAAAAAATGATCATCTGTTGTTCTTGGATCTGGATTTTCAGCTGCTTTAAAAGGCCAGATTCTACTTCTCATATAAAATGTGATAACCATTAAGTGAGCAGCAAAAAAGACGGTTAACTCAAACATGATTGGAACAAATGCTGGCATATTTTCTGCCCAACTAAAACTTGGTTTTCCTCCAATATCTTGAGGCCAATCTGCAATCATTGTATAATACGTTAACCATATTGCTATGCTTAATCCTGTAATACCATACATAAAAGATGTAATGGCGATTCTAGTTGGTGCCAAGCCCATAGCTTTGTCTAATCCGTGAACGGGAAAAGGACAAAATACTTCTTCTATATGATGATTTGCAGCTTTTACTTTTTTAACAGCATCAAGAACCACTTCATCATCATTATAAAATGCGTGAATTACTTTACTACTACTCATGATTATCGTCTCTTAATTTTTTATAACTCTCACCTGAAGACTTCAAAATTGTTTTTACTTCTGCCTGAGCAATCACAGGAAATGTTCTTGCATACAATAAGAATAAAACAAAAAAGAATCCAATAGTTCCTATAAATATTCCTACATCTACAAATGTGGGCTCAAAGCGCCACCATGTTGATGGTAAATGTCCTTTACTTAATACAATAGCGATAATATCAAAACGCTCAAACCACATCCCAATGTTTATGGCAATTGATATTAAAAAAGACCAAATAAAACTTCTTCTTATTTTTTTAATCCATAATAATTGTGGTGTCAAAATATTAAAAATAATTAACGACCAGAATGCCCACGCATAAGGACCTGTTGCAGATCCTACAGATAAATAGGTGTAGTCTTCATATTGAGAACCTGTATACCATGCAATAAAGAACTCTGTTGCATAGGCTACAGCTACAATACCACCTGTTAGAATAATAACAATATTCATGTATTCTACATGCAATCGTGTAATGTAGGCTTCAAGATTAGTTACTTTACGCATAATCCCTAATAGAGTTTGTACCATAGCGAATCCTGAAAAGATTGCACCAGCAACAAAATAAGGAGGGAATATTGTTGAGTGCCATCCTGGATTAATAGAGGTCGCAAAGTCCATTGATACGATGGTATGAACAGAAAGTACTAGCGGAGTTGCTAAACCTGCTAAAACAAGAGATACTTCTTCAAAACGTTGCCAATCTTTTGCTCTACCAGACCATCCAAAAGATAATAAAGAGTATATTTTCTTTTGAAAAGGCTTTACAGCTCTATCTCGAATCATAGCGAAATCTGGTAATAATCCTGTCCACCAGAAAACTAAGGATACAGATAGATAGGTTGAAATCGCAAATACATCCCATAATAATGGAGAGTTGAAGTTTACCCACAATGATCCGAATTGATTAGGTATAGGCAAAACCCAATATCCATTCCATGGTCTACCCATGTGGATGATTGGAAATAATCCTGCCTGAAAAACAGCAAAAATTGTCATTGCTTCAGCAGAACGGTTAATGGCCATTCTCCATTTTTGACGGAATAATAATAATACTGCAGAGATTAGTGTACCGGCATGACCTATACCAACCCACCAAACAAAATTGGTGATATCCCAAGCCCATCCGATGTTCTTGCTTAATCCCCAAACTCCAATTCCTGTTCCAACGGTATAAAAAATACAACCAAATCCCCATAGCATAGCGGATAAGGAAATATAAAATGCTATATACCAATTCTTGTTTGCTTTACCTTCAATAGGTTTCGCTATATCTTCAGTAATATCATGGTAACTTTTGTGACCTAATATTAAAGGTTCTCTAATGGGTGCTTCGTAATGAGACATATGATATATCTTAAATTTTAATTACGCTTCGTTTGTATTTCTTACTTTCACTTGATATACTACATTCGGTTTAGTTTGTAGATAATCTAATACGTGATACGCTCTTTTATCTGCTGCTAATTTTACAACTTCTTCTTCTTCATTATTTACATCTCCAAATGCTAATGCTCCTGTTGTACACGCATCTGAACACGCTGTAGAAAATTCTCCTGCGGCTACTTTTCGTCCTTCTTTCTTGGCTTTTAGAATAGTTGCCTGTGTCATTTGTATACACATAGAACATTTTTCCATAACTCCTCTAGAACGAACTACCACATCAGGATTTAAAACCATTTTTCCATAATCGTTGTTCATATTAAAGTCAAACTCGTTATTATTTGAGTAGTTAAACCAATTAAAACGACGAACTCTATAAGGACAGTTGTTTGCACAATATCTTGTTCCTACACATCTGTTGTAGGTCATTTGATTTTGTCCCTGACGTCCATGAGTAGTTGCAGCAACCGGACAAACCGTCTCACATGGTGCATGATTACAGTGTTGACACATCATCGGTTGAAAAGCAACTTGTGGATTCTCTGCTTCAGTTTCAAGAGCGGCATACATATCGCCATCTCCTAAACCTAAACTATCTTTTGCAAACTCTCTAATAGATTGTGAATTTGGTTCTTTATTGTATACTTCATTGAACTTTTCTTCTACACCAGAAGAATAGTAACGGTCTATACGTAACCAATGCATATCTCTACCAACTCTAACCTCTCTTTTACCAACTACAGGAACATTGTTTTCTGCATGACAAGCTACTACACAAGATCCACAACCTGTACATGAAGTTAAATCAATAGATAAATTGAAATGGTGTCCAATTTCTCTATTGTGCTCTTCCCACAAATCTATGGACTTTGCTTCAACCTCTTGATGGTCATAAGAAACCATTGCTGGCAAATTCCAGCCATTTTTATGGTCTTTAGGATCTATTGTTTTATAGTCTTTAAGAGTAGTTTCTTTTAAAATATCATGCCTTCCTGCTATTGTTTTTTGTACTTGAGTACATGCAAATTCATGAACAGCTCCAGATGTTTTTTCAATAGAAACACCATATTGTACATTGTTTGCATTAGCATATAATTTATAGGCATTAACACCAACCTGCATTTCTTCCTTCAAATTGGTTTTTCTACCATATCCTAATGCTAAGCCTATTGATCCAGGAGCTTGCCCTGGTTGAATCATAACTGGTATATTTTCTAAAGAAACCCCATTAACAGCTACTGTTGCATAATTTCCATTGATAGCTCCGTTATCTTTTACAGGGTTTGAAAACCCTAACTCTCTAGCATCCGCCAAAGAAACGGTTACATAGTTATCCCAAGCAGCTCTGGTAATTGGATCTGGGAATTCTTGCAACCAAGGATTGTTTGCTTGCTTTCCATCTCCAAGAGCTGTTGATGAATATAAGGTTAATTCAAAAGCAGATGCTTTTGTTGCTTTAACTAAAGCACTAGCTGCTGAATCTATAGAAATTGAATTCTTTGAAACTTTATTTGAAACTTCTTTTTTGAAGAATCCATCATGTAAAGCTTGATTCCATGAACTTCCTCCTAAAATATTTGAAGACCAATATTCTTTTAAATAATCGTGATAAGAAACTGAATTTCCTGTCCATTTTAATAATACTTCTTGAAATTGAGCTGTATTAAATAGTTTTTGAATGGTAGGCTGTACTAATCCATAATTTCCTTTGGTCATCATAACATCACCCCATGACTCAAGGAAATGAGTTATTGGTAATGTATATTGAGTACTGTTTGCAGTAGCGTCATTTTGAATTGACATCGCTACTGAAAGCTCTAATTTATTTAACGACTCAGCAAATTCTGAACCTACAGATAAATTGTATACAGGATCTACATTATAAGTAAGCAATCCTTTTACTTTGCCAGCTTTCATGTCGGCTACAACTTGGGCTAGTTCAGTTTCATTTCCTTTTCTAATGTGTAATGGGTTTGCCGCATCAAATACTATACTTTTTAGAGCTTCATTTATAGCAAATGCAATGAGTTGTGCATTTTTATCTGAAGAACCCGATACCACAACTCCGTGGGAACCAGACTTCTTTAAAGCTTTAGCTACATCTTTAATATGTGTATCTACTGGAGTTGCTTTAGAAGGTAAACTAGCTCCAGTAATTGTGTTGTATAAATTAATTAAAGCAAAAACTTGATCAGATGGTTTTGTTACCACACGCTTATCTGCATTTGCACCAGTTAAAGACATATTAGCCTCAAACTGAACTAAATAAGACATATGACCTGAGTCTGGATTTCTACCAGCAGCATATCCTTTTTCAAATCCACCTTGCCAATCTCCTATAAAATCTGCTCCAAATGAAACTATAGTGTGTGCTTTTTCAAAATGATAATTTGGAATAGCTCTTTCGCCATACATTGCTTCAAAAGCATCTGCAGTTCCACTTTCTGAAATAGCATCATAAGTTACGTGCTTGATATTTGGATATGCAGAAGTAAATTCTGAAATAAGTTTTTCTGTCGAGGGACTAGCCAAAGTTCCCGTTAGTAAAACAACAGGTTGATTTGCGTCTTTTAACTGAGTTAAAGCTGCTCCAATTTCGTTATGTGCTGTATTCCATGAAATACCATTTCCATCTTTGGTAGGCTCTTTCAATCTCAATTGTTCATCATACAAAGAAAGAACTGCTGCTTGAACTCTAGCATTTGTAGTTCCATTAGCATCTTTGTTTGGCATGATTAATATGGGTCGACCTTCACGTGTTTTTACTAAAACATTCGCAAAATCGAAACCGTCTGCTATTGTACTTGCGTACCAATCAGCAACACCTAGGATCGTATCATTTGGCTTTACAACATAAGGAATTGATTTTTTAACCGGTCCTTCACAGGCTGCAATTGTTGCAGCTGCAGTTGTAAACCCAACATACTTTAAGAAATCTCTTCTTGATGTGGATGAGCTTTCTAATGTTTTCTTATCTCCTAAAAATTCATCTGTAGGAATTTCTTCTACAAATTCGTTTTTATTTAGCGTTTCAACAATAGAACTATCTTTGAGTTCCTCAACACTTTGCCAGTATTTTTTGTTTGAAGCCATTTATATAGAATTTATCTTCTTAATTTATTTAATGATGACACTTACCACATTCTATTCCTCCTAGCTGAGCAATGGTAACTTCTTTAGTACCATATTTCTCTGCTAATTGTTTATGAATTTCCTCGTAGTAAGGATTACCTTTTAAATCTACGTTTGTTTCTCTATGACAGTCTATACACCAACCCATTGTAAGCGGTGAGTACTGATACATTTCATCCATTTCTTCAACAGGACCATGACATTGCTTACAATCTACACCAGCAACTGTTACGTGTTGTGCATGGACAAAATTTACGTGATCAGGTAAATTGTGAATTCGAACCCATTTAACTGGTTTAGTTTCACCTGTGTATTCTAAATTTTCAGCATCCCATCCTGCAGCATCATATATTTTTTGAATCTCCTTATCTAATTCATTTTTTCTTAAAATCACTCCATTATATTCAACCTCTGTCCCTTCAGCAACTTCAGCAATATTTTTGTGACAATTCATACATACATTAACAGAGGGGATTCCAGAGTGTTTACTATGCTTTGCTGAAGAGTGACAATATTGACAGTCAACTTTATTTTCTCCTGCATGAATTTTATGAGAAAATGCTATCGGCTGAACTGGTTGATATCCTTGATCTACTCCAACACTAAACAAAGTACCAAAGCCTATATATGCAGTTGTTAATAATAAAAATATTACTCCTACTACATGTAAAAATGTATTTTGTTGAATTCCTGCCCAAACTTCTTTCAAAGAACCTAAAGCGTTTGGAGTTTTTGGAGCTCCTTTTAACTCACTAATCGTTTTTAACAGGGCAGCAATGATTAGAAAAGCAGAAACTATTATTGCTGCTAAAATATATATCAGCCATTCTGGAGATTGTTTTTGATTTCCAGGAGCTGAATCTGGACCTGAAACAACAACAGGTTTTGGATCACCCACTTCAGTGTAATAAAGAATGTCGTCTATCTGTGCATCTGAGAGCTGTGGAAAAGCAGACATAACACTTCCATTGTATTCATTAAAAATTGCAATAGCATCCCTGTCTCCTGAAGCCCTCAAGGCTGCATTGTTTTTAATCCAAGATTTTAACCAGTCATTCTCTCTCCTTTCTGTTACTCCTGCAAGAGCAGGACCAACAAGTTTTCTATCTAATTTATGACAAGAAGCACAAAGGTTATTGTACAATTTTCTACCCTCTTTTTGACGAGCAGCATCTACTGCATCTTGTGCTGTAGCTGAAAAACTTAAAGAAAATAATAATAGAAATGTAAAACTCTTAAGAAGTAGGGAGGTTAGTCTTTTGTGCAGATATACACTTTTCATATTCACAAACTATTTATTTAGTATCATATTACTGTAATTCTAACCAAAATTCGACTCAAAAAACCGCTCTTAATTAGATGCACAAAAGTACTACATATAAGTAAATTTTTAAATGCCATTGAGCTGTTAAATTTTAATTTATATTTGTTCTAAATAAGGAAGTTTTACAATATATTTATGTTGAAGTTATTAACTTTGTTTAAGCTAATTTTTTATGAATAATTCAATACTAACAGTTTGTTTTTTTTTGGTCGTTTTTTTAACTACAAAACCCACTTACTCGCAATCAGAAAAATCTGACAACACACTTATCAATGAACTTATTGCTAAGAAAAGAAATTTCAATAAAGAGTTTAGTTACGGCTTCAGAATACAGCTATATAACGGAATTGAAGCGGCTGCAAGAAAAACAATGATGAAGTTTAAGAATAATTTCCCTGAGATTAAAACCTACTTAGTATACAAACAGCCAGAATGGAAAATACAGGTTGGGTTTTACAAAACTAAGCTAGACGCAGATAGGGCTCTATTGAAATTTAAAAGAAAATATCAAAGTGCAATTGTAATCCCTTTGGGTAAATAATAGCATTTATCACAATAAAAAAAGCCTTGATTAACAAGGCTTTTTTTTATTGAAATTTATTTTAGTTTTTTCTTGACAGCAACTTCTTGATAAGCCTCTATAGAGTCTCCTTGAGCTATATCATTGTAATTTTTGATTTGAAGACCACAATCATAACCTTTTGCTACTTCTTTTACATCATCTTTAAATCTTTTCAAAGAGGTTAATTCTCCATCATGAACCACAATTCCATCACGAATAATTCTAATTTTAGAATTTCTAAAGATTTTTCCATTCATTACCATACAACCGGCTATGTTACCAACTTTAGAAATCTTGTAGACTTCTCTAATCTCAACACTTCCTGTAACTTCCTCTTTCATTTCTGGAGATAACATTCCTTCCATAGCGTCTTTAAGATCGTTTATAGCATCGTAAATGATGGAATACGTTCTAATGTCTACTTCTTCTCTATCTGCAATAACTCTAGCATTAGATTGTGGACGAACATTAAACCCTACAATAATCGCATCAGAGGCTGTAGCTAATAAAACATCTGATTCTGTTATTGCCCCTACACCTTTGTGTAAAATATTAACTTGTATTTCTTCTGTTGATAATTTCTGGAAAGAATCGGTTAGTGCCTCTACAGAACCATCTACATCTCCTTTTAAAATAATGTTTAGTTCTTTAAAATCACCCAATGCAATTCTTCTTCCAATTTCAGCTAATGTTAATGTTTTCTGGGTTCTTACAGATTGCTCACGTTGAAGTTGAGATCTTTTCGATGCAATTTGCTTAGCTTCTCTTTCATCATCAAACACATTAAATTTATCTCCTGCCTGAGGAGCTCCGTCTAAACCTAAAATGGAAACAGGAGTTGATGGGCCTGCCTGAGCAACATTATTACCTTTGTCATCAAACATAGCTTTTACCTTACCACTATTTTTACCAGCCAAAATATAGTCTCCAATTTTCAAAGTTCCAGCCTGAACTAAAATAGTAGTTACATAACCTCTACCTTTATCAAGCTGAGCCTCGACAACAGCACCTATGGCATTCTTGTTTGGATTTGCCTTTAATTCTAAAATTTCAGCTTCCAACAAGACTTTTTCTAATAATTCTGGAATTCCTTCACCAGTTTTAGCAGAAATATCTTGAGATTGAATACTTCCTCCCCATTCTTCAATTAATAAATTCATTGAAGATAATTGAGTTTTAACATTGTCTGGATTGGCATTTGGCTTATCAATCTTGTTGATTGCAAATATAATTGGAACACCTGCAGCTTGAGCATGAGATATTGCTTCTTTTGTTTGAGGCATCACATCGTCATCTGCTGCAGCAACTATAATAACTAAATCTGTAACTTGAGCACCACGCGCACGCATGGCAGTAAAAGCCTCGTGCCCAGGTGTATCTAGGAATGCTATTTTCTGGTCACCTACATTAACTGAGTAAGCTCCAATGTGCTGTGTAATTCCTCCCGATTCACCTTCAATAACATTTGCTTTTCTAATGTAATCTAATAATGAAGTTTTTCCGTGATCTACGTGACCCATAACAGTGATTATAGGTGCTCGACCAACCAAATCTTCAGGATTGTCTATAACTTCTTCAATTGATTCTTCAACTTCTGCACCAACAAACTCAACAGTATGCTCAAATTCTTCCGCTACAATTTTTAGAGTCTCGGCATCTAAGCGCTGATTCATTGTAACCATCATTCCTAACATCATACATGCGGAAATAATTTCTGTAACAGCAACATCCATCATAGTAGCCACCTCACTTACAGTAACAAATTCAGTAACTTTCAATACTTTTCCACTTAATACCTGTGCTTCATTTTCAGCATCTGATAATTCTTTATGAGCCTCTCTTTTATTTCTTCTATACTTAGCTCCTTTACCTTTAGATGATTTACCCTGCAGTTTTTCGAGGGTCTCTCTTACTTGTTTTTGAACCTCAGCTTCAGTCAGTTCTCTTTTAACAGGCGCTGGTCTTCTTTGGGCATTACCACCTCTAGATCCTCCTGGTCTACTAGACCCAGATCTAGATCCTCCGACACCAGAAGCTCTATTTTGATTTCCTTGTCCTGAGATTCCAGGCTTACTAATTCTCTTTCTTTTTCTTTTTGAAGCTTCGTTTTTGTTTGGTGTTTTAGATTTATCTTCAGGTTTTTTCTTAGCCTTTTCAAATTGCTTAAGATCGATTTTCTTACCTGTTAATTTTGGCCCATTTAACTTTTTATATTGTGTCTTTATAGTCTCTGACTGTTCATCTGAATCAGCTGACTCACCTTGATCAGTAGTTGAGGGGTTGTTTGTGTTTGAGTCTGAATCTTGTGAGCTCTCAGTGGTCTTTTCATTTTGTGCAGATGATTCAGTTATCTGGTCTTGAGGTATTTGAGAGGCATCTTGGTTATTATTCTCTGCATTAACTTGGCTTTCAATTAAATTTGATTCACTTTCTTTTCCTATACTCTCAGTTTTTTGATTAACATCAGAATCATTTGAACTTTCAGTTTTTTTAGCATCAATATTAATCTTACCAACAGTCTTAATTTGTAGTTTCTCTGCTTTGGCTCTTAGTACTTCTTCTTTCTTTTCTTCCTCTAATCTTTTTCTTTCAATCTTTGCCTCTAACTCAAGCCTAATCGCTTCTTTCTCTTTTCGTTTTTCCTCACCAACTTCCTTAGATGCAGCTTTTTTGTTTGCATCTGTTTCAAAACCGTCTTGAAGTATCTGATAAATTTCACTTGATATTTTTGTAGTTGGTCTTGCTTCGATCTGATGACCTTTTTTTGCAAGATATTCTACAGCCCTATCAAGAGAAATATTTAATTCTCTCAGCACCTTATTAAGCCTCACTGTTCTACTTTCCGACATATACTCTTGTTACCTTTTATTTGTAAAAGTATTATTTTTTATTGATAATTAATCCTCGAATTCTTCTTTTAAAATTCTCTGAACATCTAGGATTGATTCTTCTTCTAAATCTGTTCTTTTTAACAACTCTTCAACAGAAGCATCCAATACACTTTTTGCAGTATCTAAACCAATATTTTTAAATTCTTGAATTATCCAAGCTTCAATCTCATCGCTAAATTCTGTTAATTCAACATCTTCCTCTTCTAACCCTTCTCTTTGAACATCAATATCGTATTTTGTTAATTCACTAGCTAGACGAATATTGACACCTCCTTTACCAATTGCCTTTGATACTTCTTCAGGTTTTAGAAAAACATTTACACGTCCTTTCTTCCCGTTTTTTTCTTCTTCATATTCTTCAATTTCCATCGAAACAACCTTTGCAGGACTGAGTGCTCTAGAGATTAATAACTGTTCGTTCTTAGTGAAGTTAATAACATCAATATTCTCATTTCCTAATTCACGAACGATTCCGTGAATTCTTGAACCTTTCATACCAACACAAGCACCAACAGGATCTATTCTGTCATCATAAGAATCTACGGCTACTTTCGCCTTTTCCCCGGGAATTCTGGCTACTCTTTCAACGGTAATTAGACCATCAAAAACTTCTGGAATTTCTTGTTCAAATAATTTTACTAAGAAATCTGGCGATGTTCTAGATAAAATGATTGCTGGCTTATTACCTCTCAATTCAACAGCTTTTATGACTCCTCTAACTGAATCTCCTTTTCTAAAAAAATCTGAACGTATTTGTTCACTTTTAGGCAATACAATTTCATTCCCTTCATCATCGAGTAAAATAATTGCATTATGACGAATATGATGAACCTCAGCACTATAAATGTCTCCTTCTAATTCTTTGAATTGTTTGAAAATATTTGTACTGTCATGTTCTTGAATTTTTGAAATCAAATTTTGACGAAGTGCCAATATTGCTCTTCTTCCTAAATCGTAGAGCTTTACTTCTTCAGAAACATCTTCACCAATCTCAAAATCAGGTTCAATTTTTCTGGCTACCGAAAGTTCAATTTCCTCATTATCGTCCTCAACTTCATTATCGGCTACAACAACTCTATTTCTCCATATTTCTAAATCTCCTTTATCTGGATTGATAATGATGTCAAAATTTTCATCTGAACCAAATTTACGATTTAGTGCTGCTCTAAAAACCTCCTCTAAAATAGACATGAGCGTTACTCTGTCTATACTTTTCATGTCTTTGAATTCTGAAAACGAATCTATTAATGCTATATTTTCCATTGCATGTTCTTCTTAAAATGTAATCTTCACTTTTGCTTCTTTTATACTATCAAATGCTATCAGAGCATTTTTTTCAACTGTTACTTTCCCTTTACCAATAGGCTTAGGCTCTCTTGCTTTCCAACGTAAAGAAATTTCTTTATCATTTGCACTTATAAGAGTTCCTTCTATCTCTTCTTTATCAGTTTTTACTTTTAATATTCTATTAATATTTTTTACAAACTGTCTTCTGTCTGAAAGTGGATGAGATATGTCTGGTGATGTAACTTCCAGTCCGAAATCTTCCTCATCTCTATCAAGATTGTGCTCTACATGTCTACTAATTCGCATACATTCTTTAATAGAAATACCTTGATCACCATCAACAACAACTTTTATTTTGTTACCAACTAAAAAAGAGAGTTCAATTAGAAACAAAGAATCATTTTCAGATATTGCTTCGTTAACTAATTTTTTAACTAAATCTTGGTCCATACCTTATGATATAAAAATAGGGGACTTATCGTCCCCTTCTTCTCCGTAATTGTTAATTTCAGTGCAAATATACTAACTAGTTACCTAATAACCAAATTGCTTTTCCTCATTTTTTTTGTATATTTAGATAGCTAAATTTTATTCCAATTTAGCTATTCTTAGCCGCAATTAAACAACGATTATTATGTATAAAATTCTAGTTCCTGTAGACTTTTCTAAAAAATCTGAGTTTGCTGTGAAAATGTCTGCTCAAATTGGCAAAAAAATTAAATCTGAAATTCATCTCCTGCATCTAGTTGAATTACCATCAGGAATTGTGGACATGGGTGCTGGAAGTAATTTTAGTATTCCAGCGAGTATGATGTATTTAAGAAAAGTAAAGGAGAAAATAATACACTTAACAAATACTTTTTTTGATAGCGACCATATCATTAAATATTCAATAAAATTTGAAAACCCTTTTGAAGGGATCAGGAATTATACGCAAAAAAATGATATAAATTTGATTGTTATGGGGTCTAAAGGTGTCTCAGATTTTGAGGAAATGATTATTGGTTCCAATACAGAAAAAGTAGTAAGAACATCAAACATTCCTGTTGTGGTTGTAAAAACCGATAACGATAAATTTAAATTTAAAAAATTAGTTTTTGCCTCAAATTTTGATGATGAAAATAAAGCTGCTTTTGTTGATTTCTTGGCATTTGCTAAAAAATTTAATAGTCAAATCCATCTCCTAAAAATAAATACAATAAGTAATTTTGAAAGCTCATATACAACTCATAAAAAAATCAAAGATTTTGTCAAAGGTTTTAATTTAAAGAGAAAAACTATAACTATTTATAACGATGCCTCAGTTGTAAAAGGAATTATAAATTTTGCAAAAGAAATTGATGCTGATGTTATTGCTTTAACAACTCACGGAAGAAGTGGTCTGTCTAGTCTATTTAATGGAAGTGTCGCTAAGAGTGTCTCAAAAAATGTTTTAAGACCTGTGATAACTTTTAAGATATAACCACTATAACCATAAAATCCCGATCAAAGAACGGGATTTATAATGTTGGCCTACAAGGACTCGAACCTTGAATGACGGTACCAAAAACCGGTGTGTTACCAATTACACCATAGGCCATTAGTTTTAATAATGGCTGCAAATTTAAATCAAAGTTTTTATCCTGCAAATGTTTTTAATACTTTTTTACTTTTAACAAAGTTTTACAATCTTGAGATACTTTATCCCCCCCTATTAAACGTTTTATCTCTTATAAATTACTAAATTCGCCATTACATTTTACAGCTTATGATATTAGAAAACTTTAAAAAATGGAATCTCATTCTAGGATGGATTACTTTTACAATAGCGCTTATCACATATTCTTTGACTCTAGAACCAACAGTTAGTGCTTGGGATTGTGGAGAATACATATCTACATCTGTTAAATTAGAAGTTGGGCATCCTCCAGGAGCTCCACTTTTTCAAATGTTAGGAGCTTTCTTTGCCATGTTTACAAGTGAGCTTACTGAAATTGCAAAAATGGTAAATTTCATGTCTGCCCTAGCAAGTGCATTTACCATTCTTTTTATGTTTTGGACCATAACTAACTTAGGAAAAAAACTAATTACTATCTCAAGCAAAATAAATGAAGGTTCATCAATAGCAATACTTGGAAGTGCTCTAGTAGGTGCACTAACCTATACTTTCTCGGATAGTTTTTGGTTCAGTGCTGTAGAGGGAGAAGTTTATGCAATGTCCTCATTTCTGATGGCTATTTTATTTTGGCTTGGATTAAAATGGGAAAGTGAAATTTATACTCCAAGAGGTAATAAATGGCTTGTGCTAATTAGTTTTGTAGTTGGCTTGTCTTTTGGTGTTCATATACTATCATTACTCGTAATTCCTGCAATATTTTTGTTATACTTTTTTAAAACTTATCCTACCATAAATATAAAAACTACGGCTTTTGCATCTATAATTTCAATCTTAGTATTGGCATTTGTTTTTAAATTTTTATTTCCTTTCACATTAAAATTCTTTAGTGCTTCCGAATTATTTTTTGTTAACTCTATAGGTTTACCATACAATTCAGGATCAGTAATAGCAGGACTAATATTAATTACTGGGTTTTATTTTGGACTCAATTACACCAGAAAAAAGAATAAGATTATTACCAATACCTTACTGCTTTCAATTTTATTCATAATGATTGGTTTTTCATCGTGGTTGATGCTTCCCATTAGAGCCAATACAAATACAACAATAAATGAAAATAATCCTTCAAGCGCCAGAGAATTATTAGCGTATTACAACCGTGAACAATATGGTGATGCCAATGTATTTTATGATACATACTATTCACATAACTACAATAGAGAAGTCAATAAAAACAAGCCTTTAAAGGATGACAAACCTAAATATGAAAAAAGAAATGGTAAATATGAAATTGTAAATAAATACAAAGATGTATTACCGAATGCCTCTGACAAGCATAAAGGATTTATTCCTAGAATGACAAATCCAGCCTCAGAAAGCATGTATAAAAGTATTGCTGGCATTCCTCAAAATAGCACTAGAAGACCCACATTCGCAGAAAACATTAAATTTATGATTAGCTATCAATTTGGCTATATGTATGGTCGTTATTTTATGTGGAATTTTTCTGGTAGACAAAATGATGTTCAAGGACAATTAGACATCTACAATGGAAATTGGTTAAGTGGGATTAAATTTATAGATGAGGCACGATTGGGTCCACAAACGAATTTACCATCAGATGTAAAAGAAAACAAAGGGAGAAACATTTATTTTATGCTCCCCTTTTTATTAGGTTTGGTAGGATTATTTTATCACATAAAGTGGGATAAAAGAAACTTTTTTGTACTATTTATGTTTTTTGCTTTCACTGGCTTTGCTATTATCTTTTACACTAATCCAAAACCTTTTGAGCCCAGAGAACGTGATTATGCTATTGTAGGTTCATTCTATATATATGCCATATGGATTGGTTTTGGAGTGCTGGTACTTTATGAATATTTAAAAGATTTTGCAAATAAAAAAGTGGTAGCAGTGGCTGTTTCAGTAATTTCGTTATTAGCTGTTCCTACTCTAATGGGGTTTGAAAACTGGGATGATCACGATAGGTCTAATCGATATACCACACATTTAAGTGCTCAATCCTATTTAGAATCCTGTGACTCAAATGCTATAATGTTTACCATTGGAGATAATGATACATTTCCATTATGGTATATGCAAGAAGTTGAGGGTGTTAGAACTGATATTAAATTAGTAAATACAAGCCTTTTTGCGACCGATTGGTATATAGATCAAATGAAACGAGCTACCTATAATGCGCCACCAATTCCATCACAATTAAAACATGATGACTACAAGGTTGGTAGTTTAGAAGCTGCATACTATTTTGAGGAATTATTCCCTACATTAAAAGACTCTGTTCTTTCAATAAAAGAATACATGCAATGGATAGAAAGTAAAAATAAAGTAACTTTTTTTGATATTGATGGAGATGGAAATGAAGAAAAAGTCTTACCAACCAGAAAAATCAGAATTCCTGTAAACAAGAAAAATGTTTTAGATTATGGAATAGTTGATGCTAAAGATGCTGATAAAATTGTTGATTTCATTGATATTGAAATTGGAAGAGGTATTGCAAAAAATAGAATTTTAATGCTTGATATCCTAGCAAATTTTGACTGGAAAAGACCTATTTATTTTACTGGTGGAGCCTTTGCTGATGAAGAATATATTTGGTTAAAAGATTTTTTACAACTTGATGGTATGGCGTATAAATTGGTTCCTATAAAAACTCCTATGAATATCATAAACCCTGACGGAACAGTTTCTCAGAAAAGTCCTTTTGATATGGGACGTATTGATCCAGATAAAATGTATGCCAACATTCAAAAATTAAATTGGAGAAATATTAATGACGGAGAAATCTATTTGGATGAACAAACAAAAAAGAGCTCAATTTCATTACGCAATAACTTGATGCGCTTATCTGATGCTTTTCTGGCCAAAGGTGACACGCTCAAGGCCATAGAAATATTGGATTTATCAATTGAAAAAATGCCTATACAAGATTTTAGTCATTTTAGTTTATCTGTTGGCTACCCAGAAATGTACTATTTATTGGGTGAAAACGAAAAAGCAAGGGCTGCAGCTGAAACATTGATTAAAATTTTTAAAGAACAACTTGTATGGCTTGCAGAGTTTCCTGCTGAAAAATCTGATTCGATTTTTGAAGAAATAGACAATAATCTCCTAATGTATCGAAATATTATTGCTACTCAGATAGACAGATTTGAAACTGATGAGCAATATAAATCTGCAAAACAAGACGAATTTATAGAAACAGTAAAATTGTTTAGTCATCTAATGCCTGAGGAATAATTTTATGAAATTTTATCCCATAAAAACGCCAATAATAGTTCAGAAATTATTTTCTAATTATTGTTGGCGTTTTTCTTCATCTGTAAAAGAAATCTATCTAACTTTTGATGATGGTCCAACACCAGAAATAACTACTTACGTTTTAAATGAATTGAATAAATATAAAGCAAAGGCAACTTTTTTTTGCATAGGAAAAAACGTAAAAAAAAATCATGCCATTTTCGAAAGGATTATAGAAGAAGGACACTCTATTGGTAACCATACACATCATCATTTAAATGGGTTCAAAACCAACAATTCATCCTACATAAAAAATATTTGTCAAGCAGCAGAGCTTATTGAATCAAAATTATTTAGACCTCCTTATGGGAGATTGAAATTATCTCAAGCAAAATCAATTACTAATTTGGGATATAAAATAATTATGTGGGATGTACTTAGTGCTGATTTTGATCCTAAAATAACTCCAGAAAAATGTCTAAAAAATGTCATTAGTAAAACGACAAATGGAAGTATTATAGTAATGCATGATAGTTATAAATCGAAGGATAAACTTTTCTATGCTCTTCCAAAAATTTTAAGTCATTTTAGTGAGATAGGATATGTATTTAAAGCAATATGTTAAAAGTATTGCTGAACTAAACCAATTAAAGTGTTCGCATCTTGTTCTCCTGTTTGCCTCCATTTCATTTCTCCATCTTTGTAAATCATAAAAGTAGGATTTCCTTTAACACGAAGTGCCTCAGCTAATGGTTCATTCTTTTTGATATCAATCTTGATTACTTTAGCCTTGTCTCCAAGAGCAGCAGCTACGTCTCGAAGAGTATCTATGCTGTTATCAGCATCTTCCCAGTCAAAATAAAAGTCTATTAAGACGGGTTCTTCAGCACTAATTAATTCACCAAACTTTGTCATTTTAAAAAAAAATTTTCTTAGCGTAGAACTGCAATTAAATGCATTTTCTTTTCTACAAATATAACATTTCTATTCAATTGTACTGATTATCAACCTTTTTTCAGTTCAATTACAGTAATTTCTGGCCAAATACCTACCCTTCCAGGAAATGCATGATAACCAAAACCTCTATTTACATTAATAAATCTTCCTGACTCATTATATAACCCAGCCCATTGCTTATAGACATATTTAGACGGGCTCCATTTAAACCATCCTGGAATCTCAATCCCCATTTGTAATCCATGGGTATGGCCACTTAGTGTTAAGTGATAATTTAAATCATCCTGTTTAACTTCAGCATCCCAATGAGATGGATCATGAGACATTAATATTTTAAAATCCTCTTTCTTAATACCTTCTGATGCTTTTTTGAGATCTCCTGCTTGTT
Source organism: Flavobacterium sp. (assembly GCA_038104255.1). Classification (GTDB taxonomy): domain Bacteria; phylum Bacteroidota; class Bacteroidia; order Flavobacteriales; family Flavobacteriaceae; genus Polaribacter. The sequence goes on along the minus strand of JAYOAM010000009.1, from coordinate 72,349 downwards.
TGAAACTTTTACCCCAATTTTCTACTCCTATTAAGGAAATTTTTTGTCCATCTTTTTCTATGGAACGATTTTCATTACACAATAAATCAAACCCAATTTTTGGATGAATTTTTTTAATTTCCTGAAACTGTAACTCTTTTTCTTCTTTACTAATCCCTCTGATATATTCTGCATAATCATGATTCCCTAATACAGAATATTTACCATAAGGCGCTTTAAGGGTACTGAACATATCTATCCAATTATCCATTTCACTTGCCTTATTGTTCACGATATCACCCGTAAATAATAATAAATCTGAATTCTGATCATTAATTAAATTTACACCGTATTGAATTTTCTTCTTGTTGGTAAAGCTTCCTGAATGTATATCTGAAATTTGAGTAATTGTAAATCCATCAAAAGTGTCAGGTAAATCTTTAAATGAGACTTGATACTTTAATACCTTATAATTGTATCTTCCTTGAATAATTCCATATAAGAATGAAGTAAATGGAATAGCAGCGAGAACGAGAGCTAATTGAGATATAAATTTTCGTCTTCCAGGAATGGGTTGAGTTGAACCAGATCCTATCCAAGAGATGATTTTTTGAGCACATCGTACAAGATCTTCACCCATCAATATCACCAAAATAAATAATTTAGGAATTAAAATGGTAATCATCATTCCAGTTGCCATCTGAAACTGACTGGTTTGACCCGTGTTACTGGGTGTTGTGAAAATAACAAACAGTAAATTAAGATAAACTAAAATTCCAAAAGCCATCCAAACCCATCTAATAATTCTATTTCTGGTTACTGTTTTAACGGCTTGAAATGCATAATATTCAAGTATAAAAATAATTGCGGAAGCTATCAATAAAGGGATGATCCATCTTGGCATAATCATAATTTTAACAGGCCTTAAATATACTTCAAAATAAAAATCATAATTTTAAGACCATGTTAAAGTTTTCTATACATTAACAAAATAAAATACAAACGGTAAGGATTTCCTATCAGAGGTTAAAAAAATAATTTTACAGGCATATCTTATTAGAATTTTAAAAAATTAATGACTATAAAAAATTAATATTTTGTAGTTTTAACAAATCAATTTTAACTTCATGTCAAATAAAAAACGTCTTTTTTTACTTGATGCTTTTGCTCTTATTTTTAGAGGGTATTATGCGTTCATCAAAAATCCTAGAATTAATTCAAAAGGGATGGATACTTCTGCTATTTTAGGTTTTACAAACTCTTTACTTGATGTTATAAAAAGAGAAAAACCTGATCTTTTAGCTGTGTGTTTTGATAGAGGTGGAAGCATTGCAAGAACTGAAGTGTTTCCTGAATATAAAGCCAATCGTCAGGAAACTCCTGAAGCCATTAAAATTGCTGTTCCAATAATTGAAAATATCTTAAATGCTATGAAAATTCCGGCAGTTATTTTAGCGGGTTATGAAGCCGATGACATTATAGGAACACTGGCTAAAAAAGCAGAAAAAAAAGGGTATCAAACCTTCATGGTAACCCCTGACAAAGATTTTGCACAATTGGTAACTGAAAATATTTTCATGTACAGACCTAGATTTGGAGGAGGATATGAAACATGGGGAATACCAGAAGTTCAAGAGAAGTTTGGTGTAGATAGACCCGAACAAGTAATTGATTTTCTTGGGATGATGGGAGATTCTGTAGACAATATTCCCGGATTACCTGGTGTAGGTGAGAAAACTGCCAAAAAATTCTTAGCCCAATATGGATCTATGGAAAAATTATTTGAAAATACTGCAGATCTTAAAGGAAAAATGAAAGAAAAAGTGGAGGCTTCCAAAGAATTAGGTATCCTTTCAAAAGAACTTGCTACCATTATGCTTGATGTTCCTGTAGACTTTCAAGAGGATCAATTTGAAATGTCTATGCCAGATATTGAAGCAACCAAAGAAATTTTTAATGAATTGGAATTTAGACGACTTACTGAAAATTTTATCAAAACATTTTCAGTGGCAACAAATTCCGGAGACGTTGTCAATTCAGAGAAACAAACAATTACAACCACTAAAGAATCTGTTTCTAAACCAAAAGAAAATCAAAATGGTCAGTTTGATTTGTTTGCCACCCCAGGTTCAGGGAATATTTCAGAGCAAGAGAGTCTTCTAGGTTATAATATTATTGAAACTTCAGATCATTTTTATCAACATGTAAACACTCCATTATCTAGAAAATTATTACTTAAAAAACTACAAAATCAAACCTCAGTATGTTTTGATACAGAAACAACTGGATTGAAAGCTTTGGAGGTTGAACTTATTGGAATTTCTTTTTCGTGGGAAACTGGTAAAGGATATTATGTATCATTCCCTGAAGATCAAACTGAAACCAAAACAATTTTGGAAGAATTTCGATGTTTTTTTGAGAATACATCCATTGAAAAAATAGGACATAATTTAAAATATGATATTAAAGTTTTATCAAATTACGAAATGCCTGTAAAAGGCCCCTTATTTGACACAATGATAGCTCATTATTTGATCAATCCTGACATGCGTCACGGTATGGATATTTTAGCTGAAACCTACCTGAATTATCAGCCAGTATCTATTACCAAATTGATTGGTAAAAAAGGAAAAAATCAGTTATCTATGCGAGATGTTCCCATCAAAGATCAAACAGAATATGCTGTTGAAGATGCAGACATTACACTTCAATTAAAAAAACATTTCATTGAAGAATTAAAAAAAGGAAATGTTATAAAATTATTTAACGAAATTGAACTGCCATTGGTTTCTGTATTAACAGCTATGGAAATTGAAGGAATTAATTTAAATACTGAATTCTTAAAAGCCCTATCTATACATTTAACAGATGACATCAACAGTTTAGAAAAGACCATATTTGAAGAAGCTGGTGAGGAATTTAATATTGCCTCACCGAAACAATTGGGTGTTGTATTATTTGAGAATATGAAATTGGTAGATAAACCAAAAAAAACAAAAACAGGTCAATATTCTACGGCAGAGGATGTTTTATCTAACCTATCTAAAGATCATACAATTATTGCCAATGTTTTAGAATACAGGCAATTTAAGAAGCTACAGAGTACCTATGTAGATGCACTACCAAATGAAATTAACTCTAATACAGGTAGAGTTCATACTGCGTATGCACAAGCAGTTGCTGCAACAGGCAGGCTTAGCTCAACCAACCCTAACCTACAGAATATCCCTATTAGAACCGAAAGAGGGAAACAAGTAAGAAAGGCATTTATACCTAGAGATGAAAATCACGTATTATTAGCAGCAGATTATTCACAGATAGAATTACGAATTATAGCCGCTTTGAGTGAAGAGGAAACCATGATTGAGGCATTTAAAAACGGAGAGGACATTCATGCCTCTACAGCAGCGAAAGTTTTTAATGTACCAATAAATGAGGTGACAAGAGAACAAAGGAGTAATGCGAAAACCGTAAACTTTGGAATCATATATGGGGTTTCTGCATTTGGATTGAGTAACCAAACAGATTTAACGAGAAAAGAATCAAAAGAATTGATTGATTTATATTATCAAACTTACCCAAAACTGAGAAATTATATGTCTGCTCAAGTAGATTTTGCTAGAGAGAATGGCTATGTAGAAACCGTATTACAACGACGCAGATACTTAAAAGATATTAATTCTAGAAACGCTATTGTGAGAGGAGCTGCAGAGCGAAACGCTGTAAATGCCCCTATTCAAGGATCTGCAGCGGATATCATAAAAATAGCTATGATAAATATATTCAAACGATTTGAAAAGGAAGGTTTTAAATCAAAAATGTTGTTACAAGTGCATGATGAATTGGTATTTGATGCACATAAAGATGAACTAGAGATCATTAAACCTATTATTAAATATGAGATGGAACATGCTTTTGAGATGATTGTACCCTTAGACGTTGAAATAGGAATTGGTGAAAATTGGCTAGAAGCACATTAACTAAATTTTTTGTTAGAACATTTTCAATATTTTGCTTCATTTTCAACATTTTAAAAAAGATATTTCTGGAATTCAAGTCCCAGACAAGTTTACATTTCCATTTTACTATGAGCCAAATTTATTGGCTAAAATAGCTTCAAAAGAACTTCAAGACTATCTCCTTAAACAAACGGATTTCAAACACAGTTTTGGGCTTAAAGATCCATCAGCAAAAGATGCTATTGGAAAAATGTTTGGAGTTTTGGTTGTAAAAAAAACTGATAATAGCCTTGGATACTTAGCCTCTTTTTCAGGGAAACTAGCTGATGAAAGTTTACCTAATAAATTTGTGCCCCCAATATTTAATATGAGAACACATGGTAGTTTTTATATTAAAGCAGAGAAAAAAATTGAAGAAATTAGGGAAAAAATTCAATCCATCAAAGATGATAAGAACTATTTGTCATCAAAAAAATTACTTGAGAAATACACTAAACATGTAGAGGAAGATTTGGTAATTGTAAGGAAAAAATTGAGAAAGTCGAAACTCATACGTAGACATCAAAAAAAAGAAGCTCGTGTAAAATTAGATGAAAATAGTTTTGAAATTTTTTCTAAAAAATTGATGCAAGAAAGTTTTAATGACCAATTTTATTTCCGAGAACTCCAAGAATACTATGATCAAAAAATAAAAAAAATTAAAACCACTCTCTTATCCTTTGAAAAAAATATAAAGGAGCTGACTCAAAATAGAAAGGAAATTTCAAAAAATCTTCAAAATACCTTATTTGAGAAATATCAATTTTTAAATCAACAAAAAGAACAAAAAGGGCTATTAGATATCTTTGATAGTACTTCTTCAAAACCTCCAGCAGGATCTGGTGAATGCTGTGCTCCAAAATTATTACAATATGCTTTTCAGCACAATTTAACTCCTGTTGTAATGGCAGAGTTTTGGTGGGGGATTTCGCCAAATTCAGAAATTAGAAAACATAAAAACTTTTATCCATCATGTCAAAGTAGATGTAAGCCTATTTTAAAACACATGCTAGAAGGCATAAACATGGATGAAAATTTATTGCATAAAAATCTTTCTGAAAATCAAGAATTAAAGATTGTTTTTGAGGATGACGATATTATTGTTGTTAATAAACCCCCAGAATTTTTATCTGTTCCAGGAAAAGAAATAAAAGATTCTGTATATACTAGAATAAAACAAAAATACCCCTCTGCTACCGGACCTTTAATTGTTCATAGATTAGATATGTCTACTTCCGGAATTTTGCTGCTTTCAAAAACAAAAGGTGCTAATAAAATCCTTCAAAATCAGTTTATTAAACGAACTGTTAAAAAAAGATATGTTGCACTTCTTTCGGGAAGACTTAGTAAAAAAAAGGGGACGATTTCACTACCCATGAGACTTGACTTAAATGATAGACCCAGACAACTTGTAGACTTTAAAAATGGAAAAAAAGCTAAAACCAATTGGAGTGTTATAGCTCAAGATGATTTGCACACCCGTATTCATTTATACCCAATTACAGGAAGAACACATCAACTTAGAGTTCATGCTGCACATAAAGGGGGGCTAAACTTACCCATTGTCGGAGATGATTTGTATGGAACTAAACAAGATAGGTTGTATTTACATGCCGATTTTATTGAGTTTACTCACCCTACTTCAAAGAAAAAAATAAGTTTTAGTGTACCTCCTGATTTTTAAAGTTCCCTTTTTAAAATTAACTTTAATAAAAAAGAAAAATCTACCATTAAAACTATAGGTTTACTATTTGTCAATCAAATAATTAATAGTACATTTGCACTCCTTTTTTAAGGAAAAATTAAATTTATTAATAGAACAAAAACTAAAAGTGTAATTATGAACACATTGAGTTACAAAACAGTATCGGCTAATAAAGCTACCGTTTCTAAGGAATGGGTATTGGTTGATGCGGACGGGCAAACGTTGGGTCGTCTAGCTTCTAAAATAGCAAAGCTAATTAGAGGTAAGTACAAACCAAACTTTACTCCTCATGTAGATTGTGGAGACAACGTGGTTGTTATCAACGCAGAAAAAATTAATCTAACTGGAAAAAAATGGACTGACAAGAGTTACATTCGCCACACAGGCTATCCAGGAGGACAACGATCGTTAACTGCAACAGAAATGTTTGAAAAAGATCCTACTAGATTAGTAGAGAAAGCAGTAAAAGGAATGTTACCAAAAAACACTTTAGGTAGTGCTCTTTTCAGAAATTTATATGTATATGCTGGCTCAGAGCACAATCATGAGGCTCAAAGCCCAAAGGCTATTAACTTAAACGATCTTAAATAATGGATATAGTTCACAAAATAGGTAGAAGAAAAACTGCCGTAGCACGTGTTTATGTTTCTGAGGGAAAAGGGAACATTACAGTAAATAAAAAAGATTTTAAAGACTATTTTACTACTGCCACTCTTCAATACAAAGTACAACAAGCTCTAATGTTAACAGACAACTTAAACTCTTATGACATTAAAGTAAACGTTTATGGAGGTGGAGTAACAGGTCAAGCTGAAGCGATTCGATTAGCAATAACTAGAGCTCTAGTTGCAATAAATGAAGAATACAGACTTATTCTTAAGCCTGAAGGATTACTAACTCGTGATCCAAGAATGGTAGAACGTAAGAAATTTGGTCAGAAAAAAGCACGTAAAAAATTCCAGTTCTCTAAACGTTAATAAATGGTTTAGATTACTGTTATCAATAATTAATAACAGTTTAGTATCTAAATATATAAGACTCCAAATTTAAGACTACTTATATATTGATTTAAAAAAACAGAACGTAAACACATTTAATAAAATGGCAAAAGCAAACATTCAAGAATTATTAGACAATGGAGTTCATTTTGGTCACCTTACCAGAAAATGGAATCCAAACATGGCACCTTACATCTATACAGAACGTAATGGAGTTCATATTATAGATTTATATAAAACAGCAGCTAAAATTGATGAAGCCTCACTAGCATTGCAAAAAATTGCAAACTCTGGGAGGAAAATTTTATTTGTTGCTACCAAAAAACAAGCTAAGGACATCGTTTCAGAAAAAGCTGGTTCAGTTAACATGCCTTTCATCACAGAAAGATGGCCAGGAGGAATGCTAACGAATTTTATCACCATTAGAAAAGCAGTTAAAAAAATGACTTCTATAGATAGAATGAAGCAAGATGGATCATTTGATGCTTTGTCTAAGAGAGAGAAGTTACAAATCAATCGTCAAAGAGAGAAATTAGACAAAAATTTAGGTTCAATAGTGGATATGACTCGTTTACCTGGGGCAATTTTTGTCGTTGATGTTAAAAAAGAGCACATTGCTATAGCTGAAGCTCAAAAATTAAACATCCCAATTTTTGCAATGGTTGATACGAACTCTGATCCTAGACCTGTAGATTATGTAATCCCATCTAATGATGATGCTTCAAAATCTATTGAAAAGGTATTATCCTTCATTACTGAAGGAATTGCTGAAGGTTTAGCTGAAAGAAAGGCAGAGAAAGAAAAAGCGAAACCAGTTGCTAAAGAAGCTAAAAAGGAAGTTGAAAAACCAGCTGCCAAAGAAGCTAAAAAAACAGCAAAAAAAGAAGTTGCTAAAGAAGAGGTAAAAAAAGAGGCTGCTCCTGCAGTTGAAGCTCCAAAAGAAGCAACTACTGAAAAGAAATAAATTGTAAATATTTTAAAGATTAAGAAAATGGTTAAAGTAACCGCTGCAGAGGTAAATAAATTAAGGAAAACAACAGGTGCAGGAATGATGGACTGCAAGAAGGCTTTAGTTGAAGCAGAAGGAAATTTTGAAGAAGCTATTGACATCCTTAGAAAGAAAGGACAAAAAGTGGCTGCAAAAAGAGCAGACAGAGAATCTACTGAAGGTGCTGCTATTGCAAAAGTTAATGATGAGAAAACAGTTGGAGTTTCTATTGTTTTAGGATGTGAAACTGATTTTGTTGGTAAAAATGAAAGCTTTGTAAGTCTTGCACATGAATTTGCTGCGTTAGCATTAAATTGTTCTTCTAAAGAAGAATTACTATCTGCTGACTTCAACGGAATGACTGTTGCTGAAAAATTAATTGAACAAACCGGAGTTATCGGAGAAAAACTTCAAATTAATGCTTTTGAAAAATTAGAAGCTCCATTTGTTGGATCTTATATTCATGCAGGTAATAAAATAGCTACAATAGTAGGATTATCAACTGCTACAGAAGGAGCAGGCGTTGTAGCAAAAGATGTTGCCATGCAAGCAGCTGCAATGAATCCTATCGCTTTAAACGAAAACGAAGTTGACGCTTCTGTAATAGAAAAAGAAATAGAAATTGCTAAGGATCAATTAAGAGCTGAAGGTAAGCCAGAAGCAATGTTAGAGAATATTGCTAAAGGAAAAATAAAACGTTTTTTCAAAGACAATACATTAGTAAACCAAGCTTTTATTAAGGACAGTAAACAAAGTGTTGCTGCTTATGTAAAAACAATTGGAGATGTTCAAATAACAGGTTTTAAACGTGTTGCTTTAGGGTAAGTTACTTTTTTATCAAGAGACTATACTCACAAGTATCGTTTATAATTTTAATTTAAACCTTGTAAGTTCACTGAAATAAACTCAGAGATCTTACAAGGTTTTTTCATGTAAACTAGCATTTAAGAAAAGAAAAAAATGCTTAATTTTGTGCAACTTTCAGAATTATGCACTACAAACGAGTACTTTTAAAATTGAGTGGAGAGGCACTTATGGGTGATCGACAATATGGAATTGATCCAAACCGCTTAAAAGAATACGCTAAAGAAATTAAAGAAGTAACTGAAAAAGGTATAGAGCTTGCCATTGTTATTGGTGGAGGAAATATCTTTAGAGGCGTATCTGGTGCAAGTAATGGAATGGATCGAGTTCAAGGCGATCATATGGGAATGTTGGCAACCTGTATAAATGGTTTAGCGCTTCAAAGTGCTTTAGAAGACGAAGGGATATACACCAGACTCCAAACTGCTATCCAGATAAAAGAAATTGCAGAACCTTATATAAAAAGAAAAGCAATTCGTCATTTAGAAAAAGGTAGAGTTGTTATTTTTGGAGCAGGAACAGGTAACCCCTATTTTACCACAGATACAGCAGCTGTATTAAGAGCAATTGAAATTAATGCTGATGCAATATTAAAAGGAACTCGTGTAGACGGCATATACAATGTAGATCCAGAAAAAAATGAAAATGCAATAAAATTTGAAACAATTACATTTAAAGATGTAATTAGTAAAGGATTAAAAGTAATGGATATGACCGCATTTACTTTAAGTGAAGAAAATAAACTTCCTATTATTGTTTTTGACATGAATACAAGTGGAAATCTACTAAAATTAGTTTCTGGCAAACAAATTGGAACCATTGTTAATCATTAACAAAATATCATACTTATGGACGAAGAAATTGAATTTATTATAGATTCTGCAAAAGAACAAATGCAAGGAGCTATCGACTTTTTAATTAAAGAATTAAGAAGTATTAGAGCCGGAAAAGCCTCGCCATCCATGTTAGCAAATATAATGGTAGATTATTATGGTTCGCAAACTCCACTAGGACAAGTTGCAAATGTAAATACTCCTGACGCTAGAACAATCAGTATTCAACCCTGGGAAAAACAAATGCTTGCAGAGATTGAAAAAGCCATTATGAAAGCAAATATTGGTTTTAACCCAATGAATAATGGTGAAAATATAATTATCAATGTACCTCCTTTAACTGAAGAAAGAAGGCGAGACCTTGCAAAACAATCAAAAGCAGAAGCAGAACACGCAAAGGTTGGTGTTAGAAATGCTCGAAAAGACGCTAATAATGAAATAAAAAAATTAGACATTTCTGATGATTTAAAGAAGAATGTAGAGACAGATATTCAGCAACTTACAGACACTTTTGTGAAAAAAATTGAGGAACTATTTAGCTTAAAAGAAAAAGAAATTATGACTGTTTAAAAGCATCATAGATTTCAGTTAATAGTAAACTTAAACCTAATACCAATAAGAATGAATTTCTGGACAAGAGTATCAAGAATTATCTTAAAAAATAGATACTTGATTCTTATCCTTATTGCCTTAGCTACAACTTTTCTTGTTTCTCAAATGAAGCATATGAGGTTTTCTTATACTGAGGCCAATCTTCTCCCTGAAGACCACGAAGTGAATGTTCAGTACAACCAATTTTTAGAGGTTTTTGGAGAAGAGGGAAATTTAATTTTACTCGCAATAAAAGACTCAACAGTCTTTACACCAAAAAAATTTAATCTATGGAATTCACTTGCTAAATCATTTGACTCTTTAGATGAAGTTGAATTTACATTATCTATTGCTGATGTTAAAAAGTTAAAAAAGGACACAAAAAATAAAAAATTCATACTAGAGTCCATAAACACAGAAGAACTTTCATCTCAAGAAAAAATAAATGAAATTAAAAGTGAACTTTTTGAAAAGCTTCCCTTTTATGACAATCTCCTTTACAATAAAAAAACTGGAACGATACAAACAGCCATTTATATAAACAAAGAAATTGTAAACACACCAGTAAGAAAAGCTTTTGTATTTGATAAGTTGATTCCAATTATTAATGAATTTGAAAAAGAAACCAACTTAAACGTTCGTGTTTCTGGAATGCCTTACATAAGAACCATAAATTCTCAAAATATTATTGATGAAATACAATTATTTGTTTTAGGAGCACTTTTTATTACAGGAATTATTTTCTTTTTCTTTTTTCGGTCCTACAGGGCAACATTTATTACACTTTTAGTAGTTACAATTGGTGTAACATGGGCTTTTGGATTTATAGGGTTATTTGGATATGAAATTACAGTTTTGACTGCATTAATACCCCCCTTAATCATTGTCATCGGAGTTCCCAATGCTGTATTTCTAATTAATAAGTACCAACAAGAAATAAAATTACATGGTCATCAAGCTAAAGCACTACAACGTGTTATTTCTAAAATAGGTAATGCTACCTTAATGACTAATATTACTACTGCCTCAGGTTTTGCAACTTTTGTTTTTGTAAAAAGTCAATTACTTAGAGAATTTGGTATTCTAGCCTCCATAAATATCTTAAGTATTTTTGTTTTAGCACTTTTAATTATTCCTATTCTTTATAGCTTCATGAAGCCTCCTAAGAAAAAACATCTTAATCATTTAGAAAGAAGATGGATTGAAAATATTGTAGACTGGATGGAAAATATGGTGCGTAAACGTAGAATAACGATCTACATTTCTACAGTTGTTATTATAATTTTAGGAATTATTGGATTGTATCAAATTCGTGTCTCAGGAAGTTTAATTGAAGATATGCCAAAAACAAAGGCTTTCTACAAGGATATTAAGTTCTTTGAAAAAGAATTTGGAGGAATTATGCCTTTAGAAATTTTGATAGATACCAAAAAGGATAAAGGTGTCATGAAACTTTCTACGTTAAAAAGGATGGACAAAATCAATGAAGTTATAGAGTCTTTTCCAGAATTATCTCGACCGGTCTCTGTTGTGAACTTGGTTAAATATTCTAAGCAAGCTTTTTATAATGGCAATCCAAAATACTACCAGCTCCCCACATCTCAAGAACAAAACTATATTTTTGAATACACCAAAAATTCTGATGGAAATTCAGATTTACTAAATAATTTTTTAGACTCAACGGGTCAATATGGTCGTATTACCACCTTTATGAAAGACGTGGGAACTGATAAAATGAATGGAATTCAAGAACGGCTTCAAGAGGTAGTAAATAAAGAATTTCCAAAAGAGCGTTACAATGTATCTTTTACAGGTAAAGCTCTAGTATTCCTAAGGGGAACAAATTATTTAATTAGTAACCTTGTATTTTCACTGTCTTTAGCAATTTTATTAATTTCATTGTTTATGGCATGGATGTTTAGATCATTTAAAATGATTTTAATCTCCATAATTCCAAACATGTTACCTTTACTAATTACAGCTGGTTTAATGGGGTATTTTGGTATTCCTATAAAACCATCCACTATTCTAGTATTCAGTATTGCTTTTGGAATTTCTGTAGACGATACCATTCACTTCTTGGCTAAATACAGACAGGAATTAATAGCTAATAATTGGAAAATCAGAAAATCTGTATACGCTGCTTTGAGAGAAACTGGAATTAGCATGTTTTATACCTCAATAGTGCTTTTCTTTGGATTCTTAGTATTTACAGTATCAAGTTTTGGTGGAACAATTGCTTTAGGAGGTCTAGTTTCTGTTACATTATTACTTGCAATGGTTTCTAACTTACTATTGTTACCCTCTTTATTACTTACATTTGAGGATAAAATTGCCAATAAAAAAGTTCTTAAAGAGCCTTCTATCAAAATTATTCCTCAAGAAGTAAAGAAAAAACTCAAATAAACCAACAGGATTACTAAAGTATTCATTGGTCAATGTTTATCAAAAAAGTATCTTTGCTGGGGTGTGCATCGTATAACATAAATAACATGTGAATAATGAAAACAAGTAGTGTAGACGAATTATTAAAATCAGATATAACTTTACAAGAAGTTACTTTAAAAGGATGGGTAAGAACATTTAGAAGTAATCGTTTTATTGCCCTGAATGATGGCTCTACCATACACAATATACAATGTGTTGTTGATTTTGAAAACACAAAAGAGGAAACTCTGAAAAGAATTACTACTGGAGCAGCTGTTTGTATTACTGGAACTTTAGTGGAGAGTCAAGGAAAAGGACAAAATGTTGAAATTCAGGTTTCTTCACTTCAAATATTAGGAGACTCAAACCCTGATGAATATCCAATTCAACCCAAAAGACATAGTTTAGAATTTTTAAGAGAAAATGCACACCTGCGCGTAAGGACGAATACCTTTAGTGCAATAATGAGAGTGCGTTCTAAACTATCTTTTGCAGTTCATAAATATTTTCAAGACAATGGTTTTCATTACGTAAATACACCCATTATTACTGGTTCAGATGCAGAGGGGGCAGGTGAAATGTTTGGAGTTTCAAATTTCGAAACAAATAAAGCACCGTTAAATGAAGATGGAAGTATTGATTACAAACAAGATTTCTTTGGAAAAGAAACAAACTTAACTGTTTCTGGTCAACTTGAAGCTGAAACCTATGCGATGGCACTAGGTAAAGTATATACCTTTGGACCAACATTTAGAGCCGAGAATTCAAATACGGCACGTCACTTAGCCGAATTTTGGATGATTGAACCTGAAGTTGCTTTTATGGATTTGGATGGTAATATGGACTTATCAGAAGATTTTATTAAATCTGTACTTGGATATGTTATAGAGCACTGTAAAGATGATTTAGCCTTTCTAGATAAGCGATTCACTAATGAGGAAAAGACTAAACCACAAGCACAAAGAAGTGAAATGACATTACTTGAAAAATTAAATTTCGTCGTAGAAAATAATTTTAAACGCGTTAGTTATACCGAAGCAATTGAAATTTTACGCAACTGTAAGCCCAACAAGAAGAAAAAGTTTCAATTTCCAATATATGAATGGGGAGCAGATTTACAATCCGAGCATGAACGTTTTCTGGTAGAAAAATATTTTAAATGTCCTGTAATTTTATTTGATTACCCAGCCAACATTAAAGCATTTTACATGCGTTTAAATGAAGATGGAAAAACCGTAAGAGCTATGGATGTTTTGTTTCCTGGTATTGGAGAAATTGTGGGAGGAGCTCAACGTGAGGAGCGTCTAGATGTTTTAAAAGAAAAAATGGCGGCTTTAGATATTGATGAAAAAGAATTATGGTGGTATTTAGACACTAGAAAATATGGAACTGCTGTTCATTCTGGCTTTGGATTAGGATTCGAAAGGTTAGTTCAATTTGCCACAGGTATGAGTAACATAAGAGATGTAATACCATTCCCAAGAACTCCACAAAATGCAGAATTTTAATTCAGTTCTTTTTGTACCTTTAGAATATGCTAAAACAAAGTTTAAATTTTAAGCTTTCCCAAAAGCTTTCACCTCAACAGATTCAATTAATGAAGATGATTCAATTGCCAACTCAGGCCTTTGAAGAGCGTTTAAAGCAAGAAATTGAAGAAAACCCAGCATTAGATACCGGTAAAGAAAAAACAGATGATTATGAAGGGAGTTTAGAAAATGAGTTTGATGATGATGGAACAGAAAAAATAGATACTGAAGACATCAATATTGATGATTATCTGAGTGACGATGAAATTCCCAACTATAAAACGCAAGCAAATAATTATTCTTCAGATCAAGAAGAAAAACAAGTCCCCTATGCTGCTGGGAAGACTTTTCATCAGTCATTACGAGAACAGTTAAATACTTTTAGCCTCGATGAAGAAGAAAATTCTATCGCTGAGTTTTTAGTTGGGAGTATCGATGATAGCGGTTATATAAGAAGAGAACTTGATGATTTAGTAGATGATTTGGCCTTTACTCAAAATATATTTACCACTGTAGATAAAATAGAGAAAGTTTTAGTAAAGGTTGTACAAACACTAGACCCTATAGGAGTTGGCGCTAGAGATCTCAAAGAATGTTTAATCATTCAATTAAAGTCTAAAACATCTAATGATATTAGAGTTTTGGCAATTAATATTTTAGAAACTGCCTTTGATAAATTTGTTAAAAAACATTACAATAAATTATTAGAAAAATTTGATATTAGTGAAGAACTACTAAAAAATACAATCACTGAAATATCAAAATTAAATCCAAAACCTGGCAGTTCATATGCTGGAAATAACAAAATAGCTGAACAAATTGTTCCTGACTTTTCTATAAAAATTTTAGATGGAGAACTAGATTTAACATTAAACTCTAGGAATGCTCCAGAATTACATGTTTCTAGAGAATACAACAATATGCTTAAAGGCTATCAAGAAACTACTAAAAAGAGTAAATCTCAGAAAGATGCTGTAATTTTTATCAAACAAAAACTAGACGCCGCAAAATGGTTTATTGATGCTATAAAACAACGACAGCAAACCCTCATGATAACCATGAATGCGATCATGCATCATCAATATGATTATTTTTTAACTGGTGATGAACGCAAATTAAAACCTATGATATTGAAAGATATTGCAGATACTATTCAGATGGATGTCTCTACAGTCTCTAGAGTAGCTAATAGTAAATATGTATCCACACCTTATGGTACAAAGTTGATTAAAGAATTCTTTTCAGAATCTATGAAAAATGATCAAGGGGAAGATGTTTCAACCAGAGAAATAAAGAAAATATTAGAAACTGTTATCAGTAAAGAAGACAAGAGAAAGCCATTTACAGATGATAAACTTTCGTCACTTCTAAAAGAAGAAGGTTACCCTATAGCAAGAAGAACAGTTGCAAAATACAGAGAACAATTAGACATTCCTGTAGCCCGATTGAGAAAGGAATTCTAATGAAATTACACAAGGTTATATCTACTATATTACACCCCACTATACTGCCAACGGCAGGTACTTTTCTGTATTTTATATTTATAACAAGACCCTATGAAAAAAACCTTCAGTTAATAATACTCAGTCTGGTATTCACATTAACCTATATAGTACCTATACTCCTTTTATTTTTTTTAAAAAATTTCGGATTTATCAAGGATTTTCAAGTTTCTACAATTAAAGAGAGGCGAATTCCAGTCATTTTTATGATTCTAATTTTATATTTTTTAGGAAATACAATCATTCAAATTCCTATGATAAGAAATTTAGGCATTCTATTTTATGGAACATCACTCAGTTTGATAAGTATTTATATCCTATTTAGTGTAAAATTAAAATCAAGTTTACACCTTGTTTCTATGGGTAATATGTTTGGCTTTTTTTTAATTATGACCAATATCTATAATCTATCTATTTTATATATCATATTACTTTTGATATTTCTATCTGGAATATTGGCAAGTTCAAGACTATATCTTAAAGCGCATACTCCTCTTGAGCTTCTCATTGGTTTTTTTTTAGGGTTTGTCTGTCAATTTATCCTATTTATTTCTTTACAATAGATAAAAAATTAACCCAATTCTCATAATTTTTGAAGAAATATCTTCTGTATCAAGTGAAGTGCTTTTTAAAATTGGGTTTAATCCATAATATACATGAGCAGTAAAAACATCATAACCTACAGATAGTGTAAGACCATATTGCCAGGTATTAAAGCTAGACACATTTCGATAAGAGAAGGATTCACCTTGGTTTGTAAATTTGAAATTATTTGATAGGTTATAACTTGCTTTGACCCCCATGTAAACTCTCCAAAATTTATAGGTTTGTGCATCTGAATCTCTCCATCTTAACTCAAAAGGGAATTCTAAATTGTGAATTAAAAGCTTATTTATAACACCGGAATTTTCTGCCTGAAAAATAATCTCATTATTTTCTTCAGAGATTGTTAAACCATGATTTAAAAAATCATAATTATACCCAAACCCCATAGCCATAGATATACTTCCTTGTTTATTTAAAATAAGATCTTTCATAAATCCCGCAGACAAACCATAAGAAAAACCACTCCCTTTCACCATAGCTGGTTGATTAAACAATTGGTTGTATGATACCATAAAATACATCTGATCTTCGGCATATTTATTTCCAAGACTTAATGAATCTTTTTGAGCTGCGGAAGCTAATGAATACCCTAATAAAAATAAAAGAATATATTTTTTCATGTATAATGAATTTTAATTTTTTAAAATTATAACATAAAAAAAGGAATACAAAAATTTGTATTCCTTTTTTTATGTTATATAAATGACTGTTAATTATCTGCTCCTGTTTGAGTAGAGTAACTTAACTTTAATGCATTTACATCTCTTAATTTCAATCTAATATCAGTAATAGTACCAACACTAGATTCCTTGTCTGCTTTGATAGAGGTTGTCATAAAAGGCACTTCTGCCTCAGAAACCTCTTCTCTCGCTCTTAAAATAAATGAAGGCACATCTTCCGGTGTAGCTATCTTATCATTTAGCTGAATTCTATTATAAGCAGTACCGTATTTTTCGTCTTTTGCTTTACCAACATAAATTGTACTTACCAAACTCTTATGCTCTAATTTCTTTATCTCTGTGGCACTTGGTAATCTAGGTGCTTCAATTTGTAAAGAAGTTTCTCTCATAGTAGTAGTTACCATGAAGAAAAATAATAACATAAATACAATATCTGGTAATGACGCTGTATTTACAGCTGGCATTCCTTTTTTCTTCTTTTTAAACTTAGACATTTTGTACGTTTTTATTAATATTTATGAAGTAGGTTCAGCATCAGATATAATCTGTGGAAAACTGGTTTTAATGTCCTCTACCTTTTTCTTCAATTCATCTTTTTCTGTACCTCTACTATCCTTATACCTCTTTTCTAATTCAGTGTAAGGGATGCCGTATCGTTGATTGCTTAATCTATTTCTTAAAAAAGTATAAGCCTTCAACAATTCATTTTGTACTTCAATATAAGTTCCATAATCAGTACCTCTATCACTTTGAACAGAGATGATAGCCTTGTTAGGGTGATCTGATGATGATGGACTTCTTTCACCTTCACAATAGTCACATGGTAACCCTGGAGTACCATCTTCGCCTGGTTTACCTTCTCCTCCTCCATTATCAATAAACTTGATAGCAGCTTCTTTAAGCTCTGATAACTCCATTCTATTGTCTTCTACCAATAATTCATTATTTCTATTGATATTGACTTCAAAGATATTTTTCTCCTTAATGATAGGAGGTTTGTAATCTGGTGGTGGTTTCTCT
The DNA here is from genome assembly GCA_038104255.1 of Flavobacterium sp. Classification (GTDB taxonomy): domain Bacteria; phylum Bacteroidota; class Bacteroidia; order Flavobacteriales; family Flavobacteriaceae; genus Polaribacter. The sequence goes on along the minus strand of JAYOAM010000009.1, from coordinate 54,629 downwards.
GATAATTTCTTAGAAATACCTGAATCTACATTCATTGTGGTAGTTACTAAGAAGAAAATTAATAACAAGAAGGCAATATCTGCCATAGACCCTGCATTAATTTCCGGTGTCTCTCTTCTTCCCATAAATTAAGATTTAATAAGTCCTTTTGCTAAATCATACACAAAAAATATGCCACCAATTAGCACTAAAATTGTGCTGTACCATATTAAAGTTCCTACCCATTGGTTTGAGGATGCTCCTAACTCACCACCTTCTAAAACCTTGCCTTGTGAATCTAAAACAGGCTCACTATCGCCAATAAGATAAGATACTATCAAAAGAACCAACATTACGCCTAAACCTAGTAATGTCTTCTTTAAGTTCTCTGGATTTTTAACTAACGCTCTAATAGACAATCCTATTGTTACAAGCACAGCTGCATAAAATAAGTATAATGAGAATGCAATTAATGGTCCAACAGCACTACTGACAGATTCTGGAGCTCCATCAGTAAGGGAAACATTAATAAATAAAGCAATTCCTATTACAGAAATAACAGCCACTATGATCGTTAGTATTTTTGAAAGTTTACTATTCATAAGGCGTCTTATTTTTTATATTTAACTAATAAATCTATAAGCGTAATAGAAGCGTCTTCCATATTATTTACAATACTATCTACCTTAGATATAATGTAGTTGTAAAAAACTTGAAGTATAATGGCTACAATTAAACCAAATACAGTAGTAAGTAATGCTACTTTAATACCTACAGCTACAACTCCTGGTGAAATATCATTGGCAACAGCGATAGCGTCAAAAGCATCAATCATACCAATTACAGTTCCCATAAATCCTAGCATCGGTGCCAAAGCAATAAATAAAGATAACCAAGAAATGTTCTTTTCTAATAATCCCATTTGCACTCCTCCATAACCAATAACAGCTTTTTCTGCAGATTCAATTCCTTCATCAACTCTATCTAGACCTTGATAAAAAATAGACGCTACAGGCCCTTTTGAGTTTCTACACACTTCTTTTGCTGCTTCTACACCACCAGAACTTAAAGCCTCGTCTACACTTGACATTAATTTCTTAGTATTTGTAGTTGCCATATTTAGATAAATAATTCTTTCAATAGCAATAGCTAAACCTAAAATAAGAGCTACTAAAACAATTCCCATAAAACCAGGACCACCCTCAATAAAACGTTGTTTTAATACTTGGTGAAAAGTTTGCTCAGCAACCTCTGCCTCTTGTGCAAATACTGATTGGATAGCTCCAAAAAACATGAATCCTGTTACTGTAAGGATATTTACTACTTTTTTCATCATCGTTGTAATTAATTTTTAATAATTTAATTTTTTAAGATATAACTTCATATTATTATATGAAATGAAAAAAATTAAACGTTATTAAGTTTTGTAAAAAGAAAACTATTTTATGCTTAATTTAATTCAGATGACCAAGTAACAAAAAATAGTTGGTTTCTTAAAAAAAAATAAAAAGTTTTTATACAACAATTAGCAAAAAGAAAGAGATTTAACAAAATCTCTACTTATTTGTTATTTCTCCACGTAAAGATTGCTCGTAATAAGAAATAAATTCGTCTTTTTTTATCCCAATTCCTAGAAGGTACATCAATTTTGCAATTGCCGATTCTGTAGTCATATCTTTAGCATCTATAACCCCTATTTTTTTTAATTGAGAACTTGTTTCATAATGACCTTGTAAAACTGACCCTCCAACACATTGAGTTACATTAACAATATAAATTCCGTTAGCAATAGCTTTTGAAATTAAATTGATGAAATTTTTATTATTTGGAGCATTACCAGCTCCATAAGTTTCTAAAATAACTCCTTTAATTCCTTTACTGTTCAACATACTTTCAATGATATTCATTGAAATGCCTGGAAATAACTTAATGATTATAACATCTGAGCATAAATTTTTTCTAATTATAAGCTTTTTGTTATGGGTAGGCACCTCCAAGAAATCATGATTAAAATTCAAATGAACACCACTTTCAGCTAGCGGTGGATAATTCATTGAAGCAAATGCTTCAAATTGTTCAGCACTTAGCTTGGTGGTTCTATTCGCCCTATATAATTTATACTCAAAATATAAACATACTTCGCTTACTATTGGAAGATCATTTCTATAAGCGCTTGCAATTTCAATAGAAGTAATTAAATTTTCTTTTGCATCTGTTCTTAAATAGCCTATTGGAAGTTGTGATCCGGTAAAAATTACTGGTTTAGCTAAATATTCTAACATAAAACTAAGGGCAGATGAGACATAAGACATGGTATCAGAACCCGTTAAGACTACAAAACCATCGTGGGTTTCATAGTATTGCTCAATCATCTCTGCAATCTGAACATAAGACTGAGTATTCATATTAGAAGAATCTATAGGTTCTTCAAACGAAACTGAACTTATCTCACAATCTAATTGTCTGAGTTCAGGAATATTTTCTAAAATCTGACTAAAATCAAACGCTTTTAAGGCCTTAGATGCATAATCTTTTACCATACCAATGGTACCACCAGTATAAATAAGTAGTATTTTTCGGTTCCTTGTCATTTTGTCACTATTTTTATGAAAAATTAAAATGGAATACTTTGTGATGTAAAAGTATCAAACAAAATTGAATAACAATCAAATACTATATATATGATAGAATTTTATATTATTATTGGTGCAATCGCTTTAGCGAGTTGGGTGGTGAGTAATACACTCAAAAATAAATTTAAAAAGTACTCAAAAATTCATTTAAGAAATGGCATGTCTGGAGCTGAGATCGCAGAAAAAATGTTAGCAGATCACGGTATTCGAGATGTTAAAGTGGTATCTACCCCAGGGATGCTAACAGATCATTACGATCCAAGAAATAAAACCGTAAATCTTAGCGCAGGTGTTTATAGTCAAAGAAATGCTGCTGCTGCTGCTGTGGCAGCTCATGAAGTGGGACATGCTGTACAACACGCACGAGCTTATGAATGGTTAACCATGCGATCTAAATTAGTCCCTATGGTGAGCGTTTCTTCAAGATTTTCTCAATGGCTTGTGATTGGTGGTTTAATTTTAGGAGCTGCTTCAGACAATACTGGAATTGGGTTTTATATAGCTATCGTTGGTTTGGGTTTTATGGCTTTAGCTACAGCATTTAGTTTTATTACCTTACCCGTAGAGTATGATGCAAGTAATAGAGCTTTAGCCTGGTTAAAAAATAAAAATATGGTGAGTCAGCAAGAATATGCGGGATCTAAAGATGCTTTAAAATGGGCTGCAAGAACGTATTTAGTTGCTGCTCTAGGTTCTTTAGCAATGCTATTATATTGGGGACTTCAAGTTCTAGGGAGCAGAGATTAAAATTTATAGATACCTTTTTGGATGAAATTATTAAAAAACACCTGAATCAAAGATTCAGGTGTTTTTTAATACTAGACCTATTTTTTTGATTAATCCTTGTAACAAAAATATTTATTTGACGTCTTAGTTAAAAAAAAATATGAAGACTTTAAAAATTGCTATTGCTTTTTTCTTTGGAATATCATCTATATGTTCACAACATAAGATCAGTGGGAAAATTATTGATGAAAATAATGAACCTCTGAGTTATGCAAACATCATTTTATACCAAGTATCCGACTTAGAAAATCCAAAAGGAACTATATCTGACGACAAAGGAATATTTGTAATTGAAAATATTTTGAAAGGGAAATACAGTATTGAAGTTTCTATGTTAGGTTTTAAAACCTACAGCCTAAAAGAATTTAATCTAGTTGCTGACAAAACATTTAATATTATACTTAAAGAAGAAACGCAAACACTAAATGAAGTTGTCATTAAAAGTAAACGACCAGTTATCAAACAAACTGCCGAAAAATTGATTGTTGATTTAGAAAAATCAGAAATGATTAACACAAATCTACAAGATGTGATGCGGAAAATACCTGGAGTTTTGGTAACTAATAATGGAATTTCAATTGCAGGCAATAGAGGAGTTAGAATTCTTATAAATGGAAAAACTACTGCTTACATGGATGTAGAAACACTTTTACGAGATTTTCCCGCAGATAATATTGCTAAAATAGAGGTTGTTGAACAACCTGGTGCAGAATATGAAGCCTCAGGATCAGCGGCTATTATAAATATTATTTTAAAGAAAAACATAAAACTCGGAACTCATGGGAGTGTAAACTCATGGATAGGAGAAGATCAAGGGTTTGAATGGGGCTCTGGTTTTTCTATTGCTAGCTATAAGAATAAATTAAATTGGCAACTGAGTACTGGGATTTCTCAACCCACATGGAGAGATGACTTGTTTTTAATTAGAACAGTTGGTAATGAGGTTTATGATCAGACTACAAGAGAACCCTATGATCCAGATAACTATAGGGTGAGTGGGAATATAGATTACTATATTAACGAACATCACTCAATAGGTATAGGAGGAAGTTTTAATGGAAGAAACTCAACAAGAATTGTAACTAATGAAACCATTATTTCTAATGACCTAAGTTCAAATAAATTGTTTTCAGAAAATAGTTTTGACAGAGAAAGAAATAATTTCAATGTCAACCCGTATTATGAATATAAAACTGATACCAATAAACTAATTATTGACTTCAATTTTGTTGATTTTAAAGACCATACAACGAATACTTTATATGGTCTAGAAAATAGTACTGTCCCGTTTACCGATAGAAGATATATACAAGACGGAAATTATTCAATTAAAACCTACAGAGCAGATTATTCAAAGTCATTCAATGATCATCTTAGAGTACAGTTTGGAACGCGGTATGCAGATGTGTCTACAGATAATGACCTAGCCTCTCTATTAGATAATGCTGGAGAATTTGATTTAATTCAAGAGGAAAGTAGTCGTTTTTTAATCAAAGAAAATATTTTTGCTTTGTACTCAAAGATGAATGTAACTAAAGGGAAATGGGCATTTTCTGGAGGTTTGCGATATGAAAATAGTAATACTGATGGAACTTCAATTTTTATTGAGGATGGAACCATAAAAACAGAAGTTAAAAAAAGACCTATCAAAAAAATCTTTCCTAGTGCATCTATAAGTAGAGAATTGTCTGAATCTATAGGTGCAAGCTTATCCTACAGTTACAGAATTCAAAGACCCTCCTACAATAGTTTAAATTCTTTTGCAACATTTTTAGACCCTTTTTCTGCAGGGGAGGGAAATCCAAACTTAACCCCATCCTATACTAACAATTTTCAGTTCAATTTAACCTACGACAAACAACCCTTTTTTACGATTGGATATAGCAAAACTGATGACGTAATATTTGAATTAATTAGGCAAGATAATAGTACTGCGCAAATAAGACAGCAAGAGGTAAATATAGAAAATAATGAGAATTGGAACTTTAGATTGTTTGCTCCAGTAAATTTTACAAAAGGATTAGAAGGCTTTACAGGACTTATTGTTACCAATACAGATTTTGAGTCATCAACTTACAATGTAAACCTCAATAAATGGAATTTAATCTGGTTTATCCAAGCAAATTACGAACTGCCATGGGATATTAATTTTGAAGTTAACGGTAATTATGGAACTGGTGCTTTAGAAGGACAAATTGAAGTTGATTGGTTATCTGAACTTTCTTTTTCTTTTGGGAAAGAGTTCTTAGACGATAGTTTAAAGGTAAATTTAGGTTTCAATAAAATGCTAAACAGAGGTTTTGTTGGAAGCATTGATTATGGAAATGGAAATGCCAGTGTTGAAAGTAACGGATCTAGACAGAATGTACAATTAAAGCTTACCTACAGTTTCGGATCTCAATTTGGTAAGAAAAAATCAAATCGAGATTTCAATAGAGATGAACAAAATAGAATTGACGATACTAATTAAGATATAAATACCCTTTTGGACAATTAATCGTTTAACTTTAATACTGCCATAAATGCTTCTTGAGGAATTTCTACATTTCCAACCTGTCGCATTCTTTTCTTTCCTTTCTTCTGTTTTTCCAATAATTTTCTTTTTCTAGAAATATCACCACCATAACATTTTGCAGTTACGTCTTTACGCAATGCTTTGGTGGTTTCTCTAGCTATAATTTTTGCTCCAATAGCTGCCTGTATAGGAATATCAAACTGTTGCCTTGGTATTAATTTTTTTAGTTTCTCAACAATTTTTTTTCCAATTGCATAAGCATTGTCTGAATGTAACAAAGCAGAAAGCGCATCTACTGGTTGACCGTTTAATAAAATATCAACACGAACTAGCTTAGATGTTTTCATCCCTATGGGATTATAATCAAAAGAAGCATAGCCTTTGGAAACTGTTTTTAACCGATCATAAAAATCAAATACAATTTCAGCCAACGGCATGTTAAATGTTAATTCAACACGTTCAGTAGTTAGGTAAGTTTGATTCGTAATCTCACCTCGCTTTTCAATACATAAGCTCATGACTTGACCAACAAAATCTGATTTTGTAATGATTGAAGCCTTTATGTATGGTTCTTCTACTCGATCTAATCTTGAAGGTTCAGGTAAATCTGAAGGATTATTCAATAAAACAATATCGGTTGGATTCTTCTTTGTAAAAGCATGGTAAGATACGTTAGGAACTGTTGTAATCACTGTCATATTAAACTCGCGTTCTAAACGCTCTTGAATAATTTCCATATGTAACATTCCAAGGAATCCACAACGGAAACCAAACCCCAGTGCAGCAGAACTTTCGGGGACAAATACAAGAGAGGCATCATTTAGTTGTAACTTTTCCATGGAGTACCTCAACTCTTCATAATCTTCTGTATCTACTGGGTATATTCCAGCAAAAACCATTGGTTTTACATCTTCAAAACCATCAATGGTTTCTAAAGTAGGGTTTTGAGCGTCGGTAATAGTATCTCCAACCTTTACTTCTTTTGCGGTTTTAATTCCTGTAATCAAATAGCCTACATCACCAGTTTTTACAGATTTTTTTACTACCTGATTCAATTTTAAAGTACCAACTTCATCGGCAAAATACTCATTATTTGTAGCCATAAATTTAATCCGTTGACCTTTTTTAATTTCACCATTTAGAATTCTAAAATAGGTTTCAATTCCCCTGTAAGAATTGTATACTGAATCAAAAATTAAAGCCTGTAACGGTGCCTGTGGATCTCCCTCGGGAGCTGGAATTCTATCTATAATGGCAGCTAAAATGTTATCTACCCCAAAACCTGTTTTACCACTGGCATGAATTACCTCCTCTGGATCACATCCGAGAAGATCTACAATATCGTCTGTTACCTCCTCTGGATTTGCTGAAGGTAAATCTACTTTATTCAAAATTGGAATAATCTCTAAATCATTCTCTAAAGCCAAATACAAATTTGATATGGTCTGTGCTTGAATACTTTGTGCAGCATCAACAATTAGTAGCGCACCTTCACAAGCTGCAATAGAACGAGAAACTTCATAAGAAAAATCTACATGTCCTGGAGTATCTATAAGATTTAATATATAATCCTCTCCATTGTATTTGTAGTCCATCTGGATAGCATGAGATTTAATAGTGATTCCTCTTTCACGCTCTAAATCCATATTGTCTAGTAACTGATTTTGCTTTTCTCTATCGGTTACTGAACCTGTATAATCTAACAATCTATCTGCTAACGTACTTTTACCATGATCGATATGAGCGATAATGCAAAAGTTTCTAATATTCTTCATTCGTTACATTATTTTAAGGGTGCAAATATAAGGGATTTAAGAAGTAGACGCAATAAAACATTTTCTGAATAATCTCCGGATTTAAAAATATTGTCTACATATTTAAATAAAAAATAAGATCTTAGTGATTCAATTTAATGTATCCTAAAATACGCTAATAAAAACAATTATGAAGATGAAAATACTTTTGGGAATTTTTGGAATTATTTTAATACTCTTTGTTATTTCTCAACTCTACTTTCTCAACAGTCAGAGAAATATTGAGACCTATGCTTACACAATAATTGACTCCTATGAAACCTTTGAAATAAGGCAATATGAAGCCTCTCTATTTACTTCTGTTGAAATCCCCTCAAACAATTATCGTGAAACTTCTAGTAAAGGATTTTCTATTTTAGCAGGGTATATTTTTGGAGCTAATGATAAAGAAGAAAAAATAGCCATGACCTCTCCTGTAGCCATGTCTTTGAAAGATTCTACTACATTGCTATTTCTAGTTCCTAAAAAATATACAAGAGAAAACCTTCCTACACCAAATGACTCAAGTATAGAATTTAAAAATATTCCTGAAAAAAGAGTAGCAGCTATTTCTTTTAGCGGTTGGGCAAATGATTCAAAGATAGCATCTTTCAAAAAGAAATTAATCACCGCATTAAACACTAGAGGAATACAATATACTGATAACTTTTACTTCTTAGGATATAATGCCCCTATGGAAGTATTCAATAGAAAGAATGAAATCATTGTAGAGTTAGAATAAGTCAACCTATTCTTGCCACTTAGCTATAAAAAAAAGAGGTTAGTTCTCTAATAGCGTTTTAATCTTAAAATTTTCCACTAAATTGCAGTAACACAAAATTTTATACTAAAATAAACTTCTTTATGTTCAAAAATATTTGAATTTATGAAACAAAAAAACCTTCTTTTAGGATTTATAATTCTCCTTTTTACTTTTTTTAGCTGTTCTACAGCTACTATAGAAGAGGTCATTATTACGGAACCTATTACTTATGACGCAGACGTGAGTGTAATCATTACAAACAATTGTCTTCCTTGTCATGCTGGTGGATTTCCAGCTGCAGGATTAAACCTTGAAGGATATACGAATGTGAGATCATCAACTGAAAATGGAAATCTATTGAGTAGAATAACTAATGTTTCAAACCCTATGCCACAAAGTGGTCTTATGGCTCCAGATTTAATTGCTACCATAGAGCAATGGGCTGAAGATGGCTTTATTGAAAACTAAATATATAACCTAATGAAAAAAGTTGTACTAGTTTTAATTTTAATGGTAAGCTATTCATCTGTTGCCCAAAAATATTATACAAAAACAGGAAATACTCAATTCAAAGCTTCAGTTGAAGCCTTTGAACCTGTTGAAGCTACAAACACAAGCACCACTGCAATTATAAATGTAACTTCAGGAGAAATTGCTTCATTACTTTTTATAAAAGCTTTTAATTTTAGAGTAGCACTAATGCAAGAGCACTTTAATGAAAACTATATGGAGTCTAGTACCTATCCTAAAGCGACTTTTAAAGGATTAATCTCTGGTTTTAATATTTCAGATATTTCAAGTTCTAAAAAACAATACCTCCTCAATGGAACACTTACTGTAAGAGGAGTTGAAAAAGAAATTGAAACACTTGCATCATTTTCAAATAAAAATGGAAAGTTATTAATGGAGGCATCGTTTGGTGTTCAACCAGAGGATTTTAATATTAAAATCCCAAGAATTGTAAGTGATAAAATAGCAGGAACAATTAACATCTCTTTGGCCTATGAGTTTATCGAAAAAAAATAAATTTTTCATTACTGTACTAATGCTGTTTAGCAGTATTGGTATTGTCATTTACACCTATACCATGAGAGCCCCTACTACAATTGAAAATAAAAAAATAGACTTTACAGGTTCTGCAGAGGAATTACTTCTCAAAATCACAGATCATACTGAAGAATGGCAAGATAAAATAGTTGTTGTATCTGGAGAAGTAACAAGTTCAGATGATAAGGGGATTATGCTATCAAGAAAAATTTACTGTCAACTAAAACAAGTGACAGACTTTCAGAAAATAAATCTTTCAAACAATATTTCTTTAAAAGGAAGAATTATTGGATATGATGATTTATTAGAAGAATTAAAATTAGATCAATGTATTATTCAATAAGCAACATCATTATGTTTAAAAAAAACCTACTTATTTTTTGTGTCTTTTTATTTAGTGTCTCTAGTCTATCTGCTCAAGACGATTTACTAGATGAATTAAACGAGAATGCTACAGACAGCTCCTATGAAATGCCTGCATTTAAGGCTATGAAAATTGGAAATCTTCAATCTACAAAAATGGCAGACCAAGGAGATTTTTATTTAATTGTTTCACACAGATTTGGTCCTTTGAAAGATGGATTTGATACTTTTTTAGGCTTAGATGAAGCCAGTACTAAAATTCAATTATTATACTCGTTCTGGGAAGGTGTTCAATTTAGTATTAGTAGAGAATCGTACAACAGAACCTTAGCTGCTTCAGCAAAAATACGTTTGGCTAGACAATCTAAAGACTTCCCCGTAAATCTTGTAACCTATGCAACGGTTAATAGAAATACATTAATTGATGAAACTATTTTCCCAGATTTAAAATCTAGCGATCGTCAAAGTTATGCAACCCAATTATTGGTTTCTAGACGATTTTCTGATAAATTTTCTTTTCAACTTGCTCCAACCTATATTAGAGAGAATCTTCAAAATTTAAATGTAGTGCCAGAAGAAAAATTTAATCAATTTGCACTTGGTTTTGGTGGACGTTATAAGTTGAGTAAACGCCTGAGTTTTAATGCAGAGTATGCATACAATATGAGTAGAGCTGATGGATCCCCATTTGAAAACTCCTATGCTTTTGGGCTAGACATTGAAACTGGCGGGCATGTATTTCAATTATTATTTACCAATTCACAATCCAGTAACGAACCAGGGTTTATGAGTAGTGCAGAAGGAGATATGGTTTTCGGATTTAATGTTGTTAGAGTTTTTTAATTATTTTTTTGAATTCATCAGTTTTGGACTCTGACCTATAAAAACACTAATTTTGCAAAAAAATAATGTAGCTTGGTAAAAATAGACACCATAGAACTTCCAGATTTTCCACTATTATTAGCTCCAATGGAAGATGTTAGTGACCCTCCTTTTCGTGCTTTATGCAAAGAAAACGGTGCTGATGTTGTATATACTGAGTTTATTTCTTCTGAAGGATTAATTCGTGATGCTGCAAAAAGTGTTATGAAATTAGACATTTATGAAAAAGAACGTCCTGTAGGAATTCAAATTTTTGGAGCTAACCTAGATTCGATGTTACGCTCTGTTGAAATTGTAGAGAAAACAAACCCAGACATTATCGATATTAATTTTGGTTGCCCTGTAAAAAAAGTGGTCTCTAAAGGTGCAGGAGCTGGAATATTAAAAAATATTGATTTGATGGTTTCGCTTACCGAAGCTATGGTAAAACATACCAATTTACCAATTACAGTAAAAACTCGACTGGGTTGGGATCATGACTCTATAAAAATTGTAGAAGTAGCAGAAAGATTACAAGATGTAGGCTGTAAAGCTATTTCTATTCATGGAAGAACCCGTGCTCAAATGTATAAGGGAGACGCAGACTGGAAACCCATAGCTGAGGTAAAAAATAATCCTAGAATGCATATCCCTGTGTTTGGGAATGGTGATGTAACAACTCCAGAAAAAGCCAAAGAAATGCGTGATGTTTATGGTTTAGACGGAGCGATGATAGGAAGAGCTTCTATTGGTTACCCTTGGTTTTTTAATGAAGTAAAACATTATTTTAAAACTGGAGAGCATTTAGCTGGGCCAACAATTGCTGAAAGAACAGAAATGGCCCGTCGTCACTTACAAATGGCAATCGATTGGAAGGGAGAGCATTTAGGGGTGGTTGAAACCAGACGTCACTACACCAATTACTTTAAAGGAATCCCTCATTTTAAAGAACATCGTTTAAAAATGGTTACCTCAGATGACCCAAAAGACGTATTTGCTGCTTTTGACGTGGTTCAAGAAACCTTTGGTAACGCCATGATTCCGGCCTATAAATAATATTTTTAGTTATCTACAAAATCTAGAGAAATTCTACTACTAGCTACCTTTGCTGCAAAAAAACCTAATACGGTTATAGTGGCGATTACAATCAAAAAATTAGAACCTCTTAACTCTACGGGATAAGGAATTGAAGAGGTGATCATAAAAATTTGAAATTTCTGTTGAATACTTACTAAGATTACCGATAAAAATAATCCAGTAGCCATAGATATAATTGTCAATAAAAACCCCTGTAGTACAAAAATCCTCTTTATTTCAGATAGTGAAGCACCTAAGCTTAACAATGTTATTAAATTCTTTTTTTTATCAATTATCATCATTATTATTGAACCAACTATATTGAACATAGCAATGATAACAATCAAAGTAAAAATTAAGTACGACACAAAATTTTCTGTATTAATTACTTTATAAAACAGTTCATTCAACTGAGCCTTAGTTTTAACTTTATATTTATTTCCAAGTTTCTCTTGCATTGACGCTGCAAAATTAGCTGGGTTACTATCTGGTCTTAATTTTATTTCTATCCCTGTAAACTGATTTTCCTTATAGTTTACTAATTGTTGGGCTTGAAGATTAGAAACAAAAACATACGTATTTTCAAACTCCTCTGTCCCAAAAAATGTTCCTACTATTTGTGTTCTAATACTTGAAAAGCTTTTTGCAGGATTTAGAAATCCTGTCCCTTTTTTTGGGACTAAGATTTCTAAATATTCCCCAAAACTCTCCACTCCAGTAGATAATTTATAGGCTAAACTATTTCCTATTACACTGGTATTGGTATAATCGCTTTTTAACCACGTACCCATCTGAATAGCACCATCAAGAGGTACTACATTGGTATAGTTATCATCAACTCCCTTAACAAATGCAATCTGCTGCTTTTCACCATTTTTGATAAAGACTCGCTCTTCTATAACCCTAGAAAAAGCAACAATATCTTTTGATGAAGAAACAATATTCTTAATCATATTTTCGAAAAAAAAACTTTTCCCCTTTGTTGCTGTAATTTTAATATCTGGGTCAGCGCTATCTAGAAGGGCGTAATTAAATGTTCGTAATCCAGAAAAACCCGAAAGAATGATAAATAATGCAGCAGTTCCCAGAATAACTCCAGTAGATGCAATAATCGTTATAATATTTATTGCATTATTTCCACTTTTAGCAAATAGATATCTTTTAGCTATGTATAATGGAAAATTCAAATGAAATAATTGTTATTGTTTTTTTCGCTTTGGCAAAATACTAGGATTTTCAATAGGATTTATATCTTCACCTCTCAAAGACTTGTCTATTTCTTCAATATAATCTAATGAATCATCTCCGAAAAAGAGAAGTTCTGGCATTCTTCGTAATTGGTTTCGAGTTCTTTTGGCTAATTCATGACGAATTAATGGAGAATTGTGCTTTACACCCTCTATAATAGTATTTCTTTTGTCTGATGGAAAAACACTCAAATATACTTTAGCAACTCCTAAATCTGGAGTTACAGAAACTTTAGAAACTGATATAATAACGCCTTGCATTCCATCTTGAGCAGCTTTTTGAAGGACGTCTACCAAATCTTTTTGTAAAACACCCGCAATTTTTCGTTGTCTATTCGTTTCTTCCATGCTACAAATCTACAATAATTAACAAAACATTCCTTACTTTTGAGTTGCTCATAAAGATTAAGTATCTTTTTGGGTAAAATACACCAAGTAACCCTTAGATTCTAAAATAACCAATGGAAAAAATAGAACATATTGGTATTGCCGTAAAAGATTTAGAAACTTCTAATGCCGTTTTTTCTAGTCTTTTTGGAGTTGGTCATTATAAGGTTGAGGAAGTAATTAGTGAAGGTGTAAAAACCTCCTTTTTTAAGGCTGGCCCTAATAAGATAGAATTATTAGAAGCCACAACTCTTGAAAGTCCAATAGCAAAGTTCATAGAAAAAAAGGGAGAAGGAGTTCATCATATTGCATTTGCAGTCAATGATATTGTTTCAGAAATAGCTCGTCTAAAAAATGAGGGGTTTACAATTTTAAATGAAATTCCAAAAAAAGGAGCAGATAATAAACTTGTTGCATTCATTCATCCCAAATCTAGTAATGGAGTTCTGATAGAGCTCTGTCAAGAAATTGGTGATCAATAAGTTTATAAATCATAATTTCAATCCATTTTTTTAATTAAACGCATAATTTATTTTAAGATAAAATTAAGCTTATCAATTTTTTGATTTTAAAATTTATGAATGCTTATTTGTATATTGCGAGCGTAGAATAATTAATTACATGTTGTCTAATTTTGAATCTTACCAAAAACGCAGATTACGATCTTCTTATTTTTCTGTAGTCATAAGCATTGCTCTTGTTTTATTTATGGTTGGGTTTTTAGGTCTCGTACTTTTAAAGTCTACGCAAGTAGCTAATTATTTTAAAGAGGAAGTTGTCATTACTTTATTTCTTAAAAATGACACTTCAAACCCTCAAATAGAAAGTTTAAGAAACTCCCTAATTAAAGAGGAGTTTACAAGAAAAATTGTATATATCTCTAAAAAAGAGGCTGCAAAATTTTACAGTGAAGATTTGGGTGAAGATTTTGTTAATTATTTAGGAACAAATCCCTTAAAAAATAGCATTGACATTTATTTAAACCCAGGTTTTGTTACTCCAGAAAAAATGGGAGAAATTGCAAATGAATTCAATAATAACGCTTATATTTTTGAAGTATCTTACGATAAACCATTAGTTACTTTTTTAACTCAAAACATTCAAAAAGTTAGTTTTTGGTTGTTTGTGATTAGTTCTTTCTTTGGTTTAGTTGCATTAATTCTTATCAACAGTTCAATTAGACTTTCAGTATATTCCAAAAGATTTAATATTAAAACCATGCAAATGGTTGGAGCTACCAAAAGTTTTATACGAAAACCCTTTATTTGGAACGGGATTCAACTAGGTTTTATTGGTGCTATCATAGCATTGATTGGTTTGGGAATTATAATTTATTACATAGATCAAAAAATACCAACACTTCAATTAACAACAGACTATATTACCCTAGCATATCTAGGTGGCGGAATATTAATTATAGCTTTTATTATTTCGTGGTTAAGTACATATTTTGCAACTCAACGTTTTTTAAATTTACAAACAGAAAAACTTTATTATTGAATAGCTTATGAGTAAAGATAAACAGACCTCTAAATCAGTTTTCCTTTTTGGAAAGAAAAATTACCTATTCATGTTTATAGGAATTGTATTTATAGCCATTGGCTTTATTTTGATGTCTGGAGGGGGTAGCGATGATCCGGCCGTTTTTAATGAGGCTATGTATAATTTTCAAAGAATTCGACTTGCTCCAACTCTTGTTATTATAGGTTTAGGTATAGAAATTTACGCCATACTGCTTAACCCAGAAAAATAACTAATGAGTAGTATTGAAGCCATTATTCTTGGAATTATCCAAGGACTTACTGAATTTTTGCCTGTATCTTCCAGCGGACATTTAGAATTAGCAAAAGTTATCTTAGGAGATAATTCTATTCCAGAAGAAAGTCTATTATTTACAATAGTATTGCACTTTGCCACTGCATTAAGCACATTAGTAATCTTTAGAAAAGAAATTTTTGAAATCTTTGAAGGATTATTTAAATTTCAATGGAATGAAGAGACTCAATTTTCTCTGAAAATTATTGTTTCTATGATTCCAACCGTTTTCATTGGTCTTTTTTTTGAGGAAGAGATTGCCTCTTTGTTTGGAGGGCAAATTCTTCTAGTAGGATGCATGTTACTAGTAACTGCCTTACTTCTTTTACTTGCAGACAAAGCAAAAGACACTACTAAAAATGTAACATTCCTGAATGCTATTGTGGTTGGAATATCTCAAGCTATAGCCATTTTACCTGGAATATCAAGATCTGGAGCTACAATTTCTACCGCTGTTTTATTAGGAATAGACAGAACAAAAGCTGCAAAATTTTCATTTTTAATGGTGGTTCCTTTAATTGTTGGTAAAGTAATTAAAGACCTATCTAGTGGAGAAATTAACAGTATTTCATCAGATATAACTCCATTGATTATAGGTTTTTTTTCTGCATTTATAGCAGGTTTACTAGCCTGTAAATGGATGATTGCTTTGGTTAAAAAAAGTAAATTAATCTATTTCTCCATGTACTGTGCAATAGCTGGAATTATTGCAATTATATATGCTTTTTAATCATGAATAAAGAAGACTACTTAAATGGTCAAGTATTATTAATAGATAAGCCTCTAAAATGGACTTCTTTCCAAGCCGTTAACAAAATACGTTGGCACATCAAACAAAAATTTGGATTAAAAAAAATAAAAGTTGGGCACGCAGGGACTCTAGATCCACTGGCAACAGGTCTACTCATAATTTGTACTGGAAAAGAAACTAAAAATATTGCAACCTATCAAGGACAAATTAAAGAATATACAGGTACGTTTACTATTGGTGCTAGTACACCAAGTTATGACCTAGAAACTGCTATTAATGAAAGGTTTGCTATAAATCATATTACAGGTGAACTCTTAACAAAAACTACCCAAAAATTTATAGGGGAAATAGACCAGAAGCCTCCAATATTTTCAGCGATAAAAAAAGATGGGAAACGATTGTATGAATTGGCAAGAAAGGGTGAGACTACAGAAATAGCCGCAAGAAAAGTATCTATTTATGAATTTGAACTTACAAAAACTATACTGCCAGAAATAGACTTTAGGGTAGTTTGCAGCAAGGGAACTTACATAAGAGCATTGGCGAATGACTTTGGTTTGGCTTTAAACTCTGGCGCTCATCTTTCTAGTTTAAGAAGAACTAAAATTGGTGAATTTTCTGTTGACAATTCACTTTCTATTAATGAATTTATTGAAAAACTAAGTATTGAGTAATTGTCTATGATGATTTTTTGTCAGATTCGAAATTAAAAAAACCTATTGTACCAACTTTCAGCAATAGGAATTTCCCAATAATTTTCAAAATCATATTTATTGGATACTAAATTATCAAAAATAATGGTTTTAGTAGTGACCGCCTTATGCTTAACAAGTTGTTTAAACTCTTTTAATTCTTTATACTGGATATATTCTCCTTGTTTAAAACAAACGTTCATTTTGTCTAACAAGGATACCTTATAAAGGTTTTGAAGTTCAATAATAAATTCTACTTGAGAATCCATATCTAAATTTGTAACTGAAAAGTTCTCATCTTCAGCAGCAATGATAATGAACCTATTGTGTAAGAATTGATAAGAACATTTAAAATCATGATCCTCTTTCTTCCATTCACTTACAAAATTTTTAATTTTCAACTCAATTTCATCAATTTCGTGAGCATAAAATTTTCTGCTAGATGGATATATCCAAATTTTTGCTTCTTGAGTTAATGAACTAAAATCTATAATCATAAGGCAAATATAGTGAAAGAAAGAAGTGCTTTTAATGAATTAAAATATTAATAATCTAGAGATACTTTCCTGAATATTAACTCCTTTATTTTTGTTATACCATGCTTGTAACTCTTGTTTGAAAGTTGCATCTAGTTGACCATGTTTACTCTTATAATCTTGCACCATTTTAGTTGCAATATCTGGTCTAGGTCCCCAAGTATTGAGTACTTCATTATTAGAATTTAAAACAAGTAATTTAGGGATTGATTTTCCTCCATTCGTTAGAAAATAATTCATCAATTCTTCATGTTCATCTCTAAAAATAATTTTCAAATTAATGAAGTTGCTTTCACTTGCAATTTTATTGATAACAGGAATTATTTGTGCAGCATCTCCACACCAACCCTCAGATAAAACTAACCAAATAACAGGTTCTTTTAAAGCAGCAATAGCTACCATAGTTTCTTTAGAAAGTTTAATTGTTTTGTCTAGACGCTTCATTCTTCTATCATTCAACTTACTATAATGTAGCAACCCTTCTGTCTGAGTATACCCACTCGATTTTCCGGAGGATATAAGATCACTTATTAATATTCTGTAGTCTTGATAAGAAAGCCCCTTTCTAAGCCCTTTTTCTATGTATTCTTTCATCAAAAAAATTAATAATATGAAATATTTAACCAAAAATAAAATAACTTACATTGTTATTTTTTCTAAATTTTATGGGCTTTTAAATTTTTAAGAATATCTATTGTCATCGAGGAAAGGGAGAATTTATGAGACCATTTCCAATCTTCTCTTGCTTTAGAATCATCTAAAATTTGAGGCCAAGTATCGGCTATTTTTTGTCTAAAATCCGGAGCATAACTAATCCTAAAATTAGGAATATGCTTTTGAATTTCTCTAGCTAATTCTTTTGGGGTAACATCCATTGCAAATAAATTATAAGAGGTTCTTATTGTGATATCTTCAGGCATTGCTTGCATAATCTGAATAGTTGCATTTACAGCATCTTCCATATACATCATTGGCAAACGAGTATCTTCATTTAAAAAACACTCAAAACTCCCTTGCTCTAAAGCTTTAAAAAAAATATCAACAGCATAATCTGTTGTTCCTCCTCCAGGTTTTGTTTTCCAACTAATAATTCCAGGATAACGTAAACTTCTAACATCTACTCCATATTTTTCATGATAATAATTACACCAAAATTCTCCTGAAAGCTTGCTGATTCCATAAACAGTAGAGGGTTCCATTACTGTTTTTTGAGGAGTGTTAATCTTGGGAGTAGTTGAACCAAATACCGCAATTGAGCTAGGCCAAAACACCTGATTTATATGTTTGTCTTTAGCTAGATCTAATACTGCCAACAAAGAAGTCATATTCAAATTCCATGCTTTATGAGGAAACTTTTCTCCAGTAGCAGAGAGCATGGCTGCCAAGAGATAAATTTGAGTGACATTATAATTTTTTACAACAGTAAAAATTGCTTCTTTATCTGTTGCATCAATAATTTCAAATGGCCCAGAATTCATTAATGATAAGGCTCCATTTCTTATGTCTGATGCAACTACATTATCCATTCCATAGATGGCGCGAAGTTTTTCTATTAATTCACTTCCAATTTGCCCACTAGCACCTAATACAAGAATGGTTTGACTCATGCTGATTTATGTTTTTCACAAAATCAAAGGTAAATAATTTAGCTATTCATAAAAAACAATTTAATTAAAAACCATTAATTAAATTATTTGCAATAAAAGAAAAAAAAAGTTGTTTAGTGATATGTCGATATTTTTAGGGTATTTTATGTATTTTTAGGAATCAAAATGAGAGGCATGAAGTTTATTTATTACGGTGTATTTATGGCATTAATTTGTTCTTGTAATGGTAAAAACACAACTACCAAAGATGTGATTAAAAAACCTGAATCTAGTCGAATAACAAAACATGCTCCTACATCAAAAATTAAAACAAAATTTCAAATAGATATTGATTCTTGGACTGAGTATGAAAACCTAACCACTTTTTTGGAACAATACACCTCAATTTCACCTAATGATGCATTAAATAATTCAAGAGAGTTAAATGACATAACAAAAAGTATTATTGATAGTGTAAAGCCCAAATTTCTTGAAACTGATGCATTTAATGCTCGAATAAATTTATTGTATAATGAAACTTTAAGGCTTTATGACATGTCATCTATTTCTGCGATTAAAGCAAATGAGGTAAATGATCAAGTAGCTAATATTTTAAATGCCTTTTCATCTGTCAATTCTAAAATTAACACTATTCTTACACAAAATGAATTAGAAAAAGACATAACTGAGAGGGATTTTAAAAGAGATATCCCTGAAAATTTAGATATAAATTCCTACAATACCTCCAAAACTCAAATTAAAGAAAATCTACCTACTGTAAAATCACAAAAAAGAACAAAAAGTAAGTTCACTAAAAATTCCAAACAGAATTTGATGTTAGAGGAGGAATTTTTACAACAAAAAAGAACTAAAAAGCTTAAATTTAGTAAAAAGACTAAAAAAAAGGGAAACTAGTTTATTTTTCTTTAATTAAATAGAGATAAACTGGGTAGTGATCGCTATATCCACCGGTATAAGTTCCAAACGAGAAGCTTCTGAAAGGGTATCCTTTATAACGTCCTTTTTTATTTGTCATAAAACTTTTATTAAATACAGCTGGATTAAACATTTTGTAACTGGTAAAATCATTTTGGTCTTTACTTAATAATGCTGAAGTAATTATGATTTGATCAAACATACTAATATTGTCTCTGTAACCCCCTGTATTGTATCCTTTTTTAAATAATCTTTCAAAAGGATTATACAAATCTCCATCTGCAACATCTTTCTTTTTCTCTTTTGTTTTCAACACTTTTTTAAAACTGGTATTTATTGGATCATCATTAAAATCTCCCAAAACTAATATCTTAGGATTTTTCTCTTTCTCCTTAATTTGATCAATAATTTTTGTGTTTTGGTATGCTGCTTTTTCTCTAAGAGGTCTACTTTTCATTTCACCACCACTTCTAGAGGGCCAATGGTTTACTATAACATGAATTAATTCATCATCTAAATATCCTGAAACTAATAATTGATCTCTTGTATAAACTTTCCTGTTGTCTCTGTAAATATTTGGATTAAAAGACTCATGGTGAACGGGTTTAAAATAACGTAGTTGATACAAAAGTGCTACATCTATACCTCTCCTATCTGGAGATTCATAATGAATAATACCATAACGTTTAGATTTCAACCTGTCTGAATTCACTAAATCTTCAAGAACAGCTCTGTTTTCAACTTCACAAACGCCTAAAATTGTTGGGCTTGAATTAGATTTATCTTTCCCTATTTGAGCAATTACTGACCCTAATTTATCTATTTTATCCCAATAAACTTTGGAGCGATTTTCCTTTAACTCCATCATTGGACTCGCTTCATCATTTTTTGTAACGTCATTAATTGTATCAAATAAATTTTCAAGATTATAAAAAGCAATAGTTCTTATAGAATACTTTTTACCTTTATTTTGGCAAAGGGTTACTGATGAATAAAATATTACAAATAAAAAAAGTAATTTTTTCATGTTTAATATAAGTTTTAAACTACAAACATAAAGAACTAATTTATAGCTTTCCGTTAAATGTTTTAATTTTAACAAATACATCAATTAATTTTGGTAATTTTGGTTCTGCTTAGGCAAAAACTAATTTAAATAACCAAGCAATCGATGAAAAAATTTATTACAACTTTATTACTTTTTTTTGGAGTCATTTTTAGTAGTATTGCTCAAAATGTAATCAAAGGAGTAGTTGTAGATAGCGAAAAAAACACTCAATTAGAAGGAGTTGTTGTCAAGGTTAAAGAAAATACCATGAGTACTCTTACTAACGAAAATGGTGTTTTTATTCTACAAAACTTACCAAACGGAGCTTATGTCCTTGAAATTTCCTTCAGTGGATATGAAACACAAAATTTTCCAGTTGAATTGTCAGGTATGACTGTTGATTTAGGTAATATTCTATTGTATGAAGATTTAACTGAGGAGGAAGATTTAAGTACTGTTACCTTAACTGATGACGAGTTAAATGATGATACCAGTGCTGCAGATAATATATCTGGGCTTCTTCAAGCATCAAGAGATGTATATTTAAGAACAGCCGCTTTCGAATTCAGCTCTTCTTTCTTTAGAATAAGAGGTTTAGATTCAGAAAATGGAAAAGTTTTGATCAATGGTATTGAAATGAATAAGCTCTTCAATGGAAGGCCACAATGGAGTAATTGGGGAGGTTTAAATGATGTTTTAAGAAATCAAGAGTTTAGTAATGGTTTAAGAGCATCTGACTATACTTTTGGAGGTATTCTTGGCTCAACAAATATTAATGTTAGACCCTCTGAACAAAGAACTGGTACAAGAATCTCGTATGCCTCATCAAATAGAAGTTACATCCATAGAGTCATGGCTACCCATTCTACAGGTTTATCTGAAGATGGATGGGCTTTTACAGTTGCCGCTAGTAGAAGAGAGGGAAGAGAAGGATTTGTTGATGGTACAATGTACAATGCGACTTCTTTCTTTGGATCAGTTGAAAAGAAATTTAATGACAAACATACCTTAAGCTTTACCTCTATTACTGCCTTAAATAGAAGGGGTAAATCTGCTCCTCAAACCCAAGAAGTATTTGACCTTAGAGGTATTCAATACAATTCTTACTGGGGATCACAAAATGGAAAGATTAGAAACTCTCGTATCAAGGAAGTTTCCGAGCCTATATTAATGTTAAATCATTATTGGGATATTAATGAAAACACATCACTAAACACAAATGTTTCTTATCAGACCGGGAAAATCGGAAATAGTAGAATTGATAATAACGGAACTAAAGTTGACGGTGAAGCTGTTGATGGGGAGGGTAATCCTTATATTATTAACCTCGGTGCGTCAAACCCAGATCCTACCTATTACCAAAAATTACCGAGCTACGGATTAAGGCAGGGGTATTCAAACATTTATGAGATTCAGCAAAATTTTATTAATGATGGTCAATTAGATTGGAACAGCTTATACAATGCAAATGCAAACCCAAATAACAATGGGAATTCGTCATACGTTCTTTATGAAGACAGAAATGATGATACACAATTCACCATTAATACCATCTTAAATAAAGACTTATCAGATAAAGTTAAATTAAATGCACGCCTACAATATACTCAGTTAACTTCGAAAAACTTTGCTGAAATTATTGACTTACTTGGTGGAACAGGTTATTTAGACGCAGATTCATTTGCAGATACCTTTAGTGAAAAGCAAAATGACTTATTAAATCCACTATACGTTGCAGGAGTTGGAGATAAATTTAAATATAACTTTAATTTATTTTCAAATGTGGTTGATGGCTTTTTACAAGGGCAATTCAAGTTTAATAAAGTAGACTTTTATGTTGCTACTTCCATATCTAACACCTCACATCAAAGAGATGGATTATTTCAAAATGGTGGTTTCCCAGATAGTTCATTGGGTAAATCTGAGCAATTAAACTTCACAAATTATGGAGCAAAGAGTGGAATGACTTACAAGATAACTGGGCGTCAC
The DNA here is from genome assembly GCA_038104255.1 of Flavobacterium sp. Lineage (GTDB taxonomy): Bacteria > Bacteroidota > Bacteroidia > Flavobacteriales > Flavobacteriaceae > Polaribacter. Next base: position 31,825 of record JAYOAM010000009.1, on the reverse strand, counting down.
ATACTTGACATCAATGCTGGTTATTTAACAAAGGCTCCCAACCTAAGAAACTCTTTTTCCAATTCTAGAGAAAATAACAATACTGTAGAAAATTTAACCAGTGAAAAAGTACTTTCTGCAGATGCGAGTTATATATTTAGAAGCCCATTTTTACAAGCTAAATTAACTGGATATTACACAAAAATACAAGATGCAACAGAAATATCGTTTTTCTTTGCTGATGGTATTGGTGGTGACAATACCGCATTTGTCCAAGAAATATTATCTGGGATTGATAAAAAACACTTCGGTGCAGAATTTGGTGTGGAAGCACAAGTAACTCCTACTATAAAATTAAGAGCCGCTGGTAATTTAGGACAATATACCTACGATAATAATCCTAATTTATATCTAACTACAGAAAATAATACAAGATCTTTAGAGGCTGGTTTTATAGATGGTCGTAAAGACTTTGGGGTATCTAATTTAAAAAATTACAAACTTGCTGCTGGCCCTCAAACTGCATACTCTTTTGGGTTTGAATACAGAGACCCTGACTATTGGTTTGTAAGTGCAACAGCAAACTTCTTTGATAATGTTTATGTAGACATTGCGCCCTTAACTAGAACCTCAAATTTTGCTGATGATGGAGGTATTCCATTTAACGATTATGATGAAGATATTGCAAGAGAATTATTACAACAAGAAAAATTTGATAATTATATGGTTGTAAATATGATTGGAGGAAAATCATGGAAAATAGGAAATCAATACATCAGTTTATTTGCAAGTGTTGGGAACTTATTTAATACCAGATACAAATCAGGTGGTTTTGAACAAGGTAGAAATGCAAATTATAGACAACTTAAAGAAGATAAAAGCTTAGATATACCTGTATTTGGAAATAAATATTGGTTTGGTAGAGGGACTACTTATTTCTTAAGCCTAAATTATAGATTTTAAAAAATATTGAACACATTATTAATAAATATACTTATGAAAACAACTAAATTTTATGGCATTATATCATTTTTATTGATAGCCATTACAATCATCTCTTGTGTAGAAGATGGTGAATTTGATGTACCAAACATAACAGTAGAGGAACCCAATATTGTATCTAATTCAAGTATTTCAGCAATAAAAAGTGCTTTACAACAAGAATATAATGCTAGTGGTGATTTAATTTATACCTTTTATGAAAATGAAAATAATCCTACTTACGCTGAGGGTTATGTAGTTTCAACTGATGCTGCTGGTAACTTTTATAAAAAACTAATTATTCAAGATAGTCCTGAAAATCCTACTGCTGGTATTGAAGTTATTTTAAATAAGACCTCTTTAAACGAAACCTATGAGCTAGGTAGAAAGGTATACATAAAATTAGATGGTCTAACAGTTTCCTATGATGATGGAGAAAGTTCTAATTTTATAAATCCATCTAATGGAATTCCTGGAAGATATGTTCTTGGCGTTCTTAATGGTGATCGAGTAGATGATATACCATCTACTTCTATTGATAACCATATTATCAGATCAGCTACAGTGGCAACTCTTGTTCCAAATACTATTGAATTATCTGCAATAACAGGTGATCATATTAATACAATGATTCAACTCAACTCTGCTCAAATTGAGAAAACTGATTTAGGAAAAACATTTTCGGGAGAATCAAATGACGAGTTTGATGGATTCAGAACCATTTTTGAATGTGGTACAGAAAAAACAATACCTCTTCAAACAAGCACATTTGCAAGTTTTAAATCAAATGTTGTTCCTTCAGGAAGTGGTGTTTTTAGAGCTGTTTTATCTAAAGATTACAGATCAGAATTTTTAGTTGCCATCGTTAATGCACCATCAGATTTAGAATTTACAAATACAGAACGATGTGATCCACCGGTATTGGAATGTGGTGATAATGCTGTAGGTGGAAGTGTTATATTGTTTGAAGAAGATTTTGAGAATATCACCTCTACAAATGACATTACAAATGCTGGATGGACAAACGTAAATGTTAATGGAGGTAGTACACTATACTCCTCAAGAAGTTATAGTGGAAATAGATATGTACAAATATCTGCTTACAGAAGTAATGAATCTCCACTTGAAACATGGCTAGTGACTCCAGAAATTGATTTAGATGGAACTTCAGATGAAGAATTAACATTTGAAACCAACACTGGTTATGATAATGGGAATGCATTATCAACATATGTGTCCTCAGATTTTGATGGTGATGTTACAACAGCAACTTGGTTGAGAATTGATGCAGCATTATCTTCTGGACCTTCAAATGGCTATAATAGTTTCTCAAGTTCAGGATCTATCAATATTTCTTGTTTAACTGGTAAGTTACATGTAGCATTCAAATACGAGGGAGCTGATGGTGGTGTAACAACTACTTTCCAAATAGACAATGTAAAAGTTACTGGTAATTAATCAGAGAACTACAAATAAGAAAAAAGCATCTCATCATGAGATGCTTTTTTTTATGATAGTAATATAAAATCTCTTTAATAAAAAAAGCCTGAATAGCTAACTACTCAGGCTTGTATTTTTATTATAAGAAAACAACCTATCAGTCTACTAAAATTATAGCCTTATTGTCTTTTAATTCAATAGTTCCTGAGGAAATACTAAGTGTTAAAACCTTATCATCGCTAGAATGCGTAGCGATATTTCCATGAAGCTCATCTAATTCTAAATGTTCTTGAGTATGAACATGAATTTTTATAGTCCCTTGTTTTAAGGTAGATACTACAGCAGCGTGATTGTTCAACATCTGGAACTCTCCATCTGTACCAGGCACAGATATGGAGTCTACTGTTGATGAAAACAATACTGCTTCAGGTGATACTATTTCTAAGTGCATAGGTTGTTATTTTTTAGGCTTCAGCTAACATTTTTTCTCCCGCCTCAATGGCTTCCTCTATGGTTCCTTTTAAGTTAAATGCTGCTTCAGGTAAATGATCTAATTCACCATCCATAATCATATTAAACCCTTTTATGGTTTCTTTAATATCTACTAATACTCCAGGTATTCCTGTAAATTGTTCAGCAACATGGAAAGGTTGAGATAGGAAACGTTGCACACGTCTAGCTCTTGAAACAGCGAGTTTATCTTCTTCAGACAACTCTTCCATTCCTAAAATTGCAATGATATCTTGCAACTCTTTATAACGTTGTAATAATTCTTTAACTCTTTGTGCACAATTATAATGTTCATCTCCTAAAATCTCAGCTGTTAAGATTCTTGAGGTAGAATCTAAAGGATCAACCGCCGGATATATCCCCAATTCAGCAATTTTACGTGATAATACCGTTGTAGCATCTAAGTGAGCAAAAGTTGTTGCAGGTGCTGGATCTGTTAAATCATCAGCAGGTACATAAACCGCTTGAACAGAAGTAATAGACCCCTTTTTTGTTGAAGTAATACGTTCTTGCATTGCTCCCATTTCAGTAGCTAATGTAGGCTGATATCCTACCGCAGAAGGCATACGACCAAGAAGTGCTGATACTTCTGATCCCGCTTGAGTAAAACGGAAAATATTATCTACGAAGAATAACACATCTTTTCCTTGTGCTTCTCCAGCACCATCACGGAAATATTCTGCTATGGTTAGCCCAGATAATGCTACTCTTGCACGTGCTCCAGGAGGTTCATTCATCTGTCCAAATACAAAAGTTGCCTTAGAGTCTTTCATTCCAGCTTTATCAACTTTAGATAAATCCCATCCACCATCTTCCATGGAATGCATAAAATCATCTCCATACTTGATAATTCCAGATTCTAACATTTCTCTCAATAAATCATTTCCTTCACGGGTTCTTTCTCCAACTCCAGCGAATACGGAAAGACCACCATGCCCTTTTGCGATGTTATTGATTAATTCTTGAATTAATACCGTTTTACCTACTCCTGCACCACCAAATAATCCAATTTTACCTCCTTTTGAATAAGGCTCAATTAAATCAATTACTTTAATTCCAGTAAATAGTACTTCAGTAGAAGTAGATAAATCTTCAAATTTTGGAGCAGACCTGTGAATTGGAAGACCTTGTTCTCCTTCTTTAGGTAAGTCACCAAGACCATCAATAGCATCACCCGTTACATTAAATAATCTTCCGTAAATATCTCCTCCAATTGGCATCTGGATTGGGTTACCTGTAGCAACAACTTCTTGTCCTCTTAATAAACCGTCTGTTGCATCCATAGAAATTGTTCGAACAGTATCTTCTCCGATATGTTGTTGTACTTCTAAAACTAGTGTAGAACCATCAGCTTTTTTTATTTCTAATGAATCATAAATCTTAGGAAGATCAGCTAATTCTGTGTTAAACTCAACGTCAATTACTGGACCTATAATCTGGGATACTTTACCTGTTATTGTAGACATTATTCTTACTTTAAATTAATTTCTTATAAAGAGTAAAATTTACTCTCATTTTAGGCTGCAAAGGTAAAATATTTACCTGACGTTAAAAAGTTTTTTAATTATAATATTATAAAAAAAGATCAAAAAAAAGCCTCATCTATCGATGAGGCTTTTTTGAATAATTTATATTAAATGTTACTCATTTGTAACTTTAATTTCAACTCTTCTGTTATTAGCTCTTCCAGCTCTTGTTTTGTTAGTGTCGATTGGACTGTCTTCTCCAAAACCTTTAGAATCTAATCTAGAAGCATCAATTCCATTTGAAACTAAATAATCTTTAACCGCTGCTGCTCTTTTAGTAGATAATCTATTATTAAGTGCTTTACTTCCTGTGCTGTCAGTATGTCCTTCAATCATGAAAGTTGCTTTTGAAAACTCTTTCATAATGTTAACGATTCCATCTAACTTATCAGAAACAGTAGGTAAAAATGTTGCTCTACCAGATTTAAATAAGATTGTTTTCGCAAACTCACCCATTTTCTTCTCTGCAACTTCTGTAATAACTGGCTCAGGACATCCATTGTTAGATGCTGGACCTACTTCGTTTTTACAATTATCATCTTTATCTAATACTCCATCTCCATCTGTATCTGGCCATGGACATCCTCCATTAGCTTTTGGTCCTTTGGCTGAAGCACATTTATCATCTTTGTCTACAATACCATCTCCGTCAGTATCAGGACATCCATTATTAGCTTTAGTTCCTTTTGCGTTTGGACACATATCGTCTTTGTCTGCAATACCATCAGAATCTGCATCTGGACAACCGTTTAAGGTAGCCAAACCTGCAACTGATGGACAAGCGTCTTCTCCGTCAATAATACCGTCTCCGTCTGTATCAGGACATCCATTAAATTCTTTCAATCCTGCAACTTCTGGACAAGCATCGTATTTATCATAAATTCCATCTCCATCAGTATCCGTTCCTCCGAATTTAACAACTAGACCTAAATTATGTTGGAAGTGAGTTGGGATGACATTTGAGGAAGCTTGTTTTGCTCCACTTTGTAATGAAAGACCAAATGTTTCGCTAAACCATACATTGAATCCAACACCATAGTTAATCATACCATCACCATCACTGTCTAGACTAGTGTATCCACCACCTACATAAACAAAAGGGCTAAAATATTGTGTACTTTTTCCAAAAATGCCTTTAACTAAACTGTCTAAACCATATTTTAGGTTTAAATCTATAGATGAATGCACTAGATCGGCATCATCAGTAGTACTTACAGTATTTATTCTATTCAAAGATCCAGCCAATTGAAGGGTAAACCCATCTGATAAATATCGTTCTGCTGTAATTCTTGATATAGTTGGGATTAGATTATAATCGTCTCGACCGTTTTTATCACCAAACCCTAACCAGTCATTAAAGAATTCACTACCACCATAGACATCTACAGAATTAATTCCTGCACTTACTGCCCAAGGATTATTGGAATCTTGTGCGTTTACATTAACAATTGTTGCTAGAGCAAACAAAGCTATTGCAACTATTTTTATTCTTTTCATTTTTAAAAAATTTTAATAAATATTTTTTTACTCGACAAAAGTAACGTGAAAGTTACTATTAACAAAGATAAATCTACAAAAAATTCTTCAGAAAGCAAGATTTTAGCTAGGTAATGACATTTAAATGCCTTCCAATCTTTATAAATGAAACAATTGCCTTGTCTAAATGTTCTTTTGTGTGTGCAGCAGATAATTGTACTCGAATTCTTGCTTTACCTCTTGGAACTACCGGAAAAAAGAAACCAATAACGTAAATTCCCTCCTCTAAAAGCAGATTTGCCATCTCCTGAGATAGCTTTGCATCATAGAGCATTACTGGCACTATAGCCGCATCAGCACCAACCAAATCAAAACCTACTTGAGCCATTTTTTCTCTAAAATAATTTGTGTTCCATTCCAATTGATCTCTTAAAGAAGTATCATTAGAGATGATCTCAAAAACTTTTAATGAAGCTCCAACAATAGCAGGAGCTAAGGAGTTTGAGAATAAATAGGGCCTAGACCGTTGACGTAAAATTTCAATAATTTCTTTTTTACCTGTGGTATACCCTCCCATAGCACCACCAAGTGCTTTCCCTAGAGTTCCTGTTATAATGTCAATTCTACCCAATACCTTTTTTAATTCCAATGTACCACGTCCTGTTTCACCAATAAAACCTGTAGCATGGCATTCATCAATCATCACTAAGGCATCATATTTATCTGCCAAATCACAGATTTCATCTAATTTAGCAACAATACCATCCATAGAGAAAACTCCGTCTGTCACAATAATTTTAAACCGATGTTTATTTTTGGTTGCTTCAATTAGTTGTGCTTCTAGTGCCTCCATATTATTATTATCATAACGATATCTAGAAGCTTTACACAATCGAACACCATCTATTATTGATGCATGATTTAAACTATCAGAAATAATTGCATCTTCTTTGGTTAGTAAAGGCTCAAAAACCCCACCATTAGCATCAAAAGCTGCAGCATATAATATGGTGTCTTCAGTTTGATAAAATTCCGCAATTTTAGCCTCTAGTTTTTTATGAATGTCTTGAGTCCCACAGATGAATCTTACTGAGGATACTCCAAAACCATGAGTATCCATAGTATCTTTTGCAGCTTGAATAACATCAGGATGATTAGACAAGCCTAAATAATTATTTGCACAAAAATTGATAACCTCTTCTCCAGTAGAAATTTTAATAACAGCATCTTGAGAGGAAGTAATAATTCGTTCAGACTTGTATAGCCCAGCCTCTTTAATTTCCTCTAATTCTTGTTGTAAATGATTTTTAATGGCTCCGTACATAGGTTTACTTATTGTGTTTACGATTGTAAAAATACTTTAAAATTCCTCTACACAAATATTCTCATTACTATAAATAAGAATCTTTTTTTGAACATCATAGTTTAATGACTCTAAAACATGGGCATAGTTTTCTAATTGAAAACGATGTTCCTCTTTTGCAATTCCGGTCTTGTAGTCAAGAATAGTTACCCTGTTTTCATTATCAACAACCAATCGATCTGGAATTACAATCTGATCATGATAAATAATTTCTTTCTCGTTGTATACTCTCACATCCTCTGAAAAATAGTCAAGCAGCTTTGGATGTGTAATAATAGCTGTAATTCTTTGTTCTATTTCAGTTTTTTCATGAAAAGTAATTTCACCTTGGTGACAGTATTTGCTTAAAACAAATGACACATCCTTAAGGGTTATAATTTCAGCTAAAACTTTATGAATAAAATTCCCATATTGCTTTGCCTCACCTCTAGTAGTCCCCCAGAATATTGATGAATTTGCTACTAATTGAATTTGATGGCTTTTCCAGGGTGTGCTGATAAAAGTTTCTTGAATCTGAGAGGGTGTTTCCTCCACATAACTTGTCACCGCTTTGGGTGTATCTCCAAAAGTGTATTCGGCATCATTTTCATTCCACAACTTTTCTTCTTTCAAAAAAGAAATGAAAATTCCAGAATAGTAATTAAAATCCTCTGATCCAGATTTAAGTAATTTTTTTTCTGTAATGATGAATAACTTTTCAGCAGCACGTGTTAATGCAACATATAATAAATTAAAATTATCCAATTCTAATTCTGCCCTCCATTGGTCATAAATTTCTTTTCCACTGTCATTAATATATTGTATTTCTTTGTTTAGAGAAACCATCATGTTTGGAAAATCATCACTGTAATTTTCTAACCAAACTTTAGGATTCATATCCTTATAGATATTTAAATCACATGGGAAAATAACAATGGGAAACTCTAGGCCTTTAGATTTATGAATAGTCATAATCTTTATGGCATTTGGATTTTCAGAAGTTACAATACTGAGCGATTCTTTCTTCTGCTCCCAAAAGTCTAAAAAATCCTGAATACTTGCCTCTTTAATTTGTTTGGCTAGTATTTCATCTAGGAAAAATTGAACGTAAGCATCAGTCGTGTTTTGCAAATGAAATGATCTAATAATTTGCTCAATTTTTTCATATAAGGGTGAGTGATGAAATGAAATAATATCAAAATCACAATTATATTTTTTTAATAATTCGAGAGCATTTCGGTATTCTAAATGAATAAAATAGGTGAAAAAGAGATGCTTTTCTATTGAAATTTTTAGATGTTCATGTAAAAAATATAAAACCTCTAATAAACTTTCTTTGTCATTAGGCTGAAGTGTATATTTTAAAAAATTAATAATAAAATTTACTTTTTTACTATTACTAAGCAATAAGGTTTCTGACGATACAATTTCTAAATCATTTTCAGATAAATAATTCGCAATAATTACACCCTCTTTCCGCTTTCTAACTAATACACAAACAGAGCCTAATGAAGTTTCTGGAGGTAGCTGTTGAATAATACTATGAACCCTCTTAGCATACTTTAACTCATTATCTTCTTTATTCTCTAATTTTTCTAGGAAAGAAATTGATACAGAACCTCCCTTTAATTCATTCTCTTTTTGATGGGAATTCTTTAAGAATAGATTTGAATATGAGGTGTTTTGTAAAAATTTTGAAACATGCTTAAAAAAGGAATTATTAAATTTTATGATTTCACTGAAACTTCTGTAATTAATGAGTAATTCTTTAATTATTTTTTCAGTTAAAAAAGGATTTTTAGCACCTTTGTGTGTAAGACCTAATTCAATAAATTGAGAGGCTTTACCCCCACGCCATCTATAGATGGCCTGCTTTGCATCTCCAACCAACAATAAACTTGTATTTTCTTGTGCTAAGGAGTTGCCAATCAGTGGAATTAAGTTTTCCCACTGTAATACGGAGGTATCTTGCATTTCATCAATGAAAAAGTGCATAAATTTCTGGCCTATCCTCTCATAAATAAAAGGGGCTGGTTGATCTTGAATATGATCCGAAATTATTTGATTAAACTCTGCATTTAAACGAATATTATTATCCTCTTTTATATCGTTTAGCTCTTGATTGATATTGTTTAATACTGCTAAGGGAATAATGTTTTTCAGAACTAAGTTGATTTGGGTTAAATGCTGATATTGCAATTCAGAATCAGCATATAACTTTAAAAGTTTTGGTAAAATTTCTTCAATTGAAGATTTAATTTCTTGAGATTTTGATTCTAAATATAAACTATCTTCATCAACTCTTTTCTTTAAAGCACTTTGTTCAAAAAATTTAGTGGCTTGTGGCTTATTGATTAAAGATTTAAAATGATTTGGAAACATTGATTTGTAAAAATCATTACTGTTTAAATTTTTATTATTTATAATCTGTAGTGCCTCCTCACCAGTAAATTTCATTTTAGCTATTAATTCTTTCTGAACAAAAATTAATTGTTTCTGTAGAGATTTAAAATCTTCTAAAGATTTATCACTTAAGGTTCTGAAATGAACTGTATCCTGCTCGTTTAAAAGAATTTTTGAAAATTCAGCTAAATCTCTAGAAATATCCCAAGATTTATCATCATCTGATTTGTCTACAGAATACTGTATTAATACTTGAGTTAATTTTTCATCAACGCCTATTCTAGAAATTAATACCTCTACTGCTTTGTCTAATAAATCTGTTGCATTCATTTCTACCTCAAAATTCTGACTTAATCCAAGATCAAAAGCAAAGCTTTTTATAATTTTATGAGTAAAGCTATCTATGGTCGTAATGTGAAAGGCAGCATAGTTTTGAAGAATAAGCTGTAATATTTTCTTACTCTTTTTTTTTAATTCACTGGCTTCTATGCCTGTTTCTTCTTGTATTATTAAAAAAATAGGTGATTTTTTACCTTCAGAAAATTCGTGTAATCCTTTCAATACACGTTGCTTCATTTCTGCTGCTGCTTTATTTGTAAATGTAATCGCTAAAATTTTTTGAAAAACAAAAATATCATCACTTACCAGTAAAATCTTAAGGTACTCTTTAACTAAAGTAAACGTCTTTCCACTTCCAGCTGAGGCATTGTAAATTTGAAAAGTAGAATTATGCAACACAAATATATTTTATTGCAAAATACAAAAGCCAAACAGAAACTGTTCAGCTTTTTATGTATAATTTTTAATTTTATCCTAAACCTACATCCAAAGACATCATAACTATAAAACCTCCTATAAAACCCAGGGTAGCTATGTCTGTATATTGATCTCTTTGGGTTTCAGGAATTACCTCCTCAACTACCACAAAAATCATTGCTCCTGCTGCAAAAGCTAGCGCATAAGGTAAAATTGGTGTAAAAAAAGAAACTGCAACTGCACCAATAACTGCTGCAATGGGTTCAACAACAGCAGACAGTTGTCCATACCAGAAACTCTTTAATCTACTTGCACCTTGTCTCCTCATAGGCATAGCTACTGCAAAGCCCTCAGGAAAATTCTGAATTCCAATTCCTATGGCTAAAGAAATTGCAGCTATTATCATTTCAGTTTGTTCAACACCAACAAGGGTAGAAGCGGCACCAAATAAAACTCCAACAGCCAATCCTTCAGGAATATTATGTAAGGTTATTGCCAAAACTAATAATGTTGTTTTGTGCCAACTAGTTTTTACACCCTCAGCCTCAGATTCTTTAAAATTAATATGTAAATGAGGTAAAATCTTATCCATTCCGAACAATGCCAGAGCACCCAAAGAAAACCCAATAGCAGAAGGCAGGACTCTTATAAAACCTTCTCCTGGGCTATTTTCAATTGCAGGAGCAAGTAAACTCCAGAAACTTGCTGCTACCATTACCCCGCCCGTAAAACCCAACATCCCATCTAAGACTGCTCTATTCATTTTCTTGAAAAAGAAAACCAATCCTGCTCCTAAAGCAGTTAAAGCCCAAGTAAATAAAGTAGCGTAAAATGCAGATAGGATAGGGTGTGCTTTCCCAAAAGCAACTAATTGATCAAATGTACTCATGATTGAATGTATATGTTGTTGGATATTTTTTTAGAAATGGTAATTTCTTTTGCGTTTATTAAAATAGTTAAAGAACCATCAAAAGACTCTTTAGAAACCACCTTTACTTTTTGTCCCAGAGAAATATTATTTTTATCTAAGTATTTTAAAAAATCTGAGGAGGAGTCATCTACCCCTACACAAATCCCAATTTTACCTTCCTCTAAAGTTGACAATAATTTTTTTTCGATTTTTTGAAAATTACCCTCTTTGTCTGGTATTGGATCACCGTGGGGATCCATTTTAGGAAAATCGAGAAAAGCATCTAACTCATCAATGAGTTTTGGAGATTTAATGTGTTCTAATTGTTCAGCAACATCATGAACTTCGTCCCAAGAAAAATTTAATTTATCAACTAAAAAAACTTCCCATAAACGATGTTTTCTTACAATATTTGTTGCTTCTTTTCTCCCTAATTTTGTTAAAGAAACACCCTGATATCGCTTGTAAACTAACATCCCCTTTTGGGCAAGTTTCTTGATCATGTCTGTAACTGAAGAAGCCTTTGTATCTAATTTTTTTGCAATTGCATTGGTGCTAATTCCTTTACCATGATCAGCTTCTAGATGATAAATCGATTTTAAATAATTTTCTTCTGAAAGTGAAAACATAAAATTACAGTAATAGACATCAAAGATACATTTTTATTTTTTTATTAAAATAATTTTAGTCTTATCTAAAAAATTATTTACTTTTGTGTAAAAATTGAAAATTTCCATGAAATTACGGTTAAATATTATCATATTTTTTTTCCTGTTGACTTCATTCAACTTATTCTGTCAACATAATTCCTTGTCTGGAAAAATATATAGTAATGGTGAAGTTTTACCCTATGTTAACATTTATTTGAAAGAATATACCTTAGGAACAGCATCTAATAGTGAAGGTTATTATGAAATTAAAAATATTCCCAATGGAAATCATACAGTAATTATAAGTAGTATAGGGTATAAAACTAAATCATTAAATATCTCTTTTAACAATAATCAAATTACTCGTGATTTTTCAATAGCATCAGATAACTCTCTGGATGAAGTAGTAATTTCAGGAACCTTAAGGCCTATTTCAAAATCAAATAGTCCAGTTCCTGTAGAAGTATATAGTGAAATTTTTTTTAGAAAAAATCCTACACCATCAATCTTTGAATCTTTACAAAATGTTAATGGGGTACGCCCTCAATTAAATTGTAATGTTTGTAATACAGGAGATATTCATATTAATGGCTTAGAGGGGCCTTATGCCTTTGTATTAATTGATGGCATGCCTATTGTTAGTGGTCTTTCAACCGTTTATGGTTTAACCGGGATTCCACAAGCATTAATAGAAAGAGTAGAAATTGTTAAAGGACCTGCTTCAACTTTATATGGATCCGAGGCGGTTGGAGGTATTCTAAATGTAATTACTAAAAAACCAATAAATGCTCCATTGTTGTCTACAGATTCATTTTTAAGCTCTTGGGGTGAATTAAATTTAGATGTTGGTCTTCGATACGACATGTCTAAAAATACTCAGGGTTTGTTGGGAGTAAATTATTTCAATTTCCAAAATAGAATTGATTATAATAATGACAACTTTACTGATATGACCTTACAAAACAGAATATCAATTTTTAATAAAATATCGATTGAAAGAGAAAATAATAAGACTTTTACCATAGCTGGTCGTTATGTATATGAAGATCGTTGGGGAGGAGAAATGAACTGGGAAAAAGAATTCAGAGGAGGAAACCAAATTTACGGGGAGAGTATTTATACTAATAGATGGGAAACTTTTGGAACTTATGAACTTCCTACTTATGAAAATATTCGTTTTCAATTTAGTGCAAATGGACATTATCAAGATTCATTTTATGGAGAAACCTCTTACGATGCTGAACAATTAGTTGGTTTTGGTCAATTGGTTTACAACAAAAAAATTAGAAAAAAACATGATGTCCTTATTGGTGCAGCCTACCGATACACATTTTATGATGACAATACATTTGCCACTTTAAATGAAAATGGGATTGATAACAAGCCCTCTATAATTCATTTACCAGGTATCTTTATTCAAGATGAAATACAAATAAATGATCGAAAAAAATTACTGTTGGGTGTTCGATGGGATAACAACAATATTCACGGAAATATCTTTTCTCCCAGAGTAAATTTTAAATGGAATTCTAAAAATAATTCTGATATTTTGAGACTTAGCGCTGGAAATGGATTTAGAGTAGCCAATGTTTTTACAGAAGATCATGCAGCTTTAACAGGAGCTAGATCCGTTGAGTTTGATGGAGAATTACAACCAGAAACCTCATGGAATGTAAATGTTAATTATGTAAAGAAAATAAATACTGAAAATTCCTCTATTACTCTTGATGCAAGTAGTTTTTATACCTATTTTAATAATAGAATATTACCTGATTATGAAACAAATCCAAATAAGATTATTTATGCAAATTTAGAAGGGTTTTCTGTTTCAAAGGGTATTTCATTAAATTCTAATATTTTATTTTACAATGGATTAACCATCAACACGGGAGCTACTCTAATGGAAGTTTCTGTAACAGAAAATAACATAAAAAAAACTCAATTACTCACGGAGGGGTTCAGTGGAGTTTGGTCTATTTCCTATAAATTCAATTCCAATTTTAGTGTAGACTATACAGGAAATGTTTATGGCCCAATGCGTTTACCTTTACTTGGCGAAAATGATCTAAGAAATAAATATTCTCCTTGGTTTAGTATTCAAAATATTCAACTAACTCAAAAGTTAAAAAACAATTGGGAAATTTATGGTGGAGTTAAGAATCTTCTAAATTTTACTCCTGCTGCAAATAGCATTAATGGAGCAGATAATCCTTTTGATATTGGTATTGACACAGAGCTGAACCCTGAAAAAGCGTTTGACCCGAGTTATGTTTATACCTCAAACCAAGGAATTAGAGCATTTGCTGGAATTCGCTTAACACTATATTAATTTATAGAACTTACTTATTACCATCTTCTGTTCCAGAAGCTTTTAATTACTCTTTCTCTGGGCTTTAAACTATAGACTACACCAACAGTTAATTGTTTATGAGCAGTCATGCTTAAAACCTTCTCAGGAGAATGTTTATAGGAAATTTGTGAGTTGAGACCCCAATGACTCGAAACCCAAAAAGTTCCACCAACACCAATGTTTAAAACACCTGATGACTTTGAGTTTTGAATGGTACTGGGAGGTCCTACTATACTAGCTCCAACGGTTAAATATGGTACTAAATGATTGTTTGATAAATTAAAATCATATCTAAGATTACCATCGAATGAATTGTAGCCAAAATTATTAGTTACAAACGGATGTATGTCAAGAGCATTTAATGTAATTCCTGCATCAGCAGATAATCCTGAAAACAAATATCTAACGATATTAATTTTAGGCGCTTGAAAATTATGCCAATCTTTAACCCTATTTATATTACTGAAACGAACTAAAGATCCACTGACTCCAACTACCCATTTGTTATCATTGTTTTGGGCATTTGTAGCAAATGAAATTAAAAGAAATAAAATTAAAAATTTTTTCATAAAATTTTTTATAAATAACGTGACAAATATAAGCTTATTGCTTCAAATTAATAATTAGGATTTATCTTTGAAAAAAATATAAATCGTTGAGCAAACAAGAAATTGTTAATCAGTATCAAGAATCTGCAAAAGTTAAACAGATTTTAAACCAAATACAACGAGACAATAACCAAATTCAGATTACGAATTTGGTTGGGTCATCGATGTCTTTTGTTATTTCAGAAACTTTTAAGAAAGATGAAAAAAGCTACTTACTAATTTTTAATGATAAGGAAGAGGCTGCATACTATCTAAATGATTTAGAACAATTATTAGATCAGAAAAAGGTTTTATTTTATCCCGGATCTTACCGAAGACCCTATCAAATTGATGAAACTGACAATGCAAATGTTCTAATGCGTTCTGAAGTTTTAAACCGAATAAACTCTCGAAAAAAACCTGTTATAATAGTTACTTATCCTGAGGCATTATTTGAAAAAGTAGTGACCAAAAAAGATTTGGAAAAAAACACTCTTAAACTAGCTGTCTCAGAAAAAGTTTCGCTAGATTTTGTAAATGAAATATTATTTGAATATAATTTTAACCGGGTTGATTTTGTAACAGAACCAGGTGATTTTTCGGTTCGAGGAGGAATCATTGATGTTTTCTCATTTTCAAATGACGAGCCCTTTCGTATTGAGTTTTTTGGAGATGAAATTGATAGCATTAGAACTTTTGATGTAGAGACACAGCTCTCTAAACAAAAGCTTCGAAAAGCTAGTATCATGTCAAATGTTGAAAATAAAACACTTCATGAAAAACGAGAAAGTTTTCTTAAGTACATTTCTTCAAATACAGTTATTTTCTTAAAAAATAAGGAGTTATTAATTGGCAAATTAGATAAGTTATTTAGCAAAGCAGAACGTGCATTCAGCGAATTATCTGAAGCGTTAAAACACGCAAAGCCAATTGATTTATTTTGTAATGGTAATTTCATTCAAAACCAACTTAGTGATTTTACAGTAGCTCATTTTGAAGCCTACACTTCAGGAGATAAGCCAAAAATTGATTTTAATACAAAAGCACAACCCCCATTCAATAAACAATTTGATTTATTAATTAATAACTTAAATGAATATCACACAAAAGGATTTACCAATTATATTTTCTGTGCCAATGAGCAACAAGCTCAACGATTTCTCGATATTTTTGAAGATGCAAAAAAACAAGTTCATTATCAAACAGTTGTATTTTCTCTCCATCAAGGATTTATAGATTTAGAAGAAAAAATTGTTTGCTATACAGATCATCAAATTTTTGAACGCTATCATAAATTTCGTTTAAAGAATGGCTACGCAAAAAAACAATCCATTTCTTTAAAGGAGTTAAACAATCTTGATATTGGAGATTATGTTACACATATTGATCATGGAATTGGAAAATTTGGTGGACTTCAAAAAATTAATGTTGAAGGTAAAAATCAAGAAGCCATAAAACTAATTTATGGAGACCGTGATATTTTATATGTTAGCATTCATTCTCTTCACAAAATTTCTAAATTCAATGGGAAAGATGGAAAAGTGCCAAAAATATATAAATTAGGCTCAGGAGCTTGGAAAAAGGTAAAACAAAAGACAAAGAAAAGAGTGAAAGAAATCGCATATAATTTAATTAAATTATATGCCAAAAGAAAAATGCGAAAAGGGCTAGCTTTTGGACCAGACACTCATATACAGCATGAACTTGAAGCTAGTTTTATATTTGAGGATACACCAGATCAATTTACTGCCACTCAAGACGTAAAAGCTGACATGGAAAAAGAACAGCCTATGGATCGATTAGTTTGTGGAGATGTTGGGTTTGGGAAAACAGAAGTTGCTATTAGAGCTGCTTTTAAAGCAGTTGACAATGGAAAGCAAGTAGCAATTCTAGTTCCAACTACAATTTTAGCATTTCAACATTACAAAACATTCACCAAAAGATTAGAAAATTTTCCTGTAAGAATAGATTATTTGAATCGATTTAGAACTACTAAACAAAAAAATGAAGCTATAGAGGGGGTTAATGATGGAAGTATCGATATTATCATTGGAACACACCAATTAACGAATAAAAAAATTAAATTTAAAGATTTGGGACTTCTCATTATAGATGAGGAACAAAAATTTGGTGTTGCTGTAAAAGATAAATTAAAAACAATAAAGGAAAATGTAGATACGCTTACCTTAACTGCCACTCCTATTCCAAGAACACTCCAATTTAGCTTGATGGCTGCTCGAGACTTATCGGTAATTTCAACACCTCCACCTAATCGTCATCCCATAGATACCCAGGTTATTCGTTTTAATGAGGAAATGATTCGTGATGCTATTAATTATGAGATTTCTAGAGGTGGACAAGTATTTTTTATTCACAATAGAATTGAAAATATAAAAGAAGTCGCTGGTCTTTTACAACGTTTAATTCCTAATGCTAATATTGTTGTTGGACATGGACAAATGGAGGGTAAAAAATTAGAAAGCCTAATGCTAGGGTTTATGAATAATGAGTTTGATGTATTGGTTTCAACTACAATAGTAGAAAGTGGATTAGATGTTACTAATGCAAATACCATTTTAATAAACAACGCTAACAATTTCGGTTTATCTGATTTACATCAAATGAGAGGGAGAGTTGGAAGATCTAACAAGAAAGCTTTTTGTTATTTCATCACTCCACCTTATCATTTAATGACTAACGATGCAAGAAAAAGAATTGAGGCTTTGGAACTATTTTCTGATTTAGGAAGTGGAATCAATATAGCCATGAAAGATTTAGAAATTAGAGGAGCAGGAGATTTACTTGGTGGTGAACAAAGTGGTTTCATCAATGATATTGGTTTTGATACTTATCAAAAAATTTTAAGCGAAGCTATTGAAGAATTGAAAGAGAATGAATTTAAAGAACTCTATAAAACTGAAGAAAACAAACCAAAAGAATTTATAAAAGAAGTTCAAATAGATACCGATTTTGAAATTTTATTTCCAGATAATTATATCAATTCTATAACTGAACGCCTAAACCTTTACAATGAATTATCGACGATGACAAGTGATGATGAATTACAGCATTACGAACAACGATTAACTGATCGTTTTGGTGAACTACCATTTCAAGCTATCGATTTATTAGATAGTGTTCGTTTAAAATGGTATGCAAAAAAATTAGGTGTAGAAAAAATTGTGCTAAAGCAAAAGAGAATGATTGGATATTTTATAGCTGATCAACAAAGTGAATTTTATCAAACAAAGGCATTTACTAAAGTACTAAAACACGTTCAGCAAAACCCTACAACATGTGTAATTAAAGAAAAACAAACTAAAATAGGGTTGCGATTATTGATTACTTTTATAAAAATTGATTCTGTAGCTACTGCTTTAAAAAAATTAAAAAAAATAGCAAATACAACCTAATCATAATACATCAAAAAGGAATAATTTTTAATAGAAATGAATACTGATTATTTTAAAAATCTTTCAAACTTAATTTTAGCCACATTATTTATAAGTACATCTGGTGTTTTAGGTAAATATATAGCTATGCCGTCAGAGGTAATCATTTGGTTTCGATCTGCTTTTGCTATGATTTTTCTTTATGGCTTTTGTAAGTACAAGAAAATATCACTAACCGTTGGTAATTTGAAAACACATATCCCTTTGTTCATTAGTTCACTTTTTATGGCTGCACATTGGGTGACTTATTTTTACGCATTAAAACTATCTAATGTAGCTTTAGGTATGCTGTCTTTATATACGTTCCCAGTTATAACAGCACTCCTTGAGCCAATTTTCATAAAATCAAAGTTTGATTTAACACACCTTGCATTAGGCCTAATGGTGCTTTTTGGAGTAACAATTTTAACCCCTGAATTTAATTTAGAAAGTTCAGATGTAAAAGGGATACTCTTTGGATTATTTTCTGCGCTCTGCTATTCCATTAGAATTTTAATTTTAAAACAACATGTTCAACGTTATCATGGAAGTATGCTTATGCTTTATCAAACCACTATGATTACCATCATACTTTTACCCGTTGTTTTTTTAATGGATAGTTCAAACTTTGAATCTCAATATCCCTATCTTCTTCTCTTAGCTTTATTAACCACAGCCATAGGACATAGTTTAATGGTTCATTCCTTGAAGTTTTTTTCAGCATCCACTGCTACAATTATTAGTAGTATTCAACCTATTTTTGGTATTATTATCGCTTTTTTAATTGTTGATGAAATTCCAAATTCAAATACAATTTGGGGAGGATTATTAATTATTTTAACTGTTTTTATTGAAACCATTAGATCTAAAAAGTTTAACTAATTACTTAGTCAATACATCCTGATAATTACGTTTCACAAAGATTAAAATTGTTTCTAAAATATCACCCATAGTATTGCACTCTTTAAACTTTACATCTCCAACATATTTAATTAAATGTTTTTTTAAGAGTTGAATATTATTGGGAAAAGAAATTGTATCATTTTTCATGCAACTAATTAAACTAGTAGCCCTCCTTGGAGATGAAATTATTCTTTTTGCCATATAAGAGCGTTCCTCTAACTTGTATTGAGTAATTGAATTTTTATCTAATTTTTCATTTACCATATCAACAATTTTAAAATTTTCTTTCAAGAATTGTAAATCGTATACTTTTAGGTTTCCTTCAAAAGATTGTTGATCAAAATCTATTGCTCTAATTTTATAAATAATTTTATCAAAATCATGTGTAGGTATAATGACATAATTATAAGAACGCATATCTCCAAGTAGTCGAACCAAACATCTTTCTTTAAATTTCACAAACTCTTTAGCAATTTGAGATTTTTCAGACTCTGTACATTTGGGTAAAAACTCTTTTATAAAATCATCTCCAGGAATTCCAGAAATATGTTCTTCAATTAAAGTGTCTTTGTACACCAAAAAATTCAAGTTATGGGGAGACAAAATATGTTCTAACTCTAAACCGTATATTCTGGATGCATCTGCTTTTTTTACATAAAAATAAGTGTAATTATCATTTAAAACATTTCTAATTTTTATTCTAAAAGGTTTAGAATTACCAAAAGTGCAATAATCTATGGCGTCTACATTTAAAAATGGCAAGGTTTCATCTCCACCATCTGAATGAAGTATGGTATAAATTTTTTTTAAACTCGCATCAATTTCCTCTCTATCATATTCTGAATAATATGTTCTAACCCATAACGTATCATTTTCATTATTATCATAAACTATTACTGACCCTTGAAAACGAAGTAAGTCATCATAGAAAATTGATATTTTTAAATTTCTATTGTACTTCTTTAAATAGTCATCCAACATTTTATTGATGGGAAATATTGGTTTTTTTTTAGACATTAATTTTTTTTCTTGTCCCATTTGATACAAATTACATTCAAATGTAATGCATAAACTTTTGAATTAATACAATTTAAATATCTTTCCAGGAAAAGGTTTTACAATATTTTTCAACTCTAGTTGTAATAATATTGTGACCAATTGATTTAATGGAAGATTCGTTTTTAATGCAATTACATCAATTACAGCTTGTTCTTTTAACTCTAAATAATCAACTACTTTTTGTTCATTAGGGGTAAGGTCTAACAATAATCTTGTTTGTTTTGGTTGGGTTACATTTGATATATCCCAATTAAGCATTTTTACAATATCCTCAGAGGATTGGAGTAGATGTGCTTTATTTCTATAAATTAAATCATTACAACCTTGACTCATGACATCATTTACTCTTCCGGGTAATGCAAATACATCTCTGTCATAAGAATTTGCAATATCTGCTGTCACTAAAGATCCTCCTTTTGATGCAGATTCAATAACCACTGTTGCCATTGACAATCCTGCAACAATTCTATTCCTTTTTAAAAAATTTTCTCGCTGAGGAAGATCGCTGTGAAAAAACTCTGTTATAAACCCCCCTTTTTTATTTACATCACTGATGTATTTTTTATGAGATTTTGGGTAGATATGCTCTAAACCATGGGCTAAAACCGCAATAGTCTGTAAGTTATTTTTTATGGCATTCTTATGTGCACAAATATCTATTCCATAAGCAAAACCACTCACAATAATTGGATTGTAAACTGCCAATTCATCAATGAGTTTTTCACAAAAACTTTTACCATAACTTGTCATTCTTCTGGTACCTACTATAGAAATTATTTTTTCATTTGAAAAATCAATAGTTCCATCTTTAAAAAATAATATGGGACCATCTATACAATGTTTTAGATGCAATGGATAGTCTTCATCCAAAAAATAGGAGTACCCAATCTTATTTTGTTTAATGTATTGAAGCTCTAATTCAGCCAACCGTAGATTGGAGCTTTCAAATAAATTTTTAATCGTCAGATTTCCAATACCATTAATTGTTTGAAGTATATTTTTTTTCTCTTTAAATACAGCATCAGCTGACCCTGTATGAGCAATTAGTTTTTTAGCTAAGATATCGCCAATCATGGGAGTCTTTTGCAAACGCAAAAGCGCAAGAAGTTCTTCTTCTTTCAAGACATTTTTTTTTAGTTTCAATATACAAATATATTGTTGATAATATTTGGAAGCTTTGTATGCTTCTTTTATTTAATTTTTTATATTTGTTATTATGGCATTAGAAGACTACATAAAGGACTTATTGTATAGGTATGATTGTGTTATCATTCCAAATTTTGGCGGTTTTGTAACTAATCAAATTAGTGCACAAATTGATACAGATTCAAATACTTTTTACCCGCCAACAAAACAAATAGGTTTTAATGTTAATCTCAATCACAACGATGGTCTATTGGCAAATTATATCGCTTCAGTAGAAAATATTTCTTTTGATCAAGCAACATCAAAAATTAAAGTCACTGTTTCACAATGGAATAAATTGATTAAGACTTCACCTTTTGATATTAAAAATATTGGTTCATTTTCTTTGAATGAGAAAAATCAATTAATTTTTAATCCAACGAATAACATAAACTATTTGAAGTCATCTTTTGGATTAACTCCCACAGAGTCATCTATAGTTTTAAGATCAACACAAAATGTAATCCCGCTTGCTCCTTCTAAAGAGAAACAAAGAAAAGTTCCAGTATTCATTAAGTATGCTGCAGCTGCCTCACTATTATTTTCAGTCTCATACTTGGGCTGGACAGGCTATGAAAACAAACAAGAACAATTAAACTTTGCTAAAAATCAAAAGAAACTAGAGGAAAAAATTCAAACTGCAACATTTGTAATTGAAAACCCTCTAAATGTAATAGAATTAAATGTAAACAAAGAGGTGCCTAAATCTTTTCACGTTATTGCTGGCGCGTTTCAATTTGTTGAAAATGCACATAAAAAAGTAAATCAACTTAATTCAAAAGGGTTTAATGCTACTATTCTAGGAACCAATAAGTGGGGCTTAACTCAAGTTGCCTATGCCTCTTTCCACAAAAAATCTGATGCATACCAAAGCCTTGCCGATATAAGAAAAATTGATTCTAAAGATGCTTGGTTATTGGTTAAAAAATTCGAATAATTCAAGTTCTCTACTTCAATTAATTACCATATATATTTTTTATATAACCTTGTATAAAAATTAAAAATGAAAGCAAAAAAACCAAGTGAGTCTTTAACAATTCTTACAGATCTTGTATTACCAGGTGAAACAAACTACCTTGATAATCTTTTTGGAGGAGAATTATTAGCTAGAATGGATAGAGCTTGTAGCATTGCTGCACGCCGTCATTCTAGAAGAATAGTGGTTACTGCCTCAGTAAACCAAGTTGTATTTTCTAAATCTGTTCCGGTAGGAAGTGTTGTAACTATTGAAGCTAAAGTTTCAAGAGCATTCAAATCCTCTATGGAAATATATGTAGACGTTTGGATTGAAGACAGACAATCTGGCTTAAAAACTAAAGTGAATGAAGGAATTTACACTTTTGTTGCAGTTGATGAAACTGGTAAGCCTGTAGAAATACCTAAAATAATCCCTGTAACTGAACTTGAAAAAGAACGTTTTGATGGTGCTCTAAGAAGAAAACAATTAAGTTTAGTTTTAGCAGGAAAAATGGAGCCTAATGAGGCTTCAGAATTAAA
This sequence comes from Flavobacterium sp., assembly GCA_038104255.1. Classification (GTDB taxonomy): domain Bacteria; phylum Bacteroidota; class Bacteroidia; order Flavobacteriales; family Flavobacteriaceae; genus Polaribacter. The sequence continues at coordinate 8,840 of JAYOAM010000009.1, read as the reverse complement.
GGCTTTATTTATAAACTAATTGACTTTTAATATCCAACTTGCTGGATTTAGTCGAGTCGTATTTTTAGACAAAACAAAAATCAGCTTAGTTTTTCCAGTAATTCTATCTGTAAAGATTTTTCCTAATGGCTGACCTGTTTGTATTTTTTGCCCATCATTAACATATACACTTTCTAGATTGTTATAGATAGAAATATAGTTTCCGTGTCTGATTAAAACCGATTTTTTTCCTTCTGATTGCGTTTGTATTGCTAAGATTTCTCCATTAAAAATTGCTTTGGCATCAGCACCTTTATCAGTAGCAATATGAATCCCAGTACTATTGATATAGTTTCCCGAATACACGGGATGAGGTTGTTTGCCAAATCTCCTTATAATAAGACCAGTCTTAACAGGCCATGGAAGCTTTCCTTTATTTTGTTCAAATCTAACTGCTAACGCTTTAGCTTCTGGTGTCAAAGAAAACCCTTTTGACTTTTTGACTCCTTTATTTGCATTAGATTTGGCTATAGCTTCCTTAATTATTTTATCTATTCTCTCTGTTATTTTCTTTTCCTCTTGTTGTTTTATTCGAAGCTTTCTCTTGTATTTTTTTTCTTGAGTTTTTAGTTTAGAAATTAATTTTTTCTGATCATCCTTTTCAATTTCTATCTTTGATTTTTGTTCTTTTTCATTAGATAGTAAAGTATCTTTTAATTCCTTCTGAATTAATAATGAATCTTTCAATTGTAAGAATTTATTCGTTAGAAGGTACACTTCTTCTCCTTGTTTTTTTCTAAATGAAGCATATTGCTTCATATACTTTACTCTTTTATAAGCTTGATAAAAACTTTCAGAGGATAATAAAAACAAAGTGCTACTTTGTTGAGATTTACTCTTATATGATTTATAAATCATTTCAGCATAATCTTCTTTTAACTTCATTAATTTTTTATCTAATTGTTTTATCTCATCTTCATATATATTGATCTCATTTGTTAGAGATTCTACTTCTAAATTAATTGTTGAAATATATTTTTCTCGAACACTAATTTTCTGATTCAAATCTTTTAAATCTTCTAGAGCATTTTGTTCACTTTTTTTTGCTGCAAAAAGTAACTTATTTACCTTTTTAATTTCATTCTTTATCCTTTTTCTATCAAGCTCTAATTGTTTTTTAGATTTTTTTTGTGCAAACGAAACAACCGTCAGAAAAAGAAGAAATAAAAGAGATATGTATTGGTGCGTTTTTAACATTAAAGTTTAATCGGTTTGTAATTAGATGGTATTCTGTATGGAGTACTAATTTGTTTGTTTAAAGTTACTGTTTTAAAATCAATACTAATTGTTGTGAAATGTTCTAGTTGTGATACATTAATCATAATTTTTTTAGGCACTAATTGATTTTCTATCAAACGATAACTTTTGTAATCTATATCTAATGCTTTATTATTTTTATGAGTGTTGAGTATCTGTTTTTTTAATGCAAAACTTTTTGGGTCAAATAAGAAAATTGTTCGATACAATTCATTTTGCACTCTAGGAGTTAATTTATAAGTAACATCATCAATCTCAGATATAAATTTTTGCTTTTTTAAATCTAGAATAGTTTCTCCAAGCAATAAGTTCTGAACCTGCCTGAACGTAACTTTAGCCCCCAATATTTTTTCTAAAAGTGAGAAGTCTCCCTTAAAATATTTTTTATCAATCAGCGAATAATAACTAAATGAAGATGGAGTTATTTTTACTCTAAAAGCACTAATTACTTTTGATCCTTTCATCCATATTACTGAATCCTTTAACACTCTTAAGTTTACTGTAAAATTAATTTTATTTCTTTTCCCATTTTTATAATCTGAATACCCAACTTTTAATTTAGCTTCCAATGATTTAGCATCAAAAGAAAGAGTATTATGTTTTTTTATAATTTTTTTAGCTGATATTTTTTTTAATACTGGAGTATTTAAATCAACAAGAGTTTTTTTGCTTTTACAAGAACTAAGTACAATTAAAAAAAGAAAGAAACAGCTTATTTTTCTCATATTATATCTTTTCATTTTCAAGTTTCATTCTGTATTCTGTTGCCTTTTTAGTTTTATTTAAACTAGTATAAATCTTGACTAAAAGAGCATAGAACTGAGCTTCTAACAGAGGGGTTTCAACTATAAAATCTATACCTATTTCTAGAAAATCGATTGCTTCTTGATGCTTTCCTTGAAGCTGTAAAGCCCTTCCTTTTGACAGATAAGAAAATGGCTGAGCTGGAAAAAGATCAATGGCTAGATTACTATAAATATAATAAGTTTCAATATTTTCTTTAATTGCAACAGTCAAAATTTTTTTCAAAGTATTAAACGAAAGAGGGTTTGACTCAAAATCTGAAATTAGCAAGGGCAAGCTGTCAACCTTTGGAGTTACAATTTGAGGTTTATTTTTCAACATCAACTTATGTTTTATTCGTTTTAATCTTGTTGTTAAACCATATTCTTCCTCAAAAGTATGCAGTAGAGACAACGCTTTCATAAATTCATTATTTAAATAATATAAATTAATTAATTCAGAACGCTCATAAGGTTTTTGCTTAACTATAATTAATTGAGTCTTTATGGCCTCTTGATAGTTTTTATCTTTTTTTTGAATGGTAACTAAATGCTTCAACATCCAAAAATTTAATGGATCTATAAGTAATGCATTATTAATGTAATGTTGAGCCTCTCTTATTTTATTTAAAAGTAAATAATTTTTCGAAAGCTCAAAGAGTACGGTTTTATTATTTGGAAAAATGGAATTGCATTCCTCCAAGTTTTGAATTGCAATTTGATAATTTTTGATAGACTTTTCCGAAAGAGATTTAAAAAAGAATTCTTGAAATTTAATGTAATTCTCTTCTGAAGTATCTTTAACTTTTGAAATACTATCTTGTGAATATATGTAAAAAGGGTTGAACAAAAGTCCAAAGAAGAAGTAACGTACAACCCTTTTAATCATTTCTTTTTTTTAGGTCAACTCTGAATAATCCCCAATACTTATGGAAGTGAAGTTTCCATTATATGTTGCATGATTTCCAATCATAGCATTTTCTAGAGTTGCGTTTAATATTGTTACATTAGTTTGAATTAGGGAGTTAGAAATTTTAGAATCTTCAACCAAACTAGATTCTCCTATCGAAACATAAGGACCAATCGTGGCATTTTTAATGACTACGTTTTCCCCAATATAGCAAGGATGTATAATTTTAGCATTTTCTAATGCTACAGAATCAGCAACTAATTTTATCCCTTTCTCGAAATCAAATCCTAATATTTTTTTATTTGTATCGAGGGTTGGATCTTTTTTACCACAATCCATCCAAACATCGACTTTTCCGGGCAAGAACTTCGCTCCCTCTTGCTTTAATGTCTCTAAAACTTCGGTAAGCTGAAACTCACCGGAAGGTCTGATGTCATTGTCAATTAAATGTTTTATTTCTTTAGAAAGTTTATTGCCATTTTTAAAGTAATAAATTCCAATAATTGCTAAATCAGACACAAATTCTTTAGGTTTTTCAACAAAATCAGTAATGTAACCCTCATTTAATTTCACAACTCCAAAAGCACTTGGGTCTTCTACTTGTTTAACCCAGATAGCACCGTCTGCCTCGGCATCTAAAGTGAAATCTGCTTTGAATAGCGTATCTGCAAACGCAACAACGCATGGGCCTGAAAGAGAATCTTTAGCACAAAAAATTGCATGAGCAGTGCCTAGAGCTTCTTCTTGAACATAAACAGAGCCTTTAGCACCTAATTCTTTTGCAATATTTAATAATTTATCTTTTGTATTGGCAGGAAATCCTTTTGATGACGGGCCTATTATAAACGCTATTTCATCTATCGATTGATTAACAACAGAAGTAATATCTTCAACTAATCTTTGTACAATTGGTTTTCCAGCAATTACTGTTAAGGGCTTAGGGACTGTTAACGTATGAGGTCTCAAACGAGAACCAATACCTGCCATAGGGACTATAATTTTCATGTTCTTTTTTGCATTTTTTAATACCGCAATATACTCATTAATTGAGTAAATGGAAAAAGGGAGATGACTTAAATCCCTTTAGGAATAGAATCAATTAAATTCTTTGTATAGTTAGATTTTGGAGCTCTATAAATCTCATCTGAATCATTAATTTCTTCTATTTTACCTTGATTCATTACAATAAGTTGATCTGACATGAACTTAACAACAGACAAGTCATGTGAAATAAAAATATACGAGAAATTAAATACTTTTTTTAATTCATTAAGGAGATTAAGAACTTGTGCTTGAACAGATACATCAAGAGCAGATACTGACTCATCACAAATAATTAATTTTGGCTTTAAAGCAATTGCTCTTGCAATTCCTATTCTTTGTCTTTGACCCCCTGAAAATTCATGAGGATATCTGTTAAAGTGATCTTCTTGTAGACCAACTTTTTTTAAAATCTCCATAACATAAAGTTTTCGATCTTCATAGGAGGGTAAAATTTTATGAACTGTCATGGGTTCTAAAATTGCATTACCGATAGATATTCTTGGGTTTAATGAAGAAAATGGATCTTGAAAAATAATTTGAATTTCTTTTCTTAAATCTACCAACTCTAGCTTGGAAAGAACGGTAATATCTTTCCCTCTGTAAAAAATTTTCCCAGAAGTGATTTCTTCTAAGTGTAATATTGATCTTCCCAATGTCGTCTTTCCACAACCAGATTCTCCGACTAAACCTAATGTTTCGCCTTCATATAATTTAAATGACACATCATCTACTGCTCTTATCGTGAGGTTTTTAGACAACCCTTGATGACTATAAAAATATTTTTTTAATTTAACTATTTCAAGTAATGGTTCTGAATTATAAAGTTTTTGATGAAATTTCTGTCTTTCAAATTTAGTATAGGGTTCAGAAAAAGTCTCTTTTTTTATAAAATCGTTAACTGTTGGAAGTTTTTTTAACCTTTCAGTGAGACTAGGTTTAGAATTAATTAGTGCTTTCGTATATTGTTTTTGGGGGTTTTTGAAAATATCTTTGGTTTTCCCTTGTTCAATAATTTCTCCTTTATAGATTACAATTACATCATCAGCAATTTCAGAAACTAATGGTAAATCATGAGAAATAAAAAGAATACTCATTTTATTTTCAGATTGTAATTCCTTTAGAAGTCCTATAATTTCTTTTTGAACAGTAACATCTAATGCTGTGGTAGGCTCATCTGCAATTAATAAATCTGGCTTACAAGCAATAGCCATTGCAATCATTACTCGTTGTTTCTGGCCTCCACTTAATTGATGTGGATAGGCCTTAAAAATTCTTTGAGGTATGGGTAATTTAACTTTTTCAAAAAGAGAAATCACTTCTTTAAAAATTTCTTTTTTATTTAAATCTGTGTGTTTTTTTAGAACCTCGTAAACTTGTTTCCCACAGGTTATTGTAGGGTTTAAAGAACTCATAGGTTCTTGAAAAATCATACCAATCTTTTTACCTCTTATGTTTTCTAACGCTTTATTAGAAATTGAAATAATATTTTTTCCTTTAAAATAAATTTCTCCATCAAGTATTGCATTTTCAGATAACAACCCAAGAATTGCAAGAGAGGTTACAGATTTACCACTACCAGACTCTCCCACAATACCTAAAATTTTGTTCATCTCTAAATTAAAAGAAACCTTTTTTACAACTTCAGTTTCTTTTTTGTGAGATAAGAATCTTATAGATAAATCTTTTACTTGTAACATCTTAGGCAAGATACATTAAGAGAACGATAAACCTCAAAAATTTTTCAATAATTATACCATTACATCCCTATAAATGGGGGTTTAAAAATTTCATTATTTCTGGGTATTGTGGAAATGTTTATTAGTAAATATATTTATGCCATAATTATTTTCTTTTTAGTATTAGAAATTTATTTACCTCTATGTAATATGATTAAGGAAAAAATTGTTGTGAAATTTAAACCTAGATAGCTTTATCTAGGTTTTTTTATTAGGCATAAGTTCTAAAACTTAATTCAATTTGAGTTTGATTAGTATAATTAAAAGATAAGCTAAATAATCTATTCGGTATTTTTTAGTTCCTTTGTGCAAATTTATTTTTGTGAATTATATTTCTGTAGAAAACATCTCTAAATCTTATGGAGATAGAATATTATTTAATAACATTTCATTTGGAATTAATAAAAGCCAAAAGATAGCCTTTGTTGCAAAAAATGGAACTGGGAAAACATCTATATTAAATATCATAGCAGGGATAGATATACCCGATGATGGACAGGTAATACAGAGAAAAGACATTCAAGTTGCTTACTTATCTCAAAATCAAATTTTTGACAATCATCTAACCATAGAGGAAACTATATTTGCTACCGAAAATAGAATTTTACCCATCATAAAGCAGTATGAGAAAGCATTAGAAAATCCTGAAGACTCAGAAAACTATCAAAAAGCTTTTGATTTAATGGATCAAAATAATGCTTGGGATTTTGAGACTCAATACAAATTAGTATTATCGAAATTAAAACTAAACAACTTATCTCTTAGAGTAGATAAGCTGTCTGGAGGACAGAAAAAGAGACTTAGCCTTGCTATTTTACTCATAAATAAACCTGATTTAATCATCTTAGATGAACCTACCAATCATCTAGACTTAGAGATGATAGAATGGCTTGAAGACTACTTTAAGAAAGAAAAAATAACACTATTTATGGTAACTCACGATCGTTATTTTTTGGAAAGGGTTTGTAATGAAATTATAGAATTAGATCATGGTGAGTTATATAAATACAAAGGAAATTATTCCTATTACCTAGAAAAAAAAGAGGAAAGAATTTCTCTAGAAGCTACTATTACCAATAAAGCAAAAAATCTTTTTAAGAAAGAACTAGATTGGATGCGCAAACAACCTAAAGCAAGAACTACGAAGTCTAAATCAAGAATTGATGATTTTTTTAAAATTAAAGAAAAAGCACACAAAAGAAGACAAGATCATAGCGTTCAGTTAGAAATAAATATGGCTCGTTTGGGTAGTAAAATTTTAGAACTTCATAAGTTAAAAAAATCATTTGGTGATTTAAAAATACTTGATGGCTTTGAATACGTATTTAAAAAAGGTGAGCGTATTGGAATTATTGGGAAAAATGGAACTGGTAAATCCTCCTTTTTAAATATACTCACAAATAAGGAGTCTGTTGATACAGGAAAGGTAGTTGTGGGTGATACCGTAAAGTTTGGCTATTATACACAAAAAGGGATTGTTATCAAAGAAGGGCAAAAAGTAATTGAAGTTATTAAGGAATTTGGCGAAGAAATTCCTTTAGCTAAAGGAAGGCGAATTTCTGCTTCTCAGTTATTGGAACGTTTTCTTTTCGATAAGAAAAAACAATATGACTTTGTAGAAAAATTAAGTGGAGGAGAAAAAAAGCGGCTATATCTTTGTACTGTTTTAATTCAAAATCCAAACTTTTTAATTCTAGATGAACCTACCAATGATCTAGATGTTATTACTTTAAATGTCTTAGAAAGTTTCTTGCTAGATTTTCCAGGAAATTTAATTGTGGTTTCTCATGACAGATACTTTATGGACAAAATAGTAGATTCATTATTTGTTTTTAGAGGAAATGGAATTGTTGAAAATTTTCCAGGAAATTATTCAGATTATAGAGTATATGAGGATTCTAAACCAAAAGAAAAAGTTATAAAAATTGAAAAACAACAAAAAGAATCTACTCCACCAAATAAAACTAAGTTGTCTTTTGTTGAGAAAAGAGAATTTGGTTCATTAGAGGAAGATATTGATCGATTGGTACGAAAAAAGAAAGCGATCGAATCCTCATTTTTAAATGAAGAATTAACTCAACCTCAAATTCAAGAAAAATCTGAAGAATTACAACAAGTGCTTTCATCTCTTGAAGAAAAAGAAGAAAGATGGCTGGAGCTTTCGATGAAATTAGAAGATTAAACTTTTATAATTTCCTCTTCTTCTATCAAGTTTTCATTATTAAAACGCACTAATAATTGAGCAACGGCTATAGTATCTTTTTCGCAATAATTAACAATTCGCTCTAGATTTTTATCTTTATAATAGACTTTAGCAACAAGACTCCCTTCAATGTCATCTTTAGGAGATGGAATTCCTAAAATTAAGGTTAATAATTTTAGAGAAGTATAGTGTTTATAGTCTCCAAACTTCCATAACTCCATAGTATCTAAATGAGGTATTTCCCATGGTTTTTTACCGAATAAATTTAATTTTTCTGGCAACTCTATTTGATGAACAACCATTCTTCTTGCGATATAAGGGAAATCAAATTCTTTTCCGTTATGTGCACATAACACATGATATGATTTATTAAAATGAGTGTCTAAAAGTTGTTTAAAATCAATTAAAATTTGTTCCTCATTATCTCCACTAAAAGAGGTAACTCTTAAATTTCTTTCTTTCGAGTCATTGGTGAAATAGGCTACAGATATACAAATAATTTTTCCAAACTCTGCCCAAATTCCAGCACGCTCATAAAAATCTTCTGGGGTAATCGCTTCTTTGCGTTGATAAGCTGTTTTTTTTGAAAATAATTCTTGAGTTATTTCTGATAGCTCAGACCAATATTCTTTTTGAGGAACTGTTTCAATGTCTAAGAATAGTACATTGTTCATTTTAATTTTCAAATTCATCCTATTTTTTTAGTGAATTTACTAAAAATAAAAAAGCCTCGAAAATTCGAGGCTTTTTAAAAGAGTTATATTTAAGAGATTATTCTCTAATTAATTTTACACTTTTTACTCCTTGCTCTGTAGTAATTCTAGCAATATAAATACCGCTAGTTAATCCTTCAGTTGAAACAGAAATTT